>JAEWAK010000062.1 GCA_023391695.1 Bacillota bacterium
TTTTTCTGCACGCGTCATTTTCTCTCCTCTGCGAAAAAGTTTTTTCTTTTATTATACACTTTCGTAGAGAAGTATGGTGTAATTTCAAATTAATTAGTGCGAAAAATATTTACCTTTCAGAGCTGACAATTAAGGCTAACAATTCGCCAACCTTCAGATTTGCTTTTTAGAGCGTGCCTGGTAAATCATTGCACCGTTCTGAACGCTTCACTTTGTGTCATGCTGCGTCACAATTTTGGGAACGCAGCCCTCCCAAATCGTTTCCTGCCTCCTGCAAAGCAGAGCATCCAGACCGGCACAAGTATTTTTCAATTCACTCTATCAGGCGTTTTCATTACAGTCTGACTAATTTAGTTATATTAAATAACTGTTAAGTGAATATTTTTGTAGAAAGTGTTACAACAATATATGAAGGAAAAGGGAAAATATAACAATATATGTAAAGAATTGTTGACGAATTGGAAATATATTGTTATAATAGTGTTGTGAAAGCGCTTTCATAAATTTAAAACCGACATAATGAATAAACATAGCAATTATCGCAACAAGAGTGACACAGAATTTAAAACTATTCTATTCCCGGTTCCGTAATAACAGTAATGCTGGTTACGGTAGGGAATCCATCGAAAGGAGAATTTATAGTGAAAAAAATTCAAAGTGTTTCAATGGCAGTCTGCCTGATTGTGGTTATGGTATTATCAACACCGGTAAATGCTGCAACTACGCAAAATGTGATAAATGCAATTCAATGGGCCGATACGGGCGGTAATCCCATACAGGCACACGGTGGCGGTATGATTAAAGTTGGCAGTTATTATTACTGGTTTGGCGAAAACCGTGACGATACCGGGCATTTTCAGGGAGTTTCCTGTTACCGGTCAACGGATCTTAAAAACTGGACTTACATAAGGGATGTACTTACCAAGAATTCGGCAGCGGAGTTAAATTACTGCTGGATTGAAAGGCCGAAGGTCATGTATAATGCTTCTACCCGTCAGTTTGTTATGTGGATGCACTGGGAGAATGGGGACCACTATGGTGAAGCCAGGGCGGCGGTAGCTTACTGCAGTTCCGTGGACGGAAACTATACTTATCAGGGAAGTTTCAGGCCTCTCACGGGACAGGGTATTACCGATCACGGAATTGACGGATACATGTCCAGGGACTGCAGTGTATTTGTAGATACGGACGGTACGGGATACTTTATCTCCGCAGCCAATGAAAATGCAGATTTAATGCTGTATAAACTAACCTCGGACTATCGGCGTATCGATTCCCTTGCGGCCAAATTATTTGCCGGTTCCAAGAGGGAAGCACCCTGCCTGTTTAAAAGAGGGAATTATTATTTCCTGCTGACCTCGGGCTGTACCGGGTGGACACCGAATCAGGCTATGTATTCCGTATCCTCCAGTTTGACCGGCGGATGGTCGGCCTTACAGAATATCGGGGATGGCAATACTTTTTATTCCCAGCCGGCTTATGTAATTCCCGTACAGGGAACCTCATCCACGACTTATTTATACACCGGGGACCGCTGGGGCGGAGCATGGAGCGGTAGAGTAAATGAGTCCATGTATGTTTGGGCACCCCTTACCTTCCCTACGAATACGACCATGAGTATGAGCTGGGCCAATACCCTTTCCATTAATGCGGAAGCCGGAACGGTTACGGGCAGTGTAAATTATTTTAAAATTATTAACCAGAAAAGCAGTAAGCTAATGGATGTGGAAAATTCCGGGACGGCGGACGGTGCCGATGTCATTCAATGGAGCGACAGCGGCAGCAACAGCCAGAGGTGGCAGCTCCAGTATGACGGAGCCGGGTATTTCCGTATCAGGAATATTAACAGCGGAAAAATACTGGATGTTTCTTCCGGTTCTACCAGTAACGGAGGAAATATCATACAGTGGACGGATAACGGCGGCGATAACCAGAAATGGAGAATTATTGACAAAGGCAACGGCTATTTTAAGTTAAAGAATAAAAAGAGCGGACTGCTGGCGGATGTCAGCGATGCCTCAGTCAGTGACGGGGGCAATATCCTCCAGTGGGCAGATAACGGAGGCACGAACCAGGCCTGGAGTATTCAGCCATAACCCGGGGAATGTGTAACCGGAGGAAATGCGTAACCGAGGGAATGTGTAACCGGAGGAAATGCATAACCGAGGAAATGCGTAACCAGGGGGAATGTTAATCCAAAAGGAAATGGATGGTTTCGGTAAATAATAATAGTAACGAACAATAGCATAACATTCAGGAGCTGTCCGGAGGATTAATTTACCTGGACAGCTCCTGAAATTATCTGACGAAAGCTTCAATTGTCATTAAGGATAGCTTTTTCTTTTTTCATTATTTAATCATTCCGTTTTCCGCATCCGCTGTAATGTACGGCAGACTGCCGCAGTAATTACTGCCGCCAGGACCGCCTCCGGTATACCGTTTGCAAAAATAATTGCCAGTACTGTTTTATAAACCGCATCAACCGGGAGGCTGTAGGCGTTACCGTAAGCATCCCGGAACAGAAAATAGATCAGGTGCATTACGAAAAGGGTATTTGTCAGGGAACCGGCAATTCCGCCGAGGCCAAGTGAGAATATCCTGCCTTTTTCTTTCAGCAGTCTGTTGAACAGGTGATAGACAAAATAGGGGATTATTCCTACCAAAATACGGGGAAGAAAGGTAACGAGGAGGGCGGCAAAGCTTCCCCTGTCCGTTCCGGGTACCGGTATGGCCGGTGAGAAGGCAAAGGATAGGAGTGTAGGTGCAAACGTATTGTTATACAGGCTGGTGAAACCGAACACAACACCCAGGCCGGCCCCGATTTTAGGACCCAGGAGTATGGAACCGATGATTACGGGTACATGAATAATTGTGGCTTTTATAATCGGAAGCTGTATATATCCGACGGGTGTAAAATTCAAGAGAAGAATAATACCGCCAAGAAGAGCGGACAGTATCATTTTATGTGTGCTATTTCCTGTATTCAAAGAATCGCCTCCTTGTTTTGTAATTCTGTTTTGCTTTCCATAAATTTTACGGCCAGCCCCTGCAGCAGCAAATCTGGTTCATGGTGTAATGTCAAGGTGAAGTGGGGGATAATAACCGGTGCATTTCCGCCGGTAAGTATTACGGAAACCTCCGTCTTAAGTTCCTTTTGTATACGCATTACCAGCCCCTCCAGCAGAGCCGCCGTTCCGTATGTAGCTCCGGACAGAATGCCTTCCGCCATATTTTTGCCGATTACGGATTCCGGATGAAAAAAAGGTACCGGGTCAAGTTGGGAGGCTTTTGCCGTAAGGGCCTGTATTCCGGTAAATACTCCGGGTAATATGACACCTCCCAGGAAGCTCCCTGACCGGTCCATTACATTAAGAGTGGTAGCCGTACCGCAGTCTATGACAAGAAAAGGCGGCTTATATTTTTTCAAGGCTGCCTGGCAACACAATAAACGGTCCGTCCCCAATATTCCCGAATAGGCCGACCGGTCGAAGTCCCAGACAGTCCGGTCCGAAAATAAAAGCGGTTCCAGGGGAAAGCAGTTTTTCAAGGCTTTTAAAACCAACGGTGTTTTTTCCGGGACCACAGAGGACAATACGGTACCTTCGATCTGACCGGGTGACAGCCTGTATTTTTTTAGGAAGGAACGGTACAAGGCTTCAATATCCTGTCGTGCAGGTAAATCTGCCATGGGAAAACGTTCCGAAGCAATTATTTTCCCATGGTATAAACCGTATAACAGGTTTGTATTTCCGACATTGGCTAAAAAAATCATGATTTATTCTCCTGAAGGCATTCAGCTACAACTCTGATAATTTCGTCGACATCCGCAAGGGCACCTTTCCCCAGGTCACCGTCGGCTAATCGCGCTTCCCTCGGCTCAATAAAATGGTACCCATACTTTTTCAGTTTTTGAATGTTGTCCTGCACAATGGGATTCTCATACATCCTCGTGTTCATGGCAGGGGCAATCAGCCTGGGGATATCCTTCATAGCCAGGGCGACGGACGTCAGCATGTCATCGCCAATTCCGTTTGCCAATTTTCCGATGATATTGGCTGTTGCAGGAGCGATCAAAAATAAATCGGCTTTTTTGGACAGCGATATATGCTTGACTTCCTGGGGATAATCAATCTGAAACATATCGGTATAGACCCTGTTTTTTGATAAAGTCTGTAAGGTCAGGGGGGTGATAAATTCCATGCCGCCCCTGGTCATGATCACATCGACATGATAGCCTGTTTTTGTAAGAGTATTTGTAATATAGGCCGCTTTATACGCGGCAATGCTTCCGGTTACTCCTAAAACGATATTTTTCATTTACGGTTGTTCTCCTTTTTTATAAATTGCACATCGGCGGCTGATACTGTGGTTGATGGCTTTATAATAAAATCATTTTTATGATAAAAGTCCTACCAGTTGATCCGTTTATATAAGGCAGTAATAACCCGTTAATACGCTGTCTGGCTGGACTTTCTCTTTCATCTGCCGTGATCCTGCCTGTTTTTTGGTTATTGGAACATATCGGAATAGATCATACTTTTACAGATATTTAACTGCCTGTCGGCCAGGTCAGCCGGTATTCCGCTTGAAATGGCAAGAGAACGCAGGCCCTCAATCAGGAACATGACGGAATCGGCCAGGCTGTCGATATTATGCGCCGTAACCGCGCCGCCGCTTTGTCCGAATCTCAGCATTTCCAGCAGGACCTCTTTGGTGTTAAAAAACTGTTCCGTATAAAAATCCATATCGGATTTATTTTTGTGGCTGAAGCAGAATTCGATCATTGCCGCAAACAGGCTTTTATCCATATTCAACAGCTTTTCTTTCTGTTCTGAAAAAAAGTCATCCACCAATTGGGTGAAATCGGTGCATCTTTCGATGCTCATCTTTATCCCTTCAATTTTGGCACGGTTATGCTTTTTCACGACCTCCATAAAGATTTCATCTACCGTGGAGAAATATAAGTAAACACCGCCTCTGCTGATGCTGCACTTTTCAATGATATCCTTCATGGTTACACGGTTAAAGCCTTTGCGGATAAAGACCTGCCTGGCGTTATCCAAAATCAGTTCTCTTTTCATAGAAGATTTAGAAGACATATCCGTCCCTCCTATTCAGTAAAGTGGTTAGAAAATGACACTGATGTCATAAATAATTATATGACATCAGTGTCATTTTTGTCAAGCACAATTGATAACCCGGGGTTTTTAAAACCTTGGGTACTTTTGTTATAATGACTCCTTTTCATGGTCATCACTTTTATTTTTTTTAATTTCTTCTATTATAGTTAATGTACAAAATATAAGGGTAAAAATTAATGATAGTAAAAGTGCATGTATTACCAAGTGATATGAACTTTCTGTAGAATTATAGCCCACATTTGAGATAATTGGAATCAGTATAAGTATCGTCACTAAGAATATTACTCCTGTAAATAAGATAGACAAGACTAATTTTTTCATAAAAACTTCTCCCTTTAAGATAATTCATTTTTACCACTCATTTATCTGAGGCCTGGGATTTTTCCACCACAGTTCATAATCTTTCGTATAGCAGGTCAGGATTTCATTATAATCCTGCGGCGGCACATAGGACATCCAGTTTGTGGTTGCTTCTACAAATTTCTTAACGGATTCATCATCCAGTCTGGTTAAAAAGTCCCTTCCTGATTCTACGATGTCTTCCGGTTTATTCGGTGCCTGGGATACGAATTCTTCCAGTCTCCGGTTACAGGGGAAGAGAATTTTATTTTCCTGTAATATAATACGGTAACAGCAATAGGTTATTTCTGCGGCAGCCCGGATTTTCATATAGGGGTTGTCTTTAGACAGGGGCCAGAAATAGTGATAGTGAAGGCAGAGGGAACTGTAAAAGGATAATAGCTTTTCTGCCATTTCACTTTCCTGGAAAACAGGAATGGCGGCTACGATACCGGGTATCTCCGGGTCACTGCTGAATAAGGTGTATGCTCCCAGATAGGCATTTCTGGCCGGTTCACTGCCGCACCTGGCAGCTGCCTGTATGAATTCTTTCGTATAATATTTTAAATCAAAATATCCGCCTTCGTAAGTACACATTTCGTTGATGCATTCAACAACGGTATTTTCTTGCTCCCGTTTGGCATAATATTCCGAAGTTACGATTACCATGGCGTCAATATCGGAATCCTCCCTGGCCACCCCTTTCGCTACGGAGCCTCCCAGGACTACCGCAATAATTTCTTCCCGGTTACTGAAATAACTGATTAAATTCTGAATCGATTCTTCATGATGTTTATACATTGTCCTTCTCCTTTTCGTACTGGAAGTTATTGCTACTTTTTCCCAATGACAGGATAATTATAATATATTAAAGCAAGGGTGTAAAGAATTATAAGGCGTAATTCAAATCAAGAAAAATCAGTGCAAAGCGTTTCAGGAATACCGGATCGGACTAACTAATATGGAAAGAACGATGGGAGTAATAAGGCAATATATGACATGAAACTATATAGAAATGGCACGTAGTTCCGAAAAAACAGTTTTATGATATGGTTATATGAATGACAGCAGAAGAAATAAGGTCAGAGACACAGCGCAGCGGACCTGAAAGATCTGCTTTGAACACTGGTGAATCACATACCAGGTTATGGGGAGGATAAGTATGAGTAAAAAAAGAGAGTACCGCAATCCGGTACAACGGGGGTTTTTCCCGGATCCGTCGGTAATAAGAACTGGTGATGATTATTATATGGTAAATTCTTCTTTTCAGTATTTTCCTGCCATACCAATTTCGCATTCAAAGGATATGGTGCATTGGCATGTGATTGGTCATGGGATCGTAAATACAGAATATCTGCCTTTGGAGGAGATAAAGGATTCCCATGGTATCTGGGCTCCGGACATCTCTTATGCGGACGGTACCTTTTATATTTTTGCAACTTTCCGCTTAAATGGGGACGGAAAGAGAAATAATGACGTGTTGCGAAGGCAGCTGGTGATTTCTTCGAAAAATCCGGAAGGGCCCTATTGTGCACCGGTATGGCTGGAGGTGGATGCCATTGACCCATCCCATTTTGTGGACGGGGACGGAAAACATTACATGGTAATTGCAAGCGGGGCTACGGTTTATGAATTAAGCAGGGATTGTAAAACCGTATTAAGCGGACCTGAAGCTGCCTGGGAGGGGAGCGGGGAAAGGTGCCCGGAAGGTCCCCATATCATGAAAAGGAATGGATGGTATTATGCGATTGTGTCAGAAGGCGGAACAGGGTACGGGCACGGTATCAATGTGGCCAGATCAAAAAAACTGTATGGTCCATACGAAGAATGCCCTTATAACCCGGTTATCCGGCAGAAAAATCCGGATGCGCCGATACAAAGGACCGGTCACGGAAAATTGGTGCAAACACAAAAAGGCGACTGGTGGATTTATTATCTGCTGGGCAGGCCAAACGGGGGAAAATATACAACGATTGGCAGGGAGTCGGGAATGGATCCGGTTACCTGGACCGATGACGGGTGGTTTCTCATTAATGAAGGAAAAGGGCCAAGTACGGTGCAGAGTGCACCGGATTTACCGGAATGTGTCTTTGAAAGAAACCTATATGACGATTTCATTGATGAAAAATTAAATCCTGAGTGGGAGTTTGTCCGCCTGCCGGATAATGGTTCCTGGTCCTTAACGGAAAGACCCGGGTACTTAAGAATCTGGACAAGAGACGGGCAGCTTTTTGAAATCAGGGCAAAAAATACCTTACTTAGAAGAGAACAGGAACTAACGTATACCGCTGAGACAAAACTGGAATTTTATCCGGACAGGGACGGGGAACAGGCAGGTTTAACCTGCTATTACAGTACGTCCACCTACATCAGGTTCAGCCTTTGCCATGAGGGGGCCAGAAAACTACAGCTTGTTATTAACAGAAATCAGGGGGAAGAAGTAATGGCAGAGATAAAAGACATAAAAAAGATGCCTGTAATCTTAAGGGTAGTGGTTGAAAATCTGACCAGAAGCTTTTATTACAGCTATGACGGAACCTCCTGGGAAGAAGCCGGAGTATTAAAAAATTGCGTTTATCTTTGTGATGAGGGTGTTCCGGACGATCCGAAGCGGCATACCGGAACCCTGGTAGGTATTTATGCGAATAACGGCGGATGCGGCAGCAGGATACCTGCCGATTTTGATTACTTTATATATGAAGATTAATCCATGCGCCAGGCAGGCTTATTTATCGAGTCAGGCTTTTTTATGTGGAATGCGTGGAATACTATTTTGGATAGTATAAAAATAACGAATGTAACCGGTATGGAATTTGATTCGGATCGTATGGTAAATTTACATTTTAAATTAAGAAGGAGCAAGATTTATTTGAATACAGTCATAATCCATGCAGCACAGGAAATTGACGGAGAAATCAGGAAGATAAAGAAAGCTTAAAATAAATTTTTATGATTCACTTAAATAAAAGGGTACACTATAAAGGGTAAAGGAAAATAGAATAGTAAAAACTGCTGCAAATGTTTATAGTGTCAGACTTTGCAGCAGTTTTTTATTTTTTTTGATTCAGTTTCCGGTATCTGACCGGCGTTATATTACATATGCCGTTAAAAGCACGATAAAAGGTGCGCATACTTTCAAAACCGGATTGAAAGGAGATTTCGGTTACGGATAAATCAGTACTGGATAAAAGATATTTGGCCATTCTGATACGCTGGTTATTTAAATATAAATTAAAGGAAGTATGAAATTGGTTATGAAAAATACGTGACAGGTAATATTTACTGGTATTTAATTTTCCGGCAATCTGTTCTAACGTAAGGGGGTCCGTGAAGTGTTCATCGATATAAACAAGAACCTGGTGAACCAGGTTCAAATCGTCGGCCTGGCCTTGCGTCAGTTCAAGGTTTTCCAAAAGGCGGCATAAAATAACAGTCAGATATCCCTTGACCAAAGAAGAGTCTGAACCTGCTTCATAAGGTTTTGGGATGTTAAGAAGTGCGTTCATACAGTAAGGGATGTCTTTATGAAGGCGGTCCGCCGCAATAAAGGCTGACAGGGGTTTCTTTTTCAACGGGTTCACAGACGGGATATCTGCCAGATAGGAGTCAAAAATCATCAGGAGGATACGGCTGTCTCCCGGTGTCTTTAAGCTGTGTATGGTATTCGGAAAAGATACGGCTATATCACCCGGGAATAATTCTTTTGTTTCATTATTAATTGTTACGGTAATCTCCCCTGAAAGAACATACATAAGTTCAAACTGCTTATGAAGATGGGGCGGATAATTGAGATTTGTCGATATGGAGCATAAGAAAGAGCGGTCCCGTTTCTGATAAAAGGTATGCATAGTATTCTCCTTAACTCCCGACTCGTACTCTGTATGTACTTAAATCAGGATGGTGAAATATTTTAAATCTTTCACTCAAAAAGTTTGTACCTGTGTAATTCACGGAGAAACTTCAGATTCACAAAAGACTGCGCATGAATGAGAGGGAAATAAGTCAATATTTTTCTTTACTCATATTTGCGTATCGCAGCTGTACAAGATAATTTTACCATTCTTTCCGGTTGAGGGCAATATTCAATTGATACGGGGTAAAATTTTTTTCTAATTTAAAAAACAAGAATTCTAAAAATATTGGAGGATTTGGAGAATAAGACCTCCGGTGATGGTATGAAATGGAGTACCCTTAACAGCAGTTTTTTGGCGGAGGGAGCCGTCTGGGTTGGTGCGAAGATAAGCCTGTATGCCGTATCCGATCAGGATA
This sequence comes from Bacillota bacterium, assembly GCA_023391695.1. Classification (GTDB taxonomy): domain Bacteria; phylum Bacillota; class Clostridia; order Lachnospirales; family Lachnospiraceae; genus Anaerocolumna. Next base: position 9,750 of record JAEWAK010000062.1, read on the forward strand.
TTGTACCTGCAGGTAAAGTATTCTTTGATTATTTTAAAGTAACAGCAGGATTGTATGAATGGTAAGGAAGCTATATTTGTATTATATTAGCAGGAATGTTATCATAAAAGTATAAAAACTAGAAAGGAAGAAGCGTTATGATTAAAATACTGGCAATCGGAAATAGTTTTTCCCAGGATTCAACAACCTACCTTCATAGTTTAGCAGAAGAGGGCGGTACAGAGTTAAAGGTCGTAAATCTTTATGTCGGTGGATGTTCGCTGGAGCGCCACTGGAATAATATATGTGAAAACAAGGCGGATTACGATTATCAACTGAATGGCGAAAGTACCGGCAGATATGCCGGAATACACCAGGTACTTACAGAGTATAAGTGGGATATCATAACGATGCAGCAATGCAGCGGGTATAGCGGAATACTGAATTCTTATTATCCTTTTATTATTAATCTGTCAAATTATGTAAAGCAATATGTCCCGGAGGCCACACAATTGATTCATCAGACCTGGGCTTATGAAATCGATTCTGACCATGAACATTTTTCCTTCTACCATAACAGCCAGGAAGAGATGTATGATAAATTAGTAAAATGCTATGAGACGGTTTCAAAAGATTTATCATTAGATATCATACCTTTTGGTGAAGTAATCCAGAAACTCAGAGGTATCCCTCCTTTTGATTACATAAGCGGCGGCAAAAGCCTCTGCAGGGACGGCTTCCATATGCATTACATTTATGGAAGATATGCACTGGCAGCGACCTGGTATGAATATGTGCTGCATAAAAATATTTTGCAAAACGATTTTGTTCCGGCTGCGGCAGAGGGAACGGCTGCTGCTGACGAAGAGCTGACGGTGATAAAACGATGTGTACATAGTATAGTAAATGGGAAATAGTGACAGGGTTTAATTCCTTAGATTGCTTAGGGTAAGATGTAAAATAAATGAATAAGATATACAATATTTGATATACGGGATTCTATAATTGGATATATAAAATTCTTTTTCAGAACTGTGGAATTTCATTAGCCTAACCGTCGAGAGCCGCAAGGCTCTTGTGGATCGAATAAGTAAGCTAGAAATTAATTGTTTCGAAAAATGATATCCACCGGTTATCAGCCGATATCCGGCCAGGTCTCAATGATAAAACACAATGATAAAACATATAAAAAATGATTGACAAATGATAAAAAGTAATATACAATACCAATATCTTATAATTCATATATAAATGATATGAATTATAAGATATTAGAAAACAGCAGAGGAGAATACCATATGAAAAAGATAACTAATTTAATAAGTAAAATTGATGTGGATATTAAGAACTGCTGCTGCATGAATCATTCCTGCCTTATGGAATAATTGCATGCAAGTTTTCTTGATTTTATTGTTTTTATAGTAATCTTGCAATGGTGCAGAAATTCCGTAGGCAGGTGCATGCAGCAACTGCTATTTTTTGCGTTAAAAGCAGAAATTCAGGTTAAAAAACGGGTATACTGCAGATAATCCGTAATATAATATTTACCGTAACTTTAAAGCCTAAGATTCCTATGAAATCAATAGATGGAATATGGTAAGAAAGGGTAAGAAAATGAATCTTGAATTTATACAAGAATATATTCCACTTTATATAGAAGCAGCAAAACTTACGGTCAGGATCGCTTTTTTTGGAATCATTATTTCTTTAGCGGCAGGGTTCCTCTGCAGCTTAATCCGTTATTATAAAATTCCCGTATTGCACAGAATTATTGGCATATACATAGAGCTTTCCAGAAATACACCGTTATTGATTCAATTATTTTTCTTATATTTTGGTTTACCGAAAGCAGGTATTATGCTAAGTTCCGAAGCCTGTGCCATTGTAGGCCTGGTGTTCCTTGGCGGCAGTTATATGTCGGAGGCCTTTCGAAGCGGACTGGAAGCGGTCCCTGAAAATCAGATGGAATCCGGGTTAAGCCTTGGACTGACAAAATTCCAGGTGGTCCGGTATGTCCTCATGCCCCAGGCCGTATCCATATCCGTACCGGCCTTTGCGGCAAATACCATTTTTCTTATTAAAGAGACCTCGGTTTTCAGTGCAGTCGCACTGGCGGACCTGATGTATACGGCAAAAGACTTGATCGGTCTGTATTACGAAACAAACGAGGCATTGTTTATGCTGGTAATTGCTTATTTAATTATTTTATTACCGGTATCGATCCTATTTTCAGTTATAGAAAGGAAATTAAGGCATGCAGGATTTGGGGATTAATGTTCTGTTTCAAGGCAGAAATTTTGTAAGACTTTTGGAAGGCCTGTGGATTACCATAGAAATATCCTTGATTTCTGTAGCAATATCCATTGTGCTTGGAATTATACTGGGAATGATAATGTCTGTAAAAAATCCCGTCATAAAGGTAATAACCCGAATTTATCTGGAATTTGTCCGTATCATGCCCCAGCTTGTACTTTTATTTATCGTTTATTTTGGGGTAACCAAGGCTTTTGGGATACATCTTTCCGGAGAAGTTTCGGCAGTGATCGTATTCTCCCTGTGGGGAACCGCGGAGATGGGAGATCTGGTACGGGGTGCCCTTTCCTCCATACCAAAGCACCAATACGAAAGCGGAAAGGCAATCGGCCTGACGAATCTGCAGATATATATCCATATCATTATTCCGCAGACGGTAAGAAGATTAGTGCCTTTGGCCATTAACCTGGTTACCAGAATGATAAAAACTACCTCTTTGATCGCATTAATCGGGGTAGTCGAGGTTGTAAAGGTGGGCCAGCAGATCATTGAAGCCTCCCGTCTGACCGTACCGTCCGCAGCCCTTTGGATATATGCAGTCATATTTTTCTTATATTTTATCGTATGTTACCCGATTTCCTTACTTGCAGCTAAATTGGAAAAGGCATGGAAAAGCTGAGGAAATCTTATATATGCCGTATCATTTCTCCTGAAGATATAGGATTATGATCGGATGGAAAAAAGGAAATAGAAAAAAATGATATGTGAAGGCAGATTTGGTTGGAAGAAAATTTTAGTAGAGAAAGGAATGCCGCAGGATTCTTCCGGTCCTTTATTTTATGGCAGTATCGGTCTGCCGGCAGGCAGAAGATGCAATGGGTGTAAAAAATGAGTAAAAAAGAAGCTATTTTAGAGATAAAGAACCTGAAAAAAAGTTTCGATACCCTGGAGGTCTTAAAAGGTGTATCTTTAGATGTCAAAAAAGGGGAAGTTGTGGTAGTTGTCGGTCCGTCCGGATGCGGAAAAAGTACTCTGCTGCGATGTATCAACGGTCTGGAGGGCATACAGGGAGGCGAGATTTCCTTAAAAGGCGAAACTATCAGTAACCGGCCGAAGAATATGCATCTTGTCAGACAGAAGATCGGCATGGTTTTCCAGAGTTATGATTTGTTTCCCCATATGACCATACTGAATAATATTTTGCTGGGGCCTTTAAAAGCCCAGGACAGAGAGAAAAAAGAAGTGGTCAGGGAAGCCGAGGAATTGTTAAAAAGGGTTGGTCTTTTAGATAAGAGGGATGCTTATCCCAGACAGCTTTCCGGCGGTCAGAAACAGAGAGTCGCTATAGTCAGATCTCTATGCATGCACCCGGAAGTCATGTTATTTGATGAGGTCACCGCAGCCCTGGACCCGGAAATGGTAAGGGAAGTTCTGGATGTCATGCTGGAATTGGCCAAAGAAGGCAGCACCATGATTATTGTTACCCATGAAATGCAGTTTGCTCGGGCAATTGCAGACCGTGTCATATTCCTGGATAAGGGTGAAATCGTTGAAGAAAGTGAACCGGAGGCCTTCTTTACCAATCCGAAGACGGACCGGGCGAAAAAGTTTTTAAATGTGTTTGAATTTGATACCGTTAAAGGTGTTGAAGATAAAGAAACAGATTAAATCGGATCTGTTTAGCAAAAAAATATGGTTTTAAACCAGGAAAAGAGGAGAATTATATGAAAAATTTTAAAAAAGTATTTACCCTGCTATTTATACTGACCCTGTTAACGGCAGCATTTACCGGCTGCAAAAGTAATACGGGAAACGATACAAATGATAATACGGGTACTTCCGGAACAGAAACCGGTAAGGGCGGAACAGCAAGAACCCTAGAGGAAATCAGAAAAAGCGACAAGGTTGTAATCGGTGTATTCAGTGATAAAAAACCTTTTGGATATGTAGACGAAAACGGTGATTTCCAGGGATATGACGTATACTTCGGTAACCGGATCGCCAAAGATTTAGGTGTTGAAGTGGAATATGTTCCCGTGGAAGCAGCCAGCCGTGTGGAATACCTGGTTACTGCCAAAGTAGATATCATTCTCGCTAACTTTACCGTTACGGAAGAACGTGCCGAACAGGTAGATTTTGCAAAACCTTACATGAAAGTTGCCTTAGGCGTGGTTTCTCCGGACAGTGCATTAATTACAGCTCCGGAACAGCTGAATGGAAAAACCTTGATCGTAAGCAAGGGAACTACGGCGGAAACCTACTTTACGGAAAACTATCCGGATGTGAAATTATTAAAATTCGACCAGTACACGGAAGCTTATAACGCACTGTTAGACGGCCGCGGTGATGCATTTTCAACCGATAATACGGAAGTTCTTGCCTGGGCTCTTGAAAATAAGGGATTTACGGTTGGAATCGATTCCTTGGGTAACTTGGATACCATAGCTCCTGCCGTTCAAAAAGGAAATACCGAATTACTGAACTGGCTGAACGATGAAATCGTAACCTTAGGAAAAGAGAACTTCTTCCACACGGATTATGAAGAAACCCTGGCTCCGGTATATGGCGATGCGGCTGATCCGGATAGCCTGGTAGTGGAAGGCGGCGTTGTAGAATAAATATATTTTATGCTGCGAAGCGAAGTGCTGTAATGCACTTAAATTAGAGGAATTATGTAAGCTGTATGAGCCATAGGAAAAGTAATATGAGTTATTAATTGAAATATGAATATGGAAGTATATATAAGGTACCGGATTTCTTGAATTGAAAATCCGGTACCTTACTTTTTATAATTTAGATCATTATTATAGCCGATATCCGGTTTTATGCGTTCGCCGTTTCCGGCAATGCCTTTCTTATTGTCAATACAATGCTTTTATGTTATGCTGAAGTCAGAAGAAAGTAAGTTGTTTTATTAATAAATTCCGGATAAATAAATTAAATATAAGTCACGCAGAAAGGGATTATACAAAAGTATTCAAAATACAGGCTGTTTCATGAAACGAATTTTTGAATGAAATTATTGCAAAGGTGAGAAAACAGCTGCCATTTCATTTAAAAGATAATCCGCAGGTGATAAGAGAGATTATTACTGATTTTGACATTCTGAATTTTGAAGAATGGAATCAAAAATTTTCTGAGTTCAGAATTGAAAAAATTGATGATTAAATTAATAACATCTATAAAAACATTAATTGGTATAATAAAAGGAGCGATTACCATGGATCATGAACAAAACAATTTAGAATCAGCAGGCTATTCCATCCGGGTGGATGACATCATGATTGACTGCGATAATGCACAGAAACTGGGGGATTTTTATGCAGGATTACTGGGATGGGAAAAGATCACTTTAAGTGATGACTGCGTTCAGGTCAGCTCACCGGGCCAGTCCCTTCGGTTTTTATTACAGGAAGAAGAGGATTATATTCCGCCGGTTTGGCCGGAAATGCCGGATAAACAGCAAAAGATGCTCCACCTGGATTTTACCGTAGATAATCTTAATAATGCGGTCAGCCGTGCGGTCTCTTTAGGAGCGGTAAAGGCGGAAAAACAGTATAACCCGTCTCAATGGGTAACCATGTTTGACCCGGCAGGACATCCTTTCTGCCTGTGCCTGGCGGAATAAGATTCTGACGAGAGGGAATTTTAAGTAGGAGCGAAACTCTTAAGGAGCTGATCGTTGTATAGGAGGACAGTGCGAAATAAAAGATATTTCACACACAAATTTGTGCCTGCGACCCAAATTTGCAGGTTTTGAAGAAAGGTATGATCATTAATATGACTAAAAAGATAATGATATCTGTTCTGGCACTTATATTATTTATATCATTACCGGTTGAAGCAAGCGCCAAAACATACACTACAAAGACCGAGGTATATAATACCATAAAGAAGAACCTGCTGTCTCATACGAAACAATTTACGGTTGTAATGAACACGAAGGTTATGAACCAGATCGGAAGGAATGCGGATTTATTCAGTAAAGTGGCTGTCCTGGATGACAAAAGTACGCCAAAAGACAACGATTACCTGAAATTATCGGTCAGCAGCTGGAGAGCTTCCTGGAAGTGGAGCAGTGCCGGTACTACGGCGAAACTTACCTTTTCGGCCGCCTACAGGACCAACTTAAGCCAGGAGAAGCAGGTAGACGCCAGGGTTCAAAGCATAATTAAGGCCCTGGAACTGGAGGATAAAACGGATTATGAGAAAGTCAAGGCAATCCATGACTACATCATTAATGAAACCAGTTATGACCGGACGCTTAAGAAACACTCGGCCTATGATGCCCTGATCAATCAGTCGGCAGTGTGTGACGGTTATTCCCTGGCCGCCTATCGGTTATTCACGGAGGCAGGTATCAGCACCAGGATTATTACCGGTTTGGCAGGCGGCGGAGCACATTCCTGGAATATCGTAAAAGTAGACGGAAAATGGTACAATATCGACCTGACCTGGGATGACCCGGTTACGGATTCAGGCGAGCCGGTATTAAGGTATGACTATTTCTTAAAAAGCACCAAAGATTTCAAGGATCACACCAGGAATTCCCAGTTTAAGACGCAAGCATTTATTAAGAAATATCCCATTGCAAAGGAAAATTATGCGACGGAATGATACCCCATTACTATACTGACTTTGCCGCATGCATCAGGATGTTTTCTTTCGTTGCCTGGTTACTCGGAAGGTCACAGACCAGCTTTCCGGAATTCAGTACCAGGATGCGGTCGCACATCCCCAGTATTTCATCGATATCGGAGGAGATAAAGACGATAGAGGCCCCTTTTCTTACCATATCCACCATACAATTGTAGATATCCGTCTTCGAGGCGATATCCACACCCCTTGTGGGTTCGTCCATAATATAGATCTTTAAGTGGCTCATCATCCATCTGGCAACCGCCATTTTCTGCTGGTTGCCGCCGCTGTAGGTATTAAGCAGGTCAACGGTATTGCCGGGCTTAATGCTGAGCTTTTCCACATAGGAATTGGTTACATCCGTTAGAATATATGGGTGAATTACCATATGCTGCACAAATCTTGTCAAAGAGGATACGGATACGTTATTCTCAAGGTCAAGGCAGCCAAAAACGGAGGAATTAATGCGGTCTTCCGGCAGTAGTGCAATTCCTGCTTTGATTGCATCATAAGGTTCCCGTATATTAACGGGACTGCCGTTTACTTCAATGGTTCCGGAACTGGGCTTTGTAACGCCGAAAATACACTTTGCCATAATGGAGCGGCCTGAGCCTACAAGTCCTGTAACTCCAAGGATTTCCCCTTTTTTTAAAGTGAAATTGATATCGGATAAAACCTGTTCGAAGGATAAATCTTTTACGGATAATACGGTTTTCCCAAGAGGGATATCAAGTTTGGGGTAACGTTTACCGTGTACTGTCATGGCCATGAGATTTAAGATTTCTCTGATGGACGTTTCTTTTACGTTTCTGGTACCGATTACCTGCCCCTGGTAGATTACCGTGACCCGGTCGGCAATGGCTTCTATCTCATCCAGAAAATGAGTGATATAGATAATTGCCTTATTCCTGCTCCGTAGTTTGTTGATCAGTTCGAACAAAATAGTTTTTTCCTGCTGGGTAAATACTTCGGAAGGTTCGTCAAATATAATTATTTTCGCATCCGAAATATATGCTTTTATGATTTCAATCAGATGCATCTGGGCAAATCCCAGTGTGCCCAGCAGAGCCTGGGGATCCAGATTGATATTTAGTTTATGGAACAGTTCCTTGCAGTCGTAAATTAGCTGGTTATAATCAATCCAGTGCAATAATTTGTTTTTGTAAGGCATCTTATCGGCGTAGACATTCTCTGCTACGGTCAGGTTGGGATACAGGGCGACGTCCTGCAGTACCGTATGGATGCCTGTTTTCTTTGCTTCATAAACAGAATTGACGTTAATCTCCTGGCCGTCCAGGTAAATATTACCGCTGTCTTTTTTGAAAATACCATTGATCACATTGATTATCATTGACTTTCCCGAGCCGTTTTCGCCGATCAGAGTATGAACTTCGCCGTAATATAAATCCAGATTAATACTTTTCAATGAAAAATCTTCACTCATGTATTTATTAATATCTTTCAACATCAATGCCGGTACATTCATGATCAACCCTCCACCAGTTTTAAAGACTCTGTTACCTTTAAGATAAGCGACTGTTTACACATTTCCTTCAAAAGCATCAATTGATGTAAAAAGCTGAATGTTACAGTTAAATATTAAATTCTTATAAATATCCTTAATACGTGAATTGGTTATAAGCCGGTCCGCAATATGCTGTGCCTTTCCGACCCGGTAAAAGGAATTCTTTTCAAAGGCATCCGCCGTTAACAGCAGTATCTTATGTTCCGCATTCAGGGCGGCTTCCTGGATCAGGGAAGCCATGTCTATACTGGACACGGTCAATTCAAGTTCTCCCGATATACCGTCAATATCAATAAAAAGCTTTGAAACAAAGAATTTTTTTAAGTTATCCATAGTTAAGCTGCCAAATACGGCATTATAGCGGGTGTCAACATCCCCGCCCAGCAGTATGACTTTGACCGACTTAAAATTAGACAGTTCCATGGCTATGGTAATATCATTGGTTAAAACCGAAATATTATTTTTATTGCCCAGTTTCTTGGCAATATGGAGGTTAATCAAACCATTGGTCAACATAATAATATCGCCGTCTTTGATCATCTGGACGGCAATATCGGCAATTTCATTATAATCAGCAGGATTATATCCAGCAACGGAAATAACGGAATCATCCTCGTACTTATTCAGAACCGCACCGCCGTGGGTCCGGGTAAGAAAACCTTCTTCTTCCAGCTTTTCAAGATCCCTGCGGATGGTCACTTCGGAGACATTCAGCATATTACTTAAGGTGCTTACTTCCGCCTGATGATTATTTTGTATGTAATTTTTAATAATTCGTATTCGCTCAATCGCAAACATATATTACACATCCTTAAGTAGGAGACTTATTTTTATTGGGAGTTATATAATTTAAACCGGTTCATCCTCTTAAAATAACGGCACATTAAATTCAGGCATTTCGATTCGGGCGGAATAGTAAACACCTGTTAATTAAAGTTCATCTGATCCGTTTAACGAAGCAGATTCAAAAAAAGAAAATTGGAATGTACGGTTACTTTCAGAACACTTACCGGTATAGAAACGAAATATTTCAGTATTAAATCAAGTATAAATCATCTTTGTGAAAAATGCAACAGTTAAAAAACGTAACTAATCGTAACTGGTTCCTTACAGTTGGCTTCATATGATCTAAAGAGTAATAATGCGAATTGGATAAAATGTATAAAATTATCGAATTAATTCAAAGTTATATAGTAAAAGTATTGACATTAATTTTGAAAAATGATATTATCTAAACACAGAAACGTAAACAAACGAACATAACCATGCATTGTTTTTGACGTAAATGTTCATTTTGTTTTTATTTTCTGCAAAACCATACATAATTAGCAGCTATTTATCAGGCCTGGCAGGATTATGAAAAAAATTGAAGTTCGTAAAGGAGAGAGGTAGAATGAGACTTAAGAAACTAATTGCTTTAGGGTTGGCAAGTATGTTCGTATTTTCGTTGGCGGGCTGTGCAAAAACCAATAACGAAAAATTAGTCGGTGTGGCAATGCCGACCAAGTCGTCCCAGCGTTGGATCCAGGACGGGGACAATATGAAAAAACTGTTGGAAGAACAAGGCTATACCGTGGATTTACAATATGGGGAAGACAATGTAGACAACCAGGTGGCACAAATTGAAAATATGATATCCAAAGGCGCCAAAGTGCTTGTTATCGCTTCCATTGATGGGGAAGCTTTAACAGACGTTCTGAAAAAGGCTGCGGAAGCCGGAATTAAGACAATCGCTTATGACCGTTTGATCCGCAATTCGGAAAATGTTTCTTATTATGCCACTTTTGATAATTATGAAGTTGGGGTACAGCAGGCGGAATCCATTGTAAAAGGTCTTGATCTGGAAAACCAGGCAGGTCCCTTTAATATCGAATTATTCGGCGGTTCACCGGATGATAACAATGCTTATTTCTTTTATGATGGTGCCATGTCCGTACTTCAGCCCTATATCGATGAAGGCAAACTGGCAGTAAAGAGCGGTCAGACCGGTATGGATAAGGTTTCCACCCTTCGCTGGGACGGTGCAACGGCACAGGCAAGAATGGATAATATCTTAAGTGCTTTCTATACCACGGACAGGGTGAATGCCGTATTATCACCTTACGACGGCATCTCCATCGGTGTTATTTCCTCCTTAAAGAGCATCGGCTACGGTACGTCTGCCGATATGCCTATGCCGGTCGTATCCGGGCAGGATGCCGAAATTCCTTCCATTAAATCCATTATAGCAGGGGAACAGTATTCCACCATCTTTAAGGATACCAGGGTACTTGCAGAAAAATGCGTAACCATGGTGGATGCTGTATTTAAGGGAAGTGAACCGGAAATCAATGATGCGGAGACTTACGATAACGGAGTAAGAGTGGTACCTTCTTATCTTTGTGATCCGGTACCGGTTGACAAGAGCAACTATAAGGAGGTATTGATCGACTCCGGTTATTATAAGGAAACGGATTTACAGTAATGGAACAGGTACATGGCTTTTGCAGGTTTGGAGAGGTCTAAATCTGCAAAAGCCTGTATAATATTAAGATAAGGAGCCAAAAAAATGTCTGACTTTATATTGGAAATGAATGAAATAACAAAAGCATTTTCCGGTTTAAAAGCACTGGATCATGTAAACCTGAAAGTCAAAAAAGGACAAATACATGCTCTGGTAGGTGAGAATGGAGCCGGAAAATCCACCTTAATGAATGTGCTAAGCGGAGTGTATCCCCATGGCTCTTATCAGGGCAAAATTCTTTTTGACGGTATGGAATGTAATTTTAAGAGTATTAAGGACAGTGAAAAGAAGGGCATTGTAATCATCCATCAGGAGCTTGCCCTGATTCCTTATCTGTCTATCGCTGAAAACGTATTTTTAGGCAATGAACAGGCGAGGTCCGGAATTATCGACTGGGATAAAACCTTGCATAATACAAAGAATCTCCTGAAAAAAGTAAGGCTAACGGAAAATCCGAACACCCTGGTGGCGGATATCGGTGTCGGTAAACAGCAGCTGGTGGAAATCACAAGGGCACTGGCGAAAGATGTGAAGTTATTAATACTCGACGAACCTACGGCAGCGTTGAATGACGATGACAGTGAAAACTTATTAAATTTATTGCTGGAGCTGAAAGAACACGGTGTCACTTCGATTTTAATTTCCCACAAATTAAATGAAGTAAATAAAGTGGCAGACCGGATTACGGTCATCCGTGACGGCAAATCCATACAAACCCTGACGAAAGGGGAAGATGAAATAACCGAAGATATCATAATCAAAGGGATGGTCGGACGGGATATGGAGAACCGATATCCCCGCAGGGAACCAAAGATCGGTGAAGTTGTTCTGGAGGTAAAGGACTGGACGGTATATCATCCGCAGAATGAAGAAAGAGTAGTGATAAATCGTGTTAATTTGAATGTAAAACGGGGCGAAATCGTTGGTTTTGCCGGGTTAATGGGTGCGGGACGTACCGAACTTGCCATGAGTATATTCGGAAAATCCTATGGACAGAAAATATCCGGCAGCCTGAAAATAAATGGGAAAGAAGTTCATCTGGATACGGTAAGCAAGGCAATTGAACAAGGCATTGCCTATGTAACGGAGGACAGAAAAAATTATGGCCTGATTTTAATTGACAACATAAAAAATAATATTACCCTGGCCGATTTAAAAAAATTAAGCAGGCAGAATGTCATTAATCCGCATGAAGAATACCTGGTATCGGAAGATTTCAGGAAAAAGTTTAAGATAAAATCTTCCAGCGTAATGCACAGAACAGGGAACTTAAGCGGCGGAAACCAGCAAAAGGTTATCTTAAGCAAATGGATCTTTACGGACCCGGATATATTGATCCTTGACGAGCCGACCAGAGGGATTGATGTCGGGGCGAAATATGAGATTTATACCATCATGAACCAGTTGGCCGGTGAAGGTAAATCCATTATCGTTATATCCTCGGAAATGCCGGAATTGTTAGGCATGTGTGACCGGATTTATGTTGTCAGCGAGGGGGAAATTGCAGGAGAACTGTCCCAGGGCGAGGCTTCCCAGGAGAGTATTATGAAATGTATCATGCGTCATAACAAGGAGGTAAGTTAATGTCTTTTACAACGATAAAAACAATATTTAAAAATAATATCCGGGAATACGCCATGGTTATGGCCCTTGTCGTCATCATGATTTTATTTCAGATATTAACGGGCGGCGTTCTCTTTATGCCTCTCAATATTACGAATATTATTCTTCAGAACAGTTATGTATTAATCTTATCCGTTGGTATGCTCTTAGTTATCTTAACCGGCAACGTGGATTTGTCCGTAGGTTCGGTGGCCGCTTTTGTAGGAGCTGTTTCCGCCGTATTTATGGTAACCTACCATATGCCGGTCATAATAGCAATACCCCTCTGCCTGTTTATCGGTGCTTTGGTGGGAGCCTGGCAGGGGTTTTGGATTGCCTATGTACGGATACCCGCTTTTATTGTAACCCTTGCCGGCATGCTGGTTTTCAGGGGACTAACCATGGTACTCTTAAAAGGACAGACTTTAGCGCCCTTTAAAGAATCCTTCCAGGCAATCGCCAACGGCTTTCTTCCGGAATCCTTAAAATTAGGAAATTTAAATTTAATTGCCCTGGCAATTGGTGTTTTATTATCCCTGCTTTATATCTATATGGAACTTAAGAATTTAAAGAACAAGAAAAAATATAACCTGGAAATTCTGCCCTTCGGTTTTACTGCCGCCAAGATAATTATAGTGGTAGCCGCAATTAATCTGCTTACTTATAATTTGGCTGCCTATAAGGGAATTCCTTTGGTTCTTGTATTGATTGCCAGCTTGATTGCTATCTATACCTTCATTACCCAAAAGACGATTCTGGGGCGTCACATCTATGCCCTTGGGGGAAATGAAAAGGCCGCAAGATTATCCGGTATTAAAATTAAACGGGTCAAGTTTATGGTATTTGTCAATATGGGTATTTTGGCCGCTCTGGCCGGTTTGGTGGTTGCAGGCCGTTTAAATGCCGCCACTCCAAAAGCCGGCACAAACTTTGAACTGGATGCCATTGCCGCATGTTTTATCGGCGGAGCTTCCGCTTCCGGCGGTATCGGTAAGATTATGGGAGCCATTATCGGTGCATTATTTATGGGTATATTAAATAACGGTATGTCCATTATGAGTGTCGGCATCGACTGGCAGCAGGCGATCAAGGGTCTGGTATTGTTGGCCGCCGTAGCCTTTGATGTATATACCAAATCAAAGTCTTCCGCAGATTAATATTTCTTTCATATGGGATTTATTGTGAGATTTATTATGAAGTTTATAACGGTGCTGCCGGGGATTCCGGCAGCACCGTTTTTTCTGCGGATGAACTGTTATTTATCTACGGATGGACAGTTATTTATCTGCGGTTAGACAGCTATTTATCTGTGGTTAGACTGCTATTTATCTGCGATTAATCTCATAAGATCATCAAAAAATTGAATAAAAGTAATTTTGCCTTCCTCCTCCGCAAATTGGGCGGAACCGTTAATCTCGATATCCTGACTGTCTCCCTCCTTGGGAACGTAGTTAAGATAAACGGTAAAGGCGTAATTGGTTTTTATTTTTTTATTTCGGGTAACCTCAATCTTCTCTACTTTTGTTATGTATCCATTGTCCTCCGCATCGGAATGATATACACTTGGATACGCTCTGTTAAGAAATGATTCAAGCCCTTTCTCTGAAAAATAAGGCTGATATAATTCTAATATTTTTTTAAAATAATCGGTGTTTTCTAATGAATATAAACCGGGAGCTATTTCAATCCCATCCGCTTGCGTTATCTGATTGCTTAATTCTATCAATTCATTATCCGGGCAGTTATACATCTGTTCCAGAACTACCTTCAATGCTTCTTCATTTTTATCTTTTGAACATCCGGTGAGCCAGACAGAAATAAATGCAATGCCCAATATAAAAAATAAAGCAGCTCTTTTTTTCTTTATGGTATTTGTCATGATTTTAACCTGATTGTTAACCTGATTCATTTTGACCTCCATTCTGCGCAAGCTTTTTGCGCAGTTGAAAAACTTTGTTTTGTCAGGATAATTCCTCCCGGACTTAGTTTCTTCTGTAATTAATATAGCTGACATCGGATATTAAGTTAATAATATCTTTCGTTATGAGCCTGATATTACAGTGGTTACATTAATTATTATACTATGCGTATTATGTCCGCAAGCTCTTATGGTATTTGGTGCTTTGTACCAAGGGTGCACACGCACTTTGGTAAGAGCGGATATAATGTCTGTCGATATTATACCATGTCCGCAAGCTCCCATGGTATGCGGTACTTCGTATCGTTGATGCGCACTCATTTCATTCGGCGCCAGTATAATGTTTGTCGACATTATACCATAATATTACAATATTGAAAAGTTTTGTCCCGGTATATGTGTTAAATAGTAAGGAAATGTGAATGGTACGGGGATAAAATATTAGATTTTAATATGATTACTTTCGATCACAAAGAGATAGGAGTTTTAGATATATAGGCCGGATACCATGTAGAGGAGAGATGGAAGACATCTGAGACCGGTTTATAAATATATCTTTGAAGTCTCTCTTACACCCTTACTGACAGTCCTTGAAAAATGATTCAAATAAACTTAATATCAGTAACTGGCTTGCATTTTATTTTGACATTTTTATCATATTAAAATAATATTATTATTAATGTCTAACTTAAAAATATGAAACAATATATGGTCTTTCTCCCCATAGTGATGTAAGATAAGATTATGAAACAGAAGATTTTTAAAAGGAGTATCTGCCCATGAGTATTATTCTTGAAGATTTGCCCTTATCCAAAGAGAAGATGGAAGAAAGGTATATTTATACATTGGCGCCTTTTGCCGTAAAATATCCGAAAGAAAACAGCAGGGATCATAGGGAGCCGGTAAGGGAGGATGAAAACAGAAGTGACTTTCAGCGAGATAGGGACCGGATCATACACTCAGAAGCTTTCCGAAGATTAATGTATAAAACCCAGGTATTTGTCAATCATGAAGGAGACCATTACCGGACGAGGCTTACCCATACCCTGGAAGTAGCCCAGTTTGCAAGGGGAATCTGCAAATCCCTGGCGTTAAATGAAGAACTGGCGGAAGCCATTGCCCTCGGTCACGATCTGGGACATACGCCCTTCGGCCATGCGGTGGAACGGTATTTAAGCGATGAACTGGATAAGAGGGGGTCAGGTAAATTCTTTCATAACGAGCAGAGCGTCCGTATTGCAGATTACCTGGAGAAAAGATGTGAGGAGTATCTGGGACTGAACCTGACTTATGAGGTCAGGGAAGGAATTTTAAAGCACAACAGCAATAAAGACAGAAGCGGTATCTATAAGAAGCTGGAGCCGGATAAAGTATGTTCTACCCTGGAAGGGCAGATTGTAAACAAAGTGGATACCATAGCCTATATCTGCCATGATCTGCAGGACGGGATCAAATCCGGACTGGTCGAGGCTGCAATTCATGAAAATCCTGATTTTGCCGGGAAGATGCAGGAACTTAAAAATATTATTGTGCAATTTTTAAATTGCGCACCGGAGGAAGTTGACTTTACTTCTTACAGTAAAACCTATTTTATCAATGATTTGATCCATAGGCTGATTATGAAAATTACAGTGGACAGTGTTGCGAATCTCAAGTCATATTCCATCCATTCCGTGGATGACGTGAAAGAAAAGGCAAGGATGAATGTGGAAATGATTGCATTTGGTCCGGACACCCAGGCTGTTTTTGATAAAATTAAGAGCATAACCTATACATATATTTACGGTTTACATACCATACAGGCCATGGATGAGAAGGCGGTCCGGGTCGTGAAGGATTTATTTGAAGGTTTTGTAAATAATCCAAAACTTCTGCCGCCGGAATGGTATTACCGTTATAATAATGTAAAATCTGACGATAACTATGACGGGGCCCCGGGTAATGGGATCCGGGTCATCTGCGATTATATTGCCATAATGACAGACCGTTTCGCCCTGGAGGAACACGAGAGGCTGTACAATCCCAGGATTAAGATATAGAATTCAGTACTTTACCATAGAGGAACCGTTAACGAACTTACAGGAGGAATATTATGAATAAGTTACAGGGGTTTTATGCACTTGCCAAATCGAATTTACCTGCTGTGCCCTGGAAGAAGTATGAAGAGAATACGGAATTTGCCCCGGATATCTTATGGACCGTAAGAAGTGCCGTAACGAAAGGGGAGGACTTAAACTTACCGCGCAAGATTGGCGTAAGTGCAAAAGAAGCAAAAGAGTTTGCCAGAGAACTGAGATATAACTTAAAGCCGGAGGATATGATTGTATATTATCCTTACTTTATCGCTTTAAAAAGCGGCGTAATCGATATATCCAGGCAAAGAACCGCAATTGAGGCGGTAAAGGCCGATCTATGGAATCTTGTTACCCATAACCGGAAGGATATAACCATTATATTTGAAGACGAGGATGTGAGATTTTTCGGGGACGAATGCTTTCTGACCCAGGAGGAGATGATGGAACTGGTAGATTACTGCACTGTGATTAAAAGGCAGTTCCAAAGTGAGATTGCGGGAGGAAAGAATATTATGCTGGAGTGGAGTTATGCCTGTCCGTCTGACTTAAACCGGCAGCCGGTGGGAAAAGCTGCTTTGGTGTTTTATGAAATAAGAACGGTGTAGGCAGGTACTTATAAAAATATATAATATTATAGTAATTAAATCATGCCTCGTACAGGTTGGATCTTAGATCTTAATCTCCTTTAATCATTTTTTACTATATTGTTTAAAAATTCCGAATTTATTAATTCGGAATTTCAGACTGTAGACAAAGTCATTTATATCTTGAAACACTGTAATTGTGATTATAAATATGCAATGCTTTAATTTTATCCACTCTCTGCTATAATTGAATAAATCAGAATTTGTTTGATTTATTATGACCATCGAATTATTTGTATAATACAGGAGGTTATGATGAATAGGTTAATTACAGAGGCTTTGCGAAACCAGTTTGACTCCACATTTCATATGGCACGTATACTTGTAAAGGTTTGCCCGGAAAAAATCTGGTCGGCATCCTATAACGAAGTACCCTTTTGGCAACAGGTTTTTCATTATGTTTATTTTATTGATTTCTGGATGCGTGAGAAGTATGATGATAGCGAATGGCGTACAATGATTTTTGATGATGCCTATACTACCGACTTGTATGCAGTCAGCTATGAAGGGTTATTTATCTCGCAAGAAAAAATGCAAGAGTACCTTGATGCAATTCAAATGAAAACTATTTCCTTGTTTGATGATCTGAATGATGAAAAATTGAGTACTTCGGTTTATGGCAATAATCCACAATATACTTATGCGGATGTAATTATTGGGCAAATAAGACATGTCATGTATAACATTGGCTACCTAAATGGCATTTTGCGCGAATTGGGGTTGCCGGAATCGGACTGGTATGCCTATAATGAACCGGAAGGCTCATAAACAAATACGCACAGTAATGAGCGAAGCGCGACAATAGAAGCGGAAATTATATTTATGACAGTGAGTACGATTATTATTTAGGTCGGGTAGTAGGCGATTCCCTGTCCCTAATACTTGGAAGCGGCATGAGTTTAAAGGGTTTATTAAAAATAACCGGTTCTATTATAACAGGTGGAGGGCTTACAGCAGGAGATGGTCCAGAGGTGGTATTACCTGTCGAAATAGTGAAGTTTGCTGGTAATATTAATGCAGAAATTGACTTTGACCTTTATTATTATGAAAATCAATAATTGACGAAAGTTGTCAGTTTGTTTTAATTAAAGGTCACGCAGGTTCTATTATAACGGGCGGCGGGGTTAAAGTACTGGCCGGCGGTATCCTAGTTTTGGGTGGTATATCGATTAGTATGGCAGGAGTAACGGCAGATACCGTTGAGGTAGCATATGGTCATGTATCCATAGAGAAAAGGGATTGATGCTCATGATTTGAAATATAATATTTTGGGTAAAAAAGCTCCAATATCTCTATATGATATATGTGTTGAAAAAACTACAGGTGAATTATTAATCTATAGAAGAGGAGGCAAAGGAGTCGGCATACCGACAGGAGAATACATAAAATGACGAAGAAAAGAACAAATATTAGAGTTGATTTTAGGATAATGGGTGATAATTTTAATTTGCAAGATATAACAAGTTTTCTTAAGATAGAACCTACACAATTTTGGCATATCGGTGATAATATACGCAACACTGGGAAAAAGAGGAAATATACCTGCTGGCAATACAGTACTGGATATAAAGAAACCTTAGATATTAATACTCAATTAAGGAAAATTGAAAAAATATTTATTGAAAAAACAAATTTGTTAATTAGGTTAAAAGAGGATTATGCTTTAGATTATAGCATTGATATTGTAATAAAGATAGAGAATAGAGAAGTACCTGCAATATATTTAGAATCACCTATTATTCAGTTTGCTTCAAATATTGGAGCTAGATTTGATATTGATACTTATGTAAATTAAAAATATAGTATAATATAAGTTACAGAATAAACTTCCTATGACAGGCGGACTATTTTTGGGACAGAAATTGATTTTGACATTTATTACTGTTAAAAACACTAATAAACTAAAGGTCACTATTTTGGTGGTGCAACGGTTTCACGAAATGCAGTTATGAAGAAACGGTAACCGATAAGAAAATGTAATAATTTACGATAGGGTTTCAGTAAATATATAGAAGGTCGATATTATTAATTGTTATAATAATCAAACTATAAAGGGGGCTGATTATGTTCATTTGTCCTGTTTGCGGATATGATAAACTTTTAGAAGAGCCGTTTGATTCAGAGGGAAATCCATCGTATGAAATTTGTAATTGTTGTGGATTTGAATTTGGATATGATGACAGTAGTGAAGGTATAAGTATTCATAATTACAGAAAGAAGTGGATAAATGAGGGGGCGCCTTGGTTTAATTTGAACCTTAAGCCTAAAAATTGGAACTTAAATGAACAGCTAAATAATATTAATAAAACATTTCTATAAAATAGGGAGTTAGATTTCAACAAAGTTTTTAACAGACGGTTATTTCCGGATAGCCGCCTGTTTTCATTATTATAACGAAGATAATATCTGTGGATTCTATCTTAAATCCTGTATTAATCTTTGTTTCGGACGTATTGAATCACCTCCTGTACTTCGCAGTCCAATATCTCACACAGTTGGTTAATGGTATTTAAGGTAACACTCCTGTTATGCTTCAGATTATCCAGTGTTCCGCGGCTTAGATTATGATGTTTTATTAAATAATAAGTTGTAAGTTGCTTCTTCTTTAACGTTTCCCACAGGGGATCAAATGATATCATAAGAAAACCTCTTTTTATTTTTATTATATTGCCAAATATTTGGGTTGAACATTGCCATAAATATGGGTATAATGAAGTAAGAGAAGAAGCGGGAGGAAAGCATGATGCAAAATAAGAAATTAAAAGTATATCAGTCTTATGATGGTAAAAATAAAAGTATTCCAGAAATCAGATTGAAAGGCCATTGGCTGAATGAACTTGGATTTTCTATCGGAAGTACTGTTACAATACAATATTTAGAAGATGAGATAATAATAAAGAAAGAAAACCAATTTTAAAAGAAGCAGACCGAGCAGGTATTGGAGATAAATTCTAAAGCAGGCAGAGAGATACTACCTGTGAATTTATTGTTGTGTTGTTTTTAGCAATGCTGCTAATTCCTCTTGCTTTAAATCATTATCTTCACATAAATTTTTTATTCTTTGATAGTTATACATTAATAATTGCCTCCTCTTTTTTAAAAAGAATATCATACATCTAATTAGGAGTATTGAATTAACATTTTATCAGGTGTAAAATAGTGCTGATAGTTAATCAACATAGAATATAAATAAGGTAATTATTTTTTATTCAATGGAACATAATTCTAAGAAGGGAGATTGAATGATAAATAAAAAAAGTTTTGAGTTTTTAAAAAACAATAATCCCAATGTAATGGCAGTGGAATTATGCGAAATTACACTGGATAATCTAGCTAATAATCTGGTATTCGCTGGGAATAATTCATCAAAGGAGATTAGAGAAATTGAAGCAGCAATAATAGGATTAGAAACAGCAGGAAATAGGGTTTGAAATAGGGGTTGATATTTCTGTACAGTGTTTAGAAAATCAAATTATTATAAAAACTATATGAGTATGTTCGGCGAAAAATATGGGTGATTGGGTGATTTATATATTTATCTAGATACATAAGATTTTATCAGATAGCAAAAAATTTTAACAATTTTCAAAAAATAGTTAAATATTTTCTAAATTAGGCATATATTAACAATAACAGAACCCAACACGCCTCTCAACGATGCGGACCACGTTGGGTCTTTTAAGTTACCAAGGGAAATTATATGATTTTGCTTAAGAGCAACAAATTGCACTTGATATAGATGGTCAAATAGAAAATTTAAAATTTATTGGTCTGATAATCAGAGATGAAAATTTATGCAAAGAAAATTCTCAATGACATTTCATATTTTCTATTAATAAAAGCCTACTGTTTAGGACTTAAATAAAGGAGCATAATAGAATGAACTTGGAAGAATTTAAAAAAAATATTATAGTAATCAATGGAAGTGAAGAAATTTTTTTAAGAAATCAATATATACAAAATTTTATTTTGACTGAAAAGGAGTATTATCAAAAATATATTTTAACAATGCAAACTTTTAGTGATGGTATGTACTATATTGGATATTTATGGGATTGCCTTAAAGAAGTTGAAGTTATAGATTTTACTTATTTTCAATCTATGGTAAGTACATTGGGGAAAATATACATATTGTGGGATTTACATTCCAAAGACAGAATTTTTGTTGAAGACTACTGGAAGTTTGCAAAAAATGATATTTTATTGTTGGATTCTTCTATATTATTAGATAATTTATATTATTTACCAGAGGATATTTATATCTTTAATGAAAGTTTTAATTGGACATTAGTTTTAACACATGAGTATTTTGATAATAAAAGATGGTGTCTGAAGTCTGGAAGTATATAGGTAAGTTATTTACTCTTAATAATTATGCGGTGTATAGGCCACACAGTTATGGCTAAAAAAGGGTGCACTTATCACAACTTCTGCATTCTTCTTTTTTTCAGCAGAGAAAGCGGTGGTTTTGATTTTCGATTTCAAAACCGCCGCGTAGTACGGGGCAGCTTTTGATACGGATGGTTATGACCGCCTAAACAACGGTTTTCTTATTCTCTGTTAAATAATATCAGCAGTTGTATAGTGGAATACAATCATCATAAAGAAAGAGCCAACAACTATGGTTTTACTCACGGTTGTCGGCTCTGCATCTTAGTGTCTGGTTCTTTGATAACTGATATATTCACTTGTTTTACATTGATTATCGTTTCCTGTTTACACTTAGGACAAAATAGCGGGAAGTTTTCAAGTATGGTATCCTTGCGGATTTTCAGCCGTGTCTTATTTTGGTAAACAGGGCACTGAACAACACATAGCCAAGATTAACAATTATTGATTGGAGTCTAATTGTTATCAAAAAAATATCTTGGCTTGCTTTGCGTCTTCTTTTTGTAATCAATTGCTTCTGTGGGGCATCTTTGAAGACAAGCCATGCAATGGGTACACTGATTTCCCCATACGGGCTTACCGTCAGTTAAGATAATATTGTTCAGTGGGCATACCTTTTCACATTTACTACAACTAATACATTTTGTTTCTTCAACATGAAATCCTTTGGCATTTACCGAAAACCTATAAAACATGCGGTTTATTAAACCGCTTTTCAATTGACTAACAACACCATTTTCATCCATAAAAGAAAAATGATTTCCATTATGGATATCCACTAAAATCTGATTGATTAAAGGTTCTGCTTTTTGATTTATTTCTTTTGCCGCCGCCTTATCAACACCGGGAAACAGGACAAGGTAATTATCCGGCATTTTGACTTGTGCATATCCTTGCAAATCCCAGCCTTTGTATTGGCAAAGTTTTTTCACATAATTACTTGCACTTGCGGTTTCACCACCGTAAGTCAAAACAAAATATACCTTGCTGCTTCCCTTAAAAGTGGTCTTTTTTATATATTCCTCCACTACTCGTGGTAACCTCCATGCATAGGTGGGACAAACAAATACAAATGGTTTCGTTTCTGAAATAAGGTCGTCTTGTTTATTCTGTTTTATCAATAGGTTTAATGAAACGATTTCATCTTTTGTTTCCTTAGCAATTCGCTCTGCAACATATTGACTGTTACCTGTGGCAGAAAAATATAAAATCATCAAATACACTCCTTTCAAAATAGGCAGTGGAAGCGGCTCCCGATTTCTATGCTTTAGCCGTTCCACTTTATTATCCTTTTATCAAACTCTACTCTGTACACCTGTTTTTGCGTCCCTAAACCATAGATAGTAACGCCTCCTTATCTCAGTGCATTCTTGACAATTCGGAGTAATAAAATTATAATAACACCATGGTGTCGTTTTATGCAACCTGCAGATGTTTATGATTTGTTGTGTTAGCAACAAATGACTCTAATGTGTTTGTTTTGCATGCAATAATACAAATTTGATGCTGATTAGGAGGCTGCTTATGAAGGAAATAAAACAGAACAGGAAAACTCAATATACACAAATGGTATTGCGGGATGCGCTTATGGAATTAATGGAGCACAAAAACATTTCCAAAATAACCGTTAAGGAGCTTTGCGTAAAAGCAGATATAAACAGGACAACTTTTTATGCGCATTATACTGACCCAAATGACCTTCTTCATAAAATTGAAGCGGATGTTCTATTATCGGTAAGCAAAGCTGTTAGTCGTCTTCACGGCCCAATAGACAAGAGCAGCATCATACAGATCCTCCAAGAGCTTTTGCAATACATTGCGGACAATAACAAGCACATTCAGATTTTGCTTAGTGAACGGGGGGATGTTAATTTCCCAAAAGAGCTTTTTATGATGATATATGAGAAATGCGAATTGATGGCTTTGACACCACATTCATCGACAAAAGAGTTTTATTTTATATTTGTGCTCAATGGAAGTGTTGGCTTGATACAGCATTGGCTGAAATATGGATTGACCAAGCCGGCAAATGAAATGGCCGAAATAATTTTTAATATGGCAGCACAAATTAAGTAAAATAAGCGACTTTGAACCATTTTATGGTGGGCTGGAATAAAAATTCATGATATAATGCCGGCAGACATTAGACCAGCGCTGAACGTAGTGAGTGCGCATCAACGGTACGAAGTACCACATACCATGGAAGCCTGCGGACATGGTATAATGGCAAATTAACACATTAAATCGACAGAAAGAGCGGTTATTTTTTTGCGTAAGGAAAAGAGAAAAATTAAAACAGGCAGATGGTTGTTTACTATATTTAATCTGGCTGTAATTATTATAATTACACGGTATATCCATAACAGATATTTTAATATAAAAATATTTGGATCCAGCTATCATTTTATAATAGCATACGGTATTCTTTCCATGTTCCTTATCAAACGGTGTTTTGACATTAAGATAAAAAACATGTATTTAAATTGCGGGCTGGATGACATAGATGAAATGACAGGAATTGAGTTTGAGGTTTATTTATTTCACAAATTTAAAAAAATGGGTTATAAAGTTAAAATGACTCCCGTAACCGGTGACTACGGTGCAGATTTGGTGTTAAAAAAGAGGAGAAAGAAAATTGTGGTGCAGGCGAAAAGATACCATCAGGATGTGGGCATTGCTGCGGTCCAGGAGGTAATTGGTTCAATTGCATATTATAATGCTGCTAGGGGAATGGTGGTAACAAACAGTTTTTTTACACCCAATGCTGTTAATCTGGCACGGGCAAATGAAATCACTTTATGGGACAGAAGGGCTTTAATAAGATATTTAATAAAAGAAGAGGGTAATGGGGATATTTTTGAGGGCTTTATTTCAGACAAGGAGAATATCCGGCATTGTCCAATGTGCGGTAAAAAATTAGTACGCAGAAATGGCAGATATGGTTATTTTTTTGGATGCAGCGGTTTCCCGAAATGCAGTTATACAGAGCCGGTATCCGATATTAAAACGTAACATTATATGGCGGGGTTTCAGTTAATATTATTATTTATCAATTAGATTCTAAAAGTCAACTAGTACAATTGAGGAGGTTTCCGCAGCTTTATTTGGTTTTCAACTTATTTTTAAATGATATCACTTAAAGGAGCTTAATCATGACAATTATAAATTATTCTAAGGAGAATATGGATTCCCCTAACTACGAAATATATTACAAAAATAATATTCCTATGGTGGACCACGCTCTTCATTATCATGACTTTCTTGAATTGTATTTTCATATGGAAGGTGATTGTGACTATATTATTGACAGCCGTATTTATACCCTGCAAAAAGGTGATATTATAATAATTAACCGTCAAAAACTTCACCGCTCTGCTATTAAGAATTTTACAAAACCATATCTTAGATTCGTTCTCTGGTTAGATTATAACTTTGTAGATCAATTAATTGGTGAACTTGTTAACTTTCAAAAACTAATTGGATCGGAAAGTGATATTGAGATAATAAGACTTCCCAGAGAACAGTGGGAGAGAATGGAATATACACTACAAAATTTGTATGCAGAATCTAAAGTGCAAGACTTTGTTAGTGTACCTTTAACAGAGAACTACTTACAGGAAATAATACTCCTAATATGTAGGTATAGTATGAAAAATTATGAAATTAAAGAAACTTCCATAAAAAATGATGTTGTGATTCAGGCAGTAATGGACTATATCGACAGGCACTACAGGGAAGCATTGACGTTAGATGAAATAGCCGATCATTTTTACATGAATAAATATCATTTAATGAGAAAATTTAAAAAGCATACCCAGATGACAATAATGGACTACTGCAAAAAGAAACGACTTATGATAGCAAGAGATTATTTAATGAAAGGTACCAGTATACAAAATATATATAAGAAATGTGGGTTTGAAGATTATTCAAATTTCTTTAGAGCGTTCCGGTCCGTATACAAAATGTCACCGCGGGAATATAAGAATTATATGCAAAAAAATAATAATAGTACGATTCGCTTGGAAACAGGAATGGAGAATATGAATAAAAATCATTAATAACACCAATTTATGAAAAAAAGACAAGATAAAATTATTTTTAATAGTCATTATTTGCAATGTTTTTGTCATTTTGAGTTATTTAAAACTAATTTTGAATGGTATAATTTATACAAAAGATAAATTAGATCTTTTAATAAATTGGGCATAATATCCACAGCGGATAGGGTGCCCGGCACGAGGAGGACTTATATGAAAAAATTATTTAGTTTCTTATTAAGCGGAATTCTGATTGTATCTTTAACAGCTTGTTCTGCGGGTACAAAAAACCCCGGGGTATCCCAAACTACTGAATCTGCTGCCTCACAACCGGCATCAGACAATGAAAAAGTTGAAATTAGTTTTCTTGTTACGAAACCGGAAATTGTTACTCAATTTGAGGAGACATTTGCCGGATACACGGAGTCCCATCCAAATGTAACTATTTCAGCAATCCCTCTTTCCGGTCAGACCATTTACGAAAAATTAACGACTTTGTATTCAGCCGGAAATGCGCCGACCATCACCATGGTGGGCGGACCTGAATTTACAGCTTTCCAGGATGATTTTTTAGATGTAACGGATACGGATTTTGCAAAAACGGTTTATGACTGGGCTTTAGACAAAACAACCGTAGACGGCAAAGTCCTTGCTATTCCTACAACTGCGGAAGGAATTGGAATATTGTACAATAAAACGGTTATTGAAGGAGCTACAGGCCGGGAATTTGATCCGGCGTCCATTAAAACCAGAAAAGATTTTGCGGCAATTCTTGAAGAAATATCAAAAACGGAATATTCTCCCGTACAATTAACAAATTTGGATTGGCTGCTTGGTTCACATATGCCGTCAACTTTATATGGTGCAATGAGTAAGGACTATGGCGAAAGGCAGAAAGTAATTGAAGCATGTAAAACAGGAGAATTTAACTTTGCCGAAGATGAAACATTCAATAACTGGATGGATACTTTTGATTTGCTTATGAAATATAATATGCATAAGGATGCTCCATTTGGAAATGCATATGAAGACGATCAATTAGTAATGGCAAGTGATGAAGTTGCTTTTTGGCCAATCGGTAATTATGTTTATCCTAACATTGCAGATATTAATCCGGATGCACAGATTGGATTAATGCCATATCCTATGGGAGATGAGGAAGATACTCTTGGCAATAAGGAAATTGTACTTTCTTACTCTATGTTTGCAATTGATAAACTTCAGTCCTCAGAAGCAGAACAGGCTGCCGCTATTGACTTCTTTAATTGGCTTATTACATCGGAAGAAGGACAGGATCATTATATTAATACTCTGACATTCACACCGGTATTTGAAGGATTTAAGATCCAGCCGACAAACCCTTTGGCAAAACAGATTGTAGAGTATATGGCAGCGGGAAATACATTAGAACGAATGAGTGATTATTTTCCGGCAGGAGTTATGAATAAATTTGGTGCTACTATGCAGCAATATCTTGATGGAGTTATTACCAGAGAGGATGTAGCAACACAATTCACTGACGAATGGGTTTTATTTTCCAAATAAATAAATTGTTATAAAGAACTAATGTAAGGAGGCAGCAGAATATATGTAAATTTGCCTGTAATCTGGGGGATTTATGTATAACGTGTTGCTTCCTTTTTTGCAAGGAGGGAAAAATGAATAGAAGAAAGTCAAAATTAAAAAGTTTGCAAATATTTATGCTGTTTGGATTTGTTCCGGTTATCATATTTTGCATTGTAGTATTAGTACCGTTTTTGACAGGTCTTTTTTTATCGTTTACAAATTGGAATGGATCAATCGGAAAAGAAATTGGATTCATTGGATTGAACAATTACTTCAATGCCATTTCTGACTCTAATTTTTGGACTTCTTTAGGCAAGACATTTTATTATGTGGTTTTTGTAGTTATTCTTACCAATATATTGGCTTTTACATTTAGCTTACTTGTTACCAGTGGAATCAAGGGACAAAATTTTTACAGGACCGGGTACTTTACCCCAAATTTAATCGGAGGGGTAATACTGGGGTATATATGGCAATTTATATTCTCCAGAGTATTAACTTACTGGGGCGGTTCAATGGGAATAGGATTTTTTACAAAAAGCTGGCTAACGAATCCCGATATGGCCATATGGGCCTTGATATTGGTTGGTGTTTGGCAAAACGCAGGTTATATGATGCTGATTTATATAGCTGGCTTGGTGGGAGTTGATAAAAGTTTAATAGAGGCATCTAAAATTGATGGGGCCAATTCATTACAGTCTTTACTGCATATTAGACTGCCCATGATAATTCAGGCTTTTACTATAACTTTATTTTTAACTTTACGGAAGGCTTTTATGGTATACGATGTCAATTTATCATTGACGAAGGGCGGGCCTTATGGCACAACGGAGCTAATTTCCATGCACGTATACAATGAAGCTTTCTTGAATCAGAATTTAGGTTCTGGCCAGGCTAAGGCCTTTCTATTATTTGCAATCGTTGCTGCGATAGCATTAGCACAGGTATTTGCGCTTAAGAAAAAGGAGGTGGAGGCCTTATGATGCTGAGAAAACGAATTGGTTTAATTGCAAAGCACTTTTTTGCCTTGTTGTTTTTGTTTTTTATGATATTTCCATTCTTTTTGGTACTGATTAATGCATTTAAATCTCGTATGGATATTATTAAGAATCCATTGTCATTGCCGGTTGTATTTTCTGTCGACAATTTTGTGAAGGCATGGAATACCATGCATTTTGATAAGGTTCTTATCAACACATTTTATATTACTCTGATTACTCAGATTGTATTAATCGTGTTTGGTTCCATGCTGGCATATATGCTGGTAAGGTGGGATTGGAAAATAAATAAGCTGATTTTTGCTATCTTAATTTGTGCCATGATTATTCCTTTTCAGTCATTGATGATACCATTTGTCAGTATTTTTGGATATTTTAATATGATGAACAGCCGTACCGCTTTGATATTTTTTTACCTGGGATTTGGTATGCCAATGACCACTTTTATGTACCACGGTTTTATTAAAAATATTTCCGTGGAAATGGAAGAGGCAGCCAAAATAGACGGATGTTCTTATATGAGGTGTTTTTGGAACATTGTTTTTCCAAATTTAAAACCGATTTCAACTACAATATTAATTGTTAATATACTATGGACATGGAATGATTTCTTATTACCCTCCTTAGTGTTAATTAAGGAAAAAGCCAGAACAATACCCCTGTCGACATTTTATTTTTTTGGTGAATATACCGCAGAACTGGGGTTGGCAATGGCTGCCTTGATTTTATCTGTATTACCCGTTTTAGTGATTTATCTTTTATTGCAAAAACAGATTGTAACAGGAGTTATGGACGGAGCAATAAAATAGCAGGAGGGGAAAGACTTGAAGTTAGCTAACAAAATTATGCTTATAACTTATCCGGACAGTATGGGAGGAGATTTAAATACTTTAAATCTTTCTTTGAGACAATATTTTAACGGAGCAGTTGGAGGCATTCATATTCTGCCTTTTTTTCCATCAAGTGGGGATAGGGGATTTTCACCAATTACATATGACCAGGTTGCTGCTGATTTTGGTAATTGGGAGGATATTCGTAAATTATCGGAATCTTATCATTTAATGTGCGACGTAATGGTGAATCATATTTCAAAGCAAAGCAATGAGTTCCGGGATTATTTACTGCATGGGGAAAAATCGGAATATGCAGGCATGTTTTTGGATTATGAAGAGTTCTGGGGAAAAGGCCGGCCGACAAAGGAAGATATTCAGTTATTGTACCGGCGCAAGGACGGAGAACCATATCTGGAGGTCGAATTTTCAAACGGAAATAAAAAGAAACTTTGGTGTACCTTTACAGAGGAACAATTGGATTTGGATATTAATCATGCGCTTACAAAAAAAAATATAACAGAAACATTTCATAAATTGGTACAGCATGGAATCTCATTGATACGGTTGGATGCGGTTGGATATGTGATTAAAAGAAAGAACACCAATTGTTTTTTAGTGGAGCCTGATATCTGGGAGTTTATGGATTCCCTTAATAAAAGTATGAAAGAGAAAGAGATATATTTACTTCCGGAAATCCATGATACCTGGCATACAGCCAAAAAACTTGAGGCACATAATATATGGAGTTATGATTTTGTACTTCCGTGTTTAATGTTGCAAGCGATTTATAAAAAAACGACGGGCAAACTGGCTGACTGGCTTAGAACAGCACCTAAAACCCAATTTACGGTCTTAGATACACATGACGGTATCGGGGTATATGATTCTTTTGATTGGGTGAATCATGAAGAAGCGCAGGAATTAATCTCTTTACTTGAGGATACTCTCAGCTATTCTTTTAAGCCTTTAAATCCGGAAAAGAAACGCCATTGGAAGGCATATCAATTATATGCAACCTATTTTTCCGCTCTTCATGAAGATGAGCAGGCATATCTGTGTGCGCGAGCAATCCAATTTTTCGCACCCGGAATTCCGCAGGTTTATTATGTCGGCATGCTCGCCGGAAAGAATGATTATGACGCATTGGCTGTTAATTCGGATCACAGGTCGATTAACCGTCACAATTTTTCCATATTTGAGATTGAAATGAATTCACAGCGGGAGGTAGTAAAAAAGTTAATACACTTAATGCAGTTCCGTAATCAATATCCTGCGTTTGACGGAGAAATTATAGTTGAGAACCCAACCGATAAAAACTTGATAATTACAAGAAATGACGGGCAATATCAGGCAGTTCTGACCTGTGATTTTAATACAATGGATTTTAATATTAAGTATAGGCATGAGAAAATTTTTCAACAGCTGGAGCTTTAGGAGGCGGAAAAAAATATACTGGGTAAGCGGTAAGTGTTACCAAAGGAGGGACAGGTATTTCAATAGACGGGTGTGAATCTAATCCTCTTTATATGATGCGGGTATAAAAAATAGATAGTTGTTGGTAATCAATGTATATGATATTATGATATTACTATTATAATTTCTGGGTTTATGTAAAATCAATTGATAAAAAAGTTATTTTAGTATAAGGCATTTCATGTAACTAAGTTACGGAATGATTAATAATATCTTACAAACAAGGAGGGCTATCGTGGTTACCATTAAAGAAGTAGCCAGGGACGCTGGAGTTTCCGTTGGTACAGTATCCAAAGTACTGAATAATATCCATGTAACAAAAGAATATAAAGAAAGAGTGGAGCAATCTATTTCCAGGCTGGGGTATCATGTAAACACCTATGCCAGGGGATTAAAGGCACAAAGGACCAATACGATTGCAATTATTGTTCCGGACCTTATCAGTCCTTTTTTTGCGTTATTGGTAAATTACGTGGAACAGGCGCTTTCGGAACTCAATTACAAGCTTTTGATATGTAATTCACACTGTAAAAAAGAAAAAGAAATCGCTTATATAAATATGGCAAAACAAAATAAAGTGGACGGTCTGATCAGTGTTACCTACAGTAATAGTGATGAATATCTGAGTGAAGATTTACCCATCATTTCCATTGACCGGCATTATAAATCAAAAGTTTGCTGCGTATCCAGCGATAATTATCAGGGCGGAAAGCTGGCAGCGCAAAAGTTGATTGAAACCGGCTGTAAAAATATTGTATATATAAGAACCGGTTCCAATATAAGCGGTGAGACCTTAAAGCGGGGAAACGGTTTTATCGAGGTATGCCGTAATGCCGAAATTTCCTACCGGTGTTTGGAATTCGGCGAAGAAACTACCATAGAAGAAGATGGTGAAACCAAAGTTAAGGTTCATCAATATCTGGACCTATGCATGAAGGATGGTAAATTCTTATATGATGGTATATTTACCAGTTCGGATTCCCTGGGGCAGATTATTGTCGAGAAACTTAAGGAGTTGAAGGTAAAGATACCGGGGGATGTGCAGGTAATCGGCTATGACGGACTAAAAGCACTGAATGTAGGAAATTATCAGTTATCAAGCATTAAGCAGCCGGTTAAAGATATGGCGGAAATGTGTGTCACTCAATTAATGAGATTAATTAATAAAGAACCGGTAGAAGACTTGACAATACTTCCTGTTACCTTTGTGGACGGTGGTACGACAAAAGGAATTAACAATTAACAGGTAAGGATATCTGCTGATCGGGATAAAGATTTTCTGCTATTACGTCATTGGAAAATGTCATTTACTTAATTGTTAAGTAGACATTTCGTGTTTTAGTAAGCAGAAACTTATAAAAATAAATAAAAACGTGAATAATCCACAAATAATTGGTACTGTTCCTGTTTACATCACTTATGTTGTTTGTTAGTATGAAATTGTAACAAAGTAAATATTTCCCATATTGAAAAGGAGGATAGAAAGGGAAAATCTATGACAAAAAAACTTCAAAAGGAGAAGGGAGCTTTTATGTTTAAGATGTTCAGGAAATGTTTGCCAATGATAATTGTGATGTGTATGCTTTTTACTTCCTCAGACAGGGTATCCTTTGCAGCACAGGCTGCAAACGAATCCAAAGTAACCCGGGTATCTGAAGTGACGGAAGTACAGGAAGTAACGGAAATACCCGGAGCCCCGGAGGTAACGGCTGCCACAACGGCGGGTAACCGGCCTGCGGTACCGTACAGTCTTGATATTGTGCAGGAGGGCAGCAGCTTAAAGCTTAGCTGGGAAGCCGCCGGTACGGACGCATTAAGCTATGAAATCTACCGGGCACCCAGCAGGTTTGCCGACTATGAACGGATCGGGACGGCGAACGGGGAAGAATATACGGATACTGCCCCCAATGCAGGCAAATATGCTAACTATTACAAAATATATGCGGTAAGTGCATACGGAAAGAGCGTCGGATCCGAACCCCTGTCCCTGGAAACCAAATTGTTCGGCAATAACATGATTTTCTTTACCGACACGGATAATACGGCAGAAATTGATGCGGAAGTGGCAAGAATTTATGCAATCCAGAAGGATGCCCAGTTTGGTACAAAACGTTATTCACTGTTATTCAAGCCGGGAGATTATACCGATACGGCCATGATGCAGGTCGGCTTTTATACCCACATCGCCGGGCTTGGGGCAACTCCTCTTGAAACCAGGTTAAAAAACATTGAGACACCGGCATACCTGCCCAACAACAATGCAACCTGTAATTTCTGGCGTTCAGCCGAGAACCTGAGTATCGTAGATACGGATAATAACGGGGACGTATATTTTAACTTTAAGTGGGCGGTATCCCAGGCGGCACCCCTAAGGCGCATGGATGTGGGGCGCAGGTCCACCTTTGACTGGTGGTACGGCTGGGCAAGCGGCGGTTTTGCGGCAGACAGCGTCTTTCACAAGGAAGCCGGTTCTTATTCCCAGCAGCAGTACTATACCAGAAACAGTGTTCTGAAAGCCGGTTTTTACGGAGTGAACTGGAACGGCTTCTTCCAGGGTGTTACCGGTGCGCCGAAAAGTAACTGGCAGCTGGGACAGGGAAATAATAATTATACCAATATCCCGACGACTCCGGTCATCCGGGAAAAACCGTTTTTATATCTGGATAAGGGAGAATATAAAATCTTTGTTCCGTCCCTCCGCCGTAATGCATCCGGTGTGACCTGGTCGGAAGGAAATATAGGGGCCGGTACTTCCCTTGGTCTGAATGAGTTTTATATTGCTAAACCGGAAACCGATAATGCCGCAACCATAAATGCGGCCCTCCAGGCAGGCAAGCATATACTGCTGACACCCGGTATCTATTATGCGGAAGCACCCATCGTCATAACCGACCCGGATACCATAGTTTTAGGCCTTGGCCTTGCTACCGTAATACCCACCAATAATACGGCAGCCATGATCATTGAAGATGTGGACGGTGTTACCGCTGCCGGCATAATTTTTGATGCGGGAGAGTATTCGGATAACTTACTGGTAGTGGGACGGGAAAATAGCAACAAAGACCATTCGGCAGCTCCGACCCTGTTAGCGGACCTGTTCTTTCGGATCGGCGGTGTCCATGGCGGTGTTGCCTCGGCCGATGTAGCCCTGGTAATAAACAGCGATGATGTTATCGGCGATCATTTCTGGATATGGAGGGCTGACCACGGTGACGGTGTTGCCTGGGATTTGAATAAGGCCAGGCACGGACTGGTGGTAAACGGTGACGATATGACCATGTATGGCCTGTTTAATGAACACTTCCAGGAGTACCAGACCTTATGGAACGGCAACGGCGGCCGCATGTATTTCTACCAGTGTGAGACACCTTATGATCCGCAGCGCCAGGCGGATTATATGAGCCATAACGGTACCACGAAAGGTTATGCAGCCTATAAGGTGGCGAATAAGGTAGATACCCATTATGCGGCGGGACTTGGTATCTATGATGTATTTATCAAGACCAACGGTGCCAGTATATTTATTGACAATGCCATGGAAGTTCCGAATAAGGAAGGTGTAATCGTTGAAAATGCCTGTATTGTGGAAATTGCCAATGGTGAGGGACCTCTGGTGGGCATTAACAGCATCGTAAACGGTACCGGCAACGGTATCAGCACCGGTATCGGAGGAAAAGGCTTTGCCCGGGAATTTATCTTAAAATATCAGAACGGCATTGCAACTTTGATGGACCGGACCGAGCAAGGCACACAGCCGCCGGACGATCCGGAATAATAAGCCGCCGGCAGAAGGGCAGTTGTTGACATCGCCTAAAACAGGCGGGTTACTGCAAAAACAGCCGGAACAGACCGTAATATCAAAAATTGGCAATCTGGAAGCTTAAATTAAAATAGTAATCAGTAATATGGTAGTAATCAGATAATATGGAACTTTCGCACTGGAGTGTGTTTGAAAAATCATTGCACCGTTTTGAACGCTCCACTTTGCAGCAGATTGCATCGCAATTTTGGGAACGTAGCCCCGCTACTCACCCAAAACAAGTTTCTTGCCTCCTGCAAAGTGGAGCCTCCAGTCCGGCACAAGCATTTTTTTAACACGCTCTAGCGTTTTATAACCGTTGGTGCACAGGTACAAATGGATAAACTCTTCTTTTGAAATTGAATCTCCCGGTATAAACGTATGGGAACACAAAGGATCTTAAGAGATATTTCTTAAAAATAATCCGAAAAATAAGGGGTTTGCTGTTCGATTGCATCCTCCAGCATATCCACGGTTTCTGAATTGCAGGATATGCGGCCGATCTTGTGAAGGTAGTCAGGCCGCTTGTAGCCTAACAGCATGGTCGTCATGGTTTGGATATTGATTTTATCGTTGCATTTCTCCGGCACGCGATTAATTTCGCCCTTGCCTTCCGCAGTGATGCGCAGTGCAAAAACACCCTGATTCCATGTAAGCATGGGGTCATCCAACGTAAATAACCACTCCCGGTCCGTCATGTCCGGTTTAAAGGGATATTGGGCAATAAATCGCTCCAAATCCACAATACGGGCCATGAAATAGGGGGAGATGGTTTCCTTTATATCCGCATCTTCCAGCAAAAATGCTAAAGGTTCATCCGTGTACGTATTGCCGATAACCTTTGAAATCATGGAAAAATGCGCACTGATAAAATTCCAAAGTCCGCTGCGGGCTTCTTCGTTGACGAATATCATATCCTTGATGTGAAAGACCTCGTCCGCTATCCGGTAAAGCACATAGCCATCCGGCTGTCCGTCCTCATTGTAATATACCGCGGCCATCATATCATCCGGGTCCCACAGCCAATATTCATTCCAAACCAGGTCATTGCGCAGTAAAGCACCATGAGTTTGAAGAGCGAACCGTTCATAGGCTTTTCTCACCTGCTCGCTTTCCACCGGAACACGCTCAATTTCGCCGGACACCTGTTTGTTTTTAGGCAGTTGGTAATCATGAATTTCGTAGGTGATTCTATCGGAAATAATCTCCCACCCCTTCCTTCGGTAATAAGGAATAGAATATGGATACAGGAAGGAAATGGACTGGCCCTGTTTTTTCATGTTTTCCAGCGCCTGATATAACAGCTTATGCATGAGCCCCTGATTGGCATACTCCGGGTATGTGCCCACTCCGGTAAGCCCGCCCATATCATAAGTTTTATTGAAAATGCGTACCTGTAAGGGATAAACGGCTACCTGGGATATGAGTTTGTCCCCGTCAAACCACCCCAGTACATCTGCCTGCTCCAAAATAGGAGATTTTGCACGAATAATCTCATCTTCTTCCCATCCAATTTGATGTAATTCCCGGTCAGTCACTTGAAAAACATACCTCAGCAGTTGATTGTACTGTTCAAGATGTTCCAAACTGACCTTTTTTATTTTTAGCTGTTTTTTCTTAATCATAAAATCTTCCTTCCTTGTTTAAAAGGGCTTCTTAATTAATCAGATTATAACAGGATATGGAATTGTAATACAAGAAAAATTTACAATGATTTATAATGCTTTTCTGATATCCCGCCGTATCTAAAACCATAATCAGGTTTAAGTGAAAATTAAGTTGAATTATGTATAAAATTATCAAAAATGGTAGAAATTAGTATACAAAATACGTTTTATATGGTATATTTATAGAGATATGTTTTATATTTAAAAGCCAGGTCGGAGGGTAATGGCTGATAAAACAAAATAATAAAAAGAGGGTTGTTATATGGTAGCATCGTTTAGCGAAAGTATTGAAGTGTCGCAGGAACG
Organism: Bacillota bacterium; assembly: GCA_023391695.1. Taxonomy (GTDB): domain Bacteria; phylum Bacillota; class Clostridia; order Lachnospirales; family Lachnospiraceae; genus Anaerocolumna. Next base: position 45,958 of record JAEWAK010000062.1, read on the forward strand.
TAGAATTGAGCAGTTAAAGGCGGAGTGTAAAAATGAAAAAATAGAATTTATCAGTGTACAGGGTATACCATTAAAAGATGTAAATTCCGCCAAAGCTTCTTTTGGTTCTGCGCTTACATCATTGGCCGGGGGAAAAGCGGAATATGATTTCCTGCAGATTTATACCTTAAGCCAAAATAATCAAATGCAGTATTTCTTCCAGCCTTTTTGTGGGCTGACTCCACTGCCGGGACAGCATTTCATGGTGATTCCCGTCTCAATAAAAAATCCGGTACAATATCGTATAAAGAAGAAAAAAAGCTTTACGGAAGCCGTTTACCAGGATTTTATGAACCGTGTTCCTTTAATCAGTAATAGGAAAATCCGTATCTGCGAGTGGCTGTGTGTGGATACAGACGTGCAGAAAAGGTTGAAGGAAACAAAATTGTCCGTTTTGCGGGAGATTTCCCATGTTTGGCAGAATGGCATGACAAAAATAGAACTGGAATGGACCTTTCAGGCAAGCGCAATTAATGATGAATTTACCCTTGTCAGTGTGCAGTCCGGCAGGTACGGTTCCCTTGGGGAAAGAACCGGCCTTAAGCAGTTCAGGGAAATTGTCTCATTTTTTGTACAATTTGCCGGCCGTTACAAAGGTGACGGTTCCAATAATGTATTGATTTCAAATTCCTATTTGAGTTCCTGCTTTGTAAATAAGTTTTTAAATGATATACAGGAAGCCAAATTTACCGGCATTCCGGACTGGAGGCCGGTCAATATCGTAAAATCCATCATTGCCAATCTGATAAAGTTTGAAAACCATAAGAAAGTTTATTTACGGGAAAATATAGATGCAAAGAAAATGAAGAACCTTCAGGCGGGCATCCTTAAGAAATATGATATAGACCCGTCAGAGGTTGTGGCGGCCGCATCCCTGGATACCTTTGGCGGAATGAAACAGGCTGCTGTCTTTACAAAAGATAAATTATATATTTCTGATCTGGATTATGAAATAACCTTAAATCTGCACGACGTCGCCGGTACCAAGGGATTGAAAGGCCTGCTGGATACCTCTTTGGAACTGGAACTGGCCGATGGGAATACCCTTACGTTAAAGGTTGGCCTGGTAGGTGGTTTTATGAACGACTTTTTTAAAGAACTGTGTAAAATTTAATAACGGCAGCCTTAGAAATTTACTGCTGCAAAACCGTTATTATCCTGCAAACAGGACTCTTTCTCTTGCAACAGGATATTACGTCCTGTTGCACGAAAAAGCCTGCCCGGTTAGAAATACACACGCAGGCAGAGAAATATGCCGGCTTTGCCGTTCCGTCCCCTGCGAGATCGTATATGCAAAATTAAAGCCTGTGGAATAAAAGAACTCCTTTTCTTTTATTCCAGTCTGGATTTTAAAATCTCATTCATGGAAATCTGATTCACTTTTTTCCTGCTTAATCCCTTGGAGATTTCAAAGGTTAGATAGATAATAATAAATCCCGCAATCAGGTAGATAGAATCTATTTTTAAAGGCAGGGCAATGCTCATATCCTGTGTCAAGGAATGGAGCATGGAGCCGACGGAAGCAAATAACAGGGGTATTCCTAAAAGGTAACCTGCAAGGACTAAATAGGACGAACTGTTTAAAACCATGGAATATACTTCTTTTTTGCGGTATCCCAGGACTTTCATAAGGGATAGGGTTTCCTTGTTTTCTTCGATAACCATGGAAGTTACCACGTACAGGACGATAAGGCCGATAAGAAAGGAGATAAATGCCATGGTGCCTACCGCAGCCTGGATGGGCTGGGTCATGGAATCAAATGCATTCTTCATATCATCCACGGACAGGGCAGTTAATAGCTGGGTTTCCGGAATATCTAACTTGTTCGTACTCCATAATCCGAAATAACTGCCTTCGGGATATTGGAACATGCTGTTAAACTGTGACAGCGGGACATAAATGTAGTTGCCCACATAAGTTTCCGCAATACTGTCTATGGTTATGCCGTATTCCTTTGAATCCGCCCTGCCGGCTATCTGAACCGTATCCCCGGGCTTTACCTTTAATTTATCCGCCAGGGGCCTTGTAATGATAACCTGGTCCGTGGTTAACTTACTGCCGGATTTATCTTTAAAGGTAATATATCTGGAGTAGGGACTTACGCCGTATACGGCTAAATTCATATTGTCATTGGATTTTGCGGAAAAAAGTGCTTCGGAAAAAGCTTCTCCTTCCGGCGGAGCACCTTGTTTAAGGGTATTGAACACATAGTGGTAATTGTATTTAAATGCCTGTTCAAAGCCGTCCTTCATCACATAATCCAGGGAGCTTTTGGCCGCAAAACCAATCAGGAGAAGCATGGTGGCAATGGCGACTCCAAGCAGTAAAAACGCGCTTCTGGGAATACTTCTGAGCTGTTCCCTGATCCGGAACTTGGTCGAAAACCGCAATTTGTCCAGTTTCAAATGTTTTTCCAGGAAGCCGGTTTTTTGGTTTGTATTCCCGCCTCTCATAAGTTCCAACGGAGAATTCTTAAGGGCTTTATTTACTACAAAATAACCGGCGGCACTTAAGAATATGACTGGAAGAAAAATACTTGTTACAAGATACTTTACACTGATATCGACATCTCCCACGGGCATGTTAAAGTATGCCACCATAACGGCAATCATTGGCCGCAGGGCAATAACGCCAAGGATGGTTCCGATAATTCCGCCGGTGATACCAATTAACAAGGGGTATCTTAAATAATGGTTCTGAATTTGTTTTTTCCGGTAGCCCAGGGCATACAGTGTCCCGATAATGGGGGCCTCCCTTTTTAGCAGCCTCCACATGACAATACCCGTTAATATGCAGGAAAGAAGCAGGATAGCGGTGGGCATGGCGGTACTTACCCTGTCGATGCCGTTAAGTTTTGTCTGCACAAATGTGATCCGGAGGTTTGCTTCTGCATTAACCCAATTTAAGATATTGATATTTTCATTCCTGAAATAGTCTTTCAGCCGGGACATTGCAGTTCCGTAGCGGTTTTCCTCCCCGTTATACTTAAGGGCATAAAAGCCGTACCCTTTATTTAGGGAGTGAAAGGCATTTTTTCCAATTACGGCAACACCGAAATGCCTGGAATCCGTCAGAATATCTCCTTCTGATTTTAAGGGATAAATATAATTGGGAAGTGACATAAAACCGGATATCTGGAAAGTTTCATCATAGATCTTTAAGGTATCGCCTAAATTTAAACTATTTGCCTTTGCATAGGAAGGATCAATGAGAAGATCATGATCCTCTTTTAAAGCGCTGCCTTTTATGACCGCAGGTATATTTACCTTAACATTCTCTGAAAATACCCGGATTACCTTATCCTCCGGTAATGAATAATCAAAAGTCCTGCCTTCTTCCAGTGTTACGTTAAATTCCGATTCCAGTTCCTCTAAATTGGCAAGTGCCTGGTCGGTCATAAGGTCCGCATCCTCCTGTACATATTTCTTTTCAAAGGAAGAGGTGATACCCGACAGATTATTGGAAAGCAGATGAAACATGGTAAATAAAAGGCAGCTTATAATAATAAGTGCTAAGGAGCCAAAATATTGGGACTTGCTTTCCAACATGGTCCTCATTATTTTTTTATTGATGATCATTACCACTCAATCCTTTCCGCAGCCGTAACGGTTTTATTGGCTGAACTTTCTACAATTTCACCGCTTCTGATCCGGTATACCCGGTTTGCCATGGCACGGATAGCGGTATTGTGGGTTATCATAAGTATAGTGGTCCCGAAATTCTTGTTTATATTCTGTAAAAGCTTTAGGATATCCCGTGAGGTTCCATAATCCAGAGCGCCTGTGGGTTCGTCACACAATAAAAGCTTTGGGTTCTTAACGACGGCTCTTGCGATGGAAACTCTCTGCTGTTCCCCGCCGCTTAATTCTTTTGGAAACCGGTATTTTTTATCCGCCATTCCTACGGCTGCCAATACATCATCCGTGGGAAGAGGAGAGCTGCTTATATTGGAAACTACCTCAACATTTTCGCCTACCGTAAGGTGAGGTATCAAATTATAAAACTGGAAGATGAAGCCTATTTTATCCCTTCTGTAGTCGGTAAGCTGACTGTCCGACAGCTTTGTAACCTCCATATTATCTGCTGTAACCGCACCGGAGTCGGCCCGGTCTATTCCCCCGATAATATTCAGAAGGGTGGATTTGCCGGACCCGGAAGGACCGAGTATTACTCCGATCTCTCCTTTATCAAGAGCCATATCCATGCCTTTTAATACAGGTGTGGTTACTTCACCGTTTTTATAGCTTTTCTTTAAATTTACTACTTCAATAAACATTTATTTCCTGCCTCCCATGCCATTTTTTAAGAGCTCAATTAAGGCACCGATCTCTTTTTCGAAGTCTTCAAAGTTTTCGTCTGTAATATCTTCACCGTGGTTTCTTGCCTTATTCATCAGATATTCCTTGATCTTAAAAGAAACTCCTGTGATAAAGAGAATATTAGGATAAAGCATTGACTTTGACGTCGCGTCGTACATTAAACTTGGAATACAAGGAGGGTGGCTATGGAGTTACAGACAATCAGTCAGGTATCGAAAAGTTTTCATATTTCAACCAGGACGCTCCGCTATTATGAGCAGATCGGCTTATTAAAAAGTGTAAAAAAAGAGGATTATGCGTACCGTACCTATGGGCCGGAAGCAATACTTCGTTTAAAACAGGTTATTATTTTGCGTAAGTTAAGGATCCCTTTAAAACAGATTATCACGATCCTGGAAAGTGACAGTACCAGGAAAATATTAGAGGTATTCACCAAAAATCTGAATGAAGTTGAAAATGAAATAACCGCACTGTCAACCATTCGTTCCCTTTTGAATACTTTTATTGACCGGCTGAATGAAAATGCCCGTCTGGGCTTAAGACTGGATTTATTTGACGACAAAACGATTCTTAAGATTGCTGATTCCCTGGTCATCTCCAAGATTAATTTCAAGGAGGAAACAAGCGTGGAAGATTTGAACAAAGCAAATGAAAGTTTAACAAAGTTAAAAGACGTAAGGATCGTCTATTTGCCCCCGGCGGCGGTAGCGGCATACCAATACGAGGGGGATGAGCCGGAGATGCATGTGAATCAGGTTGTCGATGAATTTGCCCGCAGCAGCGGGCTGGCTGAGATAAAACCGGATTTAAGGCATTTTGGTTTTAACAGTCCGAATCCGGTGGATGATACCGGTTTTCACGGTTATGAAATGTGGGTAACGATTCCGGATAATATGGAGGTACTTAAACCTCTGACGAAGAAACAGTTTGAGGGCGGACTTTATGCTGCTCATATGATTCCCATGGGAGCCTTTGAAGAATGGGGACTTTTACATGACTGGGTCATGAATGATAATCCCAGGTATGAAAGTAACTCCGGTGACAAAGGAGCGGAATGTATGTGGGGGCTACTGGAAGAACACTTAAACTATATCAGCCACATCAACCTGGCCGATTCGGAACCGGAAGACCTGCAGCTGGATTTATTGTTTCCCATAAGGGAAAAAGCTTAGTAAGGAAGGGGCTGCGGCCCCTTTCTTATCGTGTGTGTTCAGCGAAGCGGCCGCAAGGGCTGCTGCTTTATTTTGGTTCAAAACTAAAGTGCTTCAGATATTCTTCCAGAATCAATTCCGTAACCAAATAAAAACCGATCCTGGACGTAATATCTGCATCTCTGTAGCTCAGTTTCCTGAAATAGGCATACAGGCTGACTGCGCTGCCGCTGGCAATCGGATTCTGGCTCATTCCTGTAAGCGTTACAATCGGCACACCCTTAGTCTGGGCAATGTAGGAAAGCTTGCATATGATATCCGTATTACCGGAATAACTGATGAAAAAAGCTAATTGCCCCGGCATAAGGTTATTGGCATACAGGATACAGTTATCACGGTCATCGGGGACAATGATGATTTTATTCAGATGTTCAAGCTTCTTGGCTAGATCCAGAGCCACTATTCTGGAAAGACCCAGTGCGAAAAATACCACCTGACGGCTGTTATGGATCAATGTTGCAGCTTCCTCAATGTTCTGCCGGGAATTGATCTCCAGCGTCCGTTTTAAGATATCCATTACGGAGGTCTGCTGCCCGGCGGCTTCGATTCCATACTGTTTCTGGTCATGAATAATCTTATATTTCAACTCACTGAACCCATGGTAACCCAGTTTTTTACAGAGCCTCACAATGGAGTTCGGAGACAGATATAAATCTTCGGCTGCCTTGGCAATCTTCAGATTTTGCAACGTTGTGTAGTGCTCCAATAAATAGTTAACAATTTTTTCTTCTGTAGGATTAAGTTTAATCCCCCGGTTTGACAGCTGGTCAAAAAAATTCATCGTTCTCTCACCTAAGCCTTTTTTTTCTTTATGTGAAATAATACACATTTTGTGAATTTTAATACTCTGCGTATATAAATAATAATATAACGAAAGCCTCTTGTAAATCAAAATCTAGCATATAAAATAATACTATGTATTTCATACCGGTATTGAAATCATTACAGTTTGGAGACGGAGGTTCTTATATGAAAGAGTTTTGGCAAAAATTTGGTAAATCGCTGCTTCTGCCTATTTCCACCATAGCAATCGCTGGTATATTCAGCGGACTTGCTGCTGCCTTGCAGAACAGCGCAATTGTAGGTGAAACATTTGTAAATCTTGTATATGTCCAGAATTTTATCGGTTTTATCCGCAGGCTGGCTGGACTGGTATTCGGAAACCTGCCTTTGTTTTTCTGCATGTCTATCGCTTTGGGCATGGCGGAGGATGAAAAACCGACTGCGGCATTTTCTGCTGTTTTAGGGTTCCTTGTATTTCATTACACTTTAAATTACATTCTGGGACTGAACGGTATCACTGCTGAGACCACAAGTATCAGCAGTCTGATGGATAAGGGTATGTCCCAGGTGGATGCAACCATTGAAAATGCAAACTATGAGACAATACTGGGATATTTTACACTCCGAATGAATGTATTCGGCGGTATTCTGGTAGGCCTTGTGGTTAACGCATTACATAACCGATTCTACACAATTACGCTTCCCAGCGCTATCAACTTTTTTGGCGGAAAGCGTTTTATCCCCCTGATTACCATTGTCACCATACCGTTCGTGGGAATCGCTTCTTACTTTATCTGGCCATTCTTCAACACCATGATCGGAATGATCGGCAACTGGATCAATTCCATAGGTGTATTCGGGCCGTTTGTTTATGGTTCGGCAAACAGGCTGCTGATTCCTACCGGTCTTCACCATATATTAAACCAGGTCGTACGCTTTACTCCGGTCGGCGGAACTGCAGTCATCGACGGCCAGACTGTTATGGGGGCTCTTAACATCTTTAATACTGCAATAGCGGCAAACAGTGAAGTTCCCAATGAAGTATTTCAGATGGGAGCACGTTATATAGGCCAGGGACATTCACTGATTGTTATCTTCGGCCTTCCTGCAGCAGCGATTGCAATGTACCGGGCTGCAGATGAGAAAAATAAGAAAAAAGTGAAAGCACTTCTTTCTGCTAGTGTTACCGCCTCTATCCTGACAGGTGTCACAGAACCGCTGGAATTTTCCTTTATGTTTGTTTCGCCGGTACTTTTCCTGTTCCATGTGATTATGACCGGCGTGGGCTACATGACTGCCGCTCTGCTCCGCTGCAGTGTAGGCGGGGTACAGGCAGGTCTCATTGATTTTACTATATTCGGTATCTTCAGGGGAGCACAGAGTAAATGGTACCTGGTAGTATTAATCGGCTTGGGTATGGCATTTATCTACTATTGCGGCTTTACTTACCTGATTAAGAGGTTCAATATCTCTACTCCCGGAAGAAATGATAATATTGATGCAGAGGACAAAAAAGCTGTCAATGTACATGCCAAAGGCGACGCAAAGCTGGCAGAGCAGATATTGGAATACCTGGGCGGAAAAGAAAATATTACCGAAATTACCAACTGCTTCACCAGGCTCCGTGTCACAATAAAGGATATGTCCCTGGTACAGGAGGCTAATTTAAAATCAACCGGCGCAACAGGTATTATCCGGCCTTCCGCCAATAACGTGCAGGTCGTCTACGGTCTGAAAGTGGAAGGGATCGCAAGAGATGTGAAAGCATTATATAAGAATTAGCATTCTGGAAAGGACTTAAAATAAATGGAACATAAATTAAAGATTACGATTGTAGGAGGCGGTTCGACCTGGACCCCGGGTATATTAAATGCATTTGTCCGCCACCTGGACTCTCTTCCTGTCACAGAACTGGTGCTTTATGATATTGATGCAGAACGCCAGGCTCCCATAGGGGGATATGCACAGCTTTTATTTCGTCAGTACGCTCCCCATGTAAAGGTTATTTACACAACTGATAAAGATACTGCCTACAATTTTGCAGATTTTATAATGGCACAGATCCGTACGGGCGGATATAAAATGCGGGAAATGGACGAAAAGATACCGATGGAATACGGAGTTGCTGGTCAGGAAACCTGCGGCCCCGGCGGCTTCGCCTATGGGATACGTTCCTTAAAAGATATGATTGAGATTGTAAGGGATGTACGAAAACGCAGTAAGGATGCCTGGATTTTGAACTACACCAACCCGGCCGCCATTGTAGCCTACGGTTTGCAGAGGGAATTCCCTGATGACAAAAGGATTCTCAATATCTGTGATCAACCGATCAACCTGATCCATTCCTTTGCCAAACTGCTTGCTGTACCGGCTGAAACCCTTGAGCCCTCCTATTTCGGACTTAATCATTTTGGATGGTTTACCCACCTTTACAACCAGGAGGGCCAGGATCTGCTTCCTCAGCTGAAGGAACGGATAAAAGACAAGGGCTTTTTGCCTGCGGATGCCGCCGAACGTGACCCCTCCTGGCTGGATACCTATGCACTGGTACAGGATATGGTCAATGATTTTGATGAATATGTGCCCTCCACCTATCTCCAGTACTATATATATCCCGAATACAAAGCTTCCAAGTTAAACCCGGACTATACCAGGGCCAACGAAGTCATGGATGGACGCGAGAAAAGGGTATTCTCGGAATGCCGACGGGCCGTCAGTCAGAACAGTCTGGAGGGAATTCGGGTAGTGCACAATGAAGCCCACGGTGATATGATTATATCAATAGCAGAAGCGATCTACTTAAATAAAAACGCGTATTATATCGTAATGGTTAAAAACGATGGGATTATTGAAAATCTTCCTGAGGACGCAGTTGTGGAAGTGACCTGCCTGTTGGGCAATCGGGGCCCCAAGCCATTCCACATCGGCCCTGTCTCTGCTTTTTATAAAGCACTTCTGGAAAACCAGTATGCTTATGAACGCCTTACCTGCGAAGCTTATTTTGAAGGAAGCTACACCAAGGCATTGCAGGCGCTGACACTGAACCGTACCGTTACGGATGCCAAGAAAGCAAGGAAGATTCTGGACCGTCTGATCAAAGCCAATGAAGGCTACTGGCCCAGCCTGACTTAAGAGAAAGGGATTTCTTTATGTGTAAAATGATTATAAATGCAGATGATTTCGGTTACTCCTGTGCTGTCAATTACGGGATCATGGATGCCCATTTGAATGGGGTTCTGACCTCTGCAACGCTTTTAACCAATACGCCGGGCTTTAAGCATGCCGCAGCTCTGGTAAAAGACTGCCCCTCCCTGGGCATCGGACTTCATTTAAATATCGCGTTCGGGCAGCCGCTTACGAAAGGCAGCACCCTGACCGGAAAAGACGGCTATTTTATTAAACCGGGCAATCTGCCTTCCTCCCACACCTATCGGATGGAAGAGATACAGGCGGAACTTGAGGCCCAGTACCAAAGATTTGCAGAGGCTATGGGACAAAAACCAACCCACCTGGATTCCCACTTATTCACCACAGACAGCAATCCTGTTATGGCTGCGGCAGCCAGGGAACTTGCTGAAAAATACCGGCTTCCATTGAGAAACTATGATATACCGGGATTTCCTCACGTAGATTTCGTACAGTTCCGCACATATCACGGGGAACCGGGACTGTCCTATGTATACGATAATATAGAAGATATTGCTTCCAGGCCGTATGTGGAGCTGATGAGCCATCCGGCATATGTGGATTCCTATCTGCTCAAGTCATCTTCTTATAATGTACAGCGCCTTGCAGAGCTGGATTTTCTCATAAGCAGTGAAACGAAAAAAATGATAAAAGAATATTCAATTGAATTGATCAATTACAGCCGGATATAACCGGCGGCTAAGGGGTTGTTGCAAAATTCAAAATCTATCTTACTTGGAAGACCCAAGTCCGGTAAATTTTATTTTGCAACAACCCTTATCCTATCTGTTCTATTCTGGATTTATTTCTTATTTTCTCTTAATTACCCCATGAATAATATTTTAGTAACAGCTATCAGCTGATCCCTGCATTCAGTAAGGTACTCAGCGTCTTAAATAAAACAGTGCCCAAATATCGTTTGAGTTTATCAAAGTATATGAAAAGGAAAGTAAGCAAGACGCATTAGATTTGTAAGTGAAACCAAATACCCACATTATACCTGTAATTACTTAAATTGAATAATAAATCTATGAAATTTCTGTTGACAAAAGCGTATTACAGTTGTAATATGAAACCGTAGTACATTTGTAATACGAGAAAGGAGTGAAACGAATTGAATAATATTTCTGATTCCGAGTGGAAGGTCATGAAAGTTATCTGGAAAAAGTCCCCCATATCAGGGAGCGAAATCGTGGATGAATTAACGGCAGCTACCGGCTGGAACCCCAAAACCGTACATACCCTGATTCACCGGCTGGTGGCAAAAGGCGTGGTTACGGCCAAAAAGGAAAATACCTATTATTCTTACTATGCGGCAGTCTCCGAAGAGGAATGTGTAAAAGAAGAAACCAGAACTTTTCTGGAAAAGTGCTTTAACGGATCTTTTAACATGCTGGTAAGTAATTTTATCAGGGACGATAAACTTTCGGACCAGGATCTGGAAGAGCTTCAGGAAATATTAAAATCAAATAAGAGAAGGTAACCAGTATGAATTATTTAGTTGGAATATTTAAAGCAGTACTTTATCTTGGAGCAGTTTCGAGTGTATTAATCCTGATTATTTTACTTACGAAAAGCATATTTAAAAAAGCCATAAGTCCGAAATGGCATTATTATATATGGGTTTTGCTGATTATAAGGCTTCTGGTCCCGTATACCCCGGAAAGTTCCTTTAGCGTATTCAATCTCTTTTACACGGCTGCGGAAAAGATAAATATTCCGGTTAACGGAATCAATAATCTTCTCCAGGAGCCAACCCCTGAGGTTTTCAGTGGAGGCGCTTCCGGTATAATTGCGCCTGATCTTCAAGCGTCCACAGGAAATCAGGTGAACGGGAATGAGAATACAAAGGAGTCCGGCACTACTCCCCAAAATCCCGGCAAGGACGGCGGTAATGTGAAAGCTGCCGGCAGGTTTGGACTGCCAATGGTCCTTCTATCCGTTACCTGGCTGATGATAGTGATGTTTCTTACACTTTACATTATTTACATAAATATGGTTTTTGCCGTAAAAGTAAAGAAAAATTATATCCCGCTGAAAGATAAAAGAATAAATGATATTCTGTTAGATTGCAAAAGCAGGATGAAAATAAACCGGCCGATTGGGCTTCTTACCACGGATCAAATGAGGGCTCCTTCCCTGTATGTGTTTTTTAAACCGGAAATACTGGTTTCCAAAGCTTATTTGAATCAGTTAAGTGATACGGAAATTGAATATATATTCCTCCATGAACTGTCTCATTATAAAAGGAAGGATATTGCCGTCAACTGGATTCTTGCCCTCTTACAGATCATCTATTTCTTTCATCCCCTCATATGGTATGCATTCCATAAAATCCATGAGGACTGTGAAATATCCTGTGATGCCAAAGCTTTAAGCTATATCAGGGAAGAGGAGTACCAAAGCTACGGCAGCACAATCATTAAGCTGATCCGTTTTTTTTCAGAGTCTAATTTTATTCCTGTGACTGCCGGGATCGGTAAAAATAAATCGAGTTATAAAAGGAGAATTATCATGATTAGTAAATTTAAAAAAAGTAAATGGACCAGTACCCTGTTGGCATTTGTCATAATCATTACGGTTGCCCTGGCCGGTTTAACGGGCTGTAAGAAATCCCCGGAAGTGATTGATACCGCAGATTTAACGGACACTTCAAACAGCACCGAAGACCAGGATACAATGGATAATGCAAACAGCACCCAAGACCGGGATACAACGGATAATGCAAACAGCGCCGAAAACCAGGACGCAACGGATAATACGGCTTCCGGCGGTGAAGAAACCCGGGACATTAACGAGGAAAATAATACTGGTGTCCAGGATGCCGTCGGTACAGTGATTCGGGAATCGGGCGATAAAAATACGGCAGGACCGGCAGAAGGCGCCGGCAATATACCTAATGTGGCTGAAAATAACCCCACTCCACGGGATGCGAACCCAAGGCTCACGCCAGCTGCAAGTGAAAGCAGGGAAACATATTATGGGGACTGGGTAATTAATAAGGTATTGGCTTATGGCTCTGCCGGTACTTACAGCAAAGAGGATGCGGAAAAATTAGTGGGTAAAAGTTTAAGTTTTACCGCTGACCAGGCCACCTTTTTTGGTGACGATCCCAGTTACATTGATGAAACTGCTTCGAATCCTGCCTATACCAGGACAGACGTTTCGGGCAGGGAATTTACAGCGGGTTACCGTATGACCTTTGAAAACTTAGGTATCGATGCGGATTCCGTTCCGAAAATTAATGTTTCGGAGGGAGACAAAACAGTTTGTGACTTCCTGGTAAAAGATGACGACACTCTGGTTCTTATAGGCGGCGGCACATATTTTGAACTGGTAAGGAAATAATCGTAAAACCTAATACCCTGTGATTCGGTTCCATGAGTACTCACATATCTGTCCGGAATGAATAAAATATTGAGATAGGATTAATTATTTTGGAGGGTTTCATATGGGGTATTATGTTACGGTTGAACCGAATGTGAAATACTACGTGGAAGACCTTAACCCGGAGGGGGATAAGACAATCTTATTCCTGCACGGCTGGCCCGGAAGCCATAAGCTGTTTGAATACCAGTTTGATGTGCTGCCTAAAATGGGTTACCGGTGCATCGGTATAGATACCAGGGGCTTCGGGGAATCGGATAAGCCGTTTGGGGGTTATGATTTTGACCGCTTATCGGATGATGTCAGAGGTGTAGTGGAAGAACTTAAATTATGTGATTTTACCTTACTGGGGCATTCCAACGGAGGTGCGATCGGCTGCCGGTATATGGGGCGGCATAAAGGTTATGGGGTATCAAAGCTGGTTCTTGTTGCGGCAGCGGCGCCAAGCCTGATCAAAAGGCCTAACTTCCCCTATGGCGTGGATAAAGAAGTGATTGAGCAGTTAATTGAAGGAACTTACAGGGACCGGCCCCAGATGCTCAGGGGCTTTGGGGATAGGTTTTTTTACCAGCATACGTCACAGGCTTTCTCCGACTGGTTCTTCCAGTTAGGATTACAGGCAGCAGGCTGGGCAACGGCAACGATTCCGAATACCTGGCTGAGGGAAGTGCTTTTTAATGATTTAAGTGCGATCCGTGTCCCTACTTTAATCATACATGGTATCCATGACCTGATTGTACCCTTTTCTTTGGGGGAAATACAGAACCAATATATTAAAACATCGAAATTAGTACCGTTCCAGTTCAGCGGACATGGGGTATTTTATGATGAGAAGGACAGATTTAATGAGGTACTGACTAACTTTATTGAATGTTAGGCCGAAGGGCAGGAAAGAGACATATGACGAACCGGGGCGATTTGCCGCCGAGGTGACAAATCGCCGGCTTGGGGCTGTTGTAAAATAGCATATTTACACCATTGAAAGGATGGAGTTTATTAAGGCTATTTTTGCGGCAGCCCTGTTCTTACCTTACTTAAAGCGGGAGTGAAAAGCGGACAGCTTGCTGCCTCTAACGAGGCTGCTCAGACAATCCACTTTTCACTCTCGGTGTAATTTCTTTAAGTTTAAGTGTTATATAGGGACCTTTCCAACGCAAAAGTCTTCTAATTACATCCGGAAGTTCCCTCTTGGCCAGAATAATTTTCCTCTGTGGTTTGGCATGATCCAAATGAAACTATATATTGACTTTTTGGTGGACAATTCTTAAAATGAATGCTAAGATACTGATAAGTTTATCATTGGAAGCTCAACGGAAGGTTTTAAGATAATTAGTAATTAGAATTGAAAGAGAGGAAACGGATTATGGCAGAGAAAGGACAGGTTCATACCCATATGGATACGGACGGTAATGAATATACCCATAGCCATGGAGAGGGAGCGGAACATAAACACAGCCATGAACATACCAAGGCCGTTTTAAACCGTTTATCCCGGGCCAGCGGCCATCTGGAATCGGTAAAACGGATGGTGGAAGACGGAAAGGACTGCAGTGAAGTACTGATTCAGCTTTCCGCTGTCATTGCAGCTTTAAATAATACCGGTAAAGTTATATTACAGGACCATATCGGCCATTGCATCGTGGATGCAATTGAGTCCGGCGATGCCACAGCCATTGAGAATCTCAATAAAGCCATAGACCGGTTTATTAAATAACCGTATTTAGGATAAGGGCTGGCTGTAAGCCCATACAGTTTTAACCATATCCCCATCCGGGGCATAGGAAGCCGAAAGTTAAGTCAAGCTCAGCCAACCAGTGTACCGACAAGTTGGTATGAATATCAGCCTGACGGTACATTAGGCGGGAGACTTTCCTGGTATGTTAAAAACAGAAAAAATATGTATTTTATATCCCCTGTACGGGCTTGTATTGTCTTTGAAAAAACATATAATAAAGGACAGTATATTATTTATATGGGAGGTATAATATTATGCATATGGCAGATGCACTGCTTGCACCTGCGGTTGCAGGCACCATGTATGTTGCCTCAGCGGCAGCGGCTACATATTCAGTAAAAAAAGTAAGATTGGAAAATGATATAAAGAAAATCCCGGTCATGGGAGTCATGTCAGCTTTTGTATTCGCAACGCAGATGATAAATTTTACCATACCCGGAACAGGTTCCAGCGGACATTTGTGCGGCGGCCTTTTACTTTCCATTTTGTTAGGGCCCTATGCCGGATTTTTGTCCATGATATCGGTACTGGTCATCCAATGTCTTTTGTTTGCCGACGGGGGGCTCCTTGCTTTAGGCAGCAATATCTGGAATATGGCCTTTTACGGATGTTTCGTCGGCTATTTATTGATATACCGTCCTCTGGCAAGAAAAAGCATGAAGACGGGTTTTATTGTACTTGCATCGGTTCTTGGAAGTGTAATAAGCCTTCAGCTTGGCGCTTTCAGTGTAACCCTGGAGACTTATCTATCCGGTATAACGGCTCTTTCCTTCGGACAGTTTTTTATACTGATGCAGCCCATACATCTGGCTATCGGTACCGTGGAAGGACTGATTACGGCAGCGGTCGTTATTTTTGTTAAAAATACCCGTCCGGAACTGCTGGAAAACAATACGGCCCAGAACCGTATTGGATTGAAACAGACCCTCATGATCCTTACCTCCCTTGTGGTATTAATCGGCGGCGGTTTATCCCTGGCGGCATCTTCGAATCCCGACGGACTGGAATGGTCCATACAGAAAATTACGGGCAATACGGAAATAGAGCCGGAGAATGCGTATACGGACGCGGTTAAGTCGGCGGAGGGAATCCAGGAAAAGACGGCAGTTTTGCCGGACTATGCTTTTAAGGGCAGTGATTCTATACTGGGTACATCTTTCTCAGGCATCATCGGTTCCATTGTGGTTGCAGCCATATGCACAGGCATTGCCGTACTTTTTAAATTTTTTAAGAAAAGGGATCATTCAAAGGGAAAGTTATAGCTCAGTTCGTAAAATTATGGTATAATGTCGACAGACATTATACCGGCGCCGAACGTAGCGAGTGCGCATCAACGGTACGAAGTGCCGCATACCATGGGAGCCTTGCGGACATGGTATAATGTCGACAGACATTATACCGGCGCCGAACAAAGTGAGTGCGCATCAACGCCGCGAGGCGGCGCATACCATGGGAGCCCTGCGGACATGGTATAAAATAGATATACACATATAGAAACAGATATGGTAATATGTGTAGGTAGATTCCATGAACGGGTATTTGTGGAATCTACCTAATTTTTTACCATGGCGCTGTGTATAATTGTGTGTGTGTTAAACTCGGGTTTTTTGTAACTGGAGCAGAGCGAAGTCATAGAAAACACCTCGCAGTATCCATAGCTGAACTGTAACTTCTAATAAGTATAATAGGAAAGAAAGTGTGGAAATATGGGGAAATTAACGAATGCCATATACGAAATACATGAGATAGATGAAATGGCAGAAAGGAATACCGGAATCCATGAGGTCCATCCTTTGGTAAAACTGGTTATAACTGCAGTATACATTGTCTGTGTGGTATCCTTTGATAAATATAACTTTTTTGGACTTCTGCCTTTACTTATTTATCCTTTGCTGCTGTTTAACCTGGCGGAAATCTCCATAAAAAGCTGTTTTAAAAAGCTGCGGGTGGTATTACCCCTGGTATGCTTTGTCGGCCTGTTTAATCCTTTTTTTGACCATACCCCTCTATATAAAATAGGTAATATGATGATTACCGGAGGAGTTATATCCATGGTGACCCTCATGCTGAAAGGGACCTATGCTTTGATGGCTTCTTTTTTATTAATAGCAACCACCGGGATCGAGAGGATCTGCTATGCCCTGAAACTGTTGCATATACCAAATATCATCGTAACACAGATACTTTTGACCTACCGGTACATAACCCTGCTTTTAAGGGAAGCCAATACCGTATTCCAGGCTTATACCTTACGTGCTCCCAGAGAAAAAGGTGTCAGGTACAAAATCTGGGGCTCCTTAATCGGGCAGCTTTTATTCCGCAGTATTGACCGTGCGGGAAACCTTTATGACAGTATGCTGCTTCGCGGTTTTAAGGGAGAGTTTTATTATGCCCGTACTCAGAGAAGTTCAGGATTTGATTTTATGTATTTGTTTCTGTGGCTGTTAATTATAATTGCACTACGGCTGATCAACCTTGCGGTTTATCTGAAAGCGTTCTGGCAATAATTGAGAACAAAGATGCCTGCGCCGGCTGGCCGGAAATCCTGCCGGATATCTGAGGCATCGGAATCGTTACGTATTTATATAGAAAAAGGAATGAAGAAAAATGACACAACATTTAATAGAATGCAAAAATATATCGTTTTCTTACGAAAAGCTTTCTAACGAAAAGTTTTCTGTCGAAAACGGAAAAGAAGTATTAAGGGATGTCTCTTTTAAGACGGTACAGAAAGAAGCCATAGGAATAATCGGGGCAAACGGAGCGGGCAAATCCACCCTTCTTCGGATTCTGGTAGGCCTGGAACTGAATTTTACCGGGGAGGTTTTTGTTGACCAGATACCGGTGACGAAAAAATTCCTTCCGGAAATACGCAGTAAAATAGGCTATTTGTTTCAGGATTCGGATAACCAGCTGTTTACCCAGACCGTTTACAATGATGTGGCTTTCGGACCGAGAAATTACGGTTTAAAGGAACCGGAAGTAGAAAAGAGGGTAATGACGGCCCTTGAAACAATAGGAATTACGCACTTAAGGGACAAACAGATCTATAAAATGTCCGGGGGAGAGAAAAAAATGGCCTCCATAGCAACCATACTTGCCATGGAACCGGAGATTATACTGCTGGATGAGCCTACCATTGCACTTGACCCGAAAAACCGGCGGACACTGATTCATACCTTAAACCGCCTGGATTATATTAAAATCATAGCTTCCCATGACCTGGATATGATACTGGAGACCTGTGACCGGGTAATCTTATTGGCCGAGGGCAGAATAATCAGAGAAGGTGCCACGGAGTTAATACTCAGGGATAAGGAATTGTTAGAAGCCTACAGCCTGGAACTTCCTCTCTGTCTTCGGGGCTACCAGAGAAGAACAAGGAATTACTATGTATAGAAATAAAGCATATAACAAGGTATGATAAGGGAAAACCAATGCGTGAAGCAGATAACTGAATAATGAGGACCTTGTGAAATAGTCAAAAGGAGCTGCTGCATAAATATTTTTATCAGATTTTTATCAATTTGCGGCAGCTCCTTCTCTGTTATCTAAACATAATTAAAAAATCTATATGCATTTAGATGCAGGAATAGTTCCTATAATAATTATTCAATTGTGAGTCCTCCACTTGCATAACCTGTAACAGTGTTTATCAGTGAAAGGCCGTCTGCAGTCGCAGAAAGTACCAATAATAGTCGGGTTTCCGCCGTTACCGGGATTGACAAACCGGTAGTAATACCACTACTGATTGAACCTAGAGCTATTACACCTGTGAGAGGCGGAGCCAAAGTTACGACAGCGCCCGGGATTGGAGTAAAGGTATTGTCAGGTGTAGTGGAACTATATAGCTGTGCTGTGATAGTTATTGTAGTACCCGCTAACGCCAGAGCAACCGTGTTGCTGAAGTACGCTGCAATGGAGGTGATAGTACCGTCACGAGGAACTGAAAAAGCAAAGTTAATAAGTGGCCCTAACACAGTTCCTGTAAGATCTATGGCTCCGCCGACAAGACTGATACCTGTTGCAGAGCTTCCGAAACCAAGCAGACTTGTGGTACCAACTAAACCACCTGCAATGGTAGTCATAATAGCTGGCCCCCCGGATGCAAAGGGTATAATAGCTCCAGCACCGGCCGGTCCGGTCGGTCCAGTATCACCGGTAGGTCCGGTTATTCCGGCCGGTCCGGTCGGTCCAGTATCACCGGTAGGTCCGGTTATTCCGGCCGGTCCAGTAGGTCCAGTATCACCGGTAGGTCCGGTTATTCCGGCCGGTCCAGTAGGTCCAGTAGGTCCAGTATCGCCGGTAGGTCCGGTTATTCCAGCCGGCCCAGTAGGTCCAGTATCACCGGTCGGTCCCGTCGGTCCGGTTCCTGCCTCTCCTGCTGGCCCAGTAGGTCCAGTATCGCCGGTCGGTCCGGTCGGTCCGGTTCCTGCCGGCCCTGCTGGTCCGGTCGGTCCCGTTGGTCCTATAAGTCCTGCAGCGCCAGCCGGTCCCGTAGGTCCGATCATTCCCGCAGGACCTATAGGTCCCGTAGGTCCAGTTGGCCCGGTTGGGCCTGTTGCTCCAATATCATCTCCATAATAGATAACCAACAAAGGTGAAAATGGAATAGCTGCATCATCGCTTGCAAATCTCACCACGGTCAATCCGTCAGTGTTTATCAAGGCAAGGCCATAATTAGGAAAAATTCCATTTATCCACTGATTTACAACATCGGTGAGATCAATAGTAACAAATTGCTGGATATCGCAGGGATCAATGTTTATAATTTTACCGGTGGTCACAGAAAGCGGACTGGTATTGTAAGTAACAGTTTGTGTATCAAAAGGGGATATTACTCTGTATACCTCTACCGGGCTGGGTGTAATACCTGTTTTATCTTCTACATAAAGTATGAGAGTCGCGGCAGTGACAGATGCTACAGGTAATATGGGCAGGGCAAATCTGAGATAACTTACCGTTGTCTGATACAATGGATCCGTTCCTACTAACAAAAGAGGGCTGGATGAAAAATTAGTAGTAGGGAAATTGCTGGATACAAAGGTGGCACCTATAGGTGTCAGGTTTAACGATGGCATTTAAAATCATTCCTTTCCTTACTTTTTATAAAAAGCAATTTTCATTACAATGTCATTATATGTCACTTTATGTATCCTGCCACTGTTGTTTATAAGGAATTATTCCCTATGTAATTTTCTATGTATGCTTCTTCAAACTATAACCTCATAGATTGGTTGCATCCTTTGCTATATGAATCGCTTATTCACCTTTTCAGGGCTGTCCGGATCAGAATTATGTCCGGCATCCTCAATCATATGAAGTCTCGGACATCATTTTTTCCACATCCGATTCCTTTAATTTATAAAAGAATAGAATAATGAGAAACATAAGGACATAGCCGATTACCGGGAAAATGGTAAACATTTTAAAGATACCCTTAAGGGCTTTCTCCGACTGAACCATATTGGCTTTATATCCGTAGAAGGCCAGTAAAAAGCTGCTGGTCGCACCGGATATGGCGCCGGTTAATTTGGCTGTAAAGGTCTGGGCGGAAAAAGTAATCCCCTCCAGCCGGTGCCCGGACTTGTAAGCACCGTATTCCACACAGTCTACGGTAAACATTCCCGTTAATATAATGGGAACGCTGTAGCCGATGCCCCTTATGCCTGTTAAAATAAGAACAACTGCTAAATTAGGATAACCGATAAAATAAGATAAAACGCTGGTAACGATAAATAAGGCAACACTGGTAAGAAGAATACGTTTTTTCCCAAACCGCTTTACCAGACCCGGCAGCAGGAAAGGAATAACCAGACTTGGCAGCATGGCAGCCAGAGTAACTACGGAAATCAGGCTTTCTTTGCCCAGATTATATTTCACGAAGTAGTTCAGGGAAGGCATCAGGGTATTGGTTATACTGCAAACAATTAAGGCAGCGTTAAATATTAATATGTATTTATTGGAAAATAAAAAAGAAAATAAGTCTTTGATAGAAGGAGTGGATACGGATTGCTCCTTCACCCGTTCATAGGTTTTAAATTTAACCGGCAGCATGGTAAGCATTCCAACAAAGCACAGGAATATAACACCGGGAGTCCAGCCCATTTTCTGTACCACCGGTATGGTGGCAGCGGAAGCTAACAGGGTTCCTGTAAAAGCCATGATTCTTCCGGCGGAGATAATCTTGACCCGTTCATTTACATCCTTTGTCATAACCGTGGAAAGGGCATAAATCGGCACGTCGCTCATAGTATATAACATATCCCAGAGGATATAAGTAAGGTAAGCGTAAAGAATCTTGGTGGACATGGAGCCGTCGATCTGGATAAATACCAGAGCCGTGGAGATCGGCATACTGAATATACCGATATTGACCCAGGGTTTAAACTTGCCGCCTTTTAGCTTTGCTTTATCAACCAGTACCCCCATAATAGGGTCATTCACCGCATCCCAGATACGGGCAATAAAGAACAGGGTTCCGACCGCTACTGAGGTGATGCCAAGGACATCTGTATAATAAAGCATCAAAAATTGGCTTATCAGGGTATAAAAGATATTCTGTCCGAGAAAATATCCGGCATAAGAATAACGCTCACTCCCGGTAACTTGTTCTGAAACAGGTTTCCTCATAAAATCCTCCTTATTAAGTTAATGTGAAAAAGTTAATGCGCATATACTTTTATGCAAATCGAATTTATATAAACACATATTAAACGATTATTTTAATATAATCAAGTGGTTTCTGGAAAAATTTATCACCAATTAAACGTAACTTGACAAGAATATGCGCCAGGGTGTATGATATTTTTAATAATAATTATATACGTATATATTTTAGGAGGATTCCATGAAAGTTACCATAGAAGATGTCGTAAAGAAATCCGGATTATCCTATGTAACAGTTTCCAGAGTAATCAGCAATGCGCCGAATGTCCGTGAATCCAACCGCAAAAAAGTCCTGGAAGCCATAGAAGAATTAGGTTATGTCCCCAGTGCTGCGGCCAGGACTCTGGCGACGGGCAAAACCAATGTGGTTGCCATGTTTGTTTCCGATATAGGCGATTATTTCTTTGGAAGTATCGTTAAAGAAGTAAATGACCAGCTATTAAGAAAAGGATATCTTTTAGCCATATCCGTCTGTGACGGCAAAGATGATGAGATTGATACGGCCTTTTTAAACCAAAACCGCGTAGACGGAGTAATCCTGCTGGTTGCCAATAAAGAAAAGTACTTTATAGATATATTAAAAAACCGGAAAGTACCCTTTGTGGTGGTGGACAATCAGACTATTAATACGGATATCACTTCCGTACTGGCGGATAATGTGACCGGAGGTTACCTGGCAGTGAAGCATTTACTGGAGCTTGGACATACCGAAATCGGGTTAATTGGTGCTGCACCTTACGGATTATCCACTTTAGAGAGGCAGATGGGAGCAATCAAAGCGCTGACGGAAGTATCTTTACAGCCGGCAGGCATGGAATACGGAGAATACGACCAGATGACGGGATACAATACCATTATGAAATGGCATAAGGAAGGAAAACTGCCCTCTGCGGTATTTGCTTTTGACGACCATATTGCTTTGGGTGTGGTAAATGCAGTCAAGGACCTGGGCTGCAGAGTTCCGGATGATTTGTCCGTATGCGGCTATGACGACAGTCCCCTTGCCAATCATTATACACCAAAGATAACTTCAGTAAGGCAGCCTGCCGAGGAAATGGCCCAGAATGCGGTAAACCAGCTGCTTTCCCAGATCAGCCACCAGGATACGGGGTCTTATGCCATGAAACTGGCCCCTAAATTGGCCGTCAAGGAATCAACCATGAGAAAATAAACGATGATAAAAAAGGAGAGGAGAACATTATGTCAAATATCAAAATAGCTATAATAGGAGCAGGAAGCACTTATACCCCGGAACTGATCGAAGGTGTTATTATGAGGAAAGATTCTCTTCCGGTATCGGAAATTGCACTTATGGACATTAATACGGAAAAGCTTCAAATCGTAGGCGGACTCTGTAAACGAATGATAGAAAAGGCAGGCCTTAAAGCTAACGTTATTTTAACAGAAAACCTGGAAGAGGCCTTAAAAGGTGCGGGTTTCGTCCTGGCACAGATTCGTGTGGGACAGTTAGCCTGCAGGGTGCTGGATGAAAAGATTCCGTTAAAATACGGTCTGATCGGACAGGAAACCACCGGTATCGGAGGATTTTTCAAAGCCCTTCGTACCATCCCGGCTTTACTGAATATAACAAAACACATGGAACGTATTTGTCCGGATGCCTGGCTCATCAATTTTTCCAACCCTTCCGGAATTTTGGCTCAGGCACTTCAGAATTATACCAAAATTAAAACTATCGGATTGTGTAATGTACCTATTAATATGATTTCCGGAGTTGAACAGGCTTTAGGTGAAAAAGAGCTGGACATTGAATATGTGGGCCTTAACCACTTGAGTTTCATTACCGGTGTAAAAAAAGGTGATAAAGATCTGTTAAGTGAAGCCCTGGAACAGGGAACCGGCGGACAGGGTATGAAAAATATCCCCTTACAGGGCTTTAGCAGCGAGTTGATCCGTACCATCGGCGCCATACCATCATCTTATCTGGAATACTTCTATTTTAAAGATGATAAATTGAAACACTTAATGGAGGAAGAAAAGTGCCGCGGTGAAGTCTGCATGGAAATTGAGGAGAGACTGCTGGCACTGTACAGGGACGAGAATCTGTCCATAAAACCGAAGGAACTGGAAAGCCGCGGCGGTGCGCGTTATTCCGAGGCAGCTATTTCACTGGTGGATGCTATTTATAATGATAAAAAGGAAGTTCATGTGGTTAATACCTTAAACCGCGGAGCATTAGAATTTATGGCAGATGATGATTCCGTAGAAATCTCAGCCGTTATCGGGAAAAACGGTGTAACCCCTGTTCCCATCCGCGGTTTTAGAAATCATCATGTAATAGAACTGATGCAGACTGTAAAAGCTTATGAACGTCATACTGTGCAGGCAGCCATTAACGGAGAGGAAGACGAAGCCATCAAGGCATTACTGATCCATCCTCTGGTTGGTGATTACAATAAGGCAACCGCCTGCTTTAAAAAAATGAAGGAAGCCCACAAAGCTTATCTTTTGCAATTTAAAAAATAAAGAAAAGCAGAATACAAAAACGAAAAAGGAGAAACCCCATGGAAACGAAATATATTTTAGGAGTAGATGGCGGCGGTACTAAAACGGATTATCTGATTTTTACAACAGAGGGACAATGGGTTGATAATATCCGTGTCGGAAGCAGAAGCCATGAAATTCTGGAAGGCGGTTTTAAAGAGGTGGAAGAAAAAATTTTAGCGGATATCGAGGCACTGTTAAATAAAAATTCCATAAAAAAATCCCAGATTGCCGCGGCAGCCTTTGGCATGGCCGGTATTGACACCCCGGCCCAGTTGGCTAAGATAAAAGAAATACTGAATAAAACCGGATTGAATTATATGGTATCCAATGATTCCATCCTTGGTATCAAAGCAGGCTGTCCTTCGGGTATTGGTATCTGTTCTATTAACGGGACGGGCACGGTTGCCAGCGGAATCAATGAAAAGGGTGAGATACTCCAGGTCGGCGGTATCGGCATGGCTACCGGAGACAGTGCAGGCGGGCATTATATTGCCGCCTTAACCGTAAGGGCTGTGTATGATTCTTATTACAGATGCGGTCCCGGGACCGTTCTTGCAGATAAAATAATGGGATTTTTTGAGATTCATGATCCAATTGAACTGCTCAATGTGATAAGTGAAAAATTTTACGGCAACCGCGGGCTGGATAAAGAAATCGTAACTTATTTATTTGAGGCTGCCAATGATAAAGATGAAGTTGCCGTCAACATCGTAAAAGATGTGGCGGACCAGCTTGCCAAATCGGTATCCGGCTGTATGCTGGGGCTGAAATTTGTGTTGATTCCGGAAATAGTACTGGCAGGCTCGGTCTGGACAAAGTCTGACTGCCCCCTTTTATTATCCCATTTTAAGGAACGTGTACACCAATATACCGGCAAAAGTCCGAATCCGTTTCCGCTTCAGGTTATTCCGGCGGCAGGTGCTGTTTTATGGGCCCTTGAACTGGCGCAGAACCATCCGGCCACCGGCAGACAGCGGGAACTTATTATTAACAATGAAGTATTAAAAAATATGTAAAGTGTGAATTACCCCCACTTAATCTACGATTTGAAGTGGGGGCTTCTGTGAAGTAGCTGTATTTAAGTTTCCACCTGGCTGCTGAGCCAGGCAACCCTTAACTTCACTGGGTTGTCCACACAACCCTTATCCCTCGCT
>JAEWAK010000028.1 GCA_023391695.1 Bacillota bacterium
ATGTATGTGCGAATGGCTCCAAGATAGAGAATGGAGCCGTTTATTCGCGCGACATGGAACAAAATTCAAGAAATATAAATCATATTCTCCCACAAGTTCAGTATATTGAATATTTTGCGACAGCCCCGTTTTCAGAATCAAAAAATACCTTGACTTTACTGATACAGTCTGCTTTTTCTGCAATTATTTTCCTTTATGCGCTTCTCCTGAAAAAGAGGCGGCAGCAAAATACCATATAATAACCCGGATGAATGCTCCTTAATTACAGCTTTTGGTATATAATTTCCTGTAATCACAGGGGGTTAAATTCTCATATTTTTTAAAAAAGCGCTGGAAGCTCTGTACATTATTGTAACCGATTTTTTGTGCAATTATGGTAAATGATTCGTTCGTTTCACGTAAATACTCTTTACTTTTTTCAATACGTATGTAATTCAGATAGTCGGACATGCTGCGTCCGCATTGAATTTTAAAAATCTTGCTTAAATACTGGTAACTGATATTTAAGTGATCAGCTACGTCTGTAATACTGAAATCCCTCATATAATTATCTTTTATAAATTTTTTCGCCTTGGTGCAATATTGGCCTTCTGTCTGAGAATGAGCTATATAATATTGAATGGCCCGGCCGCATAGCTCAATCAGGTATTCCTCAATTTCAGCTAAAGTATCAAGCTGGCGGACCTCGGCAGATACATGTCTGTTTAAAATATCTTCAAGATATAAATTTTTGCATAAAATGGTTAAAATCTGTGTCCAAATATCAACGGCATAGGATACATCCGGAGTTTTCCGTATGTGGCCGGAGACTTCTTTAATTATATTAACACATTCTTCTTTATTGTATAAAAGGATGTACCGGATCAGACCTGCTTCTGAATTTACTATAAAATCATATTTAAAGTTATAATTCTGTTTAAATTCAGGAGTAGTAACTATATGATCTATTGTATGAAAGAAAACGGCATATTTCATGGCATTTATACAATCATGATAAGCCGGAATCAGTTCTTCAATTTCATAGATATAATTTGATTCGGTGCAAAAAACATGCTGGTTAAGAATTTCATCCATGGTAGTGCATAAAACTTGTTTTAATTGCTGCAAAGTACTTACCTTTCCTGCATTGATAAATGCAAGAAAGGTATCATTATGCAAAACTATAAAAAAACCATTGGAAAAGTTATTTATATAAGTATTAATAACATCTTTAATTTTATTTCGGAGTAGTGACATCTCATGCACCGGCTTTGACAATAAATATTTTTTGGGAAGTCTGAATAATAACAACTGATTATAATATGTCTTATTAATATTCAAATAGGGAGTATTATTTTCGTCTACCAAGTCATGATAGCTGAGGGAACCTTCCAGGTAAAGCTTTAAATTATGATTTCTTACAATTGTTTCATAAGAGGAAAGAATATAGTTCATGGAAGAATTATTTGCACATAAACTTTGGAAGGCCTCTTTTAATATGGCAATCTCGTCTTTAATACTGGATGGTGATTCCATAGACTCCATATAAGTGCTTTTAATATTATTATATAAGTCATCAATAGGGCGGTATAATTTTTTGGCAACAATATTTGCCAGAATAATCAGGAATATTAACAGCCCGGTACATAACAGGATAACGTACTCTGCAAAATAATTGGTGGCCGTATTCATTGTGTTAATAGGATAAGAAATTACCAGGTACAGCATATTGTCATAAAAAGGTGAAAAAAAACAAACCTCTTTTTTGAATGAAAAGGCATTATTCTCCTGTAATTTCAGGTCTACCGGAAAATCCGTATTGATTTTACCGGAATCTGCGGTAAATATAATTTTATTTTCTTCATCAACAATATATAACATGCTCTCTTCCGGATTTAATGAATACAAATTAACCAAATCATTATAAAGGCTGGGTATACTGATATTTGCCACAAATATCTTCGAAGTATTGGCATGGAATACCAGACTTAATACCTGCTGTGGCGTATATGGCTGGAAAGAGTCGGGTTTTATGCTTTCATAATAGAATTTATCCATATTCAGCCGGGGTTTTAACCGTTGAACACGGGATATGCTGGTAATTTGGTCTAACCATTCCGTATCCTGAAAATTGTCCCAGGTATCGGAAGCGTAATCAGTATTATAAATGGTACCAAAGTCTTTGTCAAAAAAATAGATAGAGTATAAAGAAGAGTATTTAGATACAATACTTAACAAATTATTGGTAACATGCTGATATTCGGAAACGGAAGTTATTACATCGTTGCCGACTAATTTACGATAATTACGAAAGGCCGTGTCTGTTTTAAGGATAGATAAATCAGTTTCAATATTATTTGTTGTCTCCCATACATAAGAGGTTATTTCGGTTACTAATTTTTTATGGGTTTTGTAAAAATTCTGTTTGGCATTTTGATATAAGGATGTATATAAAATAAAACCTAAAATAATAACGGGTAGCATAAGCGAAAAAATAAAAGACATTAGAATTGAAGTATAGAATTTTTTATAGCCGCTGAAAAACTTTGGGTATTTAATTACTTGTTTTAGTTTTCCCATATAAAACCATCCTGTCTCAATACTTAAAACAATCAAGATAAAAAAGTGGCAATTTCCTTCTCTTTAAAATATTTTATCTTTGGATATAAAAATTATAAAAAACATATAAATAAAAGTCAATAGAGCCTGAATATCAAAAAATATATATAACATATCAGTTTCACTCCTGATAGAAACTCATAGAAAATGAGAGATATTAAAACTTGTGGAATGCTGAATTCCAATGCTATGATTTTCATACAAAACATTACGGCAGCGAAAGGAGGTTACCGTTGAGTTGCGGCGGACTTTCCGGGTGACAATCATAGATACGTTTGACCTGGGTTTGTCCTGGAAAAAGAAAAGTAATGGAGGAAGCAGAGGTATGAATTTATGAGTAATGGAAAATCAACGGCTGTACCTGTACAGGCAAAGAAAAAGCCTTCATGGTTTTATTTGAAGAGGGACCGGTGGCTGTATTTTATGATAATACCGGTTATAGTTTATTATTTTATTTTTAAATATATTCCAATGTACGGAGTTTCAATTGCGTTTAAAAATTTTAATATGTTTACGGGAATTACAGGCAGTGAATGGGTTGGATTGGATGTGTTCGGAAAGGTTTTTAAAGAGCCGCTGTTCTGGTCGTCGGTTAAAAACACATTAGTTTTAAATATATCAATATTATTAATTGAATTTCCAATGACAATTATCTTGTCATTGATGCTGAATGAAATAATAAGTTTAAAATTTAAAAAATTTGCACAGTCCATATTGTATTTACCCCACTTTGTTTCCTGGGTGGTTGTTGCCGGCATTGTTACCAATCTGTTTTCTGCTAACGGCGGAACAATCAACAATATGTTAAATGCAATCGGCATTCAGACCATACCGTTTTTAAGCAATGAAAAATGGTGGATATTTACTTATGTGGCGGCAAATATCTGGAAAGAAATCGGCTGGGGAACTATTATCTATCTGGCGGCGCTGACCGGAGTGGATGAAAATCTGTATGAAGCTGCTTATATTGATGGTGCAACTAAGCTGCAGAGACTTTGGTATATTACCTTGCCGTCAATAAAACCGGTAATTATCACAATGCTGATTCTTTCTTTAAGCAGGATGATGAATATTGGCCTGGATGCGCCGTTATTGCTGGGAAATCAGAAGGTTGCGGCCGTATCGGAAGTGCTGAGTACATATGTATATAAAATTGGACTTACCAAGGCACAGTATAGTATGGCAACGGCAGTTGGGTTATTCCAATCCGTTATTAATATCATAATGCTGCTGTTGGTAGACAGAATCGCAAAAATAATGGGAGAAGACGGATTATTATAGGATGGGAGTTAAGATGAAAAACAAAGTCTGATTTGAGTGTGCACTATAGTGCGCGGATAGGAGTCAAGGAGAAATGAATCTGGCAGAAAATAAAACATTAAAAGTGTATAAAAGGTTTCATGTTTCGGTTGGTACGGTTTTTAATTATCTCATAGTTACGGTTTTTGTCATTGTATGTGTCTATCCGTTTTTGAATGTAATTGCGTATTCCTTAAGCGGTAACCGGCCAATTCTTTCAGGAGAAATTTCTATTTTCCCCAAGGAATTACAGCTTAAATCATATCAGGAAATATTAGGAAAAAATTCAATCTGGACCTCAATGGGTATCACGGTATTTGTCACTGCGGCAGGAACGGCGCTTGGACTTATATTAACAATTGGGGCCGCCTATGCACTTTCCAAAAAACGGTTAAAGGGAAGAGGAATCATTACCGGCTTCATTTTATTTACCATGTATTTCAGCGGTGGAATCATTCCTACATTTTTAGTTGTAAAAGATTTGCATTTGGTGGATTCGGTCTGGTCGCTGATTTTGCCTTCGGCTATGAATGTATTTAATTTTATTGTTATGAGGACATTTTTTACCCAGCTTCCCGAAAGTCTGGAAGAAGCAGCGGTTTTGGACGGATGCAACGATTTGTCCTGTTTGTTTAAAATTGTACTTCCTTTATCACTTCCGATTATAGCAACGATTGGTTTGTTTTATGCGGTATCCTATTGGAATGAGTATTTTTCGGCATTGATGTACCTACAAAGCCCCGAGAAGTTTACGCTGCAGCTTCGGTTAAGACAGTTGTTGTTTACGGAAGAATTAAATCAATTAAATAACATTACGGAAGCAATGGGTAGTCAGGTCATGGCAGAATCGCTGAAAATGGCAAGTATTGTAGTAGCTACGCTGCCGATTGTGGCAGTTTATCCCTGGCTTCAGAAATATTTTGTGAAGGGTGTCATGTTAGGCTCAGTTAAAGGATGATTCCTCCATGTGTTTTCGGGGCTGCTGCAAAATTCAAGAAATTGGCTGACGTTCAGTAATTTGACTATTTTGCAACAGCCTCTTGAAAATAAAATAATAAAACGAGAGGCGGTATTTTATGAAGAAAGTGTATAAGAAACTGGCAGTTTTAATTTTGGCAGCAGCAATGGTATTATCCATGGCAGCCTGCACCAGCAAAGAAAAACCGGTTACACAAAACGGGTCGTCAAAGGAAAGTACAGGAACAGCTGATGCTGCAGGCGGTACTGCAACGGGTGGGGAAGGTACGGAAAAACCCCGGTATAACTGTACAATAACAGCTATGGTTTTTGACCGGAGCAATGCTCCTGACGGAGAAGGCACGGTAACTGATAACCGCTGGACAAAATGGATTAACGAACAGATGGCGGAATATGGTATCACTGTGAAATTTATTGCGGTTCCCCGCAGTGAAGAATTAAATAAGGTTAATACGATGATGGCTTCCGGTACGGCAGCGGATATTATGCTTTGCTACACCGGTTCCACGGTAGAAAGCTTTTTTAAGGAAGGGGGTACCTATGATTTAAGTGAATATATTGACGGTACGGATAAATTTGCACAGCTGAAAGAATACTTGGGGGAGGAGGTTATTAATGTTGGGAGGAATGCAGATGGTGAATTATG
This sequence comes from Bacillota bacterium, assembly GCA_023391695.1. GTDB lineage: Bacteria > Bacillota > Clostridia > Lachnospirales > Lachnospiraceae > Anaerocolumna. Next base: position 5,522 of record JAEWAK010000028.1, read on the forward strand.
GAGTATTCCTGCCAAACGTGCGACTACTTCAAGAACAAATTTAAATATCCGGAAAGACTGGCTGGAGAAATTGAATATGGAAGTACCGACTACTCCGGATGAGCTGTATGAGGTGTTAAAGGCCTTTAAAGAAAAAGATCCTGGCGGAGTCGGCAGTGAGCGGATCATTGCAGCATCTGTCTGGACTGACGGGGCTGCAGGGCCAGTGGCCCATGCATTTTTGAAAAATTGTGCAGATACTACCCAATATGCCGTTAGTTCGGCGCTTGGACGTGACCGCTGCTGGATTTATACGGACGAGGGTTTTGCAGATTATATGAAATTTTTAAATAAGCTATATAATGAAGGCTTAATGGACCCTGAATATTATGCCCATGCTGATTTTTCACAAACCCAGAAAGAATACTTTGTAAATGGAAGGCTGGGTTTCTGGGAATATGATGTAAACGGCAATGTAGACAGTTTAAGAGGGGGATTATTGCAAAGCTTGAAACAAAATAATCCTGATGCGGAATTTGTATCCATTCCACCTTTAAAGAATGTGAATGACGGTGTAGTCTATAACAATGCTTATCCGGTTAACGGTGCCTATGTATTTATTCCTAAAACGGCAGAAAATCCGGAAGCGTGTATGGAATATTTAAATTTCTTAGCCGGTAACGGAGGCTTTACTGTCTTTCATGGTTTTGAAGGAGAACATTTTGAATATGAAGATGGGATACCGGTTGTTAAGGATGCCGCATACAACGCACAGACCAAAGACTGGATAAGGCATGACTTATTTTTAGTTGGAAATCAGGGATATTATAAAACGGAGACAGAATTCATGGAGGCAACTTCCAAAGAATTACCCGGATGGGAACAATATGTAACTGATAATTATACGAATGCCATGGCTGGAACCAGAATGCATGAATCGTCATATTCAGCGCCAACTATGGTTGAACAGAGTGCAAATATTCAAATTACCAATGACACCTATTCTGTAAAAGCAGTTACTTGTGCACCTGAAGAATTTGACAATGTTGTAGCAGAATGGAAGGCAGAACTTAAAAAATACGATATAGATAAAATTTTAGCAGAATGTGAAGAAAATTATAAAAACTTCAATAATTAATTGTAAATAAAAGGACATTGTGTTAATCTTTTTAATAAATATTATTGAAGTGTTGGAGTGTTGTTTGAAAAATGCTCTAATATGAAATTGATGGGGCTGTTGCGTAATTTAAAATATAAATTATATTTCAGACATAAGTTCAGTAAATTGGCTGTTTTGTAGCAGCCCCATCTCAATAGGAGGATTTATATGTTAAATGTTGCGATTATTGGAACGGGTAATATATCAGGTTCCCATATCAGAGGATATCTTACCTTTCCGGAAGAATGTAAATTGGTTGCATTTGTTGATATCTATCCGGAAAAAGCAGCGGCGAAAGCAAAAGAATGGAAGGTAGAGGCAGAAATTTTAGATTCCCATAAAAAGCTGTTGGGGAGGAAGGATATCGATCTTATCAGTGTGTGCACACCGCCTTATACCCATGCGGAAATTGCCTGTGATTTTTTACGGGAGGGAAAAAATGTAATCGTGGAAAAGCCTATGGCTGCTTCCCTGGAAGAATGTGATAAGATAATAGAAGCACAAAAAACAGGAAAAGGAATTCTTTCCGTAATAGCCCAAAACCGTTTCCGAAATCCGATTATGCATGTTAAACAAATTCTGGATACCGGTTTAATAGGAAGGGTTTTGCACGCACAGATTGATTCTCTGTGGTGGAGAGGACATTGCTATTATGATTTATGGTGGAGGGGAAGCTGGGAAAAAGAAGGCGGCGGATGTACTTTAAATCATGCGGTGCACCATATTGATATGTTAAATTGGATGATGGGACTGCCGGATAAGGTAACCGCCGTACTTAGTAATGCCGCCCATGACAATGCGGAAGTTGAGGATATTTCCGTTGCCATTCTGCAGTATCCCAAAGGAAGCCTGGCTCAGGTTACCAGCTCGGTAATTCATCACGGAGAAGAGCAGCAGATAGTTTTTCAGGGAGAAAAGGCCAGGATTTCGGCACCATGGAAGGCAGTGGCTTCTGTTTCCAGGAGCAATGGCTTTCCGGATGAAAATAAAGAATTGGAGGAGAAGCTTAATGTGGCTTATGATGCATTACCGGCGCTTCCTTATGAGATACATACGGGGCAGATCCATAATGTGATTCAGGCAATTTTAAACCGCGGGGAACCGATGATTCAGGGAATTGACGGCAGGAATACTTTAGAGCTGATTACGGCCATCTATAAATCCGGATGCACGGGAGAGACCGTTTCCCTGCCGCTGGACAAGGAAGATGTATTTTATACGGCAGAAGGGATTATTAAAAATGCAAAATATTTTTATAAAAAATCTGCTTCTGTTGAGAATTTTAATGACGATAAAATTACGACGGGGAGTAATTATGCGTAACAGCTTAATATTTACATAGTTTAAGAGAAGTATGGAGGAATTCTTTGCGATATAGGAAGTCATCAGATAGAACAATTTTTATATTATGCGGCTGTTTCAAAGTAAAACGGACAATCATAAAAGTGAATTATAGTATATGCAGGAAGGTACTACAGACCTATACGGAAAGGAAAGAATATGATTTTAACTTTAAAAGTTCTGGATGAAAATAATCAGATACAGGCTGTCAGACAGGGGGAGGATGAAGTTTCCCTGGTTTATAACAGAGAATATAAGGAAGGGGACCGTATATTCCTGGAATCGTCGGAAAAAGACGTATATTTAGCGGTACAGGCCGATGATGCGCTCGGAGAAGCCTTTGTCTATACAACGGGACCTATTGATTTTAAAATTCCTTTCGGTGAAAAGAAAATCTGTTATTCTCCTAAAACTTTTTATGGCAGCCGGCACCTCCTTACGGCAAGGGCAGCTGCCAGGGAGGAGATAGGTACTTACCGGAATCTGGCATTAAATGTAATGGACCAGCATGGCAATACGGGCTGTTATCCCCATGCATCAGCCAATGTGGAAACCAGAGGGGAATCTGTTTTTGCGGCGAGAAACGCCATCGACGGCGTAAGGGAAAATCATTCCCACGGCGAGTGGCCTTATGGCTCCTGGGGCATCAACCAGCAGGATGACGCCGAAATGACGGTGGAATTCGGAAGAATAGTGGAAATCGATAAAGTTGTCCTTTATACAAGGGCCGACTTTCCCCATGATAACTGGTGGACCCAGGTTACCCTGTTTTTTTCCGATGATACGTCCATTGACTGGAAATTGGAAAAAAGTGATAAAGCCCATATTATTACCTTTGATAAAAAACAGGTTACCTGGGTTAAGCTTGGCAGACTGGTTAAATCGGACGATCCGTCGCCGTTTCCGGCATTAAGCCAGATTGAAATATACGGAAATGATATTCATATCTTTAAGTAATCCGTAAGACCAGTTTGTTACCAGCCAGGGTAATACGGATTCTGTAAATCTCGTGTTTCCAGGCTGTCTGCAAGCGGGGGTCCGTAATAGGAAACGATTCAATTTCCACGGCGGAAATTCCGCCCAAAAGGGTCACATGTCCTAAGGAGCCTATTTCGATCGTACAGTCTGTATTATGAATGACAGTATCGGCGTTGTTACCAGCATTTTTACTGACGTTATTTGTACTGTTGTCAACTATATTACCGAGATTACTGTGAACAAACGGTTTTTCACAGGTAATAAGGTTCAGGATAATGTCTGCTTTGCCGGAACCGGGGATAACCTCATCCGTAAGGGTAATGTGTTTTCCTTTTTCTAATATAACCGAGCGCCGGTAGTGCCTAACGTATCCCTTATCAGGATAGGCGGAAGCAATATCCATCTCTATGGAAGCCATGTTATTTTCAAAAGCGGTATGAATGCCGGTTGCTTTATATTCGGCTCCGTTTTTTTGCATCAGGCCGTTGATACTGGGAAGGTTATGATAATCGGACTGCATGGTCCAGATTTCATATCTTTTTGGAGAAAACGTCTTAAGGGTATAGCTTTCCACTCCGATATCGATAAACATAGGCCGGCTGTCCTTATAAACCGTAAAACTTCCCGTATCATTGTGATTATGGCTGTCATTGTTGTCCCCGGCTTTTACCGCCAGGCAAAAACGTTCGTCTCTGGCGATAAATAAGCCCACACTGGGGTAATATAAATCTTTCTTCATTACCAATTCCCCGGATGGAAAGGAATTGATTTCGTGAAAATGAAATAAGGATTGCAGCCGGTGAAAGAGATTAATGTCCCCGGTAAGCAAAGGATCGGGATTCTTTTTAAAGTCTTCTGCCGCAAAGCTCATAAGGGAAGGGTTATCCGTACGTTTCCCGAATAAAAATTCCCGGATACCCGCACGACCTGCAATGGGGGAGCAGTCTGCAAAATTAATATAATATTTGTCATCTACATGTACGTTTTCAATGTAAGCCGCAATATTTCTTATTTTATTATCCTGGTAAAGTGAAAGGAAATAATCCTTTGTTATGGCATTTAATATTTCCATGGTATTAAAAAGGCACAGACCGGCATGGCGGTAATACTGGGCTCCTTCGTCACAGCAGCCGTCTTCCCCGTATTCTTTTAAAAAGTAATCGATGCTTCTGGAGGCTTTAAAAAAAACTTCCGACTTGACGGAATCTGGCTGGCTACCTGTAAAAACCGTAATCAGGATATTTTGGGTGCACCATATGGTCCAATTATTCATGGGTTCGTTCTCCTTACCCATCCACCAGAAATGCTGTTTCAGATAAGGGGTGATGATCCGGAATTCCAATTCATAACCGATTCTTTTGTTAATAACCGGACTGATTTTATCGAAGGAATCTTTTAATAAATACCGGATCATAGCTAACTGCGCACCGGTTTCACAGGCAAACAGGTCTAAAACCGGGGCAGCGGAATCGGCCAGGAGGAGGCTTGGCGTGTCCCGTATATAACTGTTATGGGGCGGCAGCTGCCAGGCGCTTTCTTCACAGAGGGCAAAGATTCCGTTAATGATATCGTCCGTAAAACGGCCTTTCTTTTCGGCACATTCGGCCAGGACCAGGCTGTTCAGCGCAATTCTTCTGGCAAAGTATACATTTTCATAATTTACACGGTTCCCGGTTCTTACAAAGGACATAAACAAGGTGGCCGGAATGGGCGGATATTCAAAATTTAAGTATTGCTCCCCATTTTTGATAAGCTTATTTTTTAACGTATCGTTAAGGTCATCCCAGGTACCGTTTGCCATACAGGAATAAAAGTCGTAATCCTTGAGCGGCAGCCCGAATTCTCTTGCCAATTCATAAAACATGCGGTTTTCCCCCTTTATAATTTAGTTTGCAGGTATTCCCTCGGAGAACACCCTTCCACTTTTTTAAATACTTTACTAAAGTAAAAAGCACTTTCAAAACCGAGCCGGTCCGCTATTTCATAAATTTTTAAATCTTCGGAGATCATCAGCATTTTGGCCCGGGAAATTTTTTTCTGTGTAATGTAATCAGTAAAACCGGTATCAAAAGTTTTTTTAAACTGCAGGCTTAAATAATTCGGAGTGATGCCAAACAGGGCGGCCGTGTCATTTAGCGTAAGTTTCTCTTCCACATGGCTGTCAATGTAGGTTTTCACATTGGCAAGAATAAGGTTTTTATAGGCTTTGTGTTTGGATTTCAGCGTCTCATATAAACCGTCCCGTAATAATTCCATCCAGTTAATTACCTGTTCCATATTGATTTGTTTGTAGATTGACTGGTACCCGTCCGGATAGTTTTGAAACAGCCCCGCTACGGTTTCCTCCCCATCGGGCAGCAGGGAGATTGCCAGATGCAAAATATTTGAGGTAGCGTCCATGGCCTGAAGGTATTTGGCGGGATACATCTGGAATAAATGAATGATTTCCGTTAAAGTACATTTAAGTATTTCCGGATCAAACTCTTCAAAGGCTTTCAGTAAGGTATCTTTAAAGAGCCCCATGTTAAACGTATTTTTTCCGAAGTTCTCCTTACAGGAACGGAAATCATCAAAAAATACAATGGGCTTTTCCTTCCTGCAATAGGACTGGAGCTGACGTGCTTCCTGATAGGACTCCGCAATGGCAAGGGGATTAAAACGGATACTCCCCACGCTGGAATGTATGGTTACGTTAAAATAATTGTGAACCATGGCAAAGGAGGATTGGAGGGCTTTAGTAATTTTCTCCCGGTATGCCGTGGAATTGTCGGCTTCAAGGCAGAAGATGATGCAAAAATGCTTCAGTTCCAGGGAAGAAAGGTAGCAGGGAATATATTTTGCGATTAATTCCCGAAGCATTTGAATGGTGCTGTAATACAGTTTTATCAGTTTGGCCTGTTCCATGGATTCGGAACCGGGTATTGCTATGGTACAAAGGGCCGAAACATAGGATTTTGCGGTGAAATCTAAATTTAAATCTTTTGCCTGCAGCCGGAACTGGCTTTCACTTCCGAAGAGATTATGCAGCAGGTAAATAAAAAACTTTTCATAGAAGTTATGTATATTCGTTTCTCCATCGCCGGATGGCAATGTATAATTATATTCCTGTATTATATTTAATGCCTTTGCTATGGTTTCCTCCAGAACTTCGGCAGTTAACTCCAACTTTATTAAATAGTCAAGGATGCCATATTTGACAGCTTCTTTAATGAATGGGAATTCTTCATAACTGGTTAAAATAATAAACAAAGGGAATTTCCCGTAAGTGTCCTGACAGGTTTTAATCAGCTCAAGACCATCCATAATCGGCATTTTAATATCGGTTATGACGATCCGGGGTGAGTGCTGCTTAATCAGGGTCAAAGCCTGTTTTCCGTTAAAGGCGGCGCCGCAGACTTCAATGCCATACTCATTCCAGTTCAGCATGGATTTGATCCCTACCTGTACCAGGGGCTCATCATCTACGATCAGAAGTTTTATCATACTAAGATACCTCCGTATCCGGTTCAATAATCATATAGGGAATCGTGATTGTTATCATGGTATATTTACCGGGTTCACTTGCAATGTTTAGTCCGTACTCCGGCCCAAAAGTATATTGAATACGATGTTTTACGTTATCAATCCCTAATTTTTTAAAGAATTCCGATTTGTTTTTGGAATTACCTGTCAGGGTTTCCGTAATTTGTTCCTCATCCATTCCGATTCCGTTATCTTTTATTTCAATCCGGATATCCTTTTCCTGACGCCTTATGTCTATCATTATGAAACCGGATTCACCTTTGGGTTCGATACCATGGAAGATGGCGTTTTCCACCATGGGCTGGAGGGTGAACTTTAAGATCTGGCAGTTATATAAATCATCGCTTTCGATATGGTACTCCAGGGAAATGCTGCCGCCGTAACGGTACTTTTGTATCAAAAAGTAATTATCCAGCAAAGCAATTTCTTCCCGGATTGTATGTATTTGCTGGATATCTTTTGAAATGGCACGCATTAATCTGGATAAGGCCGTGGTCATTTCGGCAATACCGGCTGCATTTTGAATGGTAGCCATCCACTTGATTGAATTTAAGGTATTGTATAAAAAATGCGGATTAATCTGGCTCTGCAGTATTTGGTATTCCAGTTCCTTTTTTTCCTTTTCCGATTCGATCCTGGTATTCATTAATTGTACGATATCCGTGGATAGGGTGTTGATTCCTTTTCCGATCTCTCCTAACTCATTGTCCCATTCAATTTCATAATCATGGGAGAAATCACCCTGTGCAATTAATTTTATTTTCTTATTTATCCTGCGAAGGGGGGTATTGATTAATTTATTCAGGTAATAAGTCAGGGAAACACCCAGGCCGATCACGATAAAACTGATCAGTGCAATGAGGATGAGGTACACTTTTTTCTGCTGTGAAAATTGAATTTCGGATAAGCTTTGGGTCAAATACCACCCGTCCAGGGAGGAACCTACGGTTACCATGGTACGTTTGATACCATTTTCATCGGTTACATCCACAACGGAATATTTGTCTGACCTAAGGGCCTGGTCGTCCATAAGGGCGTATTCCGGACGGATCTCCATATATTTGCCGTTTTGGATCTGGTAGGTTTTATCCTGTATGGTTAAGTACAGGTTACTGTCTTGCGGGATTTTATAATTTTCAATGGATCTTGTCAGCAGTTTGCTGGATACGGATATATAACACCAGCCGACTTCTTTGGAATCATAGGGGTAATAAACCGGGTTGATGATGGGAATAATCTGTGCACCGGGATTCTCACTGAAAAGATCGGTCACCAGTCCGGCCCATTTTTTCATGGAGCCGCCGTATAAAGTTTCAAAATAGGGCTGAGCTTCAATGGTATCAACAATATCCGAGGTTTTAAAGGAGGTTACGGAAGCATACTGCAGGTAATTTTTATTAAAATTACTGATCAGGATACGGTCTATGTAGAGGCTGGAACGGTTGTTGCGGTATTCTTCCCTTAAGCGGTTCCAGGCTGTATTTACTTCCTCATAGTATCGGTTTCGGTCATAATATTTGGGAGTCGGGTTTGTTGAGGTTGATTCCAAATATTTTGAAATCTGAATGTTGGAGGAACACCATTTGGATAAGGTTATAATGGGAGCCATATCACTGGAAATGGTATTCAGGATCAGCTGCAGGTTGTATTTGGTGGATTGGCTTAAACTCTGCAGTAGCAGGTGCTGAAAGGTGCTAAGGCAGATGGAAGCAATTAAAATGGTTATTACTAAAGTAAAAATGGTTGAAATCCGTATGATTTTTGACTTAATTCCATGGAAGGTATATTTTTTCATAATGATCTCCTATTCGAGGATAAGCCGGCCCGTATTTAATAAAAATTGTAAACACTCGCAATGTAAATGTCAACCGAAAACAATTTAGATTCTTGCGGCGAAAAAAGCTGGGCGGGTACCGGTGCAAGGTTGGGGAAGCTTTTCGCCGTACAAGTTAAAAATAGTATTGTTTTTTATGAAAAATTACATGTTTTTAGAAGGAACGAAAAATTAAGAGAAAAGTAACCCGGGGAAAAATAAAAAGTGAATTATTTTTAATAAATATTCCATGTAACCGGGACCCCCGGGTATATTATAATTAATTATGTAAATCGATATGGTACTTAAGGTTTGTACAAACCGGTATTTCAAGATTTACCAAAAAAATTTTGGGAGGTATTTTATGAAAAGAGGTCAAAGCGGGTATACCAGGTCCGCAACGTTAAAAAAAGTGATAAGCCTTGTGCTGCTGCTGTCAATGGTACTGACCATGGTTTCCGGGTGCGGTTCCAGGGGAGGAAGCAATACTGCACAGGAGGCTTCGGGATCAGGAACAGAAACAGGAAAAGATTCTGGCGGGGCAAAAGAAACGACAAAAATAAAGTGGGCGGTCTGGGATATTGCCTTAACTACATATTATCAGCCTTTGATCGATGCCTATAAGGTAAAAAATCCGGATGTTGAAATTGAAATGGTGGATCTTGGGTCACAGGATTATATGACCGCACTGTCAACCCAACTGGCAGGCAATGACACGGATCTGGATGTTGTGCTGGTAAAAGATATTCCGGGATATTCAAACCTGGTCTCTAAAAATGTGCTGGAGCCGGTGGATACAGCCGGTATGGACTTATCCGCTTACAGCGGCGTGACAGAACAGATTCTGGTAAATGATAAACTCTATGCATTACCGTTTCGGAGTGATTTCTGGATACTATTTTATAATAAAGATATTTTCGATGCTGCCGGAGCTTCTTATCCTTCCAATGATATGACATTGGAGCAGTATGACCAGCTTGCCAGGGCAGTGACGAAAACTGACCTGGGAAATGAAGTATACGGTTCCCATTACCATACCTGGCGGTCAACCATCCAGTTACTTGGAGTATTGGACGGAAAGAATTCCATCGTAGACGGTAATTATGATTTCTTAAAACCCTATTATGAAATGGTTCTTGCGGAGCAGAAGGATGGGGTATGCCAGGATTATGCCACATTAAAGACCAGTAATTTGCATTATTCCGCTGCTTTTGCAAAAGGCAATGTGGCAATGCTGAATATGGGTTCATGGTTTATTCCTACATTAATTGATAAGATAAAGACAGGGGAATTTTCAGATATTAAGAATTGGGGCCTGGCTAAATATCCCCATCCGGAAGGGGTCGAAGCAGGTACGACTTTAGGAACCATTACTTCTATAGCAGTTGCGTCAGCATCGAAAAACAAAGAGATTTCAGCTGATTTTGCGAAATTTGTAAGCGGTACGGAAGGTGCTGAAGTGATCGCGAAGACCGGTACTTTCCCGGCAATCAAGACCGATGCCGTTCTGGCTGCCATATCAGGTCTGGAAGGTTTCCCGTCTGATGCAGAAAGCAAAGAAGCATTAAAGACCGTGAAAACTTATCTGGAAATGCCGTTGAATGTAAAAAGTGCGGAGATTGATACCGTGTTAAACGACGGACATGATTACATTATGACCGAGACAAAAACAATTGATGAGGGCATAGCATACATGAATGAAGAAGTATCTAAATTACTTCAGTAGGAACTTTCGTAATAATGGAAAGTATTTAAATAGGATCATGGTGCATTCTCCTTTCTTGCCGCAATTGCTCCTTATTATTTGTAGGTCTAGAGCTTGGTTTTGCATATACAAAGGGGTTTGAGTTTTAGTGTGCCGGCAAGCTGATATCCATACGAATTGCTTGCCGGTGCACGAGAGCGTGTTTGAAAAATCATTGCACTGGACTGGATGCTCCACTTTGCGGCATGCTGCGTCACAATTTTGGGAACGTAGCCCCGCTACGCGTCCAAAATCGTTTCTTGCCTCCCACAAAGTGGAGCATTCAGTCAAGTACAAGCATTTTTCAAACACACTCTAGCAGAAATGGTATATGGAAAATAGCCCGCATTCTTTTGACAGTAATATATTTAATCAGTTAAACATTTATGAAATTAACAAGTTCCATATTGAAAAGAAAAGGAGGAAAGCCATTATCCGGCTTATAAAAGATGAGGCATGAAAAGATATCTCCTGAGAAGGAACGCCAAAATATTATAAAAATACATAAACTTGAAACAAAGCTTGATATGCTTAACAGGAATCTGGACCTGGTACAAACGGAAAAGAAAAAAACAGAAATTTTAACTCAGATTTCAAAAATACGGAGCAGGATTAAGAAAATAAAATCAGGGGCTTTCTTTATCCGTGAAACCAAAAGGGATTTAATTGCGTATTCTTTTATTGCCCCGAACTTTATCGGGTTTGCGGTATTTACCTTGGGTCCCATTTTGTTTGCCTTTTTACTGGCATTTATGTCCTGGGACGGCAATAATCCCATTCATTTTGTAGGGTTCGGTAATTTTATCCGGCTTGGGGATGATACCAGATTTAAGGTCGCCTTTATGAATACAATTATTTACTGTATTGTGACGGTACCCTTAACTCTGACGGCAGCCCTTCTTCTTGCTATCGTATTAAACCAGAAAATAGCCGGGCGGAATTTCTTCCGTACCATAAGCTTTTTCCCTTATGTTGCCTCCTTAGTAGCGGTGGCTGCGGTGTGGAATATGATTTTCAGCCCCGGTGCCGGCATTGTTAATGTTGCCTTAAGCCATCTGGGAGTTGCAAAAGAGAATCTGCCCGGATGGGCTGCAGATGCACACTGGGCAATGCTCACGGTCATTTTGTTCAGTGTCTGGAAATCCATGGGGTATTATATGGTCATCTACCTGGCCGGACTCCAGGGGATATCCGGGGAATTATATGAAGCTTCCAGTCTGGACGGTGCAAATATGTGGCAGAAATTCAGGTTTATAACCTGGCCCCAGTTGAAACCGACAACGTTTTTTGTTGTGATTATGTTAATGATAAACAGCTTTAAGGTATATGACCAGGTTTACATGATAACCCAGGGCGGCCCGGGTACCTCCACACTGGTTATGGTATATCATATCTATCAGACAGCTTTTGTAACTTCAACGGATTACGGTTATGCCAGTGCAATTTCAATGGTTCTTTTTGCCATGGTGCTTTTGGTGACCTTAATACAGTTCAAAGGTGAAAAAAACTATGAAAATGCATAACTTATTTTGTGAAAGATAGGAGGATATAACCATGAAACAGAAAGAAAAAAAGCTACGGATAGGGAAAATGATACTTTATGTGTTACTGATTATAATTGCATTTATCATGCTGATTCCTTTTGCATGGATGCTGTCCGCATCGTTAAAGTATGATAAAGATGTATTTTCAGTGCCCATTCAGTGGATTCCCAGGGAACCAAGGTGGCAGAATTATATAGAAATATGGAAGAAGATACCCCTGCTGCAATTTGTGCTGAACACTTCAAAGCTGACTTTGATCGTAACGGCGCTGCAATTATTGACCAGCAGCTTTGCAGCCTACGCATTTTCCAAGCTGGATTTTAAATATAAGAATGTCCTGTTTATGGCTTACATAGCTACCATAGCAGTACCCTGGCAGGTATATATGGTGCCCCAGTTTATGATGATGAGGTCCCTGGGATTAAACGATACACATCTGGCGATCATAATACTCCAGGCCTTTTCCGCTTTTGGTGTATTTATGATGAGACAGTTTTATCAGGGGATTCCGGATTCCCTTTGTGAGGCCGCGAGAATAGACGGAATGAATGAATACCGGATTTACGGGAAGATCATGCTTCCACTTTCTAAGCCGGCGCTTTCCACCTTAGTGATCTTTACTTTCGTTTCTACCTGGAATGATTTCCTAGGGCCAAGTATTTATCTGACAACCCAAAGCAAAAAGACGATCCAGATCGGCCTGAGAATGTTCATAGGACAGTATTCATCGGACTACGGCCTGATTATGGCTGCTTCGGTTATTTCACTGATTCCCGTGCTGGCCGTATTTATGGCTCTGCAGAAATATTTCGTGGAAGGAATTGCGGCAACCGGTATTAAGGGTTAACCCCAGGACAAACCGTAATCCGTTTGTATTAAGGATAAAATATTTAATATAGTAGAAAAATATTAAACTGATAAATCATAAATGGGGTAATTGACTTATATTGGTAATGATATTATACTATAATGGTATACCAAGATTTTAGTCAGGAGTTAACTTCAAGCTTTGGAATTTATTGCCGTAAATAAAACAATAACTGTTTGCATTATAACTGTTTCTTAAAATAGATTGGTTTATATAATATTACTAAATATCGTGTATGAATGATTAAGGCTATACAGCAATGTAATTGTTTTAAATAGGAAAACATAAAAGGAGCGTGATATTTATGAAAAGTAAAACAATCATATTTAAGACAGCAAATGACCTCTATGATTTTAACAGAGAAGCGTCCAAATGCAAAACGGATGTAAGAATCAAAACTTCCAGCGGTACCTTTGATTTTGATGCAAAGACATTACTTGGCCTGTTCTTTGCACTTAATCTGCCTTCCATTGATGTTTTTTATGATGAGAGTGAAAAAGAGTTTGATGAATTTTTAAATAGCTTGCAAAAAGAAAAATAATACTGTTTTTAGAATGTGTGAACCAATCACCGTAAATTAGTTTTTAACCTATCAAGGAAGTCTCCCGCCTGGCCGGCGGAAGTTTGACTAAACTTTTCAGTGGAATTCGGTGTCTCCACTGAAATAGCAGCATAGTTGTGTAATAGGTTAGAGCCGCAGCAAAGCGGAATACGAATATCCGTTTTAATTAATAAGTTTGTGGGGCATGTTACTATAATTCCAGTAATCATGCCTCTTTTACGTCGCCTGTTTAAGCATATAATAAATCTACGTAAATAAAGCCTATATGGCTACTAAGAAAGGTATCTATTCTATGAAAAAAAATATAATTATATCAGTACTTATAATAATTATTGTAATTCAATTTATGGTTATAAATAATATAAATCAACATAGTGCTGTACCACCAAAAAGTATAGATATTTCACAGAACAGTGAAGATTTTACGCAGAATGATAATGCAAAAAATAAATCAAAAAATAAATTAGATGGTTTCATTAATTCCTACTTAATGAATAATCCCATTGATAATTATTATAGTTCAGAATTAAACAGTAAAATAGAAGCTGAAGTCCGGGATACTAAGGATGAATATGAAAAAACCTGGGAACAGGAATATAAAAAAGTAATAGATATCCTCAAAAAAAAATGTACATATGAAATAGACCGGGAAAATCTCAATAATTTTAAAAAAAGCATCGATAATTTAATAGAAACAGCAGCTCCTGTATTAGAAACGGAAATTTTAGAAGCCTATCCTGATGATCCCGATATTCCGGAAAATCGGGGCTGGGGGAATTCCACTTTTTCTGCACTGGAAGGTATTAAAGGACAAATATACAGAGATGTTTCCATGCTTGTTATTCCATATCTGGAGGAAGAATATCAATTCCCTATGCTCTCAAATCAGGTAAAATAAATTGAAAATTATTGAAAAGATTGATATTTATGATACTATTATATTAATTTTTTAATAGAAATATATGATAGTACTATATTTAAGACACTGTATATAATTTGATTTTCAATTCTTCAATTTCTCTTTTCCATTCCTCTGTGATGGATTCATCCGTAATAATCACGTCAAAATCCTCCAGATTAGCAAAGTAAGCCGGTTTTACCTGATCAAACTTGCTGGAGTCCAGTAACAGGATTTTTTCTACGGAAGACTGCATGATGGCTTTCTTGGTGGGTATCTCGTAATGGTATACACAGGTGACCCCTAAATTATGATGTATACCCGCGGCGGAAATAAATGACCTGGTAAAGCGCATGCTCTGAATCAGTTCAATCCCTTCCGCGCTTTCCACCATCTGGGTCTTGGCATGGTATCTGCCGCCGGAAAAAATAAGGGAAAGATTTTCTTTCTCTCTTAACGAATTTAAAATGTTTGCATTGTAACATAAAATCGTAGCTTCCAGTCGGTCATCAATATTTTCGGCTAACATTTCCGTGGTGGAGCCGGTATCGATTACAACAATATCACCCGGTTTAATGAGGGAAGCCGCAAAGGCACCGATTTTACTTTTTTCCAGATCCTGGGCATTCTTGGCATGGGACAGCTCGTAGGTTGAATCGGTTTGTTCCTGTTTATAGGCCGGATTATAAATGGCTGCACCATAAACATTGTTCACAATATTATTCTGTTCTAAAACGATTAAATCACGGCGTATAGTCATCTCGGATACATCCAGAAGTGTGGCAAGTTCCTTAACGGAAGCGCCATTTTTGGACTTGATTATATCAACTAAACGATTCATTCGGTCTGCCTTTTTGCTCATAATTTTCTCCTGATTCCTGGTTTTGTAAAATTCCATAGAAGGATTTACAAAACTATTTTGCTTCATGTGTTAGTATTATAACATTTTTTGGATATATATTCAATAATTATCTCGCAATTTTAGTTATACAACAAAAAAACCAAAATAATGATATAATGTGACAATATTAACATGCAAAATGTGAAAAGTAAAACAAAAATAAGTTGACCGCAATAGTGAAAAGTGATAATATAATAGATATAAAACATGTATTAAAAGATAAAAACAAACGATTCTGTTATCATAGTGTGAATTACTAAAAAGCATAATTCACACCCGATTAAACAACGACATTCAAAGAACGAATGTCTTATGTTAGGCAGTATCCGAAACTCCGGTTTCGGATATGCAGTGGGAGTTAGCGCGAAACAAACCAATGATTAACCCCAATTTAGCCCTGTCAAAATATCTTTCTGTTTTGGTCACCGGTACTAAACTTACGGTAACAGTGATTTTACCGGCCTGTGAAATAAAAAACATACATATCACATATTATAATAAAATACAGGCTGCCTCCAATTGTGGATGAAATTTTGTTCATTCATGATTTTAAGTGAGCCATTTATTATAGGCGGTATGCAAGGGTTAAACCCACAATATTTGTACCAGCGTAATCCCGGCAGGAATTTAATATGTGCAAAAAACATGTGCAGGAATGGAGATAGTGTGAAATAAAAGACATTTCACACTTCTTATTTGGGCAGTATCGCAAGCCAGCTTGCGATATGCATGGGTGTTAGGTTTCATCCTGATTTGTACGTGCGCCAAGGCGCACAGATTGGAGTTAAAATGAAAGAATTAGAAATGCTGCAATACGTTGACCATACACTGCTAAAAGCCGTTTCTTCCTGGGAAGAAATCCAGGTCCTTTGTGAGGAAGCCATGGAATATAATACGGCATCCGTATGCATCCCGCCCTGTTATGTAAAAAGAGTCCACGATAAATACGGCCATGCAATAAATATCTGTACGGTAATCGGATTTCCATTAGGTTACAGCACTACTGCAGCAAAAGCCGCGGAATGTGAGCAGGCTTTAGCAGACGGTGCCAATGAAATTGACATGGTTATTAATATAAGTGATTTGAAAAATGGGGACTATAAAAAGGTTGAAGAAGAAATCGCCTTATTAAAAAAGATTACAGGGGATAAAATTTTAAAAGTAATTATTGAAACCTGTTATCTTACCAGGGAAGAAAAAATTGCAATGTGCCAGGCGGTTACCGGGGCCGGAGCGGATTTTATCAAAACTTCCACCGGATTTGGGACAGGCGGTGCCACCCTGGAAGATATTAAACTGTTTAAAGAGAATATCGGACCTGGGGTCAAAATCAAAGCAGCAGGCGGAGTTAAGAGTATAGAGGATCTGGAAGCATTTATTAAAGAAGGGTGCAAAAGAATCGGAACCAGTTCTGCCGTTAATCTGATCAAAGGGAAGTTAGCAAAGGAATATTAGGAACTAGTGTGCTGTTTGACTATGGTTTAAATTAAATAAATGAAACCCATAAAAATGTGAAAAATATCTAATAACCGCAGCAGGAGGAAAATCATGAGTATACCTACACCACATATTTCTGCGAAAGCAGGAGAGTTTGCCAAGACCGTATTAATGCCGGGAGATCCCTTAAGAGCCAAATTTGTAGCGGATAACTATTTGGAAGATGCCGTATTAATTAATTCCGTCCGGGGAATTAACGGATACACGGGTAAATATAAGGGAAAAACGGTTTCTGTTATGGCCAGCGGCATGGGAATGCCATCCATCGGCATTTATTCTTATGAATTATTCAATTTTTATGAAGTAGATAATATTATCCGGATCGGGACCGCAGGATCCCTGCAGGAAGATTTAAAAGTCAGGGATGTGGCATTTGCAATGGGTGCCTGTACGAATTCCAATTATGCCGCCCAGTTTGAGCTGCCGGGATCTTTTGCACCCATAGCGTCTTACGAATTACTGAAAAAAGCCATCGAGGTTACGGAAAAGATGGGAATTCATTATAAGGCAGGCAATTTCTTATCTTCCGATACATTTTATGATGATTCCCAGGGTACCATGAAATGGGCGAAGATGGGTATTCTGTGTGTGGAAATGGAAGCAGCAGCCCTTTATATGAATGCCGCCAGGGCCGGAAAGAATGCATTGGCTATCTGTACGATTTCCGATTCCCTGGTAACCGGTGAGGTGACAACGGCAGAGGAGAGGCAGAACAGTTTTCATAATATGATGAAGATTGCCCTGGATATAGCTTAACATTGTTACAGTTCAGCCTTATGGCCGAGTAGCTGCTTAACATTCAAACAGGTAACGGTTTGCTTTGTATAGGAAATTAAATAAAAAGAGGAGAGTGATAAATTCGTTTCCGGGGTAAAATAATATGGTAATTACCCAAAGAGAAAGTTTTAGAAAGAGGATATAAATTACCAAAAATAAAATTATCAAATGGGAGGAACCAAAATGAAATTATCTAAAAAATTATTAAGTGTAGCTTTAGCCGCAGTCTTAGTGCTTTCCTTAGGAGCATGCGGCAGTAAGACAGATAATACTGGTAATGCCGGAAACACTGCCAGCGAGGGAACAGGCAATACCGCCGGGAACAATGGGGCTGAAACTGCCGATGATACCGCAAACAATGGCGGCGAATCCGGCAAGTATGAAATCGCTTTAATCACAGATATCGGTACCATCGATGATAAGTCCTTTAATCAGGGTGCCTGGGAAGGCGTGGAAGCGTATGCAAAAGCAAATAATAAAACTTATAAATATTATAAACCAACTGAAAAATCAGATGATGCATATCTGGTATCCATGGATTTAGCAGTAAAAGCAGGTGCAAATATTATTGTATGCCCGGGATACTTATTTGAAATTCCTGTTTACACAGCCCAGACAAAATATCCGGATGTTAAATTTATCATCTTAGATGGCGTGCCTCATCAGACTCCTGAAGATTATACCCCTGTTATCAATGATAATACCTATTCTATCTTTTATGCAGAAGAAGAAGCTGGTTTCCTTGCCGGTTATGCAATCGTAAAAGACGGTTATACAAAATTAGGATTTATGGGTGGTATTGCAGTGCCTGCCGTTATCCGTTACGGATATGGTTTCATCCAGGGAGCAGATTATGCTGCAAAAGAATTAGGTTTAGCAGCTGACGCAGTACAGGTTCAGTATACTTATGTAGGTAATTTTGAGGCTACACCGGATAATCAGGCAAAAGCTGCAGCCTGGTATAATGAAGGAACCGAAGTTATATTCGCCTGTGGCGGCCCAGTTGGAAACTCTGTTATGAAGGCGGCTGAAACAGCAGGTAAGAAAGTAATTGGTGTAGACGTAGACCAATCCGCAGAATCTGATACCGTTATAACTTCCTCCATGAAGAACTTAAGCAAGTCCGTTTCCGATGCCCTTACCAGTATCTATAGCAATAATTTCCCGGGCGGAACAACTGTTACCTTAAATGCAGGCAGTGAAGGTGTACAGCTTCCGATGGAATCTTCCAAATTTGCAAAATTTACTCAGGCAGACTATGATGCTATCTATGCTAAAATAGTAAATAAAGAAATAACAATTGGAAATGACACCGTAGCCGCTGATGCCAGCGGAGTTCCGGCAGATAAGGTTACAGTTAACGTTGTTCAATAATTAAGGTTATAAAAGCATAATGGAATACAATGAGGGTGCTAGAAAGTACCCTCATTTTTAAAAGGATGCTTAGGAGGACGGCAATGGAATATGTTATTGAAATGAATCATATCACAAAAGAGTTTGGGAATTTTAAAGCTCTGGATGATGTTACCTTATGTATAAATAAAGGGGAAATTCATGCACTTTTGGGGGAAAACGGTGCAGGAAAATCTACATTAATGAGTGTATTATTCGGTTTGTACCAGGCAGAGAGCGGTGAAATTAAGATTAACGGCAAACCGGTTAAAATTAATAATCCCAATGACGCCAATAACCTAAGTATCGGTATGGTACACCAGCATTTTAAACTGGTGCATAATTTCACAGTACTGGAGAGTATTGTGTTAGGCAGGGAAACGGTAAAAGGCGGCTTTCTTAAAATGGAGGAAGCCAGAAAGAAAATAGTTGATTTAAGCAGTCACTATAAATTGAAAATTGATCCGGACGCCTATATCTCAGATATTACGGTAGGTATGCAGCAGCGAGTCGAAATTCTCAAAATGCTTTATTGCAACAATGATATATTGATATTTGACGAACCAACAGCTGTACTGACACCTCAGGAAATTGATGAATTAATGAAAATAATGAAGAATTTAGTAGACGAAGGAAAGTCTATCATCTTTATTTCCCATAAATTAAATGAAATTAAAGCCGTAGCCAACCGTTGTACCGTTCTTAGAAAAGGAAAATATATCGGCACTATTGATGTGGATACTGTCACAAAGGAAGAAATGTCTGAGATGATGGTCGGACGTAAGATTAACTTTCATCTGGAAAAACCGGAATTAAAAACCGGGGATATTACCCTTGAGGCAAAAGCTCTTACGGTAGTATCAAAAACTTCCCACAAAAATATTGTAAATAATGTATCCTTTCAGGTCAGAAAAGGTGAAATCGTGTGTATTGCAGGTATTGACGGGAACGGCCAGTCGGAACTGGTTTATGGTATTACCGGCCTGATGCCCATACAATCCGGACAGGTTATTTTGAACGGTAAAGATATTACAAAAGAATCCATCCGTAAAAAGAGTATTGATGGTATGGCCCATATACCGGAAGACAGGCATAAGCACGGTCTGGTGTTAGATTATAACCTGCAGGAAAATATTGTCCTACAGACCTATTTTGAACCAAGATTCCAGAATAAAGGTATGATACGGTTTAATGCCGTACGTGAATATGCACAGAAATTAATAGATCAATATGACATACGAAGCGGACAGGGGGAAGATTCCATTATCCGGGATATGTCCGGCGGTAACCAGCAGAAAGTAATTATAGCAAGGGAACTTGACCGTAACCCGGATATAGTTATAGCAGTCCAGCCAACCAGGGGATTAGACATAGGAGCTACGGAATATATACACAGACAATTGATTAATCAGCGGGATAAAGGAAAAGCGGTGCTGTTAGTTTCACTTGAACTGGATGAAGTAATGGAAGTAAGCGACCGCATTCTGGTTATCTACGAGGGTGAAATTGTAGCAGATATGGATCCTAAAACCGTATCCGTTCAGGAATTAGGACTTTATATGTCCGGCTCAAAAAAGGAGTGTAAAGCATGAAAAAGAAGCATAATTTAACAAACAGTAAAGGCAGTAAAAGCTTTCTTGCTTCAATCATGGCCATAGCTGCCGGCCTACTCTTTGGGTTGTTAATCTTATTGTTCAGTAACGCAAAACAGGCTTTCCCGGCATTTTGGATGATTTTAATGGGAGGGTTCACGGATGGAATGGCTGGAATCGGACAAGTATTATATTTAACCACGCCGATTATCCTTACCGGACTTTCGGTTGGTTTTGCTTTTAAAACAGGATTATTTAACATAGGGTCTTCCGGACAATTTACCTTCGGAGCTTTCTGGGCTGTTTTTATCGGTGTAAAATGGACTTTTCTACCGGCCGGTATCCATTGGATCGTGGCACTCTTAGGTGCGGCCCTGGCAGGAGCACTCTGGGGGATGGTGCCGGGTATTTTAAAAGCCATATCCAATGTAAATGAAGTTATCACTTCCATTATGATGAATTACATCGGTATGTATCTGGTCAATATATTAATTGTAAAATATGTACATGATCCCATCCGGAACCAGTCCGTACCGGTTGCCAAGACAGCAATAATACCCAAGGCCGGGCTGGATCAGCTGTTTCATACAAGTAACATGAATATCAGTATCTTCATTGCTGTTTTAATGGTCGTAATTATCTATATTATATTGAATAAAACCATATTCGGATATGAATTGAAAGCCTGCGGACAAAGTCCCAGCGCAAGTAAATATGCGGGTATTAACGCCAAGAGAAATATTGTTTTATCCATGGTAATCGCCGGTGCCCTCTCCGGACTTGGCGGAGGCTTATTATATCTTGCCGGTTCCGGAAAATACCTGCAGGTTTTAGACGTACTGGCGCCTCAAGGGTTTAACGGTATATCCGTTGCCTTACTTGGAACGTCCAATCCGATCGGTATTCTTTTTGCAGGGTTATTTATAGCACATATTACGGTGGGAGGAAACAATACCCAGTTGTATAATTTCGTTCCGGAAGTTATTGATATTATTATATCTGCCATTATATACTGCGGCGCATTTGCCCTGTTATTTAAGAGCATTATCGGAAGACTGACCCGTAAAACAACAAGAGAAGCGAAGGAGGAAGGCTGATGGATAGCTTATATTTTATAGTACAGCAGACGATGTTTTTTGCAATTCCTCTGTTGATTGTTGCACTTGGGGGAATGTTTTCGGAACGAAGCGGTGTGGTTAATATTGCTCTGGAAGGTATTATGGTTATCGGCGGCTTTATCAGCATTGCATTCATCCATATTTTCGAAAACCGTATGAGCGGCCAGCTTTTGCTGCTTTTAGCAGTGTTGATTGCCGGATT
This sequence comes from Bacillota bacterium, assembly GCA_023391695.1. Lineage (GTDB taxonomy): Bacteria > Bacillota > Clostridia > Lachnospirales > Lachnospiraceae > Anaerocolumna. The sequence continues at coordinate 27,409 of JAEWAK010000028.1, forward strand.
GTCAGGAGGTATTTTTTCACTGCTCCACGCCTTTGCTTCCATTAATCTGAAGGCAGACCAGACGATCAGCGGTACGGCTTTAAACCTGTTTGCCCCGGCTTTTGCAATCTTTGTTGCCAGGATGGTGCAGGGACTCCAGCAGATTCCGTTTAAAGATACCTTTCATATAACAAAAGTACCGGTTTTGGGAGATATTCCGGTGATCGGCCCTCTGTTATTCCAAAACAGTTATATTACCACTTACTTGGGAATCGGAATAGCTATATTATCAGAAGTCGTAATTAACCATACCAGGTTTGGCTTAAGGCTGCGTGCCTGCGGGGAACATCCTCAGGCTGCGGATTCGGTCGGTATCAATGTGTATAAAATACGTTATTCCGGTGTTATTATATCCGGTGTGCTGGCCGGTATCGGCGGACTGGTATTTATTGTCCCGACCTCTACCAACTTTAATGCAAGTGTAGCCGGATACGGCTTCCTGGCACTGGCAGTTTTGATTTTCGGCCAATGGAGAACGAAACGGATTATAGTGGCAGCGTTTTTCTTTGGTATCATGAAAACTTTTGCCTCCGCATACTCCGGCATACCGGTACTTAAGGAATTGCCTATCTCCAATGAGGTATATAAAATGATCCCATATATTGCAACTTTAATCATTCTAGCCTTCTCTTCAAGGAATTCCCAGGCTCCAAGGGCAGAGGGTATTCCTTATGATAAGGGAAGCCGGTAATTTATGCTGTAAGGGTAGAACTTTTTGGACGGGGCTGATAAAATATAATAACAGCAATAGTATGGAATAATAACCGAAAGAAAATAGCAACACAATCGAATAGAATAATAATCCAAAGAAAATAGCAGCAACAAACACATCAACTAAGAAATCAGAAATAAACTGCAAAGGGAAGGTTATCATAAGCTTTAAAAATGCAGGCAAGTAAAGGGAAATAACAAAAAATGGTCCGAACCCAATAATCCTTATAATTTACAGGAATTTTTGGTTCGGACTGTTTTTGTGGCAGATATTATAATTGAGCTTTCTGGCCTTTCTGCCCCCGCTTACGGTTACGGACTTTCTTAACGCTTAATTCCCTGCCGTTATAGATGAAAGCCTCATCGGATGCTTTTACAATTGCGGTAAAAGCCACCGTATCGTTTTTATCCAGGTCAATTGATTTCACACCACGGCCTGTTTTTCTCATTTCACTGATTTCTTCCAAAGAAAATCCGAGAGATAACCCTTTTTCTGTTAAGATAATTACTTTCCGGTCTCCGGATAATATTTCTCCGGCAGAAAGCATGACTATGTTTATGAGTTGGTCACCGTCTTCTAACTTTGTTGCGGCAATCATGGAACGGTTGGTTTCAAATTCCACTCCGGATACCTGTTTGATATAACCTGATCTTGTAGAAAATACTAACTGGGATTCGAATAACTGTTCAAAGGAGGTATACATTAATATGTTTTCCTTATCTACTTTACAAAGGGTATGAATCAGGACGCCCTTATCTTTTATCTTGCATTTGGGGATGGCAGCGGCTTTTACCTGGTACATATTGCCTTCCGCGGTAAACAGGCACAGCCTGTCCGTGTTTTTCATAAGGATAATAAACGTAAATTCTTTCAGGTTTTCTTCCGCGACACGGGAGAAACTGGAGGCATCCAGAGATTTCGTATAACCGAAACGGTCAATCAATACATAGATGTCCTCAACCTTCACTTCTTCAATATAACCCGTCGTATTATCCACATTATCCAAATGAGTTCTTCTTGGGATATTAAATGTCTTTTTATACTCTTTCAGGCGATTTTTAATGACTTTATAAAGTTCATTCGTATCCCCTAGAACCACTTTATATTCTGCAATGCTTTTTAATAAAGAATCATTCTCTTCGTGTAGTTTCAGTATTTCCAGACCGATCAATTTGCTTAAGGGCATGGCCAGTATGGCGTCTGCCTGGCGTTCCGTAAATTGAAGGGTGGCGGCCTCTTTTTCAGACTGCCTGGTTTTAAATTTAATATCCGTAATATCGCCACCGGTTAAACAGGCTTTTGCCTGCTTAATAGAAGAACTTCCGCGCAGGATTTCAATGATCAAATCGATTACGTCCGTGGCCCGGATCAATCCGTCCACGATCTCCAGGCGGTTTTCCGCCTTTTCTAAAAGATGCCTGTACTCTTTGGTATAGAGTTCTTCCTGGAACCGGATAAATTCTTCCAGGATGCTTTTTAAATTAAAAACAATGGGCTGCTGTTCCTTCACGGCAAGAAGATTTACCCCGTAGGTATCTTCCAGCGGTGTTTTTTTGTACAGACCATTGAGTAAGTTATCAATATCCCTGTCTTTTTTTACTTCGACCACAATACGGATGCCTTCTTTGGAAGACTCGTCCCGGACGTCAAAGATCTCATCAAATACCTTATCCTTCATCATGGAAACAAGGCTTTCTACCAGCTTCGTTTTATTTCCGGCGATCGTATAGGGAATTTCAGTTATAACTATATTTTTACGGCCATTTTCACCGTTTTCGATTTCGACTTTGGAACGGAGGCGGATTTTACCTTCACCGGTTTCGTAAATCTGCACCATGTCGCTTTGGTTGATAATAGAACCTCCTGTGGGAAAATCCGGTGCGGGAATATACTTCATCAGTTTCTGTACCGTAATATCCGGGTTTTCCATATAAGCGATCGCCCCATCAATTACTTCCCCCGGGTTATGGGGAGGTATATTGGTTGCCATACCTACCGCAATACCGGTAGTACCGTTGATCAGCAGATTGGGGATCATGGCGGGGAGAACCTTTGGCTCTTTTTCACTGTCGTCAAAGTTGGGTATAAATTCTACCAGCCCTTTTTCCAGGTGATCCAGCATTGTCATGGCGCCGTCGGATAAACGTGCTTCCGTATAACGCATGGCAGCAGCACCGTCCCCGTCAATGGAACCAAAGTTGCCGTGGCCGTCTACCAAAGGGATGGACAGGGAATAGTCCTCCGTCATTCTAACCAGTGCTTCATAGATGGAACTGTCCCCGTGGGGATGAAATTTACCCATGGTATCACCGACAATACGTGCACTTTTTCTGTGGGGCTTTTTTGGGTCCAGCCCAAGCTCTCTCATGGCATACAAAATACGCCTCTGAACCGGTTTTAATCCATCCCGCACATCCGGCAGTGCCCTGGCGATAATAACACTCATGGCATAATCCCTGTAAGAATTTTTCATTTCCTCCGAAAAATCCAACTGTACAATATTCTCTGTATCTTTACTCATAAATCTCTCCTTTTAAATATGAATACTCTTAAAAGCCTCATAAATATTTCACGTCTATCTTATTTAACCTTACAAGTAAGTCCCCCGCTTCTCAGCGAGTGTAAGCGGTGGGTTAGGGACTTAACTTTTCAGTCGGAGTTCATGCTCCGACTGAAATACCTGCGTAGCAGGTATAAGGTTATGAGCAAGTAGCGTAGCGGATTACGAATATCCGCTTTCACTTTATTCAGCCTGCTTTTAGATATTTTAGATGCTGTAAAAAGCTAAATTAATTTTTGTGATATCATAGTATGTTTTTGTGCAGACCGTCTGAACGAAGTGAAGGAAAATCTTTTTGCAAAGATTGTAAGTAAAAACATACTTATGATATGATGAAAATGTTCACAACCTAATTCAGCAGCTAAATATCTTCAGCAAACATCGGAATCATATATCATATATCCAGATTAGCATATCTCGCTTCTTCCAATATGAAATTCTTTCTTGGAGGAACGTTGCTGCTCATTAAGGTACTTGTAATTTCATCGGCTTCTACGGTGTCACTTATGGATATCTGGGCCAGAGTCCGGGTTTCGGGATTCAATGTGGTTTCCCATAACTGGTTGGCATCCATTTCCCCAAGTCCTTTGTACCGCTGAAGGTTTAAGATCTTATTTTCTGTTTTCTTACGGAACTTTTCCAGTTCGAAATCATTAAAGAGGTATTCGGATTGCTTTTTCTTTTTACCCTTTACCGCAGATTCATATTCCACTTTGTATAATGGGGGAAGGCCGCGGAATACCTTGCCTTCTAATATGAGCTCCGGCATGAAGCGGTAGAAGAAAGTGAGTAAAAGGGTACTTATGTGGGCCCCATCCACGTCGGCATCGGTTAAGATTATGATCTTGCCGTAACGGAGCTTATTAATGTCAAATTCATCCCCGATACCGCAGCCAAAGGAGGCGATCATGGATTTGATTTCATTGTTTAATAATATTTTCTCCAGAGTGGATTTTTCCACATTTAAAATCTTGCCACGCAAGGGAAGTACGGCCTGGGTCCTGCGGTTTCGTGCGGTTTTAACGGTACCCCCGGCGGAATCTCCTTCGACAATGTATACTTCGCATTCTTCCGGTTTTTTGGAGGAACAGGAAGCTAATTTACTTCTGGTATCCACATCGGATAACTGTTTCATGACGGCAGTACGTGCCTTGTCCCCGGCCCTTCTTGCCGTATAAGATTTCATGGAATTGTCGAGGATACTTTTTAATACTTCTACGTTCTTGTCAAAATAACGCTGGACCTCTGCAGCAAATACTTCATCCACGGCACTTTTGGCGTCCGTATTCCCAAGCTTTGTTTTGGTCTGGCCTTCAAACTGGGGATCCGGATGTTTTATGGATATAATGGCTACCAGGCCGTTACGGATATCCTTACCGTCAAAATTTTCGTCTTTCTCTTTTAAGATGCCTAATTCCCTGGCGTATTGATTCATTACCCTGGTCAGGGAAGTTTTAAAGCCCGTAACGAGTGTACCTCCGTCCACTACATTAATACGGTTGCAGTATGCATTGATTTGTTCGGTATATGCATCAATATACTGAAATGCAACCTCAACCTCGATTTCCCCGCTTACGCCTTCCACATAGATCGGCTCCCCATGGAGGGAGGCTGCTTCCCGGTTTAAATAAGAAACAAAACTTTTGATTCCGAATTCTTCCTGATAGGATACTTCCTCACCGGTATTTAAATCGGTAAAGTGAATTAATAAATTTTTATTTAAAAATGCAATTTCCTTTAATTTTTTCTTAATGGTATCCGCTTTGAATTCCACTGTTTCAAATATGGTTTCATCCGGATAAAATGTGACCCTGGTTCCCGTATCACTTTTATTGCATTTGCCCACTACGGGAAGAAATCCTTCCACAAGCTCCGTAACAGGATGTCCGCCGTTCTGATATTCATCATGGTACACCTTGCCCTCCCGTTTGATTTCAACGATCATCCGGCTGGAGAGTGCATTTACAACAGAAGCACCAACACCATGGAGACCTCCGGATACTTTATAAACAGAACCGCCGAATTTACCGCCGGCATGCAATATGGTATAAACGACCCGGGCCGTAGGTATTTTCTTTGTGGGGTGGATATCTACCGGGACACCCCTTCCGTTATCCTGAATGGTAATACCTCCGTCTTTTTGCAAAAGGATATTGATTTGTGTACAAAAACCAGCCAGATGTTCATCAATGGCATTATCTATAATCTCCCAGATCAGGTGATGCAGTCCCCTGGAGCCGGTACTGCCTATATACATTCCAGGACGTTTTCTAACAGCCTCCAATCCTTCCAAAACTACAATTTGACTTCCTGTATATTGTTCCATTATTCGAATCCTTTCCTAAACCTTATGACACTGCCCTGCAATGTCCTGTAGTCAAAGCGGATATTCACATTCCGCTTTGCGGCTCTAACCTTATGCCTGCTATGCAGGTATTTCAGCCGGAACCTTTCTCCGACCAAAACAAGTAAATCCGGGATCCACCGTTTACGCTTTGTAAGAGGGGGACTTACCTGTAAGATTAAACAATTAGGAATATTGTAACATATATTTGGTGGAAAATCCAGTTTTTTGAACAATCATACGTTCGCAGACAGAGGCAAATAATCCGCTTAAATACAGGGAATAGCACTGTAGTTGCCTGAGGACCGGAAATTTCCGGATGGATAAAACCGGTAGATAGCACCAGTTTTAAAATTACATTTTACGGCAATTCAAGGCATATGGATTGAATAAATGTTATATTTATGCTAAACTAATACCGGTTTAAGGTTATAGTCAGGAGCGTGCAGCAAAGCGGAATGCAAAGCCTCGTTTTGACACGGAATTGTATTAAACCGGCGGGATGCCTGGAGCCAAAATGAGTGAAAAACGCAATAAAATACAGAAAGAAGAAAATTATGGATTTATATAAATACGATACCCACGTGCATACCTCTGAATCGAGTGCCTGCGCTACCATAAACGGGGCTGATCAGGCTAAATTATATAAAAAACTTGGATATTCAGGTATTATTATCACAGACCATTTTTTTAACGGAAATACTGCCATCCCCCGTAACCTGCCTTGGGAAGAATGGGTGGAAAGATTTGTGCTCGGATATGAACATGCCTTGGAAACAGGTAAAAAAATCGGGCTTTCTGTTTTCTTTGGATGGGAAGAAAGCTTTCGCGGAACGGATTTTCTGGTATACGGTTTGGATAAGGAATGGCTTTTAAAAAATCCTGAAATATTAAACTGGGATATTTCCGAGCTCTACGGCAGGATTCATGCGGAGGGAGGTTTCCTGGTACATGCCCATCCTTTCAGGCAGGCGGACTATATTTCAAAAATACGGTTATATCCGGAATATGAGGATGCAATTGAAATTATAAATGGCTCCCATACGAATCCGGAATATAACCAAAAGGCAATTGATTATGCAAAGGTACAGAATAAACCGGTAACCGGTGGGTCGGATGCCCATCACGCCTGGTCTGAACATGTGGGGATGGTTTTTCAGCAGGAACTGAAAAATATCCGGGATTATATTGAGGGTGTGAAGCATAAAAAAGATGTTACGGTTATTCCGTTATAAAGATAACACCTGGCAAACCAATGCACAAAAATATACCGAAAAACGTATATTTTTGTGCTGACAAACTTAAGGCGGCCAAGTAGTTACAAAAAATTTATCAACTGCATAAAATAAGTAAGAAAAGCAATTGACAACTTTTTAAATATATATTATAGTGATTTCTATAATTAAAAATGAATAATTATACGAAAACCAATGAAGGTAATGAATGACCTTCATTATTTTTAACATAATAGATTTGCCTATTTATTAAGCCTGTCAGAAAGGCAGATTGGAGCTAAAGATGAAAAAACCATTTGTAACTTTAGAACAGTTAAAAACCATAACGGCACAATACCCCACACCGTTTCATATTTACGATGAAAAAGGAATCCGTGAGAATGCAAGAAAGCTAAAACAGGCATTTTCCTGGAATAAAGGGTTTAAAGAATATTTTGCAGTAAAAGCAACGCCCAATCCGTTTATAATTAAGATATTGAATGAGGAAGGCTGCGGTACGGACTGTTCTTCCTTAACGGAATTAATGCTCTCAGAGGCCCTTGAAATCAAGGGTTCTGATATTATGTTTTCCTCCAATGCTACACCGGCGGATGAGTTCATAAAAGCAAAAGAATTAAATGCAATTATTAATCTGGATGATTTTACCCATATTGATTTTCTGGAAAAAACAGTGGGGATTCCCGAGGTGATCTGCTGCCGGTTTAATCCCGGCGGATTGTTTACGGTCAGCAACAGCATTATGGACAATCCCGGAGATGCGAAATACGGTTTTACCAAAGAGCAGATGATTGAAGGCTATAAAAAGCTGTTAAAATTAGGCGCAAAACAGTTTGGAATACATTCTTTCTTAGCCAGCAATACGGTAACCAACGAATATTATCCCATTTTGGCAAAAATATTGTTTGAACTGGCAGTTGAGTTAAAGGAAAAAACCGGTGCCTACATTAAATTCATAAATTTATCGGGTGGAATAGGAATACCCTATAAACCGGACCAGCCGGACAATGATATTATGGAAATCGGCGAAGGTGTCAGAAAAGCATTTGAAGAGGTGCTGGTTCCGGCAGGAATGTCAGATGTGGAAATCTATACCGAATTAGGACGTTATATGCTTGCTCCTTACGGACATTTAGTGGCTACCGCCATCCATGAAAAACATATATATAAGGAATATATCGGACTCGATGCCTGTGCCGTCAATCTTATGAGGCCGGCCATGTACGGTGCATATCACCATATTACCGTAATGGGGAAAGAGAATGCGCCCTGTGATTACAAATATGATGTAACCGGTTCCTTATGTGAGAATAATGATAAATTTGCGGTTGACCGTATGCTCCCTAAAATTGACATCGGGGACCTGATCGTGATTCATGATACCGGGGCACATGGGTTTGCAATGGGTTACAATTATAATGGAAAATTAAAATCCGCTGAGTTGTTACTGAAAGAAGACGGATCCGTAGAATTAATCCGACGTGCGGAAGAACCTAAAGATTATTTTGCCACTTTTGATTTTTGCGACATTTTAAAAGATATGAAGTAAGAATAAAAAACAGATACAGAAGGTATAGTATAAAGAATACCAATGCTTTGAAAGACTGTTGTAAATTTTACAGCAGTCTTTTTTATGATATGGAAAATTGCGTCATATACACAAAAACGTTTCACTGAATGCACACGTGCTCGGTCAAGAATTATTTCTGCTAGGGCGTGTCTGAAAACTCATTGCACCGTTCTGAATGCCCCACTTTGCGGAATCCTGCGTCGCAATTTTGGGAACGTAGACCCGCTACGCCCCCAAAATCGCTCCTTGTCTCCCACAAAGTGGGACATTCAACCCGGCACAAGCAGTTTTCAGACACACCCTAGCCGGCGGCGTTCAGTTCGAGAGTTTGCGAGTAAATTTTTTGCTATAATTTATTCATTATAAGTAAATAATTTCCATAGAAATTTAAAAAAAGCTTGTTTCATCTCTAATATAAAGTGTAAAACGTCCGATAAATATAACATAGAAAGCAAATACTTCTTATAATCTGGTGCGGGGTATGGAAGAAGCATCATTATACCGGACAATAAATTCCGATTCCGGAAAACAGGATTATAAGAAATAATATCGAAAAGCTAAGACAGGTGGTGAATAAAATGCGCATAGATGCATATAACAAAATTTCACAGGTATATCAGACAAGTGCAGTGAAAAAAACGATGAAAACTGCAGGTGCAGTTACATCAGATCAATTAGAAATATCAAGGACAGCCAAGGATTATCAGGTTGCGAAACAGGCTGTTGCCAATATACAGGATGTCAGGACGGATAAAGTGAATGATATTAAGAACCGTATCGAATCGGGCACCTATAATATCAACATGGAAGAAGTTGCTGATAAATTAGTTGAAAGTTATTTCGAAAAATTAATCTGATCTTATTTAAGTAAAGTCAGATGTTAACTTCATAAGAAAAGAGGGTTGTTTTAAGTGGCAAGCTTAATTGAAGAATTAATTGACACCTTACGGAAAGAGTGTGATATTTACAGGGAGTTGATTCCCGTCGCAGAGAATAAAACAAAGATAATTATAAACAATGACCTCGATACTTTACAGGATATTACCAATCAGGAACAGGAAATCATTGAAAGGATAACTGCCCTGGAACGAAAACGGGAGGAAGTCATTACGAATATTGGTACGGTGGTAAGCAAGGATCCAAAAACGATCCATATCAAGACCATAATCCAGATATTGGATAAACAACCCAAAGAACAGAAACAACTTTCCGAAATTCATGATAATCTTAAGAATACAATTCAAAGACTTGTTGATATCAACAATCATAACAAATCGTTAATACAGCAATCCCTAGAGATGATAGAATTCAATATGAATTTTATTCAGAGTACAAGGATGTCACCGGGGAATCTAAGCTACAATAAGGGTGCTTCGCAATTTGATATGCCCTCTTTGCAAACAGGGATGTTTGATGCAAAGCAGTAGTTTAAGAGAAACAAAATTTAAGGCAGGTGAAATTCTATGAGTTTAATGAGCAGTTTATATATAGGTGTGTCCGGTCTGGGTGCCAGCCAGAACTCTTTAAATACTACGGCCCATAATCTAGCCAATATCGATACCAAGGGTTATGTGAGGCAGCAGGTATTGCAGGCGGACAGAACCTATTTAAATTGGGGTGTTACCCATTTATCCACCCTGCAGACCGGGCTTGGTACAGAGATATCTACCGTAAGACAGGTAAGGGATATGTTTTTGGATAAAGCTTACCGACAGGAGATTGGCAGACAGGGCTTTTATGAAGTACAGTCGGAAGCCGTGCAGGAAATTGAAACTATGTTTGGCGAAATGGAAGGCGTTGCTTTCCAGAATGACTTAAGTGATTTGTGGACCAATCTGCAGGAATTATCAAAGACTCCGGAACTGATTGAAGCCCGGGCATCTTTAGTGCAGAATGCGGAATCCTTTCTGGAACGTGCAGAGGTTATACAGAGGCAGCTAAAAGAATACCAGGTCAACTTAAATACCCAGATCGTGGATAAAGTTGACCGTATAAACGAAATCGCTGAGCAGATTGATTCATTGAATGACAAGATCAGCCGGTATGAGAGCAATGGCTTGGAACATGCCAATGATTTACGTGATGAAAGAAACAGCCTTCTTGATGAATTAGGCCAGATCATCAGCATTACCTATAGCGAAAACACGAAGGGGGTTGTTTCCGTCAGTGCGGAAGGAGTACCGTTAGTTTCGGAGACGAACTACTTTAAAATGGGTACGGCAAAAGTAAGCGAATCTTCCGGACTATTAAAACCGGTATGGTTAAGCTACAATAATATGGATGTGTTCAACCTGGACCGTCCTGCCTCCTCGGCGGATAATACGGATATTGGTTCCTTAAAGGGGTTACTGGTAACCAGGGGAAGCGGGGAAGCCGACTATACGGACCTGCTTCAGTCTTCGGAAGATTTTAATAAGACAATCAATACTTCTGTTATTATGACGATACAGGCACAGTTTGACCAGTTAATCCATGGAGTGGTCACTGCCATTAATAATGTTTTTAGTCCGAACAAGGAAATTACCTTATCCGACGGAACTACAATAACCGTGTTGGATGAAGAAAATGCACCCGTAGGGATGGACGACGACCGGACTATGGGAGAGGCGTTATTTAACCGTAAAACCATGGACCGTTATGAAACTGTTAATGTGGAAGTGAACGTACTGGATGAAGACGGGAATCCGGTGCTGGATGCCGGGGGGAATCCGGTTACCGAAATCATTACCGTTCGGAAATATAATGAAGAAGACCCGGATGATCCTTATTCTTTATTTTCACTGGGACAAATTGAAATAAACTCAAAAATCAAAAATAATTATTCCGTAATGCCCCTAAGTTCCAATTCCCAACACGGAGAAATAGATGCGAAAGCGGCAGAGGCTTTGGGTTCGATTTGGAAGCAGCCCTTTGCAACGCTTTCACCCAATACCCTTACAATGAATACCTTTAAGGATTATTATACGGCCTTCATCGGGGAAATAGGAACCCGGGGCCAGGAGCTTGACAGTATCAGTTCCGACCAGGCGACTTTGGTCGGCAATATTGATGACGAGAGGCAGCAGGTCGCAGGGGTGTCTTCGGATGAAGAACTGACAAACCTCATTAAATACCAACATGCCTATAATGCATCATCAAGATATATTACGGTAATTGATCAAATGCTGGAACATCTTATTTCAACATTAGGACGATAACTTTTGGATTGAGAAAGCAGAGGTGAGGATATGCCATCAACCTTTTTTGGATTAAGTATAGGTACAAGCGGGTTATATGCCTATCAGGCCGCGTTAAATACGACGGGCCATAATGTAACCAATACCGAAACACCCGGATATACCAGGCAGGTAATAAATCAGCAGGCAGGAGTTGCCTTAAGAGTCAACAGCAGGTACGGTATGGCCGGATCCGGTGTCGATGTAACGGGAATTTCCCAGGTCAGAAACGAATATTATGATCTGAAATATAGAACAAACAATACGATTTATGGTTCCTATTCGGCAAAACAATATGCCATGACGGAAATTGAAAATTATTTTAATGAAGTGTCCCTGGAGGGATTTACAACCTCGTTTAATACCCTGTTTACCACAATGCAGACATTGTCTACGAATTCCTCCGATTTGACCAAGAGGACCCAGGTAACGAGTTTTGCTAAAAACCTGACGGAATACTTTAACAGCATGGCGACGAATCTGCAAAGTATACAGGAAGAATGTAATTTCGAAGTAAAAAATCAGGTAGAGCGGATAAACTCCCTCGGACAGCAGATCGCAACCGTGACCAAGCAGATCAATACTTTGGAATCCAACGGCGGAACCGCCAATGATTTAAGGGACCAGAGACAGCTTTTGCTGGATGAATTATCAAATATCGTTAATATATCCTACGAGGAGAGGGTTGTTGGCAATGATGTTGGGGTCACCAGTTTTACCGTTCAAATAGATGGGCAGACTTTAGTAGATACCAATAATTACAATACTTTAAAGGTTGTACCGAGAACAGAAAAATTGAACCAGAATGATATTGAAGGCTTGTATGATATTCAATGGAGCAATGGGAATTCTTTCAACACCCAAAGTTCAACCCTGAGCGGTTATTTAAAATCCATGATTGAAGTCAGGGACGGCAACAATGGGGAAAATCTGCGGGGAACAGTAGATACTGGAGCAGCAGGAAGCAATCAGGTCGTATTGACCAACGCCAGTATTAACTCCATAGAAAAGTTGAATATCCCGAGTTCCGGAGTTCTTACAATAGGCAATGAGAAATATACCTACAGTGATTTTGTGGTGAATTATGATGAGGACACAAAAACCAGTACATATACATTTACCCTGGATGAAAATCTTTCCCAGAATGTTGCCGGTAAATCCGTATCGGTCGGCGACAGTATTGACTATAAGGGAATACCATATTACATGGGACAGTTAAATCAATTTGCAAGGACTTTTTCCAAAGCATTTAATGACATCCATAAAAGCGGAAAAGATTTATACGGTGATCAGGGCCTTGACTTTTTCAATGGTACTGATCCGGTAACGGGTGAAAATTATACTTTTGACGACTATGAAGATTACTATAATCTTACGGCAGGTAATTTTACGGTGACAGCTGAAGTTTATAATGACCCCAGACGGATGGTAACCGGCAGTGAAGTATTAAACGGAATTGAAAATAATGACGTGCTGGATGCCCTGCTGGCACTTAGCAGTGACAGTTCCATGTTTAAACAGGGTACCCCGGCTTCCTTCTTCCAGACCCTGGTGGCAGAAGTTGGTGTTGATGCGGGTAAAGCCAATAAGTTTGCTAAAAACCAAAGTGACATTCTGGATATGGTTAAAAATCAAAGATTATCCGTAGCCGGTGTGGATGTGGATGAAGAAGCCATGAACCTGATAAAATTCCAGAATGCTTATAATTTATCCGCCAAAGTAATACAGGTTATGAATGAAGTTTACGATAAATTAATTAACGGTACAGCCGTATAACAAAACGGACAGGCATCAGGACGAAGTCCAAGGGACCTGATTCTTTAAAAATAGATTGATTTCGTATAATCAAGCTGTAATTTCATCAAATCATAAGGCTTATTTAAAGAATTTAATTAATTATTTGTGCCGGAAGCCGTAGATCCCCGGCATGACTGAAAGAGTGGAAGAAAATATCAAAAGAAAGGGTGCCTTGTAGTATTTTTTCACTCCTTATGAATATGGCAGTACCGCAGATTAGTCTGCGGTGTGGAATGGGTATTAATATGAGAATTACAAATCAGATGATGACCAATAATACGTTAAGCAACATTAATAAAAACAAGAATTACCTGTCTAAATTGGACCAGCAATATTCTTCGGGAAAGAAAATACAGCGTCCTTCCGATGACCCGATTATTGCAGTACGGGCATTAAAATTACGAACCAATCTGACGGAGTTGAACCAGTATTATGAGAAAAATATTCCCGATGCAAAAAACTGGATGGATGTGACGGAAGGTGCAATGGACAATATCAATGATATACTTACGCTCATAAATACCGCCTGCGTTCAGGGCGCCAGTGATCCTTTATCCGTAGAAGACAGGGCGAGTATTGTTAAAAACCTGGAACAGTATAAAGAGCAGATATACCAGGAAGGTGATGCGAATTATGCGGGAAGATATGTATTCACCGGGTATAAGACGGATACCAGCTTGATATTCGGCAAAGAATCCACGAATTTGACTTATACAATTAACGAAAATTTTTCCGGTAAGGAAATTGAGACGATATCAAAAGTGGTTGGCACCTATTCGGTGGATGACTTTCCATTAGGAACCGGGTATGATGCTTCACCTACGTTAGATACATCCTACCGGATAAGGCTGTCCTATGATAACCTGGATTCTGAGAATGAAGACGGAACGGATGTTGATTTAAACGGTTCGTTGGTTGTACTGGATAAAGACGGGAATCCTCTGGATGCAGCGGATATACCTAATATTACTTCGAAAAGTGTGAATGATGATGATGCTTATGAGCCTGCAGATGATGAAATTAATTATATACCTGAAACCGGTGAATTAATACTTGGAAAGAATGTTTATGATAAATTCAGAACAGCCTCCAGTATATCCATAGATTATAAGAAAACCAATTTTGAGAAGGGAGATCTAAGGCCGGAACACTATTTTGACTGTGATGTACATTTAAGCGGCTCTCCGGTAGCGGAAGATAAACACTATACGAAACAGGATCAGGAGATCCAGTACGAAGTAAATTTCAACCAAAAAATGACCGTCAATACCCAGGGCAGTGATGCCTTGCAGCACGATATCGGAAGGGATATTGATGAAATATTACAGTCGGTACAGGATGTTGTAGCAACGGAGCAAAAAATCGCCGAAGTAGATAAAATGCTGGAGGATCCTGCCTATGCCAGTAATATTGATGAACTTAACCAGTTGAAACAGCAATTGGAAACAGAACTGACACTGAAAAAAGATATTATGCAGAAAAAATTTGGAAAAGGAATTACGGATTCAAATGATGCCCAGGATACTTTAAATGTAGCCCTTGCCGATTTAGGCAGCCGTTACAAAAGACTTCAGCTTACGGAAAGCAGATTATCCGACCAGCAGGCAGATTTTGAAGAACTCCTGTCTACCAATGAAGATGCGGATGTAGTGGATACTTATATTAAATTAAGTTCTGCCGAGGTTATTTATAACGCGTCCCTTTCAGCTGCTTCAAAAGTTGTAAAGAATACTTTGCTGGATTTTCTGTAAAATAATTATGCGTGTTCAGAATCTGCAAATCTGGCAAACAGTGCATATATGCGTTTATAACCGAAAAATATGCTGGATAATGCATATTTAGAGCATGTTATTCCATTCTTTGCGCCGACCGGCTGAAAATCCTGGCAGATTTTTCGGGACGGCGATAGTATTAATAATTAAACAAAATTTTCAGAATTTCTATGGCATATTCGGTTGTATCATCCGGATATGCCATAAATAAAACAGGTGAACTTAAGAAGGGAGAAATATGTTAGTAAAAACAAAATATTTTGGAGATATTAACCTGGAAGAAGATAAAATTATAACTTTTGACCAAGGAATCATGGGGTTTGAGGATTTTAAAAGATATACCATTTTATTTGATGTGGAAGGCGGAGATAAACCGAGCATATCCTGGCTTCAAAGCCTGGACGAACAGGGATTTGCCCTTCCGGTCGTCAACCCTTTCCTTGTAAAGCAGGAGTATAATCCAATTGTGGAGGATGAGATTTTAAAACCTTTAGGTGATATTAATGAACAAAACCTGGTTATATTATTATCCCTTACGGTTCCGCCTGAATTAACAAAAATATCTGCCAACTTAAAGGCCCCGTTTATTATAAATTCAGATACCAGGAAAGGCTGCCAGATCATCGTGGAAAACCAGGATTATGAGGTAAAATACAATGTGTATGAAGCCATGAAAAAGCTTAAAGAAGAGAAGGGAGAGAGATAAATGCTGGCCCTTACGAGAAAACTGAATGAATCCATTATGATTGGCAATGAAATAGAAGTTTCCGTGCTGGAGATAAAGGGAGACCAGGTGAAGATAGGAATCAGTGCACCTAAGTCGGTTCCCATTTACCGGAAAGAAATATACATTCAGATACAGGAAGCGAATAAGGAAGCTGTAGACAGTACGGCGTCAATGGAAGAAATCAAGAAATTGTTTCAGTAACGCAGTTTTATTAGGTACCCAAAGTGGCAAGGAGGCCAATATGGGGCTTTTGTAGGACAGGTTATCGGCTATATTAGTATAAACATTTGATGGAAAAAGCCGATATATAAGCTAAATACAACGGAATGGGTAAAGTACCCGCATCACACGGAGGTGGCAACATGGCAATTGATTCAATTTCAAATACAGCATCCTATGCTGATTACAAACCTGAACAGAGAGTTCAGTCTGTCACGGCTTCGCTGGCAGTTAATCTGACCGGAGTTAATGTAGCAGATACGTCAAACGGCAAAGCTTATACCGGCAAACCGGAAACAACAAGTGAGGAAGAAAAACAAAAAGAGGCGCAGGCACAAGCAAACCGTCTTAAGAGTATTTTGAATGAAACCAACAATAAAATTAAACCGGCAAGGACCAGGTGCGAATTTTCCTATCATGAAGATATAAACAGGGTATCCATTAAGGTAATGGATGTGGTTACGGATAAAGTAATAAGGGAGATACCACCGGAAGAAACCCTGGAAATGCTGCAAAAGCTATGGGAGGTTGCCGGATTACTGGTAGATGAAAGAAGATAGCACACAAAGGAGACAGGAGTATGGCTACTATAAGAATGACGGGTTTAATATCCGGAATGGACACGGAATCAATCATTAAGGAATTAATAAGTGCTCAGAAACTAAAGAATAAAAAGACAACGGATAAATTGACTTTATCGGAGTGGAAAGAAGATAAGTGGAAAGAACTTAATACGAAATTATTTAAACTGTATACAGAAGATCTTTCAAAAATGAGGTTGCAGGCCAGTTATTTAACCAAAAAAGTTACATCTTCCAATGACTCTTTGGTTACGGTAACAGGTGGCGCAGATGCACCGAAAGGGGCTCATACGATCACAATAAGCCAGCTGGCCAGTCCCCAGAATGTAACTGGCGGGCAGCTTGATAAGGATAAAAACGGAAATACCATAACTACAAGTACTAAACTGGCTGATTTAGGAATGACCAGCAGTGACGGCAAGAATACGGTAATTACTATTAAAAACGGCAGCAAAGAAAGCAATCTGATTGTTTCAAGTACGACTACCTTGGGCGATTTTATTGATACCTGTAAAAACATTGGTCTAAATGCAAGTTATGATAAAAATCAAAAAAGATTATTTATCAGTTCGAAAGAAAGCGGAGCCGCAAGTGCATTTTCAATTAAAACAGGTGAAATATCTTCTGATGCGGCAAGTGCATTAAATGATGTTAAATCTTTGGTGAATTTTACCGGTATTGGAACTTCCGGTCAAAGTTCGGTTACGGCTGCGATAAAAACCCTGGAAGGTACCAGTGAAGCCGATATGACAGCGTTATATCAAAAAGTGAAAGATGGTACTGCCGGTTCGGATGCAGCGGAACAAAAGAAAATCGATGCATTAAAAACACTGCGCGATTATGCGGTTAAAAAAGCAGAAACCGATCTTAAGGCAGATTCTGTAAAACAGGTAAAGGCCAGCATTAAATCCGATATATTAGATAGTATTGCAGATCCGGACACGGAAACACTGGATACACTCAAAGCCCAGATTCAAAGTGAGATAGATGCGGGGACCCTGCCGGCAGGTACGGATGTTGAAGCAGCTGCCAAGGAACGGTACAAGCAAAACCAGGCTGTCTATAATGATCTGAAAGCACAGATACAGGAAAAAATTGATGACGGTAAATTTACCTTGCCGGAAGGACAGGATATAGACCAGTATACCCATAGCATATATGATGTATATGCCCAGGCTGATAAAGATACTCTTTTTACCAAAATGGTAGATAAAAAATATTCAAGTGATACCATATACAAGGATGAAGCAGACAATATATATAACAATACCATAGAAGCATATAAGGAAAATATCTTAACCGGAACAGGCGGATTGGTTGAAAAGTTATCTGCTTATACAAAGAATTCAACTATATCCGATACTACAGGTACAAGCAATCTTACCAAAATCGGCCTTGATGAGATCACCGGTGAGGCGAAAAGTGCTACGTCTTCTGATAAGATGACAGTTGTTGCAGCTTCGGATTCAAAAATTACACTGGATGGAGCGGAGCTTACCGGAACCTCCAATGTGATTACCGCCAATGGTTTAACTATAACTGCAACCGGAACTACGGCTGTGGGAGAGACTATTACCTTAAGTGTTAATGATAATACCGAAGCAAATTATGAAATGGTGAAAAATTTTATTACCAAATATAATGAAATTTTAAAGGAAATGAATAATCTGTATTATGCGGATTCTTCTAGAGGCTATGATCCCCTTAGTGATGATGAAAAAGAAGCTATGACAGATGACCAGGTTGAAAAATGGGAGACGAAAATCAAAGATTCCATATTACGTCGTGACGATTCGTTAGGTTCCTTAATTTCATCAATGAAAAATGAAATGATGTCTTCTGTGACAGTGGATGGAAAAAAATATTCATTAGCAACCTTTGGTATACAAACGTCAACGGACTATACGGAAAAAGGACTGCTGCATATTTATGGAAATAAGGATGATTCCACATATTCTGATAAAACCGATAAATTACTGAAGGCTCTGACTGAGGATCCGGATACTACCATGAAGGCCTTAACAGGAATATTTCAGGGTCTATACGATACCGTGAATGAAAAAATGAGTTCCATTCCTAATGTAAGAAGTGTTTCTACATTTTATAATGATAAATTATTGGATAAGGAGCAGACAGATTATAAAAAACAAATTGCTATTTTGGAAGACAAGCTTACCGATATGGAGAATAAATATTATAAACAATTTTCCGCAATGGAAACGGCTTTGGCAAAACTGCAGTCACAAAGTAATGCTCTGGCAGGCCTGCTTGGGACCTCATCTAATTAGTTAGTGGAATGAAAAATATGTATCTTGTTGAACCTATTTAAATTTATATATGCATTTAAAATTTAAATATTAATAGTATTTATTTTTCTTATATAACAGGATATAATGAATATATACATGATAATTAATATAAAAGCTTTTGTGTATAGGAAGGCTTTTATGGAGTGTAAAATATTCAGTAGGAGGATTTAAAATGCCAATCAATGCTGCTGCAGCATACCAGAATAATAAAATTTCAACAGCTTCACCGGCCGAATTGACTCTCATGCTATATGAAGGCGCAATTAAGTTTTGTAATATAGCAATTGCCGGAATAGAAGAAAAGGATGTGAATAAAAGTAATAACAATATAATTAAAACGGAAAAGATTATAAATTACCTTCGTTCTACACTTGACTTTAAATATTCGGTTGCTGAAGAATTCAATAATATCTATGGATATATTTATGAAAGATTAATAACGGCAAACATACAAAAGGATAAAGACATCCTGGAAGAGGTTCTTGTTCATTTGAGAGAAATGAGGGATACCTGGAAAGAAGTCATGAAACATGCAAAATAACTCATAAAGCAGTAAAGAAAGGTTAAGCATGGATAATAATACTTACTTATATATTCTGAAGGATACATTGATAAAAAAAATTATTTTGTTGGACCAATTACTGGATATAACGGACAGGCAGGATGAGTATCTTAATAAACCCGATCCGGATGTGGAAGCTTTTGAACAGACCTTATCTAATAAGGAAGAATATATTTATCAAATCAATCAGCTGGATGATGGATTTGAAAAAATATATGGTCATGTAAAAGAAGAGATTAATGCAAAAAGAATGGAGCATAGAGAAGAAATAGAAACTTTACAGGAACTGATTCGTCAGATTACGGATAAAAGTACCAGGCTTCAGGTAAATGAAACGCGTAATAAGAGTAAAATGGAAGCTTTCCTTTTGACGAAAAAGAAAGAAATTAAAAACTTAAAGATGAGCAGCCGTACCGTTTCAAAATATTATAATGCTATGCATAATCAACAACAGGGGGAATCTTTTTTTCTCGACAAAAAAAAATAAAAAATTTAAATTCTACTATAAAGTTTCAAGTAAATCTATCCGATATACAAATTAAGTAAGGCAAATATCTCTTATATGATCATATGGTACGTACGGCCTGTGAGAAAAAGAAGATATTGGTTACTAATATAACAAATACGGTAGCATGGATGCTACTGCACTTTCAAGGAGGAAATACATATGATAATTCAACACAATATGGCATCAGCCAACACAAACAGACAATTAGGAATCACTACCGGACAATTATCTAAATCAACTGAAAAATTATCATCCGGTTATAGAATTAACCGTGCTGGCGATGATGCAGCTGGACTTACAATTTCTGAAAAGATGAGAGGACAGATCAGAGGTCTTGATCAGGCTTCTACCAATGCACAGGATGGTATCTCTTTAATCCAGACAGCTGAAGGTGCTTTAAATGAAACTCAGTCCATTCTTCAAAGAATGAGAGAATTAACTGTTCAGGCATCTAATGATACTAATGTTACTGCTGACCGTCAGGCTATTGCAAAAGAAATCAAAGCATTAACATGTGAAATTGACAGAATTTCCGAGCAAACAGAATTCAATACTATGAGTTTGCTGGATGGAACATTACAGAATAAGCATTTCCAGATTGGTGCTAATGGTGAGCAATTAATAAAAATATCTATCGGTGCAATGGCTGCAGAGAATTTATTAGTAGATGATAGTGATGGTGATCAGAGTGATGCTTTATTTACTACAATAAATACAGCTGGCAATGATGCTGAAGATATCACAGCTATGATTAGTATTGTTAACAGAGCTATTACAAAGGTTTCTACACAAAGATCCTACTTAGGTGCTCTTCAGAATCGTTTAGAGCATACTATTGCTAATGCTGATAATACTGCTGAAAACTTACAGGCTGCTGAGTCTCGTATCCGCGACGTTGATATGGCTTCTGAAATGGTTGAGTACTCAAAGAACAACATTCTTCAACAGGCTGCTCAATCAATGCTTGCTCAGGCTAATCAATCAACACAGGGTGTTTTATCATTATTACAGTAATTGTTTTAAAATTAATAAAAGGTTGGCCGGAAGGCCAGCCTTTTTTGTGCGTAAAGGAAATAGCAGCTCTTTAATAAAAATTCCAGCAGATTGTATTCTGGCTGTGCAGAAAATACTAACATGCCCCACTAAAAGCGGGGTTATTCTTTTTTATGGTTTACAATATAGTTAATAACCCAAATTTTCTATACAATAAAATATAATAAAAATAGACTTATTGTGACATTTGTTATAAAATATAGATACAATGTTAAACTTTAAAGAGTACATCAAATTGTTGAGTGATGTAGATAAGTTTCTAATGAAAATCAGAAGGAATATGTAAAAAAGGAGAATTACATATTCCTTCATCATCCAACTTATCTAAAGGTGATGCTGCATTATTTGTAGAATAGCATGAAATCAGAGTAAGCTTAAAATAAGATTTCAAGTTCAAAAGTTTGTATTTGTGTGATCCTTGGTGTTAACTTAAAATGTCAGAAAATATGGAAGAATGAGGTGAAAAATGAATAATATTCAATATCAAATAAGTCAGGTAATTAATGAAATAAATGATGTTACAGAGTTGCTATACCAACAAAAAACAAAAGAAGGGTATCTGCTACTAAATGGAACACTTGGGAAAATTATGAATATTATTGACTCTATTTATCAGTTAAGATCAGAACAGAACATTTTGTTTGATGATAATAGATTAATAAATAATCTTAAAACAGCAATGGAAGCAATGGAAAACAAAGATAATATAATGTTGGCAGATATTTTAAACTATGAAATTGTAGAGCAATTAAAGGAATCGCTCGATTTATTTTAAAATTAAGGAGCTGGATTATGTCATTATTCGATAAAAACATTAAAGCTCTGGAGATTTGTCATAAAGAGCTTTTTCATCATATCGATAAAACTTTAAATGATGGAACTTGTCGGGAAACTGATAGTATTGAGATTGTTGAAACGAAAGACGGGAATTCAGCAATTTCATTAACAATACATGAAAAAAAACATAACTTGAACAGTCTTTACAGCCCTGTAATGGAAGCAAAAAGATGGGCGAATCAATATGAATTTAAAAATCTAAATATGGTGGTTTCCATGTTTGGCATGGGCAATGGTTTTTTTGTTAAAGAAATTATTCAGAAGTTAAAAAAAGAAGACGTATTATTAATTTATGAACCAAACACGGAAATATTTATAAAATCCCTCGAGTATTATGATTTAACGGATATTCTCTGTAATGAAAAAGTTTATATATTTGTTGAAGAAATAAACGGAATAAAATTTAAAACAGCATTAAAAAGATTTGTAAATTGGGTCAATTTTAATTCCCAGATCATTTGTAATCATCCGCAATATGATGTGATTTTTAAAAACAGCAGTAAAGTGTTCAGAAAAATGATTGAGGACATTAGTAATGGCATTATTGTAAACCAAAATACAAATGCAGCATTAAGCAAACTTATAACAAAAAATATATTACATAATTTAAAATTTTTAAAAGATTGCAATATTGTAACGGATTTGACCGGTAAAATCCCTCAGGATATACCTGCAATAATAGTAGCGGCGGGTCCTTCACTGGATAAAAATATTCATGAATTAAAAAACGCAAAGGGTAAGTCCGTTATTTTTGCGGTTGATACTGCAGTTAAATATTTGCTGAAATATGATATCCTTCCGGATTTTATTGTTACTTTGGATCCTAAAAAATCCCTGCATCATTTGTCAGACCCAAGATGCAACGACATACCTATGTTTAGCAGGATAGAGGCAAGATCTGAAAATCTGCAAAAAAATACAAAGAAAATAATATTCTATAATGTAGAGGGTTATGTATCACGGTTATTGCAAAAGGCAGGAAAGGATACCGGCAGTCTTCATTCGGGAGGTTCGGTTACCACTGGAGCTTTTTCTATTTGCAAAAACCTTGGATTTCAAACAATTATATTAGTTGGCTGTGACCTGGCATATTCCGGTAACAGCACACATGCCGGCGGTATTCGTGTTGATGTCAGCGATGCCGGCAGGTATTTAGAGACGGTTGAAGATATATATGGCAATAAAATAAAAACAAGATATGACTGGTTTATTTATATTAGATGGTTTGAAGAAGCTATTGATTTACTGGAAAGCGGTACGGTAATAGATGCTACGGAAGGAGGAGCCAGAATCAAGGGAACAAAGCTCTTGACATTAAAGGAAAGTATTGATAAATATTGTCTTAAAAAAATAGATTGTGACAAAATAATTACGGAACTGCCTCCATCCTTAACAAACGAACAATTAAAACAGATACAGGAATCTGTCAGCAGTGATTTGAATGAATTGAAAGAAATACAGGTAAAGGCTGATGAAGGAAAGGATATATGCAGCCGGTTGATAAACAAATATAATAAATCACTCCTGGAAACGGATAGCAGTCTATTGAAAAACAAACAATTAAGCCAGATTAATACATTTATTGAAGCAAAACAGATTTATAAATTAATTGATTGGGATATTTCACAGGATACATTTTTATATTTATCCGATTTATATGTATATTCGGATAATGAGAAAGAGGATAAAATTGCTACCTATGAGAGGGCGGAAAAATTATATAATTCTGTCTCTGAAGCAGCCGACAGAATATATCCGATGTTAGAAAATGCAGTAAATAATTTAAGAGAATAAATAGTAAGGAATATTTTATAAGGTATTGATAATGCGAGAACCAAGAGAAATTATGATTTTCTAAAAAGTATGCTTAAAATTGGAGGAAAAGATGGACATATTAGCAATTATTCCGGCAAGAAGCGGTTCAAAATCTGTACCTCATAAAAATATACGATTAATTGCAGGAAAACCCATGCTGGTTTATTCTATTGAACATGCGCAGAAATCCAAATATATTAACCGTATCATCCTGAGTACGGACAGTGAGGAATATGCTGATATAGGATTAAAATATGGTGCAGAAGTTCCTTTTATCCGTCCTAAAGAATATGCACAGGATGAATCTTTAGATATTGAAGTCTTTTATCATTGCTTAAATTATCTGAAAGAACATGATAATTACTGTCCGGATATTGTTGTTCAGTTAAGGCCTACTTATCCTATCAGGAGAACAGAAGATATTGATAATATGATAGAATTATTGCTGAACGAGAAAGAAGCAGATTCGGTGAGAAGTGTCGCGCCTGCAAAAGAGATCGCGTATAAAATGTGGTTTAAAGATAATAGGGGTTATATGAAGCCTATTTTAACGGATATAGCGGAAGCATATAATATGCCGAGGCAGAAATTGCCTGCAATCTATTATCAAAATGCCTGTATCGATGTAACAAGGGGCAGGACCATTTTGGAGAATTATTCGATGACGGGTATCGGTATCATGGGATATACAATGGAAAAAAACTATGATATTGATACGGAAGAGGAGTTTGAAAAAGCAGAAGAATATCTGAAAATTGCATCCGGTGGAAATCGTTTTGTTTTTGATATAGATGGTGTGATTGCAAATAAAGTTTCGGACAATAATTATTCTTTCGCAACACCAAATACCAGAATGATAAATGTGGTTAACCAACTATATGAGATGCATAATTATATCGTGTTATTAACTGCCAGGGGATATGTTACAGGAATTGATTGGAGGGAGCTGACGGAAAAGCAGTTAAAAGAATGGGGTGTAAATTATAATGAACTTCATTTTGGTAAACCGAATGCTGATTTTTATATAGATGACAGGATGTTGGATATGAATAAACTTTTGAATATGTTTGAATGAAGGTGAAATTTCGGACTTTTATTTTTATAATAAGTTTTCGTTATAGATTTTTATTCTGAGGTACTTTTTAAGTGGTAACTTGTAAAGTGAGAAAAATTTCTTATAATTCTCAATAAATAGACATTATACTATAGTCGGATTATGTCGATATAAAATACAAAAGATTTTTTAAAGAAACAGGAGAATGTTATGAATAATAATAAAAGTACATTCAACAATTTATTTATATTTGAAATGGCCAACAGCCATCAAGGCAGTGTTGAACATGGAATAGATATTATAAAGGCAATGAGCAGAATAGCACGGAAATATAATATAAAGGCAGCAGTAAAACTGCAATATCGTAATTTAGATACTTTTATCCATCCGGATTATAGGGACAGAACGGATGTCAACCATATACCCAGGTTTATGAGTACGAGATTAACTTATGAACAATTCACCCAGTTAGTGGATGCCATCCATGAAGAAGGAATGATAGCCATGAGTACTCCATTTGACGAAGATGGTGTTGAATGGTGTATGGACCAGGGTATTGATATCATTAAAATCGCAAGCTGCAGCGCGCTGGACTGGCCTTTGCTTACTAAAATTGCAATGACCAGAAAGCCGGTAATTATATCAACCGGAGGAAAATCACTTTCGGACATAGATAAGATTTATAATTTTTTTACCCATAAAGGCTGTGAATTTGCATTTCTGCATTGTGTCGCAGAATATCCGGCTCCTATGGAACATTTACAGTTGGATTTTATTAATCGGATGAATCGGAGATATCCTGAAGTAACAATAGGGTATTCAGGACATGAAGAGCCGGATGATAATATGGTACCTATGTTGGCTATAGCAAAAGGTGCAAAAATTCTGGAAAGACATGTTGGGCTTCCAACCGAAAGCATCAAGTTAAATGCCTATTCCATGAATCCGGAACAGGCAGAAAGATGGGTTAAAGCAGCCATAGATGCAAAAACGATCTGTGAGATGAAAAAAGAGGATACAAAATATATCAGCCAGGAAGAAATAGATTCCCTTCGCTCGCTAATGAGAGGAGTATATCTGAAAAGAGCTATAAAACAGGGTGATCCTATCATGTCGGAAGATGTATTCTTTGCAATGCCATGCAATGATAAACAGATGACCAGCGGAGAATTTACGGAAGGAATTATAGCAAGCAAAGATTACAATATCAATGATGAACTGTTTGAAAAAAGAAAAATCACTGATATCGGACAGGTCCGCAGCGTGGTACATGATGCGAAAGGTATGCTGTATGAGGCGGGGATTGCTCTGGGCAGCGATTTTGAAGTTGAGCTGTCTCATCATTATGGCATGCAGCACTTCAGACAGATAGGTGCAATTATAATTAGTATTATTAATCGTGAATACTGCAAAAAATTACTGGTAATCCTGCCGGGACAAAAGCATCCGGTACATGCCCATAAAGTGAAAGAGGAGACGTTCCAGTTACTATATGGTGACTTAATTGTTAACATAGAAGGTATTGAAAAGGTATTAAAGCCTGGGGATATCTTGACAGTTCTCAGGGAAGAAAAACACTCTTTTACATCTGCAAAGGGAGCTATTTTTGAAGAGGTATCAACAACACACATAAAAAATGATTCTTATTATGATGATCCGAAGATAAGAAGTCTGGATCCGATTGAGAGGAAGACGATATTAAAAAGATGGTGATCTAGATAAAATAAAAAGCAAGGCAATGGAAAATAAAAAACTTAATTTTCCATTGCTTAAAAAAATATGATTAAAGTATGTTTATTTATGATTAATTGGATAAACATTTAGAAAATAATGTCGATATATGTTTTATAAGTTGTTTGTAGTTGGATTTTAACATGGATGTTGAAAAATGAATCAAGGATGATGAGAATAATGCAAAAAAAAAGAATAATTGAAGCAATCAAATATTGGTCACAAGTATTTTTACTACCAGTTTATTGGTTGTCTTTTTTAATACCCAGAAATAAAAATATTTGGGTTTTTGGGAGCTCTTTCGGCAGAAGATTTGCAGATAATCCAAGATATTTTTATCTATATATAAACCAGTATAAAAAGAATGAAATTAAGGCCATTTGGATAACTGGTGATGAAGATATTGTTAAACTTTTAAGAGATAATGGATTGAAAGTTTATCATAAACATTCCTTAGAGGGAATTTGGTATTGCTTAAGGGGGGCTGTTTACATATATGATAATTATTCGAAAGACATTTCTTTCTGGCTTTCAGGGGGAGCTAAAAAGGTGAATTTGTGGCATGGCTCAGGTAACAAGAAAACAAATTACGATAATAAATTTGACAGAGTACGTCATCCGAGAAATAATTGGGAACGTTTTAAAACAGCTTTAAGAAGAATGTCCGATGAAAAACCTCATCACTATACTCTTGCTACATCACCAATGATGGCTGATATATTTGTATCAGCTTTTAATACAAATATAGAGCATATTATTATCGAAGGTTATCCTAGGAATGACGTTTTGTTTGAAAGCAGCCTAAAGAATATATACACAAAAATTGAAGAAAACACTTTAAATAATATTAAGGAATGTAAATTAGATATAAAGACAATTGTTCTTTACATGCCTACATTCCGTGACTCGGAAGTCTTATTTTTTAAAGTGATGGATTTGGAAAGATTTAATGATTTTCTAATCACTCAGAATATGATATTCTTTACAAAATTACATCCAAAATCAAAATTAAAGGAAGCATTTCAAAAGGCTGAGTACTCCAATATTAAAAATATAGATGCGAGTGTAGATCCTTATACCATATTAAAATATGCGGATTTGCTGGTAACGGATTATTCATCCATCTATTCCGATTATTTAATGCTAAACCGTCCGTCCGTTCTGTTTCCATACGATTTTGATGAGTATACGGCGGATACCAGGGAATGTTATTTTGAATATGATGATTATATGCCTGAGATAAAAGCTTATAATATGGATGAATTGATGCAATATATGTCAGATGTTTTGGAAAATGACAATTTCGAAAAAGGAAGAATTGATTTAAGGGATAGAATATTCTCTACGGCAGATGGCAATTCTTCGGAAAGATTATATCTTAAAATTAGAGCTATTTTAAAATTTAATAACTTTGAATAAAGGATATAAAAGATTTAAAAATTCCACTAAGTTAAAAAAATTAATATTAGATGTTAAGCTTATACCATGAGTGTTGGATTATTTTTAGGCTTAAATCTAATTAGGTTATCAGGTAATGATATTTATGTTATAACAGGAGGATTATATGAACATAGCCATGATTATTGCTGGGGGCAGCGGGCAAAGAATGAATCAGGATATACCAAAGCAATTTCTAAATGTGAATGATAAACCTGTTATAGTATATACTTTAGAAGCTTTTCAACGCCATCCAAATATAGATGCCATAGCAGTTATATGTTTGGAAGGCTGGCAAGAGATACTAAAAGCTTACGCGAAACAATTTAATATCACTAAGTTAAATTGGATAACAGAAGGCGGGGAGAATGGACAAGCCTCCATTTATAATGGTTTAAAATTATTAAAAGAAAACTGTAATCTACAGGATATGGTATTAATCCATGATGCTATCCGCCCTATGGTGTCTCAGGAAATTATATCCGATTGTATTAGTAAATGTAATCGGTATGGATCAGCCATCACAGTGATTCCCTGTGTGGAAGCCGTATTATACAGTGAAAACCATGTTAATGCAGAAGAATCCATAGATAGAAGTACTTTAATGAGAACACAGACTCCGCAGGCATTTTATTTATCGAAACTTCTTTGGGCCCATGAAGAGGCTGGAAAAAGAGGCATTACAAATTCAGTAGCAACTTGTACTCTAATGATTGAACTGGGAGAGAGTATTAGTTTCTCAACCGGTTCAGAAAAAAATATAAAGTTAACGACGACGGATGATATTGAAATATTTAAAGCTCTGCTACAATCCAAAAAAGATGATTGGTTAAAATAAATATGATAAGCTAGTTAGGAGAAATGCATGATAAACCATGTTATATATCAAGAAGAATTGAATAGGATAACTGAATCGTCCTTACCTTGGAATAATTTGGATGGATGCAATCTTCTAATAACAGGAGCAAGTGGTTTAATTGGTTCCATGTTAGCAGATGTAATAATTTATCATAATAAAAATAAAAATGGTAATATAAATCTGTGGTTAATGGGCAGAAACGAAGCAGCTTTAAAATTAAGATACGGTAATTATATGAAAGATAGTTACGTACATTTTCTTGTCCAGGATGTCTGTAAAGAAATTGAAATCAATACTCCAATAGATTATATTGTACATGGAGCTGGAAAGGGTGACCCTCAATCCTTTGCAGAAGATCCGGTTGGAGTTATGAATGCAAACTATATCGGGATGTTCCGGGTATTAGAATTAGCCAGGAAAAAACATACGAAAAAAGTTGTTTATATATCTTCCGGAGAAGTCTATGGTATTTTGGACCCTATTAGATGTAAAGAAGCCGGCATGAAGGAAAGTGATTATGGTTATCTGGATATTATCAATCCGAGAGCCTGCTACGCTTCATCCAAAAGAGCGGCAGAAACTTTATGTATCTCCTACAAAGAACAATATGGAATTAATGTCAGTATAGCCAGACCATGCCATACTTATGGAGCTGCCATGTCGGAGAAAGACAGCAGGGTTATTGGCGAGTTTTTACGTTGTGCTATAGATAAAAGAAATATTATAATGAAAAGTCCCGGATTGCAAAAAAGATCTTATTGTTATATAGCGGATACTGCAGAAGCATTGTTATATATTATGCTAAAAGGCAAGAATGGATGTGCTTATAACATCTCCAATTCCAAGTCAGTTATTACAATTAGGGAATTAGCAGAATTAATTGCAAAAAAAGCCGATATTAAGGTAACATTCCAGAATTCACAAGAGGCGGAGAAAAGGGGATATTCTAACATTATGAACGCAGTGCTGGATTCAGCTGCACTAGAAGAAATAGGTTGGAAACCTTATTATACTATTGAAGAAGGTTTAAATAGAGCCCTTACTATATTAAAGAGTATATATTCTTGAAGAGTTAAATAGTTTTAATAATGATTGTATTTAGTATAGAATATCGAGTTAGACACAAAAATTAAGGGTATTTTGTTTAACCTAGCTAAATTGATAAATCAAAGTGTAGCAGCCGGATAATTAGTCGATGAGGAAATTATTGGGAAGAATTTTATTTTATGTTTTAAATTAAAAAAGAAATGCTTTTTTATCAAAAAAAGTTAAGGCACAAAAGTTTTGGAGGTAGTAATGGAGATTGAATTACAAAAATATGACTTAATCAGCTTGGACATTTTCGATACTTTGTTATTCCGTGCTTTAGCTCAACCCGTTGATTTATTTGCACATATATGGGAAAAAGTTATTGAGAATTATGAAAATTTAACTGATATATCACCGTTGGAATTTCAAAAATTACGTATTGAGATAGAAAGACGTTCCCGTAATAAAGCATTTAACCGGGAAGTAAATCTGGATGATATTTATAGGGAGTTACCGAAATTAGTCGTTAAAAATATTGA
Organism: Bacillota bacterium; assembly: GCA_023391695.1. Classification (GTDB taxonomy): domain Bacteria; phylum Bacillota; class Clostridia; order Lachnospirales; family Lachnospiraceae; genus Anaerocolumna. The sequence continues at coordinate 57,910 of JAEWAK010000028.1, forward strand.
GAAAATAAAGCAAATAGAATTAACTGCGGAAAAGGAATATTGTTATCCTAATTGGGATATTTTGAACTTAATAAAAGAAGCAAAACAAGCCGGTTTACATGTTTCACTTGTATCGGATATGTATCTGAATAAAAACCAAATAACATCCATACTGGAATTTAATCATGTTGATACCTCTTATTTTGATTATATAATAGTATCCAATGAAGAGAAATGTGCAAAACATAACGGTGAACTTTATGAAGTTCTTTTTAGTAAGTATCCGGAAATTTCCAAGGAGAGAATTTTACATATTGGTGACAATCGAAATAGTGATTATGTCCAAGCTGTAAAAGCAGGAATTAATGCATATCATTATGACGTTATTCCAGATAAACTGTATAGTATCTACGATTATGAAAAGATACGGCATAATAGTCCTCAAAGAGAAATAATATCATTAAGGAAATTGGCTGCAACCACATTTTTAAATCAGTTGGAATTTGATAAATCGGCTTATGAAATTGGAGCAAGTATTGTTGGTCCGTTCTTAACTTTATATATTAGCTGGGTATGTGACCGTTTGGAAGCACTTGGAATTAAACGTATATATCCGCTTATGAGAGAAGGTTACTTACTTGGAGAACTTCTAATAAGAGAAGTAAAACACAGAGGTCAGGAACTTTTAGTGAAACCTATATACGTATCAAGAAAAGCCACTTATATACCATCAATTTCCGAAGTGACGAAAGAAGAAATCGAAAATATGATAGGGGTAAGGAATTTAACTGTTAATGAGTCGATTGTATTAATGGGGTTAGATAATAACGATTTTTCTGAGATATCTGAATATATGGAGGTTAATTTAAAAGAATCCCATAAAATCATAATTAATGAATCACTTACCTTAAAAGAATATATTATTAACCGTTTTTTAGAAGACGAAATTAGAAATAAAATAGAAATATACGTTAAAAGTCAAAGAGAATTATTGATTGATTATCTTATTCAGGAAATGGGAGACATGAATGATGTCGCTACAATTGATATCGGTTTTTATGGACGTATTCAAATGTGGTTAGAACAAACTTTGGATTTAGGACATGTTTCACATAATATGAAACATTTTTTTGCAATAGGTGTTGTAGGTGAAAAATTTTATGATGGTATCAGCTTTGAAGGATTCTGCAGTACTTATGCAGAAAATCCGGATTTAATACCTACCATAAACCGAACTCCTGATATTATCGAGAAACTTATTTCAGTTACGGAAGGAAGTACTGTTGGGTATGAGAAAAAAGGTAATAAAATTGTACCGCTAAAATCCCTGGAAGTTGGAAATAAAGAATATTTGGATAAAGTTTTTGAAGGTGTTTTTAAACATCAGGAATACTGGTTTGAATTTGAAAATATAAAACCTGTGTTTGCGAGCAAATGCAAACATAACAGGAGAGAAACTTTAATGATACTTCATCGATTGATTGATATTCCCAGATTACCAGAAGTAAATCTTCTTAGTCGATTTGAAGCGGATACTAATTTTGGAACACAATATAAAAAGAGTATTATAACAGAACAGAATAAAGAGTTGTTAAAAACAAAAGGAATTGATTTTATTGATAAATGCAATGTCAGCTATACTTATGAAGGAAATAATATTGTATGGCCAAAAGGGTTAATTACACTATTTGATGAATATTACTATTTGAGGAGAGCTTTAAAAAATAATTCTGGTAATGATATTATAAAATCCATGCAGGAAGTTGTAGAGCAGGTGATAGAAAAAGGGGTTAATGAAGTTGCTTTATATGGTGCAGGTGAAAATGGAAGGCAGTTTTTATTCTTGTGTAATTTGTATCATGTTAAGGTGAATTGTTTTATTGATAGGAAAGAATCTTTGTGGGGGACCTTTAAAGAGGGTATAGAGGTAATGGGTTTAGATGAAGCAATTGAAAGAGGATACTTATACTTTATTATTACTTCGTTATTTTCCATAAACGAAATAAATGATACGATTCTAAAAAGAACCAATAATAATAATAATTCTCTAATATTTCATATATAAAATTTATTACTGTTAAGCCCTAAAAACTCGAAATAGGTAGGATTTAATATGAAATTTAATGTAGATATTTTAATAAATGAATATGAAAAATTACAGTCAATCAAAATAGTTAGTTTTGATATTTTTGATACGATTCTTTTTAGATTAACGCATAAACCAACAGATGTATTTACTATTTTAGCTTCAAAAGCTAAAGAAAAGGGGATATTATTTAATCATATTTCCGATGAGACTTTTAGAAACATAAGGATTGAAGCTGAAAGACAAGTAAGATTTGAGAAGAAACAGAATAAACAAATTCCGGAAGTAACCCTTGAGGACATTTATAATTGTATCCCTAATATAACAAAATCCAAAAAGAGTTTAATGAATTTAGAAATAGAAGCTGAAAAAGAGTTATGTTATATAAATCCTGTAATGAAAGAATTTATTAAATATCTTTTAAATAAGGGAACAATCATTATTTTCACATCTGATATGTATTTAAAAAAGAATGAAATAGCAGATATATTTCATGCAAATAATATGGATTTAATTCAAATAGATAATATATTTATGTCTTGTGAGCATTTAAAATCAAAGAGTTCAGGCTCCTTATATGAGTTTGTTTTAGATTATTATAAGGCTGCGCCAGAAAATATGTTGCATATTGGTGATAATTATTCAAGTGATATTATCAGTGCACAGTTTTATGGAATAAATACAATATACTATGATGCAATTAGCTGCATGGATACTCAGGAAATACAGTTGGAATCACTAAAGTACGGAAATCTGGTACCAGAAATATATTCTTTAAGAAAATATATTTTATCACAAAAAACGAGCTATAACGCTGAACAAGAGAAGTGGTATTACCTTGGAGCTTGTGTTGTAGCACCTTTACTTACTGCCTCAATTGAATGGACTTTAGATATTGCTACAGAAAATGATATAAAGAATATCTATCCTTTAATGAGAGAAGGCCGATTGTTAGGAAGTATGTTAAATCAGGCGCTTAATTATAGAAAAGAAAATGTCAATGTGAGCCCTTTATATGTTTCTAGAAAAGCACTATTATTACCTTCCCTTAAAAAATATGATGTAGAAATATTAAAAGATATTTTAAATATTAGAAGAATAAAAGTAAAAGATGTATTTCATTTATTAGGTATTGATGCCTTATTGGCACCTTTTGAGCATTACAAAGATTATGAAGTTAGAGAAACAAGAGCCATCGATTATAATTCCACAACTGTTGGAAAAGAATTGGAAAGTTATTTGTTATCTAAAGATGTTATTGAGGAGGTACTTAAAAGTATTCAGTTAAATTCTGAAAAATGTTACAGATATTTTGAGCAAATGGCTCTAACAGATGGTAATTATATTTCCATAGATTTGGGATTTAGAGGTACCATTCAGACCGGTATAGAGTTATTACTTAGGAAATTTGGTATTAATAATAATAATGTTAATCTATTAATATGCGGATCACAGCATTCCGTTCAAAATTTAATGAAAGATGTAAACATTAGAGGATTTATAGGAACCTGTGGTGATAATGCAGATTTATTGAATTTAATAACTTCATATCCATTTATTTTTGAACAAGTAATGATGTGCCAGGAAGGAACCACTATTGGTTATGAAGAAAAAAACAATAAAATAGTACCAGTTACAAAGCAGCTTGATTCCATTACTGAAGAACAATTTATAAATATAAAGTATTGCCAAGAAGGCATCTTAGAGTTTCAGAAACAGTTTTTAGAATTAGCTTCAAAAAAGAAAAGATTAAAAGAAATTAAGAAAAGTAATAGAGAATTGACTAATATAATATGCAGGTTACTAACAGCACCTTCCTATGAAGAAGCATCGATTCTATCAAAATTAACTCATGATGAAAATTATGGTGTTGATGAGGTTTATAAAATATGCAAGGAAAGCCATATTAATATAATTAAAGAAAATGGATTGGAGTATTTTTATTCTAAGGTATCCCCAAGAGATGTTTTATGGCTTGAGGGACTTCAGGTTTTAGTTGACCCGATGTTCTTTTTTAATAAAGTAGTTGAGTTATCAGATCTGCATCAGGAAAAAAGTATATTAAGGATAGTTAAAAAGATTGCAGATGATAAAGTGGATAGTATTGTAATTATCGGTGCAGGGGAAGCAGGAAGACAAGTACTGCGTTATTTACAATTATATAGTATTAAAGTTGAATCTTTTGTTGATAACAACAGAAAACTACAAGGACATATGATTGAAAATATACCTGTTAAATCCATGAATGATGCCTTTGAGAGTTCAAACTATATAATAGCTTCTTTTGCATACTTAACAGAATTAAAGAAACAAGCTGAAGAGCGTTTTGGAGATAAAATTAGATTATATTATCAGGGTATGTAGCCTTATAAAATAGTCATAGAAAGGAATTAATTAATGGTTAAACTAATCGCATTTTATTTACCGCAATTTCATTGTATACCTGAAAATGATAAATGGTGGGGTGAGGGTTTTACGGAATGGGTAAATGTAAAGAAAGCTAAGCCTTTGTTTTGGGGACATTATCAGCCAAGAGTTCCATATAAAGAAGATTATTATAATTTATTAGATGACTCTGTTATCGAAAAACAGATGAAAATGGCCAAGAAATATGGTATATCTGGATTTTGTTTTTATCATTACTGGTTTGGAGGTAAAAAACTTTTAGAAAAACCAGTAGAACGATTATTAAATAATAAAAAAGCTGATTTACCCTTTTGTCTTTCCTGGGCAAATGAGGCATGGACTAAAACTTGGCATGGACCTGGTGGTGAAATGGAAGTACTTATTCGCCAGCAATATGGTGAAAAAGCAGAATGGGAAGAGCATTTTAATTATCTATTACAATTTTTTAAGGATGAAAGGTATATTAAAGTAGATAATAAACCCATGTTCTTAATATACAGAAGTGGGGCCATGCCAAAGTGCAAAGATATGCTTAGATATTGGAACGATTTGGCTAAAGAAAATGGTTTTGGCGGTATGCATTTTGTTGATATGTTAACTGTTTATGATTACAAAACCAATAAAAGTATATTTTCTGCTACAGTAGATTTTGAACCAAGCAAATGGAGGAGAGGGGAAAATGCTCAGAGTAGATTTCTCTTGGAATTAAAAAATCAATTATCCAATGTATTTAGTGAAGTTAATATTTTTAATCGATTTTTATGTTATATCATCAATTATGAAAAGATTAATAAAGAAATGCTTAATTCAAAACATAAGAAAAATGAGTATCGTGGCCTTTTTGTAAATTATGATGATACTCCAAGAAGAGGTAAAAAATCAACTATAACAAAAGGAAGTACTCCTAAAAGGTTTGAATACTTTTTAACTAAGAATTTGAGAAAAAGTGTTGAAGAAGGAAATGGTTATTTATTTATAAATGCTTGGAATGAATGGGGTGAGGGTAATTATTTGGAACCTGATAGAAAAAATGGTTATGCCTATTTACATGCGGTAAAAAGGGCATTACTAAATTATAAATTTAAAGGAGAACAATAATGGTAAAAAAACTTATTAAAACACTTATTATTTTGGCAACAGGAGCAGCTATAGGAAGTAGTATTATTTCCATTCTAAAAAATAAAGTAATCAATAAAGAAACTAAACGAGTTGAAAAATTCAAAGAATATTACAATTTATTAAATCAGTGGGTTATTGTAAAGCAAGAAAGCAAAACTATAGAAAAATTTTTTAGTGATAGAGATATTCAAACAATAGCGATATATGGTATGGGGGAATTAGGAAATAGATTTTATGACGAAATTAAAAATTCGAGCATAAAAGTCGTATATGCCATCGACGAAAATGCAGGAAATACTTATTCTGAGCTTAACACAGTAACACTTGATGATGAATTAGAAAAGGTAGATGCGATAATTGTAACAGCTACATTTGCATATGATGATATAGAAAGTAAATTAAGAAATATGGTTGACTATCAAATTATATCACTTGAAGATGTAATATTTGAATTATAAAATTATTTTAACTAATATGGGGTGATTTCAATGAATTTGTTTAAAGTAGTATATGAAAAGTATATGAATATATGCCTTTTGTATAATAAAATTTACAGCTTTATTATTAGTAAAATTTTTTTGGAAAGTGGTAAAAACCTGTATACAGAATATCCAATTTATATACGTGGTGAAAATTATATTAGTATTGGAAATCATGTAAAATTAATGAGAAATTTAAGAATTGAAGCATACGATTTTTATGCAGGAAAAAAATACAAGCCAAAGATAAAAATTGGTAATAATGTATCAATAAATGTGAATTGCCATATTGGGTGCGTAAATAACATTATAATAGGAAATAATGTTTTAATAGGAGCAGGAGTTTTAATTACAGATCATTCACATGGTGACACTAAAGGTAATGAAATTAGCATACCACCAGATAAAAGAAAACTATATTCTAAAGGTAAAGTAATTATTAAAGATAATGTATGGATAGGAGAAAATGTGGCTATTCTTCCTGGAGTTACAATAGGTAAAAGTGTTATTATCGGAGCTAATTCTGTTATTACACATGACATACCTGACAATGTTATAGCGGCAGGAAATCCCATAAAGATAGTTAGAAGATTAAAATGATTCTAAATATCTTAAATATTGAAGGGAGTTTATGTAAATGAAATTATCAAAAAAAATAGTTTCTAATGACTATAGTAAATTAAAAAAACTTGCCTTTAAATTATATAAACATAAAGATTATTATGGATCTTTAGAAATTATTAATTTATTAAGTATTTTTATGTATAATTTTAATGTTATATATACAGATAATGAGCTTGACATACTTGTTAAAAATATATCCAAACAAACATTAAAAATAAAAAAATTTCATAAACAAAATAATGATAAAAACATTATATTTTATGATTGGTTTGCTTTGGACGATAGAGGGTTAACACTTATATATTTAAAATCTTTAATTGAGTTAGGGTACAATATAAAATATATTACATATAAAAAAAATAGTAATTTAAAGATGAAAAATATTTTAGATTTAATTAACTCTAAATCTAATTGCCAAATTTATAGATTAAAGAGTGAAGATTTTATTAAAGGATCTAAAGAATTGATAAAAGTAATTCAAGATTATAAACCATCAAAAGTACTTATTCATACAATTCCTAATGATATAATATGTTCATTAGTTTTCTCTATTTTTGATTGTTTTGAACGGTATTTAATTAATATTACTGATCACGCATTTTGGTTAGGAAAATACACTTTTGATTTTCTTATTGAATTTCGTGGATTTGGTTATGATATTTCTAAAATGTATCGGAAAATTGAAAAGGAGAGATTAATAATACTACCTTACTATCCAATGAATGAAAGAAAACAAGAGTTTAAAGGATTCCCCTTTAATTATGAGTCAAAGAAAATTATTTTCTCAGGAGGAAGTCTATACAAAATAAGGAATAGTACTATTTTTTATAATATAATAAAACATATAATCGAAACACATCAAAATACTGTATTTTTATTTGCAGGAAACGGTGATAGTTCTGAAATGGAAAATTTTATACGAAAAAATAATTATTATAAAAAAGTATATTATATAAAAGAAAGAAATGATTTACCTGAAATAATGAAAAGATCTTGTCTTTATCTTTCAACTTTTCCTATTGCGGGAGGTTTAATGGCACAATATGCTGTTATTAATGGTAAAATTCCGATGACTTATGTAAAAGATAAAAGTTTAGGACAAGATGTAGAGGAATTATTTATTAATCTAAGTGATTGTCAGTTTTCTTATGATAAATTGGAGGAATTTTACAGAGAAATAGATTTGTTAATAGATGATGATGAATACCGGAAATCAAAAGAGAAAAAATTATTAAACAAAATAATAGAAAAGGAGCAATTTACTCTTCAATTAAAAAATTGTTTAGAGGGATATTTTACTAATTTTGATTCTTCGAATTTTAAATATTCTAAACCTGACATTAATAAATTATCTTTGGAATTTATAGGTTTATGGGACTTTAAAAAATACTGTACTTTTTTAGTAGATTATAAAAATTATAATCTATTTAAATACTTTCCTATAAAGTATAGTTATGGAAAATTATATAATATATTAAATATGATTATTAAAGATAAATAATTGTGAGGTATTTAAATGATAGTTCCTTATTTGAATATGGATTATATTCATAGCTCAATTAAAAACGAGATTATGGTAGCTATAAATAATGTATATAGTAAGAACTGGTTTATAATGGGTGATGAATTAGAGAAGTTTGAAGAGGAGTATGCTAACTTTTGTGATACTCGATTTTGTATAGGGGTAGGTAATGGATTAGATGCTTTACATTTAATCTTACAGGCTTATGGAATTGGTAATGGTGATGAAGTAATAATACCTGCAAATACTTTTATAGCAACAGCTTTAGCTGTAAGTTATACTGGAGCTATACCAGTTCTTGTAGATGTAGATATTAATACATATAATATTGACTGTTCGATGATAGAAAATAAAATAACAAATAAAACAAAAGCAATAATAGTGGTACATTTATATGGGCGACCTGTTATTATGGAAAAAATATATGAAATATCAAAAAAGTATAATTTAAAAATAATTGAAGATGCTGCACAAGCCCATTCTGGTAAATATTTAAATAAATCCGTGGGAAGTCTTGGTGATGCAGCTGGTTTCAGTTTCTATCCAGGGAAAAACTTAGGCGCTTTAGGAGATGCTGGAGCAATAACAACAAATGATGAAGAATTAACTGAAAAAATTAAGAAATTAAGAAATTATGGATCAGATATAAAGTATAAAAATGATATTATAGGATATAATTCTCGTCTTGATGAAATTCAAGCCGCAATTTTACGTGTTAAATTAAGAAATATCGAACAATGGACAAAAGAGCGTGAAAGAATAGCCAAATATTATTTAGATAACATAAAAAATTGTAAAATTAATTTGCCCAGTGAATGTAATAATGTAAGAAATGTATGGCATATATTCCCAGTTCTATGTGAAGAAAGAGAAAAGTTACAAGAGTATTTATTAAAAAAAGGTATACAAACTATAGTTCATTATCCTATACCTATTCACAAGCAACAGGCATATAGTACTTTATATAATAAAATGGACAATTATCCTATCACAGAGAGAATAGCAAAGCAAGAGCTTTCATTACCTCTATGGATAGGTATGGATACCAATATACTTGAGTATGTAGTAGATTCAATCTCTAAATTTTAAATTTTCGATAATACTTTTAAGATGGTGGTGGATTTATGCAAGTTGTAAAATATGCTTTTCAGCAACATGGTGACAATAGAGGACTCCTTATAGCACTAGAGGAATTTAATGATATACCATTTGAAATAAAACGAGTCTATTATATGTATGATACAATTGAAGGCGTACGGAGGGGATTTCATGCTCATAAGTCCTTGGAACAAATTCTGATTTGTATTAATGGGTCCTGTAAGGTATTGCTAGATAATGGATTTGAAAAGAAAATCATTTCACTAGAAAAACGATATGAGGGATTATATATACCATCTAATATGTGGAGGGAAATGTTTGATTTCTCATCAGATGCTATATTACTAGTTTTAGCATCTGATTTGTATAAAGAAGAGGACTATATTAGAGATTATATTGAATTTCTTGATTATGTTACTTTACAAAATATTAAGGAGAAATAATATATGATTAAAATATTAATAGCAGGGGCAGGTGGAGCGCCAACTGAAAACGTAGTACGTTCTTGGAAAGAGGGAAAGTATAAAGAAAGAATTATTGGCATGGGAAGTGAGCCAACTGATTTAATGTTGTCAAAAACCGATATTAAATATAAAGTTCCTTATGCTTATGAGTCAGCCTATAAAACTAGACTAATTAAGCTTTTTAATCTTGAGAAACCTAATTTTTTTCATGCTCAAAATGATATTGAAATCCTGGAAATATCAAGGATGCGAGATGAAATTTTAAGATTAGGGACAAAATTGTATATGCCTTCAAAAGATGTAGTTGAAAACTGTGTCGATAAAAGTAAATCTTACAAAATATGGGAAAGTTCAGGGTTACATTTGCCAAAAACTATAACTATAAATGATAAAAATGATTTAAAGAAAGCGTTTGAGCAATTGTCTAACCCTGATGGGAAAATATGGATACGCTCGACAATTGGAGCGGCTGGTAAAGGAGCATTACCAACTGATGATTATGAATTTGCGTGTAAATGGATTGATTATTATAAAGGTTGGGGAAGTTTTACAGCTGCAGAATTACTTACTGAAAATTCTGTAACATGGTTATCTCTGTGGTTTGAAGGTGAATTAGTGGTTGCACAGTCTAGAAAACGTTGTTCCTGGAATTTTGGAAACCGTACTTTATCAGGAATAACGGGAATAACAGGTGTAGGTGAAACTTGTTCAGATGAAATTGTAACGCGAGTTGCTTTCGACAGTATTAAGTCAATTGATAATAAACCACATGGAATATATGGTGTTGATATGACGTATGACTGGAAGGGTATGCCAAATCCTACTGAGATTAATATTTCCAGATTTTTTACAACAGTATATTTCTTTACCAGTGCTGGTTTAAACATACCTGAGATATATAAAAATATTATTCTGTACAACGATTTTCCTTCCTTAGCAAAGAAAATAAATCCACTTCCAGATGGTCTCTTATGGATAAGAGGTATGGATAGAGAACCCTTATTAACAACTGTGGATGAAATTCAAAAAAATATAATTGAAATTTAAAGGTATATTATGAAAATATATGACAGTATATTTATTGATTTAGATGGTCCTATTTTAGATGGAAAATATCGCCACTATAATTGCTATAGGGATATAATAAAAAAATTTGGTGGTGTTCCATTAGATATAGAAACATATTGGGAAATGAAAAGAGAAAGGAAAGATTTAAAAGTTATTTTAAGTTATTCCAATATTAATGCTTCATCCGAAAATTTTAAGGAATTATGGATTCAAAATATAGAAGAGGATAGTTATCTAAAGTACGATAAACTAAAACCAGAAATCATAAATAGCATTCTTAGATTTAAAACTAAAGCAGATAATATCTATCTAGTTACTATGCGATCTAATGAAAAAAATTTATTTAAGCAATTAGATAATTTAAGACTATCTCATTTATTTGATAAAATAGTTATATGTAATTATATAAAAAATCAATCTAAATATAGTCTATTAAAAAATGAACCTCGTACGAATGCAATATTTATTGGAGATACAGAAGTAGATTTAGAAGCAGCAAGATTATTAAATGTTAAATTCATAGGTATTATTAACGGATTAAGAAATTCTAATTTTTTTATAGGCGAAGAAACATGTGAAGAACTGTATTTGATTAATATCTAGAAAGGAAAATATAATGAATAGAAGAATTCAAATATTAGATTGTACTTTGAGAGATGGGGGAAGATGTTTTAGTAATGCTTGGGGTGATGAGACAATTAGAGATATGATTGATCATATGGTTAAATCTAGAATCGATATTATTGAGGTGGGATTTTTATGGTATGTTACGGAAAGTATATGCAGAGAAAATACTACTCTTTTTAATAGTATGGAAGAAATTACTCCATTTTTACAATTAGGTTCTGAGTATGTAATTTATATTGAATATGAGTTATTTAAAAAAGAAAATCATATTATTCCTGAAAGAGCTAATGTTCAAATAAGTGGAATTCGACTAGGTATCTTAAAAGAAGATATGTATGATGCCATTGAAACAATGAAAGAGATTAAAAGAAAAGGTTATAAATTATTTGTACAGGGTATTAATACATTATCTTATACTGATGAAGAATTAGTTGAATTTGTTGAAATAGTAAATAAAGTAAAGGCCGATGCTTTTGCTATTGTTGATACATATGGATCAATGTATATGAGTACATTAAGAGCTATTTTTATATTAGTTGATAAATACCTTAATAAAGATATATACATTGATTTTCATGCGCATAATAACGTTCAACTTGCGTTAGCTCTAGCTATAACTTTATTAGAATTAAGTCAAGATAGAAATATTATAATAGACTCAACTTTAGGCGGTATAGGAATGGGTGCAGGTAATCTAGCGACTGAATTAATAGTAAAATATCTTAATGAACAATTTGCAAGTAACTATAATTTATCTGCAATAATAAAATTAATTGATAAATATATAATAAAAATTAAAAAAAAATATTCCTGGGATAGTAATTTATTAACTTATGATTCAGCAATAAAGTGGGCTTCACAGATAAATGTTAGTTATATTATTAATGCATATGATAAAATATCTTTGGAAGATAAAAGATTCTTGTTGGGTATGTTGCCCCCTGGATATGGTGTTGGAAAACATAAAATTGATTATTATTATCGTATACTACAAAATGAAAATTCAGATACAAATAAAAATTTAATAAAATTAAAAGAGTTAATTGTTACAAAGAAAATTCTAATAATTGCAAAGGGACCAAGTATTAATGAAAATAAAAATGAAATAGAAAATTATATAAATTCAAACGATATAAGTATTATATTTTTAAATTATAATCATACAAATGATTTTGTTAGTACAAAGGTATCCAAGTTATATTTCTTCAGTAATATTAAAAGTTATAATTCTTTTAAAATGGAAAATACAGGGGAAATAATAGTGTGTTTGTCATCTATATCTAAGAATGATGATGAAATCTATATTAATTTAAAAGAACTAAGCAGCGAAGGAAATGTAATTACTGATAATTCTACTATAATTGTATTAAATTTATTAAATAAAATTTGTAAAAATAAAGATTTTATAATTGCTGGTTTTGATGGAACAGATGCAAGTATAAAACAAATAGAACTTTATAAAAAATATTTAAATACCTTAAGGAAAAATAATAATATTAATTTTTTAACAAATAGTCTTTATGATTAAATTACATTTAAGGAGTTATTGGTATGAAGTGTTCAGATTTTATTGCGTTATTTCTGGAAGAATCCGGAGTTCGTTGTATCTTTGGTTATCAAGGAGGATCGATAACACATTTAATAGATTCAATTGCTAAAAGGCCATTACTAAAATATATACAAAATTATAATGAGCAAGCATCTTCATTATGTGCTGATGCTTATGCTAGACTTTCAGATGAAAGATTAGGTGTTGCAATTGCATCAAATGGCCCAGGAGCCACTAATCTTATTACTGGTATAGCAAATGCATATTGTGATTCTATACCAGCACTTTTTATTACCGGACAAGTACATTCAAATATGATGAAAAAAAATCATAATTTAAGGCAAGAAAGCTTTCAAGAAGTAGATATCATATCAATGGTTAAAAATATCACCAAATATTGTATTACCATTAAAAATATAAAATCTATTAAATATGAATTAGAAAAAGCTATATTTATTGCACAAGAAGGACGACCAGGTCCAGTTTTAATAGATATACCAGTTGATATACAGGGCATGGATTTAGTTGTAGAAGATTTAGAAAGCTTTAACAAAAAACATTCTATTATGAATATAAATATTGACAAAGAATTAGACTTATTAATAGAGAATTTGAAAAAATCAAAAAAACCATTAATATTAGCTGGAGGAGGTATTAATTCAAGTAATTCCGTAAATGAATTTAGAGAAGTTGTAAAAAAAATAAAAGTTCCTGTGGTTACATCTTTACAAGGTTTAGATGTACTAAATCATTTTGATGAATATTTTTGTGGATTTATTGGTTCATATGGAAACAGATATTCTAATCTAGCATTACAAAATGCGGATTTTATATTAATAATTGGATCTAGGCTTGATATGAGACAAATTGGTAAACATAAAGAATATTTTGCTCCTTTTGCATATAAAGTTCATATCGAAATTGACGAATTTGAAATCAATCACTCAATTAAAGAGGATATAAACATTATATGTCATATTAAAGATTTTTTAAAGTTATTTTTAAGTAAGTTACAAAATGAAAATTTAAAATCATGGTATAAATGGATAGAAACTGTTAAAATTTGGGAAAGACGTTTTAATAATATAAATAATTTGGAATTTGAACCAAATAGACTAATCTCAGGAATAAGTAATAAAATAGATGGAAAAGTTGTAATTAGTTCAGATGTAGGACAAAATCAAATGTGGATAGCACAATCATTAAGAATAAATAGTAATAGTTTTAGAATTATCAATTCTGGTGGATTAGGTACTATGGGTTATTCTTTGCCAGCTTGTATTGCGGCTTATTATACAAATAATTTTGATAAGCATATTTGTTTTATGGGTGATGGTGGTTTACAGATGAATATACAAGAACTATGTTTAATAGGTGATAAACAATTACCAATTAAAATTTTTATATTAAATAATTATTCATTAGGATTAATAAGACAAATACATGAAAAATATTACGATAAAAGATATGTTGGATCTGTTAATGATTTTTCACAACCTGATTTTATCTATTTATCTAAAGCATATAAAATAAATTATTATGAAATAGAAAAGTTAAATGATATTAATAACAACTTTGAAATTTTATTAAATGATAATAAACCATATATTATTAATTGTAAATTAAGTTTTTTTACTAATTTAACTCCAGAATTGTTAGGCAATGATAATTTGGATAATCAATATCCTTATTTGACTGATAGAGAAAAAAAATTAATCAAAAAAGAATTAAATTTTATTGCTAAAAATATAAAGTAAAGGAAGCTGCTATTATGGTATGTAGAATTTGTGGTAATAAAAATAATAATATTAATCATATGGTTAAAGAGAGAATTATTAATAACGGTGCTGTTTTCAAGTATTTAGAATGTTCTAAATGTGGTACTTTAATGCTTGATCAAAAAGTTGAAAATATCGAGCAATGGTACCCTGACAATTATAATCCCTTTAAAAAATCGATAAAGAATAGTGAAAAGTTAATTATTAAATTAAAAAGGAAAATTATTTTTGAATTCATTATTCGAAATGCAAATGAAATGTATTTTCAGAAAGTGCTAACATTTAAGTATTTAGACATATTATTAAAACGATTATATGGTACAAATATAAAATCAAAATATTCTATTCTTGATGTTGGGTGTGCTAGTGGTCACTGGTTAGATTTAATGTATGAAATGGGATATAAAAATTTAACAGGAGTTGATTTATATTATCCTAATAGTAATAGTAGTGATAAAAAATGGAGATTTGTAAAAGGAGATATTTTTACAATAAATAATAAAAAGTATGATTTAATTACTCTCAATCACTCTTTCGAACATATGGAAAATCCATTAGATGTTCTATTTCAAGTGAAAAACTTATTAAGTAATAAGGGAACTTGTGTTATATCTATTCCTCTTAAAGGAGGTATAGCATGGAAAATGTTTGGTGTAGATTTTTGTCAAATTGATGCGCCAAGGCATATTTATCTGTATACTGAAAAATCTATGAAGTATTTATGTAATAATGTAGGATTATGTATTGAAAAAATTTTATATGATTCTCATGGAAAAATCTTAAGTTTAAGCTCTGCTTATAAAAAAACTTCAAAATCTCATAGAGAATTAATTCAAAATGATGGAATTTCTTTAAAAATGAAAACAGAATATGAAAAGATGGCAAAGGAATCCAATTTTAAGCATGAAGGTGATCAGGCTATTTTTTATATTAAGATTAAAAAGTGATAAAATACAGTATTTAATCAGATATATAATTAATATAATTTACTGAGAAATAGAGTTTCAAATAGTAATTAGGATCAAAATAAAGTTTGAAAATTTACCTTAAAAAGAGAAAATACCCCCGATTAACCCCTCCTTTGCTAATGGTACTAATTTTTGATTCTTCTTCTGTTTTCCCTAGTGGGTAGCCTTTGGAAGCCATCTGATAGTTTAGGTGAGTTTTTCTCATAATGTTATATTCAACATATGCATTAAAATAAGAATAATAACCCAGTTACCTCTATTTTTCTTAACAATTTATGTTACTCTTTTATAAAATGTACATACAGTTTACTGATATTTACAATCTAATTATTTCTGTATTTATATCAATATGACCCTAATGTTAAGAAAGCAGAGATGAATCTTACTTCATAAAAGCATTATGACTAACCATAAGGTAAAAATACAGCGATTGTTAAATATCAAGATTAAAATACGGTATATAATAAATGTGACTATAAAAAAATGAGAGGTATATAGCAGTTACCTAGTCTATATAGGATTTATACTTATTTACCTTATATTTTATCCGTAAATTATGTATTAATGTAATAAATATATCAAACTTTTAATATACCATAATATCTTAGGAGGTTTCAAATGCATAATAACATAGAGATAATCTTTCAAAAGAACATAAGGCTTCTAAGAGACATGGATAGGTTAATTTATTATTTTCGAGTACAGAATTTTGATAATGCCCTTCGTATTGGTGTTGAAATAATTAATCAATTAAGTTCCTATATAGAATTATTACTTAAGAGTGAAGCATATTTTAACGAAAATAATCAGCTAATAGATTCTGATTCCGTTTTGGATATGGTGAAGAACCTTATGGAAGCTCAGGAAAATAGAGACTATATCCTGCTAGCAGATTTATATGAAATTTCCTTCCTGCCCCTTATTATAAAACTGCAGGAAGTAATCATAAATAAAGAAGGTTATACATTTGCTAAGGAAAATTATAATAATACTATAGATATTTTGAAACAATCTTGCCCGGATATTGCAAGACATATCCAAACCTTACCCGCCCCTGATTATTTATTGGACCAGGGTTACTACAGTATTGAATTTACATCAGGGGGGCTAATGACCCTTGCAGCTATAGATAATGGGAAAAAGTTTTATTTTCATAGTAACAACAGGGTTCAAAATGAGGCCTTCACTTTGGCTAATTCCTGGTATCGGGAAGAAATAACAGATTATATTATTTATGGTTTGGGATTAGGTTACCATCTTACAGAGCTTATTAATATAAATAATTATGTAACCATTGAAATTTTTGAAAGAGATATTAATATAATCCATTTGGCTTGCGCATTTTCCACTGTTTTTAAAGATTTGATTGCCCGTCCGAATGTAAAACTTCACTATGATCCGGATTTTACAAAACTGTCTAACAAATTATTAAGTAGAAATGAAAGCACGGATTTTATAATTCATCACCCATCACTTCGAAATATTAAAAATTCTCAATTGAAAGAAAAACTTGAAAATTATTTTGTTCAGTATAATTCCGTTAGGAATCAATTACATCTTTTAAATGGAAATTTTAATGAAAATATCAAGCATTATGACGGCTTGGTAGACGAATTGCATTATGAGTTTCAAGGAAAAGATTTATATATTATAGCAGCAGGCCCTTCACTTGATACCAATTTCCTGCAGCTTAAGAACGTAGGGGAAAACAGTATTATAATAGCAACCGGCACGGTATACCGTAAATTAATTAATGCCGGTATACATCCGGATTATGTTATTGTTACCGATGCAAATCCCAGGGTTTATGGCCAAATTGCAGGTTTAGAGAAATTAAATATACCAATGCTGCTTTTATCTACAGCTTATTATGGATTTGCTAAAAATTATAAAGGTAAAAAGTATTTAATTTGCCAGGAGGATTATAATAAGGCGGAAGACTTTGCAGAAAGTAAAGGATATCATCTTTTCCGAACTGGAGGTTCAGTTAGTACAACGGCATTGGATGTAGGAATTCAATTTAATTGCCGGAGAATAATCTTCTTAGGATTGGATTTGGCATATACCAATAGTTATGTACATGCTGTAGGGACCTCGAGAAGGGAATTGACCGGTACGGATGATTTAAGACAGATAGAAGATATACACGGGAATTTAATATATACCAGCCGGAGTCTTGATATGTACCGTCAATGGATTGAAAATCGAATTAAGGGGATTAAGGATATAGAGTTTATAGATGCCACGGAAGGAGGAGCCAGGATTAAAGGAATAAAAATATCAAAGTTATCCGATATTATATAATAAAGTATTAAATAAAGTTATAGAAGAGCATTTTTTATTGAAAAATCGTTTTTATTTGTTTTAAAGATTGGAAAAATAAAAAATCAGGAATAAAATAAAAATTAAAAAACTTTATTGAAAATAGAAGGGAAAATTAAATCCATGAAGAAGTTAAGCATAATCGTTCCCTGCTATAATGCAGAACTCTATATTGACAAATGTATGAATACTATAGTTAATCAAACATTGGTAATTGATAATATGGAAATAATTGCAATAAACGATGGTTCAATGGATAATACATTTCAAGTGCTAAGTAAATGGGAAGAAAAATATTCAGAATCCATAATTATTATCAATTTGGATAATAACTATGGTCCGGGAAAAGTGAGAAATTTAGGCATTGATTATGCATCTTCAGATTATATTGCTTTTGTTGATATTGATGACTTAATAGAGTTGTCTATGTTCGAAAAAATGTGTGCAAAAGCATATGAAGAAAACTGTGATTTAGTAGTATGCCGCTCTGATCGGATCAAAGATTCCAATTTGAATGAATTGCAAGTGGTTAATTATAACAGGCAGGATAGTTCGATAAAAATATATAATGATATGGATAGGAAAACATTTCTATGCTGCGATATAAATTCGGCTGTCTGGAATAAGATCTATAAAAAAGATATTATAAAAAAGAATAGTATAAATTTCATGGAAGGATATATATACGAAGATATTTATTTCAGTGAATTGGTGAAGCTTTATGTTTCGCATGTTTATTTTATTGATGAGATATTATATCATCATGTTATAAGAGCAAATTCTTTATCAAATAATGTAGCAAATATAGACCAAAAACTAGATTGGATTTATGTAGAAGAAATTAAATTAAGGGAATTAAATGAAAGAAATCTATATGAAAGATTTAAAGATCATTACGATAATGAATTCTTCCTTAATTATTTAGCTTTGATTAAAAATTTGATAAAAGTTTATGGATATATAGAACCAGATAGGTTATCTTTTATAAATAGCAGAATAAATATAATGTATCCTGATTATTTTACAGTACCTATTGTAAGGAAATTACTAAATACAAAAGGTTTTTATTATCAGGTTTTAAATGCACTGAATGAGAGAATAACAGAAAGTAATGTACATAAAATAGTAGAAAGCTATTATATAAAATAAAGATAGGAGTCTTTAGAGGATCCCCCCCTAAAAACTCCCCGGTAGAAATAATAGAGAATTGATTAGATAATATTACTTAACATAAATTATACTACCTCTCAACCCATTTAGAAAAAATTGAATTGTTGGAAATTTCCTATGCATTAAGTATAGCACGACATAAACCATTATACAATATTGGTAAAACGACAATTTTCAAACCAAAATTATGTAAAATCTGTATACAAATAACGACAAATTTTTAGAAATTTTTCCACTTTCTGCCCGTTGTTTTGACTAAAAAACTGGAAATTTATTGATTAAAATAACAATGGTTTCCAGTGTCAAAATGTGATATACTATTAAATTATGTAAAAATTACCTCAAGGAGAACCGTAGAATGATCACTGTCAGCGCCTGTCTAATCGTTAAAAATGAAGAAAAAGTCCTTTCCAGATGCTTAAAAAGCCTGGTGGATTTAGTGGATGAAATCATTATAGTTGATACAGGATCGGTCGATAAAACAAAGGAAATAGCACAAGAATTTACGGATAAAATTTTCGATTTTAAATGGATTGATGACTTTGCGGCGGCCAGAAATTTTTCTTTTTCAAAAGCTGCCATGGACTATATATATGTTGCGGATGCGGATGAGGTAATCGATGAAAAGAACCGTAAAAAATTCATGGATTTAAAATATACTTTGCTGCCTGAGATAGAAATAGTCCAGATGAAATATACCAACCAGCTTAGTTTTAATACAACATATAATTTTGATGCTGAATACAGGCCGAAGTTGTATAAACGGGTCCGTACGTTTTCATGGACTGATCCGATCCATGAGTCTGTTTCGCTACAGCCGGTCATTTATGACAGTGATATCGATATTATACATATGCCTGAAAATAATCACGCCGGAAGGGATTTTAATACATTTCAGAAGATAATCAAGCGTGGTGAAAGGCTATCTGAAAAGCTCCGGAATATGTATGCCAGGGAATTATTTATAGCCGGGACCGATGATGATTTTTTGATAGCCGAAGAATATTTTGAGCAGCAGGCGGAAGAAAATGTTTCTTATGAACAGTTAAAGGTCATTCAGTGCGTTTTGACGAGATGCGGGCGGCTAAGATATGACGATGCACAATTTTTTAAATATTCCCTGAAAAACATTGCAGGAGGTAAGCCCAGTGCTGAAATTTGCTTTGAAATCGGAGAATATTATTTTAAAAAGGAAGATTATAAAGAAGCAACGATATGGTATTATAATGCAGCTTATGAAACTGAATGTGAATTAAACATTCATTATGCCGGAGACTATCCCTTGAGGCGGCTTTCCGTATGTTATGCGAAATTGGGAGTAGAGGATCAGGCAGAAGAATATCAGAAACTTGCAGATGAATGGAAATAGTAGCAATAGGCATCGGTATAGCTATTGAAACAGGTAAATCGATATATTTAAAAAATAAAATTTATAGTACATAAAATCAGGTAATTGCGTATAATCTGCAATTACCTTTTCGTTTATTTGGGACAATTTAAGATATTTCGTTTTATTACGGCTTTTAATTTAATAAAATTTAACATTTATATTATTGCCTTATATTAAAACTTTCATTATAATTATTACAAAGAATGGAATTCTATTTTCAAAGTATTCTGATTTTACTGAGCCGGTCTCCCGGCACGCGGATAACTTTTTCTGTTTATAAAATTTATTATTCCTGTTATACAAAAGCCTTTCGTGGCATATCATACCTGCGTGTTATAAATAATAGCTTTATTAAATATTACCTATGACCATTAATAATTATCATGTTTTTATTAGAAATTAGAACAATATTTATAAATCATATAAAAAATGGATTAATAAGGTTATAATAAAAAATAAAGAAATAATATATATATAAAATTTACAAAAACAGTAATAAAAACAATTATAAAAACTTCATTATATAGAACTAAATCATATTTATAAAAATAATTAAATTAAAATAGATAAATACTATAACTGATACTATACTCATAACTGACACATCGTTTTAAACATATTTGGCAGTATTTCGTAACATAACCATTCCGTTCCATAAAAAGAGAAAAGCCTGCCATTATCATCAGAACCTGGTAATAAAAGCTGCAAGGAAAGATCTTCTGACATAAAATAGGACATGTTTGAAATTGTGACAGGTGCATAATGCAATTAACAAAACTGTTTTTGGAATAAAAGATTAACTCCAGCTCAGGATCATATCGATTTATAATTTTAGAACAATATATACTGACAAGTATATGGTAACAATAACAAAACAGCCGAATAAAAGGAGGAATAAGATGATTTATATTCTTATAGTAACGTCTATTTTTATAACCGAGTTCAAGATCAAGAAATATATTGAAGAAAATAAAGAAATGCATAAAAAAGAAAAAATCTTTAACGGTAATATCATTCTGGAACGTTATCATAATAAAGGGGCCATGCTTAACTTTATGGAAGACAAGGTAGAGCTTGTAAAGATGATTACCGTGACTTTACTCGGTATTCTACTGTTGCTGTTCGCTTTGCTTCTGCCGAAAAAAGGGAACCACGTATTAAAATTTGCCTTGTCACTTGTATTGGGAGGAGCCCTCAGTAATGTATATGACCGGCTTACAAGGGGATATGTGGTTGATTATTTCAGCTTTAAATTTCTGAAGAAGATTATCTTTAATATTTCAGACATCTGCATATTTATCGGATCAGGACTGATTGCGCTATTATCTTTATTTAAAAAAGATTAATCTGCTATTTATATTAATATCTGTTTCAATATATATTATATATATATATTTTTAGCGATTCTCTTATTTTAGAAGTTCAAGTACTGCCTGCGGATGTTGATTCGCTTGGGCCAGCATTGCCTGGGACGTCCGGGCCAGCAGGTTTGACTTGACATATTCCATATATTCTTTTGCCATATCCACGTCCCGGATACGGCTTTCGGATGCCTGAGTCTGTTCTGACATATTATCAGCATTTTTCTGGGCGAATTCCAGCCTGTTTTGCATCGCACCCAAACGATTGTTTTCTATGAAATTGGGTGTGAAATATTTACATCCTCAGTATAAGAGCGTATATTTTTTAACCTTACAAGTAAGTCCCCCCGCTTCTTAGCGGAGGCCACTGAAAAAGTTCTTACTTTTTGATTTAAATTGGTAATATTGCAAAATCTTGCAGTTTAAAAATTTATTTGCACTTTGAAAACATTGAATAGTGCTATTTTAGTTAAGGA
>JAEWAK010000074.1 GCA_023391695.1 Bacillota bacterium
ACATACGCAGGAACAGGTTCCCGAAAATGAATGGTACATTGTGGAGAATACCCATGAGCCAATCATAGAACGGCCTATCTTTGAAAAAGTGCAGGAGTTGCTAAAGCGTGACACCCGCACCGCTCCACAGAAAAAGAAGCTCTATCTGTTCAGCGGCTTTCTCCGTTGTGCTGATTGTGGCAAGGCTATGAGCCGCAGTCAGGTAAAAGGCACTGTGTACTATTTCTGCCGTACCTACAAAGACCAGTCAAAAACGGCTTGTACCAAACATTCCATTAAGCATAACCGGCTGGAAGCGGCGGTATTGTATGCCATTCAACAACAGGTATATCTTACGGTACACTATGCCAACACTTTAGAATACATCAGCACCGCACCGCTTCAAAAAAGCCAGTCTATACGGATTGAAGCTCTGATAGAAGCCAAAGAAAAAGAACGCTCCAAAATCATGCGTTACAAGCAATCCATTTATCAGGATTGGAAAGACGGAGAAATCACTCACAGCGATTACCGTCACATGAGCGAAGATTACGAACAGCAAATAGCCGCTTTAGGTGAAGTTTTGAAAAACCTCCACGCAGAGCGTGAGGAACTGCAAAACGGCATTACCGCTGAAAGCCCTTGCTTAGTAGTCTTTAAGAAGTTTGAAACTATCGACAAGCTGACAAGAGAGGTTTTGATTGAGCTTGTAGACCATATCAAGGTACATGAAAACGGCAACATCAGCGTAAAGTTTAAGGTTGCGGACCAACTACGCCGAGTAATGGAATACATTGAAATCAACACCCAAGAACAAGCGGTTTAACAGGCCGCTAATAAAAAGGCAGTTTGTTTTCCTTATATTACCGGGTCAACTGGACCGACCGGTGATACCGGACCGACTGGGCCGGCTGGACTTTAATGCTTTACTAAGTTTTATCGCTATATTGGGATTTGGTAATTCTCTTGCGCCTTAACGGTAGATACCACCCCATTCGGTATTGATATAAATCCTTAGGGTGTACCTGCCAATACTCAAAATCTCCCCTGGGAGAGAGATAACCGGCTTGCTCAAAGAAGCAAGCCGGTTATCTTATAAATCTCAAAGGGGTAATAGGATAAAAAATTATTCTTTGCATAATCATGAAAAATGAAAAAGCAGCCACCTCCCACTTCGCAGCTAACTCCCGCATATGCTGGCACTGAAGGAATAATATCAATTTGTAATAACATGCCTGATTTAAGTTTATCAACTGATTTTTCTTTGATTGATGACGACATCCATTCTTCATCAGCGGTCCGGTTTATTCGTTTTGCCATAAATTCTTGGTCCGGTAATGGTATCACCAGTCATATTAGTACAAGTCTTTTTTTATATATGTTCATGGAATAAAAATTCGCCAATTCCATGTATGATAGAAGCACAAGTATGGCAATAACCAGTGACAAAATTACTTTCGTATTTAATGATTTCTTAATTTTGAACATAGTATTTTTTCCCTTTCTTCTGAACTTTATCTGCTGTCTCAATGCCCCCTCGTTTTAATAATATCTCACAATTTCAAGCTTTTGTCGTCCAATCAATCATTTACATATTAAATTCTCCATACAATTTATACTTGAATTATTTCGATAAGTTCAAAATACCATCTAAATATAAGAAAACCGCTGGAAGCACTAGGTTTCCAGCGGTTTAGCTCTTTATAAAATTATTACATTCCCACCTGCTTTGCAATCTTCTTACGAAGTAAGCTGACCGCTTTTACATATATCCGACCCTAACATTTCCTCCATTGCTCCCAGCAGGCTATCCCTGACGGTTTGAAGTTCAGCCTCCGCCAGTTTTTTATGTCTCACCAGACATTTTCCCGCGACAAAGACCGTATCGACATTGCCGGCATTTGCACTGTATACGATCACGGAATAAGGATTAAAGACCGGAAACATATTGGCTGAATCCGTCTCCAGCAATACCAAATCAGCCTGTTTCCCGACTTCCAGAGACCCGGTCACTTTGTTCAAATTCAGAACTTCGGCACCCCGGATGGTTCCCAGGGCTACAATTTCCTGCGCAGGGAAAATGGAACGGTCTTTATTTTTTAATTTATGAAAATTAGCAAACAGCTTAAATTGAGTTATGATATCCAATGTATTTCCGCTTGTCGCACCGTCCGTCCCCAGACCTACCCTGATTCCCGAATTCAACAAGGCCTTTATATCTGCAACACCTTTCGCCGCCTTAGTATTGGAACCGATGCAATGGGCTACGCCGACATTTCGTTTTCTCAGCAATTCAATATCCTCTTTGGACAGATGAATACAATGGGCAGCAATTAAGGATTCATCCAGGCATCCTATGGAATCCAGAAATTCAATGGGCGTCATAGAATAGGTATCCTTAAAATATTCCATTTCATAATCCATCTCAGCCACATGCATTGTAATAGGTACCTGATAAGCTTCACTTATTTTTTTAGCCCTTCTTAAGCTCTCTTCCCCGTTGGTATTGGTTGCATGAGGTGCAATACAGGGTGTGATTAATTGATGGTGCCTCCATTTATGAATAAACTCTTCCGCATAGGCAAAGCCGCTTCCGGGTTCTCTCGAATCACAGGTCTTAAGATCGGCCACCGTCTCACCCAATACTGCCCGTATATGCATGTCGTCAACCGCTTTTGCAACTTCGTCTTCAAAATAATACATATCCAAAACAGTAGTCACTCCGCCTAGAAGCATTTCGCAAATAGCATATTTAGCACCCCAATATGCTAATTCTTTATTCATATATTGATTTTCCAGCGGAAACAAAAAACGCCTTAAGCGGTCTTTTATATCATCTCCGAGACTGCGAAACGGGAGCATCCCCAAATGGGTATGTGTATTTATCATTCCGGGCATTAATATTCCGTTTTTACCGTCTATGATTTCTCCTTCTTCTTTAAAGGACTCCATCTCTCCCAAAGCAGCAATCCGATCACCCTCAATTGTTAAAAATCCCTTTTTATATTCCGTCAGTTTTCCATCCATGGTAATAATCCTGGTATTAACAATCGATTTTTTCATTCCGTCCTATTCTCCTTAACTTCCAGCGGGATAAAACCTTGTGTCTTCACATCCAGCAGACCGTAGTCTGTCAATTTTACATCAGGGGAGACCGGCAGGGTCAAGGTTGAAAATGACATGATCTCATTGTCATGCCGATATCCCAACTGTTTCATAGCCAGTCGCACCGCTCCTACTTCTTCTGCCAATTGTTCTATCTTTGCATCGCTGATAATACCGCCTATTTTTAGCTGTACCGACGCCAATAGTCCGGATTCTCCATATACTGCATATCCGCCTTGCAGCTCTACTATTTTTCTTTGAGCTAAAACCATATCTTTTACCTTATTGCCAAGCACGATCAGATTATGGGAATCATGTGCCCAGGTTGTAGCAATGGCACCGGTCTTTGTCAGAGCACCCTCAACCAGAGCACAGGATATATTCCCGTTTTTTCCGTATCTCTCAAAGCACACCAACAACGCTATGCTTTGATTTTCCCACTGTATTAACCCATCTTTCACAGGAAACTTTCGCTGCACCAGCTTTGTAAAGGTGGAATGTTCCTCTATTTGTATAACATTACATAGGACTTCTTTTTCTTTACTGTCCGTATGTAAAGCAAAATCCGCTGCTTCTGCTTCCCGGCACTTTACTGAATGATAAAACTCCCTTGGGAATTTTATTTCCTCCGAAGTATCCAGAGTGTATTGTTTTCCATTTTTATAAACAGCATGAATACGGAAGGTATTTACGTCCTCCAGTACTATAAAGTCGGCTTTTTTACCGGGAGCAATTAAACCCCTGTCTGTTAAATGCATTCTTCTGCTGGGTGTATAAGTGCTGCAATAAATTGCCTTTTCCGGAGGCATTCCTAACTGGATGGCCCGTTTAATATTCTGATTTAGGTGGCCTTTAAGCAGATGATCCGCCATAACATCATCCGTAACCAGTGCAATATATTCATAAAAATGATGTTTTACCACCATTGCAATATTTTCTGCAGTTAAGGATTTTTTTTGCAGTTCCATAAACATACCGTTTGTTATTTTTTCATAAATAGATTCCGGTGTCTGATGGGTATGATCCGCATCCACTCCCGCAAATAAAAACCGGGCCAATTCAAGGCCCCTGATTTTAGGGCAATGTCCCTCGATCGGCATATAAGGACGCACCCTGCGGCACTCTTTTATAATTTCTCTGATTTCCGTTTTATCCTCTGCGGTCAGCTCTTTAAAGTTCATCACTTCTCCTAAACATAATATTTTAGGATCTTTAAGAAGCTCTGCCATGTCCTTTGCAGTTACCGTCCCGCCTGAAGTTTCCAGACCGGTATTTAACGTTGGTACACTGGACGGTATTCCATAGAAAATATCCAGCAAGGTTTTACCGGTTAAATAATGCTTTATTCCTTCTATTCCAAAAACATTTGCTATTTCATGGGGGTCAGCAACTACTGTTGTGACCCCATGTGATAATACTATTTTTGAAAATTCCTTCGGTACCGTCATGGAACTTTCAATATGCATATGGATATCCACTAAACCCGGTATTATGTATTTCCCATCATAATCCAGTATCGTATCCGCCGTCAATTGCCGGCTGAGGTCACCGATATAGAAAATTTTGTCTCCTGCGGCTGCAACATCATTCTTTTCAAATTTTTGTAAAAAGGTATTATAAACAAATGCGTTTTTAATTATCAAATCAATATGCTGCATCATGCCACTTCCTTAATTATTGACGATTAAATTCCATTGGTTGATCCATTCCTCCAGAAGAGGATTGATAACGGCATAATCCAGCGCTTTTGCAGCAGCCGCTACATCACCATAGGTTTTGTTCGCTGCCTGCTCCTCGGTCAATTCAACGGTACTGTTGGTAGGAGCTTCATTTAAGGTCACTGCGGTTGTAGTCTGTAATTCACCGCTTAGCCTCCAATTTATATATTCATAAGCCAGGTCTTTATTTTTAGAATTCACGTTAATATCAATGGTATTAAAGTTCGCATAGGTTCCTTCCGGCGTTACATATTTAACCTGGGAAGCCGCCTCTTTAATAATAGGAACACCAAAGTCACCCACGACTGCAGCCGCAATCTCACCGGAAGCAAACATATTCGCTAAATCAGAAGACTTGGTGTAAGTTTTTACAACATTAGGTTTTAATTCATTTAAGGCTTCGAATGCGGCCGCACCATTATCGGAAGCCAACTCCATTCCTTTATAATCACTGGCAACGGATAACATAGCAGGTCCAAAAGTAGTCGTAATATCCGGAATAGAAATTTTACCTTCCAGCTCACTTTTCCAAAGATCTGCAAATTCTGTGATTTCAAAGCCAACTGCCTCCGGATCATAAATGATTCCAATGCTGTTAATCGTATATGCAGGACCGTATCCTGACTCAGTTAATTTTTTTGCGGCAGGAATCAAAGCCTCTGCATTCGGAATTCTGGTATAGTCTATTTTTTCAAACAAACCGGCTGCATAGCCGTTAGCCGCTGCTGATTGGGCTAATTCAATGATATCAACAGTAGAATTAGGATCGTTTACCAATTTCGTATAACGTTCTGAGGTTGAACCGATTTCCAAGACCACCTCACAATTAAAAGCTTCTTCAAAAGGTCCATACACATCCTCATGTAATATGTCTTCGCTTAGACCCCAGGTGGAAATAATAAGCTGACGTTTTTCATCGGAATCGGAAGTAACGGTACCCTTATCCGGCGCTTCGGTAACGGTACCCCCGTTTTCTTTCGTTGCAGCAGTACTGCAGCCGCTTAAAACAAACACAAAACATAACAATAAAACCACCATTTTTTTCATAACATCTTCCTCTCTTTCTTTTGTTTCTATCTATTACCATTGCGGCACTACATAGATTTCTCAACTAAAATAATTTTATTTTTTGGAAATTGCAGCCTGACCTGATCTCCTGTTTCATATACTCTGCTAATAGCAGCATTTACCAGTAACTTACCCAAAGAGGTATCCACTTCGTATTGATAGGACTTGCCCAGGAAGGTCCGAACTCCGATTGTCGCGGTTATTACATTTTCAGTTATTGTTTCATCCACCAGGAGAATATCCTCCGGCCGGATTGTACCAAGACCTGTCTCCAGCATGGTTTCCTGTTCTACCTTTATTGTTTCTCCCTGCTCTGTGGTATAAATGCAGGCAGACTGCTTTTTTAAAGCAATAAAATTATTAAATCCAATAAACCTTGCCACAAACTCTGTTCTGGGTTTCGAATAGATGTTTTCCGGCGTGTCATATTGTTCTATTACCCCATTGTTCATAACCGCAACCCTGTCCGAAATTGAAAAACACTCTTCCTGGTCGTGGGTTACAAAAACCATGGTGATGCCTAATTTTTTTTGCAGGCGTTTGATTTCTACCCTCATATTGACCCGGAGTTTTGCATCTAAATTACTAAGAGGTTCATCCAGTAACAATAATTTGGGCTGTATTACCAAAGCCCTGGCAAGGGCCACACGCTGCCTTTGCCCACCTGACATCTGCTTTGGAAAGCGGTCTGCAAATTCGCTTAAATCACAAATTTCCAGGATTTCTTCTACTTTTCTTTTTATTTCTTCTTTTTTAAGCTTTTGAAGTTTCAGTCCAAAGGCAACATTATCATAAACACTCAAATGGGGAAATAACGCATAGCTTTGAAAAACAATACCGAATTTTCTTTTATGAACCGGGATTTTAGTATAATCCTTCCCCTCTAAAATAAATTCTCCGCCGGCAGGTTCTATGAAGCCTGCAATCACTCTGAGGGTGGTGGTTTTACCGCAGCCGCTGGGTCCTAATAAAGAAACCAGTTCGCCTTCCCCGATTTCTAAATTAAGACCTTTTAAAATCGTTTTCTTTTTATCATACGTAACATCAATATTATTTAAAGATAAAAAATCCACGTAACACCCTCCTATTTTGCCAATGATGCAATTCCTAATGTTTTTTCCACAATAAACATGATCAATATCGTTCCAAGCATAAGTAAAACAGAAACTGCCGATACGGTGGGATCATAATTATATTCGATATAATTCATTAAATTAGTGGGAAAAGTACTCACTCCCGGCCCTGTTAAAAACATCGAAACAGGTATATTATTAAAGGAATTGATAAAGGCCAGCATAAATGCTGCCATAACCCCCGAAGTAATATTGGGCAGCACTACTTTAAAAAAAGCAGAGACCTTTCCGCAGCCTAAACTCCAGGCTACCTCTTCAATGGAAAAGTCAAATTGGGACAGACTGGAACCGACCACCCGGATAATATAGGGAAGTACTGCAAGAAAATGCCCTAACAGAAGTGCAGAGAACACCGGCATCCGCAATACCAGGACGATAAACCGGTATAAAGCGAAGCCTAATACAATACCCGGAACAATGGTCGGAGACAGGAAAAATGATTGAATCATGGATTTTCCTTTTATTGTATACCTGGCTAAAGCATAAGCTGCCGGAACGCCCACCAGCAAAGCCAACACGGTTGCAAACAGCGCTATCTGAAAGCTTGTCTTAAGTGAATTAAAAAAGGAACCTGATGTAAATATATTAACAAACCATTTCATCGAAACGCTTTTAACCGGAAAGGTTATGGTACTTTCACCCCCAAAAGCGGTAACTGCAATAATAAACAAGGGTAGGAATAAAAATACAAAAACACAACAGGCAAAAGCCGTCAGCACTTTATTTTTACGCATATTTTTCACCTCGTTTATCAATTTTGGCCGCAATTGCATTAAATATCTGAATGACAATAATTGTAGTAACTATCATCACAGCCGCTATCACACCTGCACCTGTCCAATCTCCCAAGGTCATTGCTTTTTGATAAATGAACGTTGCCAACACAAGGTTACGGTTCCCTCCCAGCAGCTGCGGAGTCGTATAGGCCGTCAAGGTGCCTGTAAATACCAAAACGCTTCCTACAATAATTCCCGGAATACTCATTGGAAGTACTATCTTAACAAATGCCCGCAGGCGGTTCGCTCCAAGACTTTCTGCCGCTTCCATTAAATCATCCTCAATATTCTCCATTGTACCGACAACCGTAATAATCATAAGAGGAAGAAACAGATAGACACTTCCCACTATAATCGCGAATTCCGTGTAGAGCAGTGTTAACGGTTTTTCTATCACTTTGCTGTTCATCAGCAGTGAGTTTATAATTCCATTACGTCCGAGTATATTGATCCATGCAAAACTCCGTATAACAGAATTGGTAAGCAGCGGAAAGATTGTAAGCGCTAATAAGATTCCCCGTTTACTCTTATTGCACCGGGAAATAAAATAAGCAGTAGGTACTCCGAAAAACATACTTAAACCCGTACACAAAACAGCTATTTTAATAGTTCTTATCATAATCTTCATAAAATAAGCATCTTCAAAAAATTCCCTGTAGTTCTCTGTGGTAAAACCTCCCTCATATATAGTAGGCACGAATATCTTTACTAATGGAAGAATTAAAAAGACAATCAATAATATGCTTCCCGGCAATAAGAGCAGGAGCGGTAACTGCTTCTTCATACTTTCAATCCTCGCTTTCATATAAAAAAATAAGGCAATCATTTCTCTGATCCCCTTATCAGTGCATAATATTATTTTATTTGCTTTTTGATATTTTTTATTTATAAAATGAAACAATATATAAGTCCAATACATAAAAACTATAAATACTATTCCTTTACTCTATAACTAAAGGATTTTGCTTCATTTTAAAAGTCAGCATTTCCTGCAAATGCTTAAATTCATGAGAAGGAGAATACGATTATATGGATTTGAAAGAAATCAGATACATCCTTGCAATAGCCAAATACAAAAATATCAGTCATGCTTCCAAAGCCCTTTATATTACACAACCTTCTTTAACAAAATATTTGCAGAATTTAGAGCGGAATTTGAACGGAAAGCTTTTTAACCGGATCGGAAATGAATATATCCCTACTTATCTGGGAGAACGTTATATTCATTATGTCACTCAAATAAATGAAGTAAAAGAGCAGTGGGAAAAAGAATATTATGATATCATGGAATTAAATAACGGTCGTCTGACCATTGCAATCCCCCTTATGAGAAGTTCCTGTATTATCCCCGATACCCTGACCATATTCAAAAAGCGTTACCCTAATGTCAAGGTAAACATTAAAGAAGATATTCATTCGATTGAAGAGAATATCTATTTATCGAATGAGATAGATTTTGCTATTTTTTGTTCCGATACCATAAATCCTGACTTTGAATACATTAAGCTTGGGAAAGAAGAAATTGTATTAATTCTTAGTAAGGAGCATCCTTTGGCAGAAAGCGGCATTCCAAAAGAAGGCTGCCGTTTTCCCTGGATTGACTTGAAAAAATTCGCAGATGATTCCTTTGTTCTGTTATTTCCGGACCAAAACACAGGAAAGGCAGCCCTTCAATTATTCAGTCAGGCGGAAATTGATCCGGATATTTTATTGCATACAAGAAACAATGAAGTTGCCATACAGTTAGCAAATAAGAATATGGCAGTTACTTTTGCGCCGGAAAGTTATTTAAAACAAATGTCATATTCCCTGGATTCCCCCATCTGCTTTTCCGTCGGTCTTCCAAAAACGGAAATTATCCTTATTGCTGCATATCGAAAAGGCAAATATTTATCCAAATATGCCCTGGACTATTTGAGAATTATTAAAACTTATCTAAATTCAGAAGTTCAAAGCTAGTCTTACTTACATATTGGATTTGGAACATTTGCATTGTCAAATTCAAACTCGTCTTCTTTTTTTCGGTATCCCTGCGTGACACTCAGATTTAATTTAACCACAAGTTTACCTAGTATGCTATCAATTTCCAGCCCGTTTTCTTTACTCTTATTACAAATTTCCGCATCTTTACACACAGAGTCAATGCGGGGATTTGGCTCAATGCCTGACAGTTCAAATAATTCAAGCCCCGCTTTTTTAATCTCTGTAACAACCGCATCACACAAACATTTCTCGAAATTCATCTGTTCCCTGACACCCAATCAATGTTGCCAAAATAGCAACAAATCTTGTCCTGTCATCCAAGCCATCCTGATTTATCACCTCGTCAAAAGCAAAGTTATCAAAACGTTCGGTAAATTCCGGATCCGTTTCCAGAAAACTTGAAGTATATCCAGGAAACATTTTCTCATGGTATTCCCTTGCAAGTTTTGTAATCATATTTCTATCCTTTCCCTACTCATCCCATGATAACTTACCTGTCTTCACCGCAATTTCATATCTTGCGACTTTATAATTCAGGCGGTCCAGAGTTGCATCAACAGGAATCGTAGAATCGCCCGCTTGAGACAGTTTTACATACTCAATCATCACTTCCACCGGAAGACCTGCACTCCGCATACATATAGCAAGTTCCACCCAATTCAAATCTTCATTCTGATAATCACGTATTCCACCGGAAGTGCGAGTAACAGGTGGAATCATACCAATACGTTCATAGTAGCGCAGCGTATCCTGTGTAATAACGAATTTTTCACTTACTTCCTTAATAGTCATAATTCATACCTCTTATAAAGCCCCAACGACTTTATGAGGAACATATAATTCTTCCATATATTCTATGTCTTCTTCGTTCAATGCAATATTAAAGCTATAGGCAGCGTCATCAAAATACTTCGCTTTCGTCGCTCCGATGAGGGGGGAAGTCACACCTTTGGCAAACTGCCATGCTAATGCAATCTGCGTCATGGTGCAATTATGTTTTGCTGCCAACTCAGACACCCTTTTTACGATATCTATGTCAGTATTCTTGGTGCTGTCATACTTTCCGGCTGCCGTGACATCCGTCTGACCGCGCAATGTATCAGCTGACCAGGGTCTGGATAATCTTCCGGCGGCAAGCGGGCTGTATGGTGTTAAGACCACACCCTGTTCCTTACAAATCGGAATTAATTCTCTTTCGTCTTCACGATACAAAAGGTTGTAATGATTCTGCACGGATACAAACTTTGTCCAACCGTTCTTCTCAGCAGTATTTTGAAGTTTGGCAAACTGATATCCGTACATGGCAGATGCACCGATTGCACGGGCTTTTCCCGACTGCACTACCTTGTGGAGAGCCTCCATCGTTTCCTCCACAGGCGTATGATAGTCAAAACGGTGTATAATCAGCAAATCCACATAATCCGTTCCCAGTCGTTTCAAAGAACCATCAAGTTCTCTTGGAATCGCCTCTTTTGAAAGATTACCTTCATTGAAGTATACCTTTGTTGCGATTACAACTTTATCACGAGAAACATTATTCCTGATAGCTTTTCCCAAATACTCCTCGCTGGTTCCTGCCGAATAACAGTTTGCCGTATCAAAGAAGTTGATGCCAAGTTCCAAGGCATGTTTTATAATTGTTTCGCTTTCAGATGGATTCAGCGTCCAAGCATGCATTTTACTTGCAGGGTCACCAAAACTCATACATCCTACACATAATCGGGACACTTCAATCCCTGAACTACCTAATTTTGCATATTCCATTTCTCTCATCCTTTCCTAATCCAATTCTTCCTATCTTCTTCCACTTTGCTCACAGAAGATCCATAAACAGCAAGTCCTTTTTAAGATCGACAATACTGCCGCTAACATAGTTTTGCCCCTTATGGAAAGAATGCCGCACAGATTTTCTTATTCTTAAATTCCATACTGAGACCTCCATATTCTTATGATGATTCAATTGTATTACATGGAGTTAACTCCAAGTCAAGAATTTTTTAATGGCCACTAAAAATCAGGGTAGGTAGTGTGTTAAATGTTATAGTAAATTCTACTTTGCAAGACTAAATTCATTTTGAAAGAGTAAATTCTTCCACATGAATTTAGTCCTGCTCGTCATTCTGTTATACTGTTTTATACCGACTCCTTAAATGTTATACTGTCTTTGTCGTGGATTCCTATCCATAATAGGAGGACATTATGTCAAATAAAAAGTATAACCAAAAACATCTCACCATGACCGAACGTTTCTGGATTGAAAAGGGATTAAATGCTGGGGAATCCTTTCTCTGATCCCCTGTCCCGAGACAAAAATACCATATATTGCATTTTTTTTAATTTTCAGGTATTATTGTTATTGAGGAGAGGCAATTCTAAAGGCTAATAATTTAAATATTTAGATTTGCAGTTCTAACTATATAAATAATTATAAGAAAGGATATACATATGAAAAAATTAATGAAGAAAATAACGGTATTATTGGTTGCGGCAATGGCGTTTTGCTTTTTATCAGCCAATTATGTAAGTGCAAAAGTGGAAGATACTACTTCACCTACAAAAGCAGGAGTCACAGTTGGAGGCTTTAATTATGCTGAGGCAGGAAACAACTCTGTCAAGATTACCGGTTATTCCGGAAGTAATATGAATGTAATAATTCCTGATTCAATTGATGGAAAAACGGTATCGGCTATTGGTAAATCTGCTTTTAATTTTACTAATATTAAAAGTATCACAATACCGGGTTCCGTTCTTATTATTGAAGAAAACTCTTTTAAAAATTGTGATGAACTGGAAACCGTTGAGTTTCAGGAAGTTGGTTTACAGTCTATCGGAATTAGAGCGTTCGAAAGCTGTAGTTCTTTAACTAATTTTGTTATACCTGAAACAGTTACCACAATAGAAGACGCTGCTTTTGTTAATGCAGATGGCTTAAAATCAATCAGCCTTCCGGGAGGAGTGACTACTCTTGGTACCGGTATCTTCTATAGTTGTAATAATATTACTGATATCACCCTAGGCGACGGACTTACTGTAATTGGAGAAAACATGTTTACCGGTTGCCTGAAATTGCACAGTATCACAATTCCTGAATCAGTAAAAGAAATCGGTGACGGTGCGTTTACAGCCTGTTTAGAGCTTACTGAGGTCAAAATATCAAAATCCGTGAAAAGCATTGGACAAAGTGCATTCGATTTTGATGTTACGATTCAATGCTATCAAGATTCCGCCGCTTATAAATATGCAAAAAGCAATCATAACAAGATAAAAGTACTAGGTCCCTATTTTAAGGAAAATGAAATAACAATATATGAGGATGTTACAAAAACCTTAAAGGTTTTGAATTCGTCAAAAGTATCAAATTGGAAATCATCAGATAAAAACGTGGTAAAAGTATCACAAAATGGCGTAATTACACCTGTTGCCAAAGGAAAAGCGACCGTGACCGCAATAGCGGACGGCGAAAAAGTTTCCTGCGTAGTAACCGTTAAAAATTTATTCATCAGCAAAAAAAATGCTACCGTTACTGTGGGAAAAGAAGTTAAATTATACGTTAACGATGCAAGCAGTAAACCGGTCTGGAAAACTTCCAACTCTAAAGTTGCAGCCATATCGAAAGATGGTGTAGTAACAGGAAAAAAGGTTGGTTCTGCAACAATTACGGCAGTAATTAAAGGGAAAAAATATTCAAGTAAAATTAAGGTCATGAAAAATGCAGCTGTACTGAACAATTCTCCTTCTAACTATACGGAACCGGGTGTCGAATTATGTATAACAAAAATTTATTACAGCGGACAATCCCTGGTTGCGGAAGGCTATGTAATTAATAATACTTCTACAAAGCTTTTAAATATTGTAAATCTGGACCTGATATTATATTCCGGTTATCAAACCAAGAATACTAATTTAACTACAAATCATTGGAATATAGTTGCTGAACAGATATTTACAAATTACAAGTTGAACCAAAGTCCTAATTCTAATAAAAAAGTAAAATTCGTGTTTGATGCCAAAAATACAAAAACAACAAAAACTATAGATTTAAGAAATGCAACGATGTCCGTGGGTGTAAAAGCATATTATTCTTATAACAAGTAATCAATAGAACGCAATAGAACGGTATTTAGTGAACGGGAGAACTTACATAAGACAGCCGCATTGAATAAAACCACCTTTCAGGCAATCACCTTACAAGTATGAATATTCTTCTTATTTGTAAGGTGATTGACATTTCTCTTCTGCCTCATTTCTATACTTACAAATGGAATTGTACCGTTAAACACCCCTTTTATTAGGATCCCATATCACTTTGTGCATTTGCAGCTGCATGGTTACACCATTCATACGGTTTTGTATTAAATAATCCACTATTTCTTCTAAGTTGATTTTTCCAAAAACAGGACTGATATATATATGACATTTCATTGTCAAATCATATGCTTTTATAACTTCCTTTGCACGACTTAAATCCTCATTATTTCCCACCACAAATTTTACCGTATCTTTTTTGGTAAGTAGAGTAAAATTTGAAACTAACATTTTAGCTTCCATTAGACTTCCCGGAAGTTTATAGTCCATCGTAAATGCAGGTGGATTGTTTATACCAGCAAAAGAATTTAAATCTATACTTCCGTTCGTTTCAATTTCAATGTGCAAGAACTGATCTGTTGCAAGTAATTGAAGGAGTTGTAATATATCAGGTACAAGTAAAGGTTCTCCTCCCGTCAAAGTCACATTTTTGATACCAGTCTCTTTAATATAATCAATGATTTGCTGCTCAGTCATAAATGTAAAGGCTGCATCATCCTCATTCGCCCAAGCAGTATCACAAAAGGAACAGGAAAGATTGCATCCTTGAAACCTGATAAATACTGCCAACTGCCCTGCCAAAATACCTTCTCCGTTAATACTCACAAATTTTTCGACCACTTTATATTGTGCCACTTTAATCCTCCATTGTATCTTGATTAATAGACAACGAGTTCATTTGCAGAATTTTACTCCTCATAGGAAGCGCAATTATTTGGTGTTTCATAAACGGTTGCCGACTTCACCTGATATCCTCTATGCTTCATTCTATCATAGAAATATTTTGCCATGTTTTCTGCCGTTGGCCGAAAATCCAGTGTGATGATTTGAAAACCTTCCGCTTCCAATGCTGCAACTGTTCCAGGTTTCAATGTATTTTTCTCAATAATAAACACATGATCCAAAATATCTACTTCTTCTTTTATATCTTTCTTTAGCTGGTGAAAATCAACAACCATTCCCTTCAACTGCTTATTGGTTTGCAAGGTCAAGCTCTTTACTTCAATAACAACTTGCCATCTATGTCCATGTATATTACTGCATTTTCCTTTATAGCCAGCTAAAAAATGTGCTGAATCAAAACTATGTTCCGTTCTTAAACTATACATAAATTATAATCCTTTCCATAAAAAATAGGCATATAAACTATGCCTATTTTTGTTATCATACATTGATAAAATGCAATAAATTAATGCACTATATCAATTCATATAATATTTAATTAAGCCCTAGTTTTGTTTAGAGACAGGATGGTGCAAATAAACTGTCTTTATTTCGTTTTAGAAAGTATACCACCTACTACCAGGTAGTGTCAAGTTTACCGCCGTGCTAATCCAATTGTAGATAAAAGAATGGATTACTATCAGTATCCAGATTGGCTTTCCTGGTTTAGCCTGGTGTTAATATCACACTTTAAATCAGAAATATCAACAAACGCTATCCTCGTATTGACTATCTCTAACGTTCCACTTATATCATCTATCCATGTTACCATTCCGGTTACCTGCACATATTCTCTATTATGAAAATATTCCACAGTAATTACATCTTCTTTCTGAATCTGTCTTAACTTCCAATCCAACTCTTCCTTCTGCTCTTCCGATAAATCACGTGTAGGAACGAGAATCCGTTCTTTTTCTGCCACTGCTTCCCGAAACCCTTTTAATGCGTCAAAAGGCATAAACTGTTTCGCACGGTTTCTTCTGTCCATTTTATTCCTTCTACTCTCCACTTTTATGACCTCCGATCTGTCTGTTACGTTCTATGGTGGTACCAGCCTCCTGCAGATCCATCCCCCGCACAAGGGCATTTTTGCCGAACTTCTCTTTGATTTCCAAGGCTGCCTTCTGTAACTTCCTGTCCTTTTCCAGTTCTGTCGGATCAGTAAATAAGTCATACTGTTCGTAAGCTTGATTAACAATATTATTGCATGACAGACTTAGCCGCCGTATTGGTTTGTTCTTATCCACAATACGCTCATACAGTCTCAGCACATAGGGTATGATAGTTCGGTAAGCGTTAGTGGTAACAGGCATGGAAGTAGTTCCTATCGCCGGCTTTAATCCCAGTTCATTAGAATATCCAATCATCAATGACATAGAACCAGTAACCACACTTTTATCTGCCATATCCAGACATAAGGCATCTGCCATATCCTTTACAATCAGCTTGCACTCCTCAAAGCTGTAATCCCTTGCAAGCACCTGACCGCTGGACATGGAATTGCTTTTTGATTTATATGCCTTAATATCCTCCATGGTGGTTGTTTCCCTTCCCCAGGCGTGGTCTATCAAAAGCTCTGCATCAATGCCAAACAACCGGTATAGCAAATCTTCATTTGTACGGGTAATATCACCCATATTGACAATACCTATACGATTCAGTCTGTTTGCAGTTCCCTTGCCTATTCTCCAGAAGTCAGTCAGGGGCTGGTGCTTCCACAATATTTTTTGGTAGCGTTCCTCATTCAGATATCCGATATTGTCTTTCGCATGCTTTGCCATAATATCCAGTGCTACTTTTGCCAGATACAAATTGGTTCCAATTCCTGCTGTAGCAGTAATTCCTGTGGTACTTTTAATATCCTCCATAATCCGTAATGCCAGTTCCTTTGCACTCATATGATATAGGGAAAGATAATGAGTCACGTCAAGGAACGACTCATCTATAGAATAAACATGGATATCCTCTTTCGAGATATATTTTAAATAAATACCATAAATATCCGCAGAATATTTAATGTAGAGTTTCATTCTTGGCGGTGCCATGATGTACTGCACATCTTTGGGTATCTGAAATACCCTGCATCGGTTCTTTATTCCCAATGCTTTCATGGATGGTGAAATAGCAAGACATATTGTTTTCTCACTTCTCTCAGGATCAGCCACCGCAAGATTAGTAGTCAATGGATCAAGCCCACGCTCCACACATTCTACAGAAGCATAAAATGATTTAAGATCAATACATAAATAAATCTGCTCTTCCATCCAGGAAACACCTCCCATCTTTTTTCATTATCATGCTCTAATTCAAATCTCATTATACCCTCAGAACATATGTTTGTATATATGATTTTTCTGGAATTTTACGCTATGACGGGATAACAATATTTATGTTGATTATTATTTTTCTCCTTCTAGTAGAGAAATATATTGTTTTCTGGCAAAATGAAACCTAAAGATTTAATCACAGATCTTTTTTGAATTGTCGATACTTTCGGAAAATAAAAAGAACTATGCTTTTATTTTTCCGTAAATATAGCCCCTACTTTTATATTCGATGGTAATAA
Source organism: Bacillota bacterium (assembly GCA_023391695.1). Classification (GTDB taxonomy): domain Bacteria; phylum Bacillota; class Clostridia; order Lachnospirales; family Lachnospiraceae; genus Anaerocolumna. Next base: position 17,357 of record JAEWAK010000074.1, read on the forward strand.
AAATACACCTCCAAATGTTAGATGTTTCGTCTAACATTTGGGGTGCATTTCATTTGCTGTTTTGATGCCTTTGTTTTTCCCCGTATGAAAAGAGCCGACAACTGTGATTTCACTCACGGTTATCGGCTCTGCGTCTTAGCGTCTGGCTCTTTGATAACTGTTATATTCCGTTGTTTTACATTGATTATCATTTCCTGCTTACACTTGGGACAAAATAGCGGGAAGTTTTCAAGCACCGTATCATCACGTATCTTGACCCGTGTTTTGTTGCCGCAGACCGGGCATAATATCCACTCGTCTTTACACACTCTACCATCCCTTTACTTGATGTTTTGTTGACCACTATCATTTTAATGCAGTAAAACATTAAACTGCTTTCCGTTTGTATACGCGCATCGCAAATAAATATGCGACGATCAGTATCCCTAAACACCACACGAGCGCAGCCCAAATATCATTTCTGACAGGTTGCCGCGACAAGAGCGCGCGGATAGCTTCCACTACCTGCGTCACTGGCTGGTTTTCTGCAAAAGCTCGGACGGCCGGCGGCATCGATTCGGTGGGCACAAATGCCGAACTGATAAAGGGAAGAAAGATAAGCGGATACGAAAAGCCGCTCGCACCATCCACCGAACTTGCGGACAGCCCGGCAATTACCGCAATCCAAGTCAGAGCCAGCGTAAACAGTACAAGGATACCGGCTATGGCAAGCCATGAGAGTACTCCCGCCGATGGGCGGAAGCCCATAACGAGCGCCACAAGAATGATGACGGTAAGCGAAATGGAGTTGGATACCAGCGAGGTCAGTACGTGTCCCCACAGCACAGTTGAACGTTCAATCGGCATGGAGTGGAATCGTTCAAATATTCCCCGTTGCATATCCATAAACAGTCTGAAAGAGGTATAAGATGTTGCGGTTGCAATTGCAACCAGCAGGATGCCGGGCAGCAAATAATTCACATAGTTATCCGTTCCGGTTTGAATGGCTCCGCCGAGCACATAGACGAACAGCAGCATAAACGCGATGGGCATAAAGGTGACCGTGATGATGGTATCCATGCTGCGGAAAATATGGCGCATGGAACGTCCAAGCATAACGCCAATATCACTGAAAAAGTGTTTCTCTACGGTTTCCATTTACTTTTCCTCCTTCTTGCCGATGATTGCGAGGAATATCTCCTCTAATGTCGGCTGTTTTTCAACGTACTCCACTTTTGCGGGCGGGAACAGTTTTTTCAGTTCCTCAAGGGTGCCATTCGCGATAATTTTCCCTTCATGCAGTATGGCGATTCCATCCGCAAGCTGCTCGGCTTCCTCCAAATATTGGGTGGTCAGGAACACCGTTGTGCCATTATCAGCAAGCTCTTTGACAGTTTTCCAAACCTCGATGCGTCCTTCCGGGTCAAGCCCTGTGGTTGGCTCGTCGAGGAAAATAAGCTGCGGCTTTCCTACAAGGCTCATAGCAATGTCGAGTCTGCGGCGCATACCGCCCGAATAGGTAGAAACCCTGCGGTCGGCGGCCTCAGTCAAGCTGAAGCGTTTCAGTAAATGGTCAGCCACTTGACGCGGATTGGCAAGGTGCCGCAGTTTGGCGATCATGATGAGATTTTCCCGTCCTGTCAAAATCCCGTCCACGGCGGCAAACTGCCCGGTCAGGCTGATGGACTGGCGTACATAATCGGGCTTTGCCGCAACATCGAAGCCGTTTACGGCGGCAGTTCCGCCGTCCTGTTTCAGCAGTGTGGTGAGGATTCTGACAATCGTTGTCTTACCCGCTCCATTAGAGCCGAGCAATGCGAAAATACTGCCTTTTTCCACCTCAAAATCAACGCCCTTTAAAACATGAAGTTTCTTGTAGGACTTTTGCAGCCCTTTCACTTGAATTGCTTTTTCCATTCCGATCTCCCCCCTTCTACTTTGTTTTATCCGTAACCTTTTTCATAGCCTTGTTAACTTCTTGGCCAACAGATTCTTGATAGATGTCAGCGTAAGTTTTTGAATCTTTGATTAGGTCGTCGCAGAAAGCCGCTACGTCACTGCCCGTCACTTCAAGCACGCCTTTTCCCAAGGCCGCGCCCTCTTCAAAAAGATCGATAATCCCCGAGAGCAAACCCGTCCCGTCAGTTAGCTCTACAGGACCGACCTTAAAGAGATATTTTTGAATCTCTTTATAAACAATCTGATAATCTTGCGGGAGCGCTTTGACACGTGCTATGTGCACCCGCCACTCTTTTTTTCCTTCGATGATATCTTGTATGCTCATTTTATCCTCCTATTTACTTAATTTTTTAGCAATATTATTATTAAGTTGCTCACGCCACTTATCGCGAAAAGACTTTGCCCCTTCTTCGCCGGCCAGAGCTGAACAGAAGCCTTTGATATCGCCACCCAAGACTTCCCCGACACTCTGACCGTCCGCCGCTGCTTCTTCGAGCAGACCAAGCACACCGTCAAGGATTGGCATGAGGTTGCGGCCGGTGAAATCTGAGTGCGACCAAAGATTGGCATTAATTTTTTCCCATGCCGCCTGATAATCAGCCGGCAGCTTTTTGGCTCGCGATTCAAATGCTTTCATTTCTTTAGTCATATCGCTGCCTGTGATTTTTTCCCAAAAATTCATTGTTTTCCTCCTTTAACTCAATAATTTTTGATGATACGAAGTTCCATCTTTCCCAGAACTTCCGCAGCTCTTCGCGCCCCGCGTCGTTGAGCACGAAAAACTTTCGCGGCGGCCCCATGTCGGAGGACTTTTTGGTGACCTCTACCAGCTTACTTCTTTCAAGCCGGATTAGAATGGTGTACACCGTTCCATCCACAACATCTGTGAAACCGAGGGCGTTCAGCCGCCGCGTGATTTCGTAGCCGTAGGTTTCTTTGCGGCTTATAATTTCAAGGACGCAGCCCTCAAGCACGCCTTTGAGCATTTCCGTTAGGTTTTCCAGTACAATCACTCCTCACTATTCTGTATGGCTGATATTCAGTATTACTTACTACCGCTATATAGTAACACTTAATAGTTGGTTTGTCAATAGCGGTTGTTCCGATATTTGATTCTAACTAAAAAACAAGATGCTATCCATTTGGGTATCCTCCTTTTTTGAATAACGAATTTATATTGTGAAACTCAGCCGGTGGCTTGCTCTGACCCTATAAGTGTCTTTTACCGGCATGAGTCTAAAGACTCATTGGTTGGCGGACCTACACTTAGTATAGCACTGGAGTTTTTTTACTTGAAGCTAAAGCAAATGGGTTCCACCTGCATAACAGACGGTTTTCTTGTATGTGATACAAAAAGAGCTATGTTTTTCATTTGTAGAAAAACATAGCTCGTATTTTTATTAGCACTAGAAAATTGCCTCAGTTTTAATTTATTTTATGAATTCAAAATCATCAGAAAGTGCTGTTCCAATGCTTTTTGATTTTCAGGTTAAAAATGTAATTTGGGTGTTCACATCTCCACTAATATCCGTTAATCTATGAAAACGGCCTAAAAACAGGCTAAAATTTGCACATTTTGGGCTCAATTTCGGCTCATTTTTTGTCCTCAAACCGTAATACTTTGTCAAGTCTCCTTATTTTTGTTCCAGCCACAATTCATCATCATTAGTATCGTTTCAACGTGCCTTGAGGAGAAAAAAATGCCGATTGGATCGGTGGGGCATTAGCGTTGGAAATATAAATATCTGCCGTTTATTGCCTTTTAAACTTCTAAAAGTTTCATCACCATTTTTCGTATCTTACCATTTCCTCCATCGCTTTTCTCGGTCGCTGTTTTGGTGCCTCATCACCGTATCCCAAGGTAATGATTCCGCACACATATTTATCATCCGGAATGTTCAGGATAGGTCTGACAGCATCTTGCTCAAACCAGGCTGTCCAACAGGTCGCCAACCCCAGATGCTCCGCTTCAAGCAATATATGTTCCATTGCAATTGCTGTGTCTCGAATAATTTGCTTCAGTCCCGGTTCAGAACTGTTCTCCTCCAGCCTGACATCAGTACCCCTAGGTATACGGCATCGAATATCTGCTACACACACAATAAATATCGGAGCTGTCATCATCCATTTTTGATGATGATCGGCAATTGAAAGTTTTTCTTTCGTATCTTCCGATTCAATAATAATGAACGTCCAAGGCTGCGTATTGCTTCCAGAAGGTGCTAATCTGGCGCTTTCTAATATTTGAACAAGCTTCTCTTTTTCAACTTTTTTATTTAGATATTTACGGATGCTTCTTCTGTTTTCTATTTGTTTTAGCATTGTAATCTCCTTTACTAACAACTCACATTTTGAATGTTGAGTGAACTGTAATACCATCAGGGCCTTTCAATAAGACGGTAAATTTCGCAATATACCGTCCCCGGAAACCATATGTACTGTTTTTATACATGCTTATACTAATTACTATATATAGTCTATATCTTACATTTTCAATGAAGTATTCAGATAATTATTGCATCATCAATTATCGCTTTAAGAGTTGGTTGACTGCTTGATGATTACCTACAATATAAACATAATGGGAAGTTGAAATGTCCTACAAATTTGAATTTGGCAAACAAAATAACATTTATTCCTAATGACACATAATCAAGCATGCTCCAGTATATTTGTCTATAAAGGAAATGTCGTTTATACACAATTCACAGATTCGCGTTTTCCTGATCTCTGGATTAAAATGATCCTCTGCATAAGCGTCAATCGAATCTTCAATTTCTTTTAAAGCCTTAGTAGGAATATTCGAGATTTTTGGCATTGAAAGATAGTGCTTTGTAAAATCCCCTCCCAACCAAATACTCCACAGCTCAACTTCACTGCCTGCTTCGGTGTTTTCAGTTAAGTACTTTTTTAATTCCAATAACGCCAACTCGTTTACGGAAATGTCCATTGTATAGTAATAAGCTTTTATTAAAAACCGATCAATCTCCGGGCATTCCTGGTAATAGTAACTTTTTTCAACGGAAAACCCTTCGAAGCTATGAAACTCAGGCATTTTTGTATCTGAAGATAATATAAGCACTCGGCTCATTCAAACCCTCCAATCAAGATATATCCACAAACTCAAGTGTTGTTCCTTCCTGTAAATACCAAGCTGCTTGATGATTCGTGTCAACTTCATCAACAATTTTTGCCCCTAACAACTCACTGACGGAAGTTTCAAGTATTTCTTTAAAATCCGCGTTCTTTTAACCCCTTGACCAAATTAACATAAAACTCTCTCACATCAAATCCTTCAATGTTTTCTCGGTTTAAGTCTATCAAATCCCCATGAGAAATTCCTCGGCTGCCCTTGGCGGTTAAAATTATTCTATTCTTGCCCCATCCGAAAGAACTGACAGATACCAAGCCGTCATTTTCACCGTCAAAATATTTTACAAGCGGATAAGAGAAATTAAGGGGAAATCTTCCGCCGGACGCGACATTCAGTTTCGATCCGACACTCTGATAGAAAACGCCGGGGATGTCCAACACTGTATCGTTGAGTTGCTTGCAGGAAGAAGCGGTTAAATCATTCACTGCAGCTAAAAAATCAGGGTTACTGTCGCCGAATTTTTTGAGCGCGGAATTATATTTTTGTGCTATAAAATTTCGGGTACTCCCTGGAACCTTTGATAGCAGATAATCTGCAAACTGGCACCCATAATGAGGCGTGTTGACCGTTGTGAGAGAAGCAATACAATCTTCTATACCGAGCTGGCTGACTGCATATCTGCTGTCTAATCCACCCTTTGAATGTGCTATAATATTCAACTTGCCACAGCCGGTTTCTTCAACAATCTGACGAATTCTTTCAGCCAGTTCTTTTCCGCTGTCTATAACCGAGGCGGCGGACTGGTGATTCCCATAAAAAATCACTGCACCATTCATTTTAAGTTCTTTAGGGATTCTCCCCCAATAATTGAGGTACTTATAATCACGGAAGAAAACACCGTGCACGAAAAGAATGGGATATTTCGTACGGCAGTTTTGACTGTTTGCGCGGTTTTTGTTTACTGTTATTTTTTCACTTTCAAAATCGGTTTCCCTCGAGGCAACACGGATAATCTTCATTAAAACAAATAGATTCACCACGGGAAGCCAGCCGCAGATAATTCCTATGAAACGCCATTTTATACCTAACTGCATGGAAGTACAATACACCCGAATGATTCCGTTCCAAAAAACGATTGCTTCAACGATAATCACAGCTAAAAGTTGGATCGATATTAAGCCAAAATCAGGAAACGTCCGATAAGCAGTGACAATGAAATATGTTGCTGACAAAAAAGACGAGATGAGGAAAATAATCAGTAATTCACATCCGTCACCGCATATCCTCAACCTCATTGCCGGGCATTTCCTGTTATGAAATGCCGGAAATATATTGATTAAGACAAAGCAGACCGTCAGTACTGCTACAAAATACCAATACTCTTTTATTATGTATAAACTATATATATTCGCAGTTAAAAAAACAATAACAGAATAAATTATTCTGGTTAATATTCTCATATGTATTCCACCTCGACTAGTTAAATAAATCTGTTGGTTGATGAATTTGAAACAAAGTCGTATAATTCATTATACAACACGTTATCTTATAGTCAAGATGTGAGGAGGATAAAAATGAAAATAGCCGTCAGGTATCAGTCCATAGGAGACAATACGAAATCGGCAGCGGAAGCTATCGCAGGTAAAGTAGGTGTCAAAGCAGAGCCGATTACTGTACCGCTTAATGAGCCGGTTGATGTTTTGTTTATCGGCGGCGGCGTTTATGCGCATGGTTTAGACGATTCCCTAAAAAGTTTTTTGGAAAATTTAGATGCGGCAACAGTCAAAGTTGTGGCTGCTTTTTCCACTGCCGGAGCTATGGATGGAGCAATAAAAATAACTTCTATCCTTAAGGAGAAAGGGATACCTGTGCATGGCAAAACCCTGCCTATGAAACTCGGTGTGCGCAATCATGGTTATTTTGTCCATAAAGGTTTTATCGAATTGACTAACAAGCAGCTTACCGCTGTTAATGACTTCGTAAAAAAGGTGATTGGATAACGGTTTTGCATAGCAGCAAGAATTTCATATCGCTATAGGGTCCCGGCAAATCAACCGTGTCCCTATTTTTTTGAAAAAAATCCATAAACAGCTTGACAATATTCATCTGAAACAGAACCTTTGTGGCTGAAAGCAATATACTTTCCGCAATTCACGAAGCGTTGCAGAAAGTAACACTGCGCTTTATCTATGGAATAAATAAACTTCACCGAACCAAAGTTCTTACGGATTTTTACCAACTTTCGTACCAACTTTTTACCAACTTTGCCCCGAAAACCTGCGGTATTTTACGATGCCCATTAAACGCAAGAAAATCGCCGGAAACACTGGGTTTCCGGCGGTTTAGCACTCTTTTAAAATATTAAGTTAGATTCCCATCTGCTTTGCAAGCTTCTTACGACGAAGTTGCACTCCAGTTTTTCTTAGTTTCCCATCTGCTTTGCGAACTTTGGAACAAGAATACCGTATTTATGCGATTTATAGCCTTTGTCATTCTTTACTTTACCAACTTTGGAATTGGTAAATTTAATTTCTCATTTTAATTTTTACTTAGAATTGAAATTTTTCAAAGTTGGTAAAGCATTTTTACAATTGGTAAAATATAAATATTATTATTTTTCAGTAAGATTGTACTTTACACCCTAATTCCATGCATCAATACTAGCCATTTCTCGCCTATAGTTAACTTACGTATTTAACTGAACACATCTCTTCAAACTTGTGCCTCTTTGTATTACACCACGATTATGCAATTATTATGTCATCATCATCAGTCTCAAAGGTTTGATAAGCACTTGGCTTTCTCTTCATATAATAAACATAGTACTAAACTGCAAGCGCAGTGGTTCACAATCTTTAAGTTTAACTTGTTCCATCTTTTAATTTATGTTATAGTTTTCTTGAGCAAGAATGAAACGGAATTCTGCTAGGGGGTGCAATTTTGAACCGCAACTTAACCTTGACGCTGACCTTGGTGTCTTGAATTACATATATTAAGCAAATAATCTACTCTGTAGATTTTATTTTTGTACTTATTGTAATCAAATCGTTGTCACTTTTTAATATTTTTATCGATCATTATATCAAATTCTTTGTATGTTATTTATAACAAAACTAAAAGAAAAAATTACTATCCCCATAACTTATTGGCGACCGCAGTTTCGTACTATACAATTATCCAAAGTAATGCACCAGTTACTGTTTTAAATATTAACAGATATCTCACGATAGATATCTGTTTTTTGGTGCATTACTTCGGATAACTATCTATTCATAATGGGAAGTCCATATATTTATTAACAAGGTTTGCTATGGATATGCAAAAATTTATTTTCTCAAGTTCAGTAATACTTGGGGACATATCACCAGTTAAATCAGAAATTCTACTAGCCGCTAATTTATTATATTTCACTGATATTCCTCTTTAAGTTTTATTCCCTTATCAATAAATTGTTTAATTACTTTATTCTCCATAGGTTGCCTCCAATTTGCTAAAACTTCTCTTAGAACGATATAATAATTATTAAAAGTAAGTACGCCAAAATTCTTTTATATAAATAATCAGATTTAACTTCTGAATTTTTATTTAAACATAATGGGCAAATGAAAAACTATAAAAGGTTTCACCTAGCATGCTAGGCAACCAAATTCAATGCGAACCATGCAAAACCACCATTTTAAACCCTAACTCCTAAAATATTTATAATATATATATTTATCATTTTCTGTCGGTGCATTTAACATTTTGTTTTCATATTTGGTTTTGAGTATATCAAACGCTAGATTAAGTGCTATAGTTGAATATTTTTCTATAGTTAGCCATGTACTCCAATCTGTATTAAACTTGCAATAATCAAATTCTTCTGGAAAGCATACAAAATCAAAAAAATCATCATATCCTTTGAATATTTTATATGGGGCTATATCACTGATTATATTATGTTCATGTAATCTTGCAACAACATAAAACGGATCAGTAAATCTCTTTTTATTTTCGATGCTAACTCCACGCTTAACTCTCTTGTGACAAGAATTGATTAGCAATTGTTCCGCAACACTGTCATAGGCGATAACCTTGCTTTCAAGTGCTCTCCTGACATATCGTATTTCAAGATTAGGTATCCTGTCATAGACATAAATTTTATACTTTTCCTTCATTCCTTCGGACATAGCTGGAAATAATTCAATAATAAAATTCGATAAAATATTACGGGTGCTATGTTCGTATAATTCAGCTCTATCCAAAAAGCTAATCAGCACATCATCGTCCAATATTTCGGCAAAATGATATTCTAATAAATTCGACATATTAAGCAGCAAGCCTTGTTCCATAAAAACCTGTATCTGAATTCCCATATTTTTCCCATTTTCTGTGTCGGAAAAAGAAAAATGCATTAATAGTGATTCGACTAGTGATTTTATATTACTTTGTATCTGTTGCTTGTTTTCTGTTTTTTTGGCTATATCATATATACATTCAATCCAATGTGAAAAACACTCGTAAAACCAATTGTAATCTGCATCTCCATCTAATTTAAAAAAGTTAATAATTAATGTCTCCAAGTGATTAAATATTGCTTTTAATTTGTCTTGGCTAAATTTCGTATATCCTATAAGTAACATCGTAGTATTGAATAAATTTGCGAGTTTAGAATGTCTTGGCTGTTCGGGCAAAACATCAAAATGTGCAACATTGTGCAGCAGTTTTATTAAAAAATCCTGCTGACCGTTTTGAAGGTTAAGGGTGATTATATTATATTCCCTTAAATAAAATCTAAGAGTTGTTGGATCTAAGTAAAAAGTGAGAAAATAAATATCTTCATTTGTTAATTCTATCCTCTCGTATTGGTAATCAGAAGAAACTTGCATATTACTATTAGGAGATATGATTTTAAAAGTAATATTCAAATAAATTTCTATAATATCAAACCATTTTCTAGAGATCTTATGCCCACCTAGCCCTAAGACAAAAACATAGTTATTGATTAGATATTTAAGGATTTGAAATATTTCATATCTGAGCGCTGTGTAGTTGGTAAACTTTAAATCGCCGCTACTAATGATTGGATTTGCTGCAATCATTTTTCTTATTATGACATCAACTTCTATAGCTTTACGCATTAGTTCTGGAAAATCGTCGTAGAATTGCATTAATGTATAAAACTGAAATTTATGTTTTTCTGACATCATGATATGAATTTTATCATATCTATTATCAAAAATATCATGTATTTTAAGGTTAAACAAAGTAGTTATATAATTAAATGACAGCTTCTCTTTTTTTAGTGTTTCATCGATATTTTTATAAATATCTTTGGATTTATTATCATCCCAAAAATAGGAATATAGATATGCCCGCTTTAACAAAGCATCAATGCTGCCACTATCGTTGTATATAATGCTTTGCATTGCAGAAAAATCATGTGATAGAACAATATTATAAAAATTATCCTCTATAGCGCCAAACCATAGAATTTCATATTCAGGTTCCGGCTGCATCCAAAATATTTCGAGTAAGCTTACATTATTTCTTCGGCGTGACTTAGTCGATTTAATTTCTTTTTCAGATATGACAATTCCTTTAATTCCTGCTTTTAAAAATGATTTTTTAAGTATATTACTTGCTTTTGAATCTGGATTGCTTTGCAGTTCAACAGTTATATTTTTTAAAGTTTCTCTATTAGCCGGAAAACGATATTCGATTCCATTTATGATGTAGGAAATAGAAGCATCCGCTCCCAGCGCATAATATAATTCATGCGCTGTAATAGCATTCATAGTTTCAAATGCTGCTAAATTGCAAAGAATATCCTCTAACGACATCTCAATGCCATATTTTAGGTACATTGCTACCTTATATAAGTTCTCTCCTCTTGGATTGCTAAAAACAATTTGATCATCGTCGTGTCTCTTAATAGTCGGAATCTTAGAAGACTCAATGATATAAATATTTTTATTTGAATAGTATTCTTTATCATATTTGGAAAGCTCAGTATCTTCAACATTAATATAATAATATCTGCTGGTGTTGTCACGTTTAGTATTTTTTTAGTGAAACTATTTACCCATGACATAATAAGTTTTAAATTATTATCTTTAAGCCCGTACCCCACGAATAAAATCGTATGATTTACAAAAAGAGATTTCACAAATGTTTCTACCAAAGAATGAGTTGCAGAAAATTCTAAATAATCATCTTCTTTTAAAACTATAGATGCCCTGTCCTCTAAATCGCCGTGCATTTTTATAAAATAATGCGGTTTTTTAGCGAAAATAAAGCCTGTATCATTTATTATTCGAGAATATTTAGAAAAATCTTCATACATTGTATTCCCATAAATATGTTGTTTTTCTATGCTATACTCTATAAGTCTATCAAAATTAGTAGTGATAATATGGTTAGGCTGTAATTCTAGTAAAATATTTATTATCGGATTGGTTTCGTCCGGCAGCTTGTTATATTCTTCTTCTAGAATCTTAAAATACAATTCTGAATCTTCATTATAAACAAATTGAGGGATTTTGAGGATTTCTTCATCGGTATACTCTTTATCGCTATTTTCAACATATTTTTTATTTTCATTAAATCTATCTACAATTTGCCACCAAGATTTATAGCCTGAATTTGCGGACACTCCTGCACCAATAAAAATAGCTAATCTGTTTTCTTCATTAGCGCGCAATATATCTTTAACCATATTATTAACGTCTTGCATAGTATAGTACCCCCATTAGGTCATAGTATTGCCAAGATTGGCACATAATTGAGCTTCCCATTATTGCTATTATGTGACTCACCTATCTTTTCCTTCCCCATACACCTTTATTTCTATATCTTCTAAAGCCTTTATATAATCTTTTTCAGCCATGGAAACATCATCCAAATGCAACGCCTTATACTTCTTATATTCTTCCTTTGCCTTAAGTTCAGCTGCCTTAGCACTAATCCTTCCGGCATGGGTAAGAATCTCATGCTTGGACAATTTCAGAAATCCATCTAATGTTTCAATCCAATCTGACATATACATTGGTATTCTTCTACGAGCCTGCAATTCCGCCAATTCAAGATAAGCAGAAACAACACTGTTTAACGCAGATAACTCTTCTTCAGTACAATAGTTTTTTGCTACTAATGCGTCAGCTTGAGTGGGTATTTCTCCCTGAAAGCTAAGCATACCCAGATAAGGTTTCTCTGCATCTGCGGAGTAATAAATTTTTTCGGCTGCTGTCTGTCCATGCGCTGCCCAATGCATTTTATTCTGTACTGTCTTGAAAAACAAAGTAGATGCCTCTGTTCTTGGGTCATAGTCTACACTCGTTGCATAGATATCAAGCACTTTTCTCCAGAATACTTTTTCTGATGAACGAATGTCACGGATACGCTCCAATAATTCATCAAAATAAATTCCACCACCATTATTTTTTAAAAGGTCATCATTCATGGCAAACCCTTTTTTCATATATTCTTTTAAGACATTACTTGCCCAAATTCTAAACTGGGTGCCTCGTAATGATTTCACACGATAGCCTACAGATATAATGACGTCTAAGTTATAATAGTCAACTTGATAGGTTTTGCCATCAGCAGCAGTTGTTGCAAAATTTGCAACAACTGAATTTCTTATTAATTCTCCTTCACTAAATATATTTTTTATATGACGAGAAATAGTAGACTTATCACGCTGAAATAATTCTGCCATTTGGTCTATGGAGAGCCAAACGGTATCATTATCAAAGGTAGTTTCTATTTTCGTTAAACCATCTTCAGTCTGATACATTACAATTTCAGATTTCATACCACACCTCATACTCATTTTCTTTTATTATACATGTTTCACCAAAATATTTCCATCCATATATAAAAAAAGGTTAAGTCTATAGGCATCTACCTATCTTAACCTCCAGATTTAAACATTTTTTAAAAATTTTTATGTTATCTATAATTTTGCTTATTTTTACCTAATCTTTTTACCAACTTTGTCCAGAAAGCCTACGATATTTTATGATAGTTTATGATGCTTCTCCGGATATAGAAAAACCGCCGGAAACACTGGTTTCCTGGCGGTTAAACATTATTTTTATTATGAAATTACATTCCCATCTGCTTTGCAACTTCGTCGGCAAAGTTTTCTTCTTTCTTAGCAAGACCTTCACCGGTTTCAAAACGTACAAAGCTCTTAATTGCGATAGGTGTTCCAAGTTCTTTGGATACGCTCTCAAGGTATTTCTGAACGGTTAAATCACCGTCTTTAACATATACCTGTTCAACTAAGCAGATTTCTTTTAATTCTTTATTTAAACGTCCTTCGATCATTTTTTCAATGATGTTTTCAGGCTTTCCTGTATTTTCATTGGCAACCTGGGCTTTTAAGATTTCTCTTTCATGATCGATGTAATCCTGAGGGATTTCAGCTCTCTGAACATATTTCGGATAGATAGCCGCGATCTGCATAGCTACGTTTTTCACTGCTTCTCTTGCTGCATCATTGTAAACGGCACATTCTGCCTCAACTAAAACACCGATTCTCCCGCCGCCATGGATGTAGGATTCTACGAAGCCATTTTCTGCAACCACTTTCTGGAATCTTCTGATATTCATGTTTTCACCGATAATTGCGATCTGGGATGATAATTCTTCTTTTATTGTCTTGGAAGGTTCTAATTCCCATTTTTCCGCTAAAAATGTATCGATATCATCTGTAGTGGTTTTAGCTGCCTGATTAACAACTGCTGTAACGAATGCCCGGAATGTTTCATTCTTAGCTACGAAGTCCGTTTCGCTGTTAACTTCAACGATAGCTGCAGTTTTGCCGTCTTCACTGATAGAAGTTGCACAGATACCTTCTGCTGCAATTCTTCCGGCTTTCTTTTCAGCTGCCGCAAGACCTTTTTCACGTAAGAACTCTACTGCTTTATCCATATCTCCATTGGTTTCGGCAAGGGCCTTTTTACAATCCATCATGCCGGCTCCGGTCATTTCTCTTAAATCTTTTACCATTGCTGCTGTAATAGCCATGTTAATTTACCTCCATTAATTATGCTTCTACAAATTCTTCAGCACTTTCTTCTGATGCTTCTACAGTTTCATCAGTAGTAGTATCCGTCATCTGTACACCCTGATTTGCTTCAATAACAGCATCTGCCATCTTAGCCACGATTAATTTAACGGCTCTGATTGCATCGTCATTACCTGGAATTACATAATCTAATTCTTCCGGATCACAGTTTGTATCTGCAATACCAATTAACGGAATACCTAATACATGTGCTTCCTGGATGCAGATTCTTTCTTTCTTAGGATCTACAACGAAGATCGCATCCGGAATGTTCTTCATATCTTTAATGCCGCCAAGGTTCTTTTCAAGTTTATCCCATTCTTTTTTCAGTTCGATAACTTCTTTTTTCGGGAGAACTTCGAAAGTACCGTCCTGGGACATGGCTTCGATCTGTTTTAATCTTGCAATTCTGCTCTGGATGGTTTTGAAGTTGGTTAACATACCGCCTAACCATCTTTCATTTACATAATACATACCGCAGCGTTCTGCTTCGGATTTAATGGAATCCTGTGCCTGTTTTTTGGTTCCTACGAAAAGGATCTTTCCGCCTTCTGCAACAACATTTTTGATTGCATAGTAAGCTTCATCTACTTTGCCAACAGATTTCTGTAAGTCAATGATATAGATTCCGTTTCTCTCTGTGTAGATGTACTCAGCCATCTTAGGGTTCCATCTTCTTGTCTGGTGTCCGAAATGTACACCTGCTTCAAGTAACTGTTTCATTGATATAACGCTCATAATATTCCTCCATATGGTTTATTTCTTCCGTATGTATCGTTTTTCCGGCAGACCCGTATGGGCAACCGTGCCAAAAATCAACATACGTGCAATTTAGCATATGAATTATATCATATGTGTAAAAAGATAGCAAGTACTATTTTTCGTTTTCAGTAAAAAATGATAAAAAAGGCAGGCAAAATTGCCTGCCTTTCTAACCCAACGCTAAGATAAAATTTAAGTTGAGCTTATCATTACAATTTAAAAATATTTCTTATTGCCCCATAGATTACTTTTTTTTAAGTCCACATATTCATTATAGGCCCGTTCCAATATCTGCTTTTCATTGGAGAACTTCAACATGTGGTATGCTTCATGAAATTTGTAATATCCGGAATCCATAAAATATTCTTCTCTTTGTGGTTTGCTGTAATAGCTATCAGACATCATTAAATACCAATGAACATCCTTTATTACTGTATTCTGCGGTGTGCTGAACGTATACTGGCTCTTCCCAATATACTTAATAATAGAAGCATCCGTTCCAGTTTCTTCTTTTACTTCACGTATTGCTGTCTCCTTATATTCTTCGCCTTCCTCCACAGTCCCTTTTGGCAGAACCCATCCTTCATATTTATTTTTATAGTTCTTATACAGTAGTAAAATCTTTCCTCTGAATATAACTACACCGCCACAGCTCGTTGCCTCAATCATCGCAATCCCTCCTGTATATTGGTGTGTCGATTTTTCTACTAACAGTATACATCATTTTACATAATTGTTCAACTTATATTTATGCAATTCTAACAAATATATCCAGGCTCCCATGGTATTTCCCGGTCAGTCTTATAACATAACCCTAAATTTAAAACCTTATTTTATTTATTATTAAAATAAGTGTCAAATATTTTAGAAGCAATCGGGACAGCATATTCGCTTCCCGTACCTACGCTTTCCACAATAATGCTGACTGCTATTTCAGGCTTTTCCACCGGGGCAAATCCCACAAACCAGGCGTGGGCGGGTTTATTTTCCTCATATTCGGCAGAGCCGGTTTTACCCGCTACTTTATACTTCTTATTATTTAAGGCAGTTGCGGTACCGTCCTTTACCACTTCCGTCATAAACGTCGTCACTATCTGGGCTTCGTCCGGCGTAATCAGTGATTTATATATCTCCGGCATATATTTTTTGATTACATTTCCATTTTGGTTTTCTATATGGTCCACCACATAGGGTTTCATCATAACACCCCCGTTAGCTATGGTTGCGGCAATCAATGCGTTATGAAGGGGCGTGATCTGGGTTTTACCCTGGCCGATTACTGTCTGGGGTATCTCCTTCTTCGGTGATTTGGAGGTTAAAACAAAGCTGCTCTGATTATATACCAGGTTTGTCGGCAGCGGGGAATTGAACAGGAAGGTTTCACACAATTTATGAAAAGAGGAAATATTTAAAGTAGTTCCGATATTGGCAAAGGAGGAATTACAGGATTTTGCAAAAGATTCCATTAAATCTTCTTTACCGTGGACCTTGTTATTATAACAGTTTATCGTTACCCCATTAAATTTTCCTTTTCCCTCACAGTTATAAGTATAATCCTCATAATCCGGATTCTCTTTCATGTATTCCAATGCCGTCAGTATCTTAAAGGTTGAACCGGGCGGATATAATCCCTGGGTCGCGCGGTTGATAAGAGCCGAATCATTGTCGCTGTCTTCTAATAAGTCTTCCCATAAAGCATCAATATTATTTGGATCATAATCAGGTTTTGAAACCATCGCAAGAATTTTACCGGAGGAAGGTTCCGTTACCACAACAGCCCCCCTGTAATTTCCCAAAGCTTCATAAGCCGCTTTCTGCAGCCTGCTGTCCAGAGTAGTGACTACATTATCGCCGATATTCTTTCCGCCTGATAATTCCTTTAAAATTTTACTGACCGCATTATTATTGGAAGTCAGGAGATGAAAATTCTCTGAGGACTCCAAGCCGGTTCTTCCTTTGGAAAATCTTCCTACAACATGGGCAAACATACTGTCAAAAGGATATACCCTCTTCTCCGTTCCGTCTTTTTCCGCAACCGTATGGGCTAAAACCTTTCCGTCGGCAGACAGGATATCCCCCCGGACTATCTGTTCCGCCAAAAGATCCTGCCGCTGGTTATACGCATTGTTAATAACCTCAGAGCTCTGGGTAACCATAAAATTAGTGAAATAACCCAATACCAGTACAAACAAACCCACAAAGATATAAGTCACCAGCATGATTTCCCGGTTGGTCCGTTCCTTCCTGCCGATTTTTGGTGTATGCTCAACGGGATCTCCTTCCCCGTTATCGTCATTTTCGCCTTTGATAAGCCGGTTTAATTTACCTATCCGATCAGATTTAAGTTCTGTTTTTTCTTTATTCAGTTGTTTTTTGGATTTTTCTTTTTCTTTTTTCAATATTATCATTCCTATCCTGACCCAGGACATAAAGTCCCTGAATCACACTGAACATTATTATGCTGCTTAATATGGAACTGCCGCCGGAGCTGATAAGGGGCAGTGTAACACCGGTTGACGGGATAAATTTAGTTACCCCTCCGACGGATAAAAATACCTGGAAAATATATATGATACTTAGTCCCAGGGCCATCAGTTTATAGAATATATCTTTCAGTCTCATAGCAATATTAATAAACATGATAAAACTGCTGATACAGATTAAAATCAGGCATACCGCAAATAAACCGCCCATTTCTTCTGAAATGGCTGAAAATATAAAGTCACTGTCAACTACCGGTATGCTGGTGGGCAGTCCCTTAAACAGACCCATTCCAAACCACCCTCCCGTTCCGATCGCAAACAGGGATTGGGATACCTGATAGCCTTCCTTGTCGATAACGGACCAGGGATCCCTCCAGACCATAACCCTTACCCTTACGTGATTGAATTGATGATAGGCCAGATAAGAGGCCGCACAGCCTGCCAGTAGGCCCGAGAAGAAATACAGAGGCTGGGAAGTTGCCACAAACAACATGACCAGATAGGTAATGAAAAAAATCAAAGCTCCTCCCAGATCCTTTTCCAATACCAGGATCAGTACATGGCTGGCGGCCAGGACAGTGACCCATACTATATAACGGAAATCCGTCCTTTTGGATAAAAGGGAGGCAATACAGAATACAAACAGTATCTTCACGAATTCGGAGGGCTGAATGGTTACACCGAACACACGGATCCAGTTAGTGGCGCCATAATTTTCAAAGCCCCAGAATAATACGGATGCAAGCATTGCTATGCCAAGGATGCCATAGAACCATCCAAGTTTGGATAAATACTTCAGCTTATCAATTAACAGCGGTATGATCAGACACAGGGCTAAAGTTCCCGAAGCGATAAAAAACTGTTTTACCGCTTTATCATAGGATAGCCGGGTCAGCATTACATAACCTATGGTAAGCATAAGCAGCATATTATGGAGTATCTGCTTAGACAGGTTTACATAAATCCATTGATATAAGCTCAATACCAGGATCATAGCAACCACTTCCATAAGATACAGAAAAACTATCTTTATATTTTGTGTGTTAATAAACAGTATCAGATAACAGATAAAATGGAATACAAATATAATATAACTCATTTTCCGGTAAGTCCGGTTCTGTTTCTTTTTATCACTGAAACCGAATACCCGGAAAGAATAGTAGGTATAAATGGCAATCAAAATAATATTGATGTATTTTGCTAATTCTACGATTATATTAACCAATAATTACTCAACCCCTTTTCAAAAATATTCCGGTAAAGCTGGCCGCCTTATTCTATACCGCGCTTAAAATGTCCGCGTGTGAAATCTTTCATCTCATCAATTTGTCTGCTGCCATACCGGTACACTTCTGCAAATGCCTGAAGGATTTCCTTCGTTTCTTCATAGGATTCAAAGGTAAAGTTTAAGCGGATATTCCGTGTTTTAAGTGATTTCACTTCTTCCGAATTAGAAAGCAGTGATAAGCACTGGCTATTATAAATGGTGTTATAACATTCCCTGCAATGACGTTTTACCTTAAAACCCTTTTGATACCTGTCTATTAATTCTATTTTGTCCATTCCCATGCCGCAGCAAGGGGCATTGCTTTTGCGGGAGGCAATGTCTCCGCGGGGGGCAATGACTCTGTGGGAGGCATCGCCTGTTTTTACATAATTGGAATTGCTGCCGCTGTTCACGGTCTTAATCAGGCATTGCGCGGAAACCATCAGCGGAAGATAGCCGTATACTATAATATCGTGGTAAATTCCTGCCAGCCCCTTCAGTTCATTATAATTTAATTCCACAGGTGCCGTAAACCGGTCAATGCCGGAATCCAGCCAGAATTGCACTGCCCCGTAGTTCATGGTATAAAGATTGTAATCGGTTATCAATTCCTTCCCATGCTCTGCGGCCTGTAATTCTCTTACTGCAAAATAGTATTCTTCAAAATTCCGTAAAATATATCCATTTATAGTATTGTCTGTCAGTATGGTTTTATTCTGTAAATAGTTTTCATAAACTGCCTTGCGGAATATATGCGGCAAAGACAGATAGCACATTTTACCGCTTCGGCGGATCTCCTTTGTCAGTTCCAATAACTGCGAAAAAGGAACCGCATCGCTTTCCAGGTAAATCCCCGCAACCTCCTTTACCTCGCAGGCCGCTCTAAGCTGCTCGCTGTTGCTAACGGATACGCTGATTCCGAGGCTATCACCGTTACCATGAATGAATTTCTCAGGTCTTACGGATCTCTTTTTCTCCCTGTGGTTTCTCCGGTATCCCTCTGCAATGGCAGAAGATAATTTTGTTAACCCGCCGCGTCTTAATTCATTTAATTTCTGAACCGGAACAAAGGTATTGCCTTTCATATGGACGGTTAATTCTTTAAATTCAAAAGAGGTATCGTTTGTTTTCAGTAATTGTTTTCGTATCTTATCCTCGGTCATAGGCTGGTTTTTTGCTTCCTGTACCGTATCCCCTTCCACTTCCGCGTTAATGTCCCCGCACTTTAAGCAAAGCTTTAAAGGTTCTCCGGTCTGCACTTTCAGCTCACCGGTTACCGGAATTTTCTTTTCCTCTTTCCCGTATCGACCGGACAGTTCCTCCAACAGTTTATTATTTTTGGTTCGGTATACCATATTACCGGTTTTGACCTTGGAACCCCGGTTCAGGTTGACGGAATAATTTTTTCCTTTCCCCTCACCCGATTTTACGGTAAATTCATATAAGCTTTCGGAAGAATCCCTGATTTCCAGTATATCCTGGGCATTGATCTCCTCTGATAAAGTGATAACAGCCTGGCCGCCCTTTACCCCGGTTACCCTGCCGGCCAAAACCCCGCTGTGATTGGGCCTGTAAAGGGAAATCATGGATCTGCCGTTTCTTTCCGTATAATATCCCCCGGTAAAATCTCCCCGGTTATATAAATCTTTCAGCTCCATAATATCCTTTTTCAATTCATCCCTGTGGGCAACCTGGTATTCCCCGTATTTTTCCTTGCCCAATTCAAAATATTTATCCACATATTTTCTGTAAGCCGCCGTAACCCCCGCAGTATATTCCGGACGTTTCATGCGTCCTTCAATTTTAAAGGAGTCGACTCCGGCTTCAATCAATTGGGGTATTATATCCAGGGTACAGATATCTTTCGGACTTAGAAGGTATTTTTCATCCTGGTTATTTAAAACCCTGCCACTGTTTAAAAGCTGATACGGCATCCTGCAGGGCTGTGCGCACCTTCCCCGGTTCCCGCTCCTGCCCCCGATCAGGCTGCTCATCAGGCACTGTCCGGAATAGCAGTAACAAAGGGCACCATGGACAAAGGATTCTATCTCAAGATCCGTACCTGCCCGGAAGGCCTTAATTTCCTCCAGGCCTAATTCCCTGGAAGTGACAACCCTCGTTACTCCCTTACTTTTCAGTACTTCCGCCCCTAAAGCCATGGTTAAAGTCATCTGTGTACTGGCATGAATGGGAAGGTCGGGAAACTGTTCATGCAAAAAGGACAATACCCCCGTATCCTGTACGATTACGGCATCCAGTCCCTGACCATAATAGGGATAAATATAATTATACAGCTCATTCTCCAACTCAGAATTCTTTAATAATGTATTAACGGTCAAATATATTTTTTTATCATGAATATGAACGTAATTAATGGCACGAAGCATATCCTCATCTGTTAAATTATCGGCATAAGCCCTTGCCCCGAATTTAGTACCTCCGATATAAACCGCATCACAGGAAGCATTCACTGCGGCTGTAAGACTCTCGAAGGAACCTGCCGGAGCCAGAATTTCTATCTTTTTCATTATTTTCCTCATTCCTGCATACGCTTTTTACACATCTGAAATTTGCGCACTGCAGGCTTCTAAAAAATGAGCCGCAGCAAAATATAAGTTAACCCCTTACATATAATGGTAATCTTACGTAAGCAGTATAAACTATGAGTTTTGCAGCAGCTTCGATATGTCTGTCCGTTTTTATTTATTCTTATCCATTAATTCGGTCTCTAACCGGATAATGTTCTTTTGTGCTTCGTTTAATTCCTGTTTCAGGGCTGCTATTTCCCTTTCGGCAGCGTCCAGTTTTGTCTGAGCGGAAATTAATTCATGTTTTATTTCAAATATTTCATTGCCTTTGCTCTCATTTTCATTTTCAATTTCTTTTATCTGATTGCGGGTTTTAAAATAATCGTCCGCAATATTGATTTCCATTAAGATACTTTTCATTTCGGAATCCAATAATTTATAAAAATCCTGTTTCTTAAATTCCTGATGTTTATTATTAATATAAGATGCGACCTTCTGAAGATACTCTTCACTTTCATAACCCCGTAAAGTGTATCTTTTGTTATTAATGATTACTTCGATATTATTCATCTTATTCATGTAATCGCCCCTTAGAGTTTATAGTTTCAGCCTTTATTCCTGACTTTTAATCAAAGCGGATATTCGCATTCTGATTTGCTCCGTGCTCATAAATCGTCACCATGTTCCTGGCACCGGATGTATGTGTAAAAAACAGTTTTAAGAAATTGAAAAGCAATTCCCATAAATAGTATTATAAACCATCTCTCACTGTTAGACAAGCTTTTCTTGACCCAGCCCGAAATGCTTATAGGCCAGATCCGACACTACCCTGCCTCTTGGTGTCCTGAGAATCAGGCCGTTCTGAACCAGATAAGGTTCATAGACCTCTTCTATGGTACCGGTATCTTCCCCGATTGTAGTTGCCACCGTTTCAATGCCCACAGGTCCGCCGTTAAATTTTTCTATCATGGTGAACAGGATTTCCCGGTCCGTATTATCAAGCCCCAGCTTGTCCACTTCCAATAAGTCCAGAGCAAAATCAGCAACTTCCCTGGTAATATACCCGTCATATTTTACCTGGGCAAAATCCCTGACCCGCTTTAGCAGACGGTTTGCGAGACGGGGCGTGCCCCTGGAACGCCTGGCCAGTTCCGTTGCGCCGTCTTCATCTATTTTCACATTAAAAACCTGGGCTGACCGGCAGATGATTACTTTTAACTCTTCCACCGTATAAAATTCCAGACGGTTTACCACACCAAAGCGGTCACGAAGAGGCGGCGTCAGCATACCGGCCCTTGTGGTTGCACCAACCAAAGTAAATTTAGGCAGATCCAGCCGGATGGATTTGGCGGTTGCACCCTTGCCGATCACAATATCAATGACATAATCCTCCATGGCAGGATATAAAAGTTCTTCCACCTGCCGGTTCAGGCGGTGTATCTCATCCACAAACAATACATCCCCTTCCTGGAGGTTATTTAAAATAGCCGCCATTTCTCCGGGTTTCTCTATGGCAGGCCCGGAGGTAACTTTCATATTCACCGACATCTCATTGGCTATGATTCCTGCCAGCGTCGTTTTACCAAGTCCGGGCGGACCGTAAAAAAGAACATGGTCCAGGCTTTCTTTCCTGCGTTTTGCCGCTTCGATATAAACCTTAAGATTCTCCTTGGCTTTGGTTTGGCCGATGTAATCTTCCAGAAGCTGGGGTCTTAAAGTATTTTCTATTTTTTTATCTTCATCCATTAATTCCGTTGTAATAATACGTTTTCCCATTTTGACACCTGGCTTTTTTGTTATTGATTCTTAGATAATATATAGCCCCGGACAGACAAGTAAATCCTTTTAAACCAGTCTTTTTAAGCTCTGCTTCAGGACATCTTCCGCGGTCATTCCTTCTTTTATTTCGACATTTCTTACCACTCTGGCAGCATCCGTCTGGGAATAGCCCAGAACAGCCAGGGCTTCGACGGCCTCTTTCCTGATATCAGACACCGCCGTTTCCGTACCTTTTATCTGTTGCTGCCCTTCCATCTGATTCATTAATTTAAGTTCAAAGGCATCTTCCAGTTTTAATTTGTCTTTTAATTCTATGATCAGTTTACTGGCTGTTTTCGTTCCGATTCCCGGTGCTTTTGCAATGGTTTTGACATCGTCGGACAATACCGCAAATCTTAAATCGTCCGGAGTAATGGCTGATAAAATGCCAAGAGCACCTTTCGGGCCAATCCCATTGACCGTAATTAATAACTTAAATACATTTAAATCGTCACGGGTCAAAAATCCAAATAACAAGACCGCATCTTCCCGGACATAAAGATAAGTATATACCTTCAGGTGGCTTCCTGTTTTAGGCAGACCATCTAAAGAAGAAAGGGGCATACGCACTTCATAACCCAAGCCGTTTGCCTCTATGACAATTCCTTCTTCACTCACTTCCGTTAATTCACCTTTTATGTATGATATCATATATATACCAAGCCTCTCACTAAAAGCATAGAACCAATAGTTCCTGCTTAATTTACCTCTATTATAACCTTTGCAAAGGAATTAAGCAAGAACTTTCAAAACAGGTGTTCGCAGCCGCCTTAAAAGGACAGGAGCCGCTTGTGATTCCTTACTCTACATCAGGGTAGAGAACAGATTGAGAATCCGCTGGTAGGTTTTTAAATACCAGGGCCTGTTCTTCCAGTCCTGATAAGTAATTTCCAGACTTATATCCATGGTATTCATCAGATCATCTTTAATGATATCAATGACTTCCCGGTTACACATCCAAAGGCCGCATTCATAGTGAAGATAAAAACTGCGGTAATCCATATTGATGGTGCCTACAATGCCGCAATCTTCATTAATTATGGTTTTTGCGTGGATAAATCCGGGTTTGTATTCATAAATTTTAATGCCGGCTTCCAATAACCGTCCATAATTATAATTGGTCAGTCTCTTAACATTTTTTTTATCCGGTATATAAGGTGTTATGATCCTGACATCGACTCCGCTTTTTACGGCTGTTATCAGGGCCTGCTTCATATCATCTTCTATAATCAGGTAAGGCGTGGTGATATAAACATATTTCTTGGCATAATTTATAATCTGCATGTAAATGGTTTCAATGGGGTTGTTGGGATTATTGGCCGGGCCGTCTGCAATTACATGGCAGTAGACATCGCTTGACGGGAACTTTTTCGTAGGCCGGTATGGGTTATAATCAAGCCTGACCCCGCTGTTACAGATTTCCCACATCTGCAGGAAAGTTACCGTAAGCCCCCAGACGGCATCCCCTTCCACCCTGACCGCATTATCCTTCCAGGTTCCAAACCGTTTCACGAGATTGACGTATTCATCCGCCAGGTTCATCCCTCCGGTATAGCCTACGTTTCCGTCAATTACAATAATTTTCTGATGGCTCCTGTAGTTCATATAGAGTTTATCCGTATATTTATGGATTGGGTTAAACACTCCGATTTCAAACCCTTCCGTTTCCAGGTTCTTTCTGAAATTTTTGGGAGTCCTGAGCGTTGCCCCAAAATCATCGTACATGAACTTTACATGGACACCTTCCTTTATCTTGGCAAGCAGCAGCTTATGCATGTTATCCCATAAAACGCCTTCTCCGACAATAAAGAAATTAATCAGGATAAATTTACCTGCATTTTTTATATCTTCAAAAATGGCTTCAAAGGTATCCTCCCCCATGGGGTAATACTGAATTTGGTTATTTTTAAACAACGGAAAACGCTGGCTTTCCATGTATCTGGACATTCTGCTTTTGGTCGGATATTTTCCCGCATATTCCTTTGCCAGGTCCGCATCATAATGCAGATACTGTGCTCCGTGGGTCATTTTAGCCATAACCTGTTTCTCTATTTTACGCTTGGAACCCGCCTTTCCCCACAACGCATACATGATATGGCCTGTAAAAGGCAGAATCAGCACGATACAAATCCAGCTTATTTTATAAGATGGGCTTCGGTTGTCATTTACCAGCCCAATGGTTACAAATATACTGAATATCTCAATAATAAGGTAAATATAAATCGTGGACTCACTCAGCCAATATGTAAGTAAGAACAGAACTACAAACTGGATTAAAACCAATAGGCCAACTAAAGCAACCCGTAAAAATCCGCTTAAATAACTTTTCGAGGTACCTTTCAGATCTTCATTCAGTATACTGCTCATGTTATTCCACCTCTCTTTACCTATACTTTTATACAGCCTTTCTTTTAAACCGGCCAATTCCAATTCATGTCTTAAGGAACGCAAGTCAGGAAAGGCCTTTAATAAACGCCTCTGGACATAACTTGTCTTGATTTCCCTTGCCTGCAACCGGTTTATATATTCCTTTACCTGCCCTTCTATCTCCTGACGTAACTTCCTGAAATCAAACCCTTCTTTGGTTTTATTTCTATCTATTAATTTATCCCTGTTTTCTTCCATAAATAACTTAACGTTATCTAACAGTTCGGAAGCTTTATAACCGGATAACCTGTGTTTTAATTCCTCTTTGGTTTCATATAATCTGCTGTTTTCAATATATTCCTGAAACTCCTGTTTCAGTCTCTGCAAATCGGTAAGTACGGTGTCAAGCTGCAGAGTATGTACGACCGTAATAGCAGTATCGGCTGCAAAAACAACGATTAATATGTATCCGATGTATTCTCCATAAAGTTTTGGAATTGCATTTAATAGGATAACCATATGGGGCTGTAATAATTCCGTCATTAAAACGGATAATACTCCCCAGAAAAGTGAGGCGGACAAACATACCCTGCCGCGGTAATTAAATTTTTTATCACTGTAATCCCACCATTTTGCATGAAATAATAATTCCATGCAAAGAGAAGTAAAATATTCAAGTAAAGTAGCAAGAACCATGCCGCCGAGAAATACCAGCAAAACCCTGTTCCTGTACTGCCAGAATACCATATAAACAATGGTTGCCCCAGCACCGTAAATCGGTATGACGGGACCGTTTAAAAAGCCTCTGTTTACCCAGTTTTTTTTAACTATGGAAACATAGCAGCTTTCATAAATCCATCCCATAAAAGAATATATTATAAAATTATAAAAAATATCAAAAAATTCCAGACCAAAAATCTTAATGTCCCACATGTCAACTTCAACCCTTAATTAGAATGTCAAAAGATATTATGCATATTTTAACATATTTAGCACATGAAATACACTGTTATTTTACATATTTAATCCGCACTTGTAAAGTTATCTATTTATGATAAAATGATTAAGATAAGATTAATTTTCACACAATAGGACAAATTATTATGAAAACACTCCAATCCAAACTTAATATTCAGGCCTCCTACCCTCTTATGACTCCTCATAATTGGGAAGATATTATCTTTTTCGATATAGAAACAACCGGGTTTTCTGCATATACCTCTTATCTTTATCTAATCGGCTGTATGTATTATGAGGATAATACCTGGCAGATGACCCAGTGGCTCGCAGATGACATGAACAGTGAGGTATCAATGCTGGAGGCTTTTTTTCAGACGTTAAAATCCTATAAACGTCTGGTCCATTTTAACGGCAGTGGTTTTGACATACCGTTTATTTTGCAAAAATGTAAACAGCATCATCTGGATTATACCTTTGAGGACATTGAAAACTTTGATATCTATAAAAAGTTAATACCCTTCAAAAAATTATTGCCCCTGCCAAATTATAAATTAAAAACCATTGAAAAATTTGTAGGGATAAACCGGGAAGATTCCTATTCCGGAGAAGATCTGATACAGATTTATGCCAATTATTTAGGCCGGCTGCAATATGAAAAATTACTGCAAAAAAATATACCGGATAAAAATATCAAACCCAAAGCCAGTATGATAGATAGTATATCCCGAAAGGAAACAGACCATACCAAAAATCTTTCTGCCGAAGAATTATCCCGCCTGTTTTTGCTGCATAATCTGGAGGATGTAAAAGGGTTACTGAAAGTATCCGAGATTCTTTTTTATGCCGACCTGTTTGAAAAAGATATTGCAAATGTATTGTTCCAGGAAGAAAACACGGTTTCTCCGACACAGGCACTAACTCCCGATATTTTAATAAATGGGGATGAAACAATTACTTCCTCCGTCAGTTTTCATTTTACCCTTGGTAACAGCCTGCCTCAGCCCGTTACCTTATATACTCCACTGCCCTCACTCCTGCCGGAAGGCACGGAAGACAGTAACCGGAGTAATCATGATTTTTCGCTTTTTCTTAAATTAAGCGAAAACCGGCTTACCCTGACCCTCCCGATTTACCAGGGGGAACTGAAATATTTCTATGACAATTACAGAGACTATTTTTATCTTCCGAAAGAAGATACGGCTATTCATAAAAGTGTTGCCCAGTATGTGGATAAAGATTTCAAGGTAAAAGCCAAGCCTGCAACCTGCTATTCCAAAAAGTACGGTCATTATATCCCTCAGGCTGAAAACCTGTTTACCCCATATTTTAAAAACAGCTTTGCGGATAAATTAACTTACTTTGAATTAAGTAACCCTGGGCTGAATGAACCCGACCGGTTCCAGGATTATATAAACTCCCTGCTTCATTTTATTTTACATAATAAAGGAACTCAAATTTTAACCTGATTTTGAATAAAAAACACGAAAAAAAACATACTAACCTCCAAAGAGGCTTTTGCTCTATTCACAGGTAACGGATGGTCCCGTGAATTCTGCGGCGCCTCATTCAGAAAGGAGATAGTTATGGCAAATTCAAAAAACAAAACCGGAAAAAGCACTGCTTCAAGCAGTAAGTCCTCCGGCAGTTCCTCCGGCAATGCCTCCAGTAGCTTAAATCAAACCACAAGGAAAATACCCTCCTTTACAAGTTCTGATAAAAGTGAACGCCGTGACGGCCCGGGCGGAAATTAACAGCTGAAAAAGGCCTAAAACCACTTAGACGGTTTTAGGCCTTTTAGCTTTTTCTTTTAGTACGCTCTTTGTGATTCACTAGGTCTTATGTTTCCTTATTATCTTTTCGACTTTTTTTTATCTGCTGCCATATTATCAGCCCTTTCTAAAATATATCGTTATCTTTAGCTCAATATCATTCTGAAAGCGTCTCTAAAACCTTGCCTATAGCATAATCCTCTGCCTTGGCTTGCAGGTCATCCGGATCTGTATTCTCACCATACTCCAATTTCATGTAATCTTCATTATCTTTTAATGCCTTATCGCATCTTATATATATAAATTGGGTAAAATCATAATTCATATCTAGTATTCTCCTTTGCAACTTATATTTTCCTTTATTCTTCTCCATGCAGTTTTAAAAGCATTAGATACGGTGTATCCTAATTTATAAAGCTCGTTTGCTATTGTTACGACTGCTTTCCTTACGGTTGTTATATCTTTCATACTGCAATACCTTCTTTTCTTTATTTTTATGTATATATTCTACACCATTGTGTAGTTTGTGTCAATGCTTTTTTAAAGAAATTCTATATAATCTTATAGATTTTGTATTGCATAATATAGAAATATAGTTTATAATTGTTTATGAAAGGATGGTGATATAATGGCTTTTTCTTATGATAAATTATGGAAAATGCTCATTGACAAAAAAATGACAAAGGAAAATTTAAGAGTATTAACAAAATCCTCTCCAACAACTATAGCAGCTATGGGCAAAGGCGAAGGAATATCTCCAAAAGTATTGGAACGAATATGCAAGGCCCTTGACTGTCAACCTGGCGATATAATGGAATATGTTCCTGATGATACAAATTAACAGTGAGGTTTTATGTCCATAAAAATACCCAGATATAACGGAATAGGAATATACTCCATACGAAATTATGCTACCAAATCAATTTTATTGGATCGTCTATTCATATAAAAGATAGATTAAAAGACCACTTCAAAGCTAGTAATGTCCTCCAGCATTTTGGCATGCGACTGGATGCCAAAATATCCTCTCATTCTGTTTTTGTACCATATATTGGAAAAGAATATAATGATACAAAAACCGGGGAATACTAAAAGCAACCCGAAATTCACAATAAGAAAGGAAGTGTTACAATGCCATTACCACAGGAAAGAATATACACCGAGGATGATTATAACAACCTACCGGAAGATGTCCGGGCAGAACTTATTGACGGACAGATCTATTACCAGGCAGCTCCAAGCCGGATACATCAAAAGATACTTATGGAACTTGCCGGCACTATTAGAGATTACATCCGATCCAACAACGGTCCCTGTGAGGTTTATCCTGCCCCATTTGCCGTTAAATTGAGTGAGGATAAAAACATCGTTGAACCGGATATAAGCGTCATATGCAACACTGATAAGCTTACGGACATAGGTTGCACCGGGGCACCAGATTGGATAATAGAAATTGTATCTCCCGGCAATTCAAGTCATGATTATATACGAAAGTTAAATCTTTATGCTGATACCGGTGTGCGAGAATATTGGATTGTCAATCCTTTGGAAAAGACAATACTGGTTTATTATTTTGATGAAACTAGTATTGCTCCTAAATCCTACAAATTCAATGATAAAGTTAAGGTAAATATATATTCTGACTTGTATATTGACTTTTCAACACTTAATCTTTAAATGATTTCATAGGGTATACTTAAAGCAATCCGAAATTCACACTAAGGAAAGGAGTCTTAATTATGCCATTACCACAGGAAAGAATATATACCGAGGATGATTATAACAACCTGCCGGAAGATGTCCGGGCAGAACTCATTGACGGTCAGATCTATTATCAGGCAGCTCCAAGCCGGATACATCAGGATCTATTAAGCGAATTACATTATCAAATTAAAGATTACATTCGTTCCAAAGGTGGCCCCTGCAAGGTCTATCCTGCCCCATTTGCCGTTAAATTGAGTGAGGATAGACGAAACATCGTAGAACCGGATATAAGCGTTATATGCAATCCTGACAAGCTTACTGACAGGGGCTGCACTGGGGCACCAGATTGGATTATTGAAATTGTATCTCCTGGCAATTCCAGCCATGATTATGTACTAAAATTAAATCTGTACATGGCAGCAGGTGTCCGGGAATATTGGATTGTAAATCCTCAGGTAAAATCAATTTTGGTTTATTATTTTGATGAAACTAATCTTGCCCCTAAATCCTACACATTCAATGATAAAGTTAAGGTAAATATCTATACTGATTTATATATTGACTTTTCAACACTTAATCTTTAAATGATTTCATTCGGCAATAAAATAAAGCACTCTGCTTCATTGAGAGTGCTTTCATTTTGTGTAAAAAGCAAAAAAATAAGGCACCCGAGATTACCCGGAACACCTTATTTTATCCCACTTATTCAGCCGGAATGATTTCTTTCTTGTTATAAGATCCACAAGCTTTGCAAACTCTGTGTGGCATCATTAATGCACCGCATTTGCTGCACTTAACTAAGTTAGGGGCAGACATTTTCCAGTTTGCCCTGCGGCTGTCTCTTCTGGCTTTCGAAGATTTATTCTTTGGACAGATAGCTCCCATGATTACACCTCCTTAAAGTTATTGAATATATCTCGGATAACTGACATTCTGGGATCAGAGCCTGCTTTGTCACAGTTACAGGAACTCTTATTTAAATTCGTTCCGCAAACTTTACATATACCCTTACAGTCCTCATCACACAGAACCTTCATGGGAAAGTCTATAAGAATTTCATTATAGACCAGTAAATCTACATCCAGATCATATCCATTAATATAATTTGTTTCGTCTAATTCCTCAATTCGGTCTTCCGACCCTTGCTTGAAATCCAAATCTTGGGATATCTTTAATTCAAACCAGGTCTCAACGTCTTCAAGGCATCTGTTGCACGGAATTAATAGAGATAATTTTGCTTCGCCTTCCACTCTCACTTTTCTGTCACCCAGATGGTTTAAGGTCAGATCCACGAAAGATTTACCGGCAAAGGGATATTCTATTCCCTCCATACAAAAATTCTCCAGTTCGATAGGTGCTTGTATCTGTTCGATTTTGCCTTTTACAGACATTATCTCTGATAAATTAATAACCATGACAATCTCCTATCTTTAGAAATTCGCACTTCTTATATTATAGTCAGGTAACCATGATTTGTCAATGACTAATTTACTAATTTATATTTACAGTAACGCTACGGTTTCCCTTGCTATGGCAAGTTCTTCATTGGTAGGTATTACACATACCTTTACTTTGGAATCCTCGGTGGAAATGATAATTTCCTTACCTCTTGTATTATTGTTCTCTTCATTCAGTTTTATACCAAGGAATTCTAAATAAGAAAGGATTTCAGCCCTTACTTTCATGTCGTTTTCACCTAAACCCGCGGTAAATGCAATTGCATCCACTCCGTTCATGGCTGCTGCATAGGAACCGATATATCTGGCAACACGGTAAACAAACACTTCTTTTGCCACTTTTGCCTTTTCATTGCCTGCATTGGCAGCCGCCTCTAAATCCCTGAAATCACTGGATACGCCGGACATACCGTATACACCGGATTTTTTTTGCAATATGTTCATAATCTCTTCAATGGATTTATTTTCTTTGTTTGCTATAAATTCAATGATAGCCGGGTCAATGCTTCCGCTTCTGGTACCCATGATAAGGCCTTCCAGCGGAGTGAATCCCATACTGGTATCCACTGATTTGCCGTTTAATACGGCCGTAATACTTGCCCCGTTGCCTAAATGGCATACGATTACCTTGGAATTATTCGGATCCAGTTTTGCCAGTTCATGGGTTTTCTTTGCAACATAACTGTGGCTGGTTCCGTGGAAACCGTATCTTCTGATTTTATATTTTTCATAATATTCATAGGGAAGTCCGTATAAATATGCTCTGGGAGGCATGGTTTGATGGAAAGCCGTATCAAAAACGCCTACCATAGGAACTCCCGGCATAATAGCCTGGCAGGCACGGATGCCGATTAAGTTTGCAGGATTGTGTAAGGGCGCTAAGTCATTGCATTCTTCAATTGCTGCAATAACTTCCTCGGTAATAACTACGGAACTTGCAAATTTCTCACCGCCGTGCACAACCCTGTGACCCACAGCGCCGATTTCGCTTAAGGATTTTATAACACCGTGATTTTTATCGATAAGTGCTTCCAAAACCAGTTTAATAGCTGCTTCATGGTTTTCCATAGGCGCTTCCAGAACTGTTTTTTCTCCGCCCGCTGGTGTATGGTTTAAACGACCGTCAATTCCAATTCTTTCACAGAGACCGACAGCCAGTGCCTTCTCGCTTTCCGAATCAATCAGC
This sequence comes from Bacillota bacterium, assembly GCA_023391695.1. GTDB lineage: Bacteria > Bacillota > Clostridia > Lachnospirales > Lachnospiraceae > Anaerocolumna. The sequence goes on from JAEWAK010000074.1 coordinate 49,745, forward strand.
TGGTATTTCAGGGATGAACTACCGCAGTTAATAACTAAAACTTTCATATTTTTCTCCTTTAATGTACTTGATAATAATGAGTTATGAATAAACGGCAAAAGGCAGGTTTACGATACATTCCTACCTTTCACCACCTACCTATAAAATTATACGGCTGCGCCGGCCTGTACTGCCGTAATTGCAATAACGCCAACGATATCCTCCGCAGAGCAGCCTCTGGATAAGTCATTGACAGGTTTTGCAATACCCTGGGTAATAGGTCCGTAAGCTTCCGCTTTTGCAAGTCTCTGGGTTAATTTATAGCCGATATTTCCCGCATCCAGATCAGGGAAGATCAGAACATTCGCTTTTCCGGCGATTTCACTTCCTGGAGCCTTGGAAGCACCGACACTTGGCACTATCGCAGCATCCAGCTGGTATTCTCCATCCAGTTTAATGTCAGGATAAGCTTCTTTTGCAATTTTTGTAGCTTCTACAACCTTATCTACGTCGGCATGTTTTGCACTGCCTTTGGTAGAATGGGATAGCATTGCCACAACCGGCTCCTCCTCCACCAGTAACTGAAAGCTTTTTGCGGAACTTCCTGCAATTGCGGCCAGTTCTTCTGCATTGGGATTCTGATTTAAACCGGCATCGGAGAAAATAAACGTTCCATTGGAGCCATATTCGCAATCAGGAACAACCATAACGAAAAATGCGGATACTAATTTCGTACCGGGAGCGGTTTTAAGAATCTGGAGTGACGGCCTTAATACATTTGCCGTAGCGTTGATAGCACCTGCCACCATACCGTCAGCATCTCCTGCTTTTACCATTGTTACGCCAAAAGTCAGATAATCCTTAGTCAATGCCTCTTTCGCTGATTCTGCGGTCATTCCCTTGCTCTTTCTTAATTCCACCAAAAGATTGATATAAGACTCCAACTTGTCCGTAGCGGCAGGGTCCACAATAACAGCTCCCGCAAGATTTAATCCGGCAGCTTCTTTCTTAATCGCCTCTTCATTACCTACAAGCACGATATTTGCGATGCCTTCTTCCAATATTTTAGCGGCAGCTTCCAAGGTTCTTCTGTCACTTGTTTCCGGTAATACTATCGTTTTTTTGTTTTGTTTTGCTCTTTCCTTAATTGCGTCAATAAATCCCACGTCAATATCTCCTTTCGTAAATAACACTGCCTTTTAGGCAGTCATTTAAAGCCTGTCTTATTAAGGCAGACACTCTTTTTCTTATACATGCCAAGAAGTGTAAATACAATAATTTACACAAATCTTAAGCAAAATCTCAGATACATTATAGTCCAAATGTTTCTGGTATACAAGTAAGAAATAAAATAATTTTCATAATTTTCAATTTCATTTCTTTTTATATTATTATTAGTTTACCGGCATCTAATCCAGGAAATTTAATTTTTCATATTCTTCATTATATTTTACTTTCATGTCCCCATAGATATGTAAAGACTTATAGGTATTGTTATATACGTTTTCCATAATTTCATCATAATTATTTAAGACACATTCCACTGTTATGGGACAAATTTTACCCTTTTCGCAATCCCTGGTTATTATGTTCAATATGGTTTCCTTACTAAAGGAATCCTTATAGCTCCTTTTTCCGTATAATGCGCTGATGATATCTGCCACAGCAAGGATTCTTTGGGGCATGGTAAGAACCGCTTCCGTCAGGTGTCTGTGATATCCCGAGCCATCCAATTTTTCATGATGCCTTATGGCAACTTCGAGGATATCTTCATTAATATAACCTTTGAGTATATATTCGCTCATCTTTACATGATTTTTCATGATATCCATCTCTTCTGCCGTTAATTTCCGGGGTGCCTCCAATATATTAACCGGAGTCGTAATTTTCCCTATGTCATGCAGCAATGCTCCAAAATGCAGTATGCTCCTGTCATATTCACCAAGCTGCATAAGATAACCGATTTCATCTGCAAAACTTACGGTGGAAATGGTATGCATAACCGTATATTCACTCCGAAAATCAATGGAATAGATCAACATCTTTATAAACAATTCTTTTTCATTTTGTGTAAATACAACTTCTTCAAATATCCGGTTTAATTCGTCCAGGTAGCTATTATCCCGGAGGCTCTCAAGTATATGATATTCCTTATCCGCCTTTTTAAATAAATCGATGGCTTCTTTCGAAAATTTTACGCCGCTGTATTCCCGGAACAGCTTATCCGTATCGAAATTCCCGGCATGCATCAGGCAGACATCAATCCGGTCAGCCAGATTTAAATATCCTGCTATATCTTTATAGGTACTGTCTATTTTTTCTAATTTATTGTAATCCAGATGATGGTATAATACAATTTCCGAGATATTTTCCAGGGGAGATAAATATTTCAGGAACAAATAGCCGTAAATGGAATGGGACAATACATTATCGGTTTCAAATTGGACCATTTTGTCAAGTTCTTCATTTTTATAAGCTCCGATATCGTGCAGCAGCGCCGCAACGGTAAAGGAAAGGATTTCCTTTCTCGTGTGTGTATTTTCACACATTAACATTTTATTGATCATGTAACTGACTCTTTCACCATGATGTATTAGCCTGTCATCTATTAAATTAAGTGTTTTCCGTATGATACCGATCACATTCCTGCTGCTGATAATATCCATGTTACATTCCTTTCTTTGAAAGTCTTATCCGTTAGTAACAATATATAATTTACCAATTTATATAGTAACATACTAAATAATGGCTAGCAAGTCCGCCTTTGTTCTTATCCGCGGCGAACGCATGAAAGAAAATTTTTCCGAAGACTAAAGTCATTAACGGAGGTGAGTGTTCTTATCTGTTCAAAAGAATACCGCCAATATTTTTTATATTGGCGGCACCCCTTTACTTAAAAACATAAAATTGTAGGATTTAGCAAAAAAATTGATTATACTCCCCTCAAGTGCTTTCAGGCACTCAAACCAGGATGGCGAAAAATATGTATTCCCCGCCTAAAAAACCTTGGATCCCCAAATCAGAATTTCCTCAGTTTAGTGACATCGCGCGGCAGCTTTGGTTGATACCCCAAAAAAACACAGGCTGAATTAGCCGTCTTTTTCGCAGATCCCATAGCTAATTTTGATACTGCAATTAATACCTTTTTTTCCATTTCATTTTTCATACAACTACCTCCATTTTTTTTAAAATTGGTTTATAGTTTTATGCAAATAAATTATGATACTCTATTATACAATTTTTGGAAAAAATTTCAATATATTTTGCGTATTCTACATGTTTTTTGCCTATTCTACATGCCGCCATCCGGAGTATGAAATTTTTATGTAAATACCGGCCAGTGCTATCAGTAATTCATAGGTTAAACTCAAGGCAATGATAAAGCTTAACTCATCCTTAAGAAATATCCGAAAGATTAACACCAGTCCCAATTCTATAATAATGATAAAACCTGCCTTGCTTTTGTAATAAGTCATTTCCGCTTCATCCAGAGGTTTATTCTCCGTATCCACAGGTACGATAAAAAATAGGATAAAGCTTGAAAATACAGCCAGGAAAATGCTGTTTTCCATCATATTCGCAGGCAGGAACCGGATCAGGCATAAAAGGGATACTACCGTAGCACAGGAGAGAATGTAACATCTTAACGGTGTCTTTGCGTGGTACCCTCCCGAACTTTCCCGCAAAGGTATGAATGCAGCTAAAAAAAACAGTAATTCAGGCAGTAAACCAAACAATATTCCAAGGATTAAATAAGAGATAATATGGCATGCTTTCATAATAAAGTTCTCTATGCCAAATCTGTAAATTTCAAAATCTTCATTTTTTACGATACTATTTTCAATAAGCCTGTTGGTAAGATAGACAGATACCTTACTTAACATAAATACCCTCCCCCAATATGCTACCGTTCAGCCTTACGGCTGAATGTAGCCCAAATGTTTACTTTCGCTCCACTTTATCACTTTACATTGTACAATCAGCCGGAAAAAATTTCAATATCCCTTGTCTATTCTACATGTTTTTTGTCTATTCTACCTATTTTTGTCTATTCTACTTATTTAAGACTGATTCCCCTTACTGACGGCCCTGTTTTGATAATATGATACTGCACACAAACATGTTTCCCTCTTTTTGGATACTGAAGTCACCATTATATTTGCCGACTACCTTTTTTACATTCGGTATACCGATGCCGCTGTGGTTTTTCTTGCTGGATCTCATGTTAGGACCGATATCCGATATGGTTTCTTTCACCGTATTTTTTATATTAATAACCACCAGATTATTAAAAGCTCCTACCTGCACTATAATGAATCTGTCCCCTTCCAGTTCCTGGCAGGCTTCAATTGCATTATCCAGTAAATTGGCAAAAATAGTCGTCAAATCCATATCCTCGATAAAATTCAAATCCATATCCTCAATTTTACAGGTAACAGCGATCTTTAACTGCTCCGCTATCCTGACCTTATCATTGAGAATGATATTAAGCATACGGTTTCCGGTATACTCATTTAAACGGAAGGACGCCAGTTTATGACTGATTTTTTCGGAATATTCGGCCGCGGTTTCGTGTTCCTTTTGCCGGTATAAATCTTCAATGACCCGGATATGCCTTTTCACATCATGTATTATGCTTAAAGATTCCCGGTACTGCTGTTCCAGATTATCATAATACTGGTACTGCATTTTGGACTGCTGGATAAATAATTTCTTCTCATATTGGAGCCGGTTATTTTCCGAGGCAAATTCCAGAAACTTTAAGAAATGTGTATTGATAATGACAATTCCTACAATTGTAATCAATACCAGCAGAGTTTCGCCGTCGGAAACGGAATCCCGTAACAGGTCCGACAATATGTAAATATTAATTACGCTGAACAATGCATATAAGAAAGAAAAGAAATATTGCTGACGGGTTAGTTCATTAATGTTTTTCTTTTTCACGATCTGCAGAATCACCGCATGGCTGATGAAAATTACGGCAATCTGGGTAACGGTTATATTAAATAATGCACGAATTTTATCCGAATATATGGCAATGCTTAAGCTTCTGTATAAATAATCAAGTATTACAATCCCAATGGATTCGCAGGCCCCCATAGATATTACAATACTGCTTATATAAAAAAGCTTCTTTATTAAGCTTCCATAATATAGTTTAACAGCTATATATTCGGAAACCGCAATAACGGTAACCAGATTTACCCATCCGTTGTTAATTGCATTGACTCCTGCCAGGATAATTATAAACCCCACCTTAACCGAATGATAAATCCATTTGTTCTTTAAATTGCGTTCAAATAATTTATCCATGAAGTCAATTATGATACTGACGGATACCATACTGGATAAAAACAACCCAACAATATAAATTATACTTTTCATTACTGCACCTCAGCTTTGCTTCACTATAAATTCTTTTCCAAGTTCTTCTGTAAAAATTCCCGCATTAACCTTTTTACTTCCGATGCCCGCTTCTGTGCCACCGGAATGATATCGTAATTTAACATGATAATCTCATCTTTTACATAGTCTTTCATATTGTTTATATTCACCACAAAGCTTTGATGAGGTGTTACAAAATCATATTGGTGAAGTTTTTCCTCAATGGACGCAATGGATTCGTACAGCATAAAATTTCCTTTTTTCGTTACGGCCTTCAGCTTCCTGTCCACCCGTTCGAAATAATAAATATCGTCAATAGCCAGCCTGATACTGTTTTTCCCCGCATTAAAAGCAACAATATGATATTTATATTCCTCATTTACTTTTTTACGCAGTATTTTTTCCAGTACTTCATCCAGCTGATAATAAATCTGCTCTTTTGTAACCGGTTTTTCCAGATATTCAAAGGCATGTACCGCCAGCGCTTCCCTCGTAAGCCCGGCATAACTGGTCAAATAGATAATCTCAACTGTTTTGTCTTTCCTTCGCAGCCTCTTTGCCGCTTCAATACCATCCATTCCTTCCATGTAAATGTCAAGAAATATAACATCGTACTCTTTGTCTTCGGCAATAAGGCTCTCCCCGTCATGAAAGATATCGCAGTTAATATTTTCATTCCTATCCTTATTATATTGAGTAATAATTTCTTGCATCTCATCTGTTATCATGATGTCATCATCACATATAGCCATATTGATCAATACAATCCCCCCTTTTATTACCAACAATTTAATTATACCTATATTTTGGAAATAAAGGAAGTATATAATTATGTCTAATCAATTTTTAATATTTGGTTTATTTTATTTTTCCTCAAACCTTTGTCCTGTCCCTTGTCAATTAATCCTTGAAAAATAAAACTTCTTATATTATGATTGAATCATTAATTATATTATTAAGGAGCAGGAATTATGAAAACTGTTGGCCTAATTACCGAATACAATCCCTTCCATAACGGCCACCAATACCATATGGACGAAGCAAAAAGAATAACGGGGGCTGATTCGGTTGTAGTGGTTATGAGCGGTAATTTTGTCCAGCGGGGTGCACCGGCTTTCCTGGATAAATACAGCCGCACCAGAATGGCTCTTGCCTGCGGCGCGGATATCGTTTTTGAATTACCGGTTTGTTATTCAACCGCAAGTGCGGAATTCTTTGCCCTGGGTGCGGTTTCTTTGCTGGACAGGCTGGGAATTGTAGATTATTTATGCTTTGGCAGTGAATGCGGAGATGTTTCCCTGCTAACATCAGCTGCAAAGATTTTAATAGAGGAACCGGCAGAATACCGGGAACGGCTGAGTCAATTACTAAAAGGCGGCAAGACATTTCCCGCCGCCAGAATGGAAGCCATAAAAACCGTAGACCCGGCCATAGGTAACTTTCTCCTCTCCTCCCCCAATAACATTCTGGGTATCGAATATATCAAAGCCCTCCGCCGCCTTAAAAGCACTATACAACCGGTAACCCTGACGAGAATAACAGCGGATTACCACTCGGAGGAACTGACCTCCTTAACGGAAAGTACCATAAGCAGTGCGACCGCTATCCGGAAAAATCTTTTGGAAGAAAAAAGTCCGGTTAATCTGATCCATCAGGTTCCGAAGCCGGTCTATGAAATATTAAAGGGGAATTACCAGAAAACTTATCCGATCCTTGATGAGGATTATTCCCTGCTGCTTAAATTTAAATTAATGCAGGAAACCAAGATTTCCCTGACAAAATATACGGATATAACACCGGACCTGGCCAACCGGATGAATGACATTGATACCCGGGGATTCACCTTTCCGGAACTGTCCCAGAAGATCAAAACCAGGCAATGGACTTTAACCCGCATAAACCGGAACTTAATACACCTTTTATTAAATCTGTATTCCGATAATTTTAATGCCTATAAAGAAGCAGGTTATACCCAATATGCCCGGCTTTTAGGCTTTCAGAAAACTTCCTCCCACCTGATACGGGAGATAGCAAAAAATGAGAACATACCCGTAATCACAAAAATGGCCGATGCCGGAAAACAACTTACCGATGCCGGATTAAACATGTTAAAGGAAGATATCTTTGCCGCCCGTCTTTATAATCAGGTAGTGTATGACAAATATGGGACTGTTATAAAAGATGAATATACCCATGGGGTCATAATTGTCTGACCCCAAACACTCCTATTGGAAAACGCAATATAATCAATCTATTATTGCAGCAATTGGAATTATTGATACAATAAAAAGAGAAGAGCAAAAACATGTGAAATTAATTTCCTATGTTTAGCTCTTCTCTTTTAAAGTTCTTTCTCTTTTAAAGTTCTTCTTTTTTAAAGTTCTTCTCTTTTAAATTTCTTCTCTTTTAATAAATTAAGATATCCTTTATTTCATCAACTCTTCCATTTCATCCAGTAACTTTCCGAATAAATCCAGAGCCTGTTTCACCGGTTCTTTTGTGCTCATATCCACGCCGGCTTTCTTAAGCAGTTCGATCGGGTAATCGGAACTTCCTCCGCTTAAAAACTTATTAATATAATCGTCCACGGCAGGTTTTCCTTCTTTTAAGATCCTTCTGGAAAGGGCAATTGCCGCAGAATAACCGGTAGCATACTGATATACGTAAAAGGCATTGTAAAAATGGGGAATCCTGGCCCATTCCATGTCAATTTCCGGATCGATGACAATATCGCTTCCAAAATATTTAATATTAAGCTCCCGGTAGATTTTACACAGGGTTTCAGCCGTGAGGGCTTCTCCCTCCATGGACATCTGATGGGTGATCATCTCAAATTCCGCAAACATGGTCTGCCGGTAAAGGGTGGTCCTGAACTGTTCCAGAAAATGATTGATCAGGTATGCCCTCTCTTTTTTATCCTGGGTTTTACCAAGCAGGTACTCCATTAATAATGCTTCATTACAGGTGGAGGCCACTTCCGCAACAAAAATACGGTAACCCGCATAAGTGATCGGCAGTGCCGCATCCGAGTGATAACTGTGCAGCGCATGCCCCATCTCATGGGCAAGGGTAAATACATTGTCCAGGGTATCCTGATAATTTAACAATACATAAGGATGGGTACCATAGGCCCCCCAGGAATAAGCCCCACTTCTTTTCCCCTCGTTTTCATATATGTCGATCCAGCGGTTATCAAAACCTTCTTTTAAAATTGCGCGGTATTCTTCCCCCAGCGGTTCCAACCCCTTGTATACCATTTCCTTGGCTTCCTCGAATCCGATTTTGATATCCGCATCCCCAACAATCGGGGTATAAAGGTCATACATATGAAGTGCGTCCAGACCTAATAATTTTTTCCGCAGGCTGACATAGCGGTGAAGAAGAGGAAGATTTTCATGAACCACTTCTATCAAATTGGTATATACCTCAAGGGGTACATTGCTTTTATCCAGTTCTTTCGCCATGGACGAAGGATATTTTCTTACCTTGGCATAAAAAGCTTCCTGCTTTATGTTGGCACCAAAAGTTGCCGCCAGGGTATTCTTAAACTTTTTATAGGTGGCATAAAGGGCTTGGAATGCATCCCTTCTTACCCTCCGGTCGGAACTCTCTAAAAAGGCAACATACCTGCCGTGGGTTAATTCCACCATTTCTCCGTCTTCATTTTCTATTTCAGGGAACTTTAAATCTGCATTATTGAACATGGAAAATATACTGTCCGGGGCATCTGCCATCTCACCGGTACCTGCAATCAGTTCTTCCATCTCAGTGGATAAAGTATGGGGTTTCTGCCTGATAATTTCCTTGATCGCAAATTCATACGCCTTTAATTCCTGATTGGAGGCTATAAATGCATTCAGGGTTTCCTCCGGTATGCTTAAGATTTCCGGTACCATAAAGGATAAGGCACTGTTTACCTGAACGGATAAATTGGTGGCCTGGTTGGAGAATCCCTGATAAAGGCTCTCTGCGGTATCCTCATGATATTTCTGGTTTGCAAAGACATAAACCCGCTCCAAATGCAAGGTGATTTTATCATTTAATTTATAGAATTCCAGGAGTACCTCTGCCGATTCTGCCAATCTTCCCTGGTACCGGCTGATTTCAGGGATCAAGTCCTTCGTCAGGACATATTCTTTTTTCCAGTCGTCATCATTTTGAAATAAATCATCAATCGCCCATTTGTATTTACTGTCTACTTCATTTCTCTTTTTTAGTTTTTTCTTTTCCATGATTTTTCCTTTCCGGATTGTTATAAAGTCTTTTTTGGTTTAGGCTAAAAATCACATCCAAACATGAAATCCTATGCCGGACACTCCAAACCTTTCTATTAATTATATGACAGTCCTATATAATTTATTATGCCAGGCATGGTATAATGCCTTCGACATTATACCGGCGCCGAACAAAGTGAGTGCGCATCAACGCCGCGAGGCGGCGCATTCCATGAAGTCCTGCGGACATGGTATATTATAACATAATATCCAATTATGCGAAAGCGGGAGACAATAATATTTTCTGTCTCTTAACCCGCCTCATTTCCGCAACGGCCTTTCTATATTTCCTAAGCATATCTTGGCCACCAGTTAAATAGATTATAGTAATAATTTCATTGGAGGAAGATAATGTATTTATCGACTCGTAAAACCTCTGCACAAAAGAAATCTAACAGAAAGAGCGATTTGAAACAGAACTCATATGCGAAAAAGAGAATACTTTCCAAAGCCGGAATCGTTCTGTTTCTCGCAGTCATACTGATATTCCCTTCTTCCTCCTATCTGGGTGCGAAAAAAGGGTTGCTTTTATGGTTTAACACAATACTTCCTACGTTACTGCCCTTTATCATTATCTCAAACCTCATCATCACCTTACAGATCACACGCCCGTTGAGTAAACTGCTTTATCCGGTTTTCCATACCCTTTTCGGAATCAGCAGGGGCGGCTGTTATCCAGTATTAATGGGGCTGTTATCCGGTATTCCCGTTGGAGCCAAATCGGTAGCGGATCTGGTAAACCAGGGAAGCATCGAGGAAGAGGAAGGGCAGTATCTGCTTGGTTTTTGCAATAATGCAAGTCCCATGTTCATAATGAGCTATATTGCAATTACCCAGTTAAAACTGCCGGAAATCCGTTTTGGCTTATTATTTATTATTTATATTTCCGGAATTCTTGCTTCTTTTTTATTATTCCGTGTTCTTCCTAAAAAGAATGCAAATGGAATACATTCTTTATCCATCATGGAATATGGGGTAAACGGCGAGGATACCTGTCGGGGAGATGCTGCCAGGTTTGACTTTGCCATACTGGATTCGGCAATTATGAATGGTTTTGAAATAATAACGAAAGTAGGCGGTTATATCATATTATTCTCAATTCCGGCCCAAATTATATCCGGTCTTGGCACCAGTGACAGTTATCTGAAACTGCTGGCAATAGGAATATTGGAAATTACGACGGGAATTGACCGGATTGCCCTGTCCGGTCTGGATCTGGACATAAAAATAGCCTTAATTACTATGCTTACTGCCTTTGGCGGTTTATCCGGACTGGCACAGACCAAAAGCGTAATAAATAGTACAAGGCTATCCATTGGTATATATATTAAGGTTAAGCTGCTACACATGTTAATTGCTTTTGTGCTTACTGCTTTTTATGTAAGATTACTGTTAAATTAACATGTTGTTTTAATTATTCATTGATGCACAAATATACCTATTCGATATCTTCCAGAAAGGTATTTTCATCAAAATTAAAATCATCATCGGAATAATCCTCTTTGGTTTGTGCGTTTTCATTACCATCATTGGTATATTCCTGCCCGCTGCCTGTTAATTCTCTTTTATTATTAATTACAATATCAAGATTACCTTTTAAAGCACTCAATAAATTTTCATACTTTGCCCTGCTGCTTTCGTAAGCATTGGACAATATATTTTCAACATCGGAAAGCATCTCTTCCGTATATGCTAAGGCTCCTGACCGAATTTGGTTAGCATCATTATTGGCATCGGTAATAATTTTATCCGCATCTGCCGCTGCTTTGCTAACCAGGTCATTTGCCTGATAATAAGCCTGCTGCATAATCTCATGATCATCCACAAGGGAATGAGCCTTTTCTCCTGCTTCCGCTAAAATAGCTGCTGCTTTTTCTTCCGCATCTGCGATGATGGCATCCCGGTTGGATATAATTTTTTGGTATCTCTTTATCTCATCAGGAGTCCTGAGTCTCAATTCATCAAGTAAATCATATAATTCATCTTTCGGAACGATCACTTTTGTTGTTGAAAGTGGTTGCATCCTGCAGCTTTCTACGAATTCATATATATCTTCAATTAACTGTTCTAACCTACTGGCACCCATATTAACCTCTCCTTAATTTATTATATTTTTCGTAAACAGACTGCACAATACAGGCAGGTACAAACTGTTCTATTTTCCCACCATAACTGGCTATTTCACGTACCGTACTGGAACTTAAGTATGCATATTCCACGCTGGTCGTTAAAAAAACCGTATCCACTCTCGGATTCATCTTATGGTTCGTCTGAGCCAACTGCAATTCATATTCAAAATCTGTAATAGCTCTTAAACCTCTCACTATTACATTTGCATTTTTCTCATCTGCAAAATCCACCAGCAATCCCTGGTAAGATTCTATGGTAACATTGGGAATGCCCTCCGTTACCTGTTCTAAAAATTGAACACGTTCTTCTGAAGTAAATAAAGGTGATTTACTGCTGTTTCTCAATACTCCGATAATTAATTGATCAACTAACTTTGATGCGCGTAAAATAATATCTAAATGTCCCAGAGTAACCGGATCAAAGCTTCCGGGATATACACCTATTCTCAATATGATTCCTGCCTTTCCTAGTATACCGACAAGTTGATGTCAAATCATTGCATAGAATGAATTTTCAGTCTGCAAGGCGGAGGAGGAAGACGCAGCGGGCTGCGCTGACCGACGACAACGCAGCAGGTGGAAATTCAGGCAAGTAATTGGTATGGTAACTGGCCGCTCACTAACCTCGAGTCTTTCCTTCGAGCCGGATGGTGGCTAATATATATGCGAAAAAACTTCTGATGCTATTACTTATTTTAGCTTTTGGGCTTATTATTTTAATTCTATAAAAACATGTTTATTTGTTTTATATTCTTTCTGTTTGCAGATTTGGAATTTTGTATTCTCCAGGTAATCAAAAGTCGTTTCCACGGATGCTTCCACGATGATCATGGCATTATAATATAAAATATTGGAATTCTGCAAGGCTTTTAATACCTGTCGTTCCAATCCCCGGTTATAGGGCGGATCCATAAAAATAATATCAAATACTTTCCCCTGAACTTCCAATGCCCTGATTGCAGATAACACATCCAGGTTAAGAACCTGGGCTCCTTTTTCCAAGCCTGTACTATGTAAATTGTGACTGATACATTCCACGGCTGCCTTGGCATTCTCAACAAAAACAGCCGAATTAGCCCCTCTGCTCAATGCCTCTATACCGATTGCACCGCTGCCGCTGAATAAATCCAAAAAATCACAATCCGCTAAATCCTGGCTTATTACGTTAAATAAAGTTTCTTTTATCCTATCTGTAGTAGGCCTGGTATCTAATCCTTCGATTGTTTTTAATTGTAACCTTCTGGCTTTACCCGCTATTACTCTCATTCTTTACTCCAAACTTTAAATCCCATTATTCCCCGATACTAAAAATATCAGAAAACTCTAAAAAATATCTATTAATATTGTATAATATAAAAATCTTTTGTCAACTTGTTTTTAACCTAATAGAGCATTTTTACTAGTTTATATCCATTTATTTTACTCCAAAAAACCAATGAATTCAATATATATTTTAAATTACCACAAATTGGGAAATATGGACTTGATTTCCATAATAGCCAGGGAACTGGCTTTTTAGGCAATAGGACATAATTTATCACAAGAAAATATACCCCTGGCAGGATTGGTCGAACTTTCCATAGTAAAAAAAAAGCTGCCTACTAAGAAGCAGCTTTTTCTATTAATTTTAGATTATTTTGTCCGAATATATTAAAATTATTGTTGACCTGACATACGTTTTTCTTGTTCTGCAATCATTTTCTTAACCATCATACCGCCGACACTGCCGTTCTGGTAGGAAGTTAAGTCACCATTGTATCCCTGTTTTAAAGGAACACCGATCTCGTTTGCCACTTCATATTTAAAACGGTTTAATGCTTCTTTTGCCTGTGGTACTTCTGCTCTGTTTCTACTTGCCATAATAAACGCCTCCATTTTCATATTTTGAACCATTAAAACCATTAAATTTATAGTGTTTAATAGGTTTTATTTTGTGTGGTTCAAAATAATACTGTGTTGTTGTTTGTTACGCTATTATTATGTGCAATCTATTTTTTAATAATCAGGTAATTTTTTGAAATAATTATTAAAAAAGATTTAATTTAAATTTAAAATTTAAGGCTGGGGTTCGATACGGACAATATAGGTTTCATAGTCTTTATCCTCTGCAGCCGGACTGGAAAACACAACTTCCCCCAATCCTTTTAATAAGGTATCATTCATGTCCGTGTATTTATCCCTCTCCAGTTTGCCTACATAAATATATTCAATCCGGTACTTGTCAATCAGTGAATTCACCAGTACTGCATCGGAAGAAGTATAAATATTTTGTATATCGGCAGCCCTTTCATCAATCACTTCCGTACTGCCTCTCCATAACCATTCATGTACATACCAGCCAAGTACGGTCGGCAGCCCTGTTGACACGGATATACGTTCATAATCGGAATAGCTGTCTCCGTTCGCCTCCAATATAACAGGAGTTCCCTTTACATGATCATTTAGCCAGTTTACCGCCAGATAATCATCCGGCATCTGGGTCTGCAGATAGGCAGCCGCATCCAATCCTTTATAGTTATTCCTATTAAATACATTGCCATACCAGGCTTGTACGGATACTTTCGTATACCATAAACTGCTGATAAATAAAACAAATGTTATGATCGTAAATTTTATTTGCCATACAAATCTGCGGGCTTTTATGAATTTAAGGAAAATAAAGCCGCTGCATAGGCCAAACAGGATAAATGCCTGATAGGTTAATTTAAACATGGTGTTGGCCCTTTTATAATCACCGGAATAGATGTCCTTAACATAGATCAATTCCGGTATGATCACCAACCCGGCCGCACACAAACCAAGGGTCAATACAAAAAGCTCGGATATATTTAAACCGGAAAGGAATAAAGCCACCGTACCGCCAGTCTCAGCCTGTCCAACCTCAGCCTGCCCATTTTCACTGTTATCTGAAGCAGAACTTTCTTCTTTTAATTTTAATTTATATTTCGTGATCAGTTCAACCAGCAGACCGGCAATCAGACTGATGGGAAGCCCCCATAATATGATTAACTGGTACAAAGGGGTATGAGAGGTTGCCAGCTGTATTTCCGTAGATATCTGTTCAAAATTCAGGGTAAAGGGAAGGGCCGTTAATTTTGCAGCCAAAATAACCGTGATCCCCTGTAATGCCGTAATATAGACAGGTTTTAAGTATATATGCCTGCTTTCCGGTTGTCTTATGGAATCACCGCCGTATACCACTAAATTGGAAAAAAGAATAATTGCTCCTGCCACTACGTAATAAATAGGAAAATCCCAGAAATTTGTAGTATGAAACAAACCGATAAAAAATCCGATAAACAGGATATATGGATTTATAATCTCCCCACGCAAACCGGGCTTATCCGGCTTATCTTCCCGAAGGTTATTTTCCATAAACCTTTTTCGGTTTAATAACCAGGCGAACAGGATACCCGACACGGTAAGTACAAAAATTATATTGATAACATGGGCGTGCAAATCTCCCAGTACAAAGGAATAGCTGGGGAATTCATGGATGGTTTTATCCGTGGTGTCCGGATTATATCCGATGTACCTGGTGGAATCCGGAAACCAGTAACCGGCATCCTCATCCGATTTGATACCAAGCAAAGTACGAAAAAAAGGTATAACCCAATAAAATAAAGTAAAATGCATATTTCCGGCAAGGGTTACCCCGGCACCGGATAAAATACCCGCGGCGGCTGGTGCTTTTCCATATTTTATATTCCGGTCTTCAAAAAAATTTTTGGTGACATTATAGATAAGGGAATAAGGCAATACAAAGGCCAGGGCTGCCAGGGTCATAAGCATCAGATTGTATCCCACATTCACGGATACAAAGGACAGTTTTGTCATAAAGGCCGCCATATATTGTCCGACGTAATAATAATTGATGGTACTGCCGGCAAACCATAAATCTTTCGGAGGCATATAATCTCCCCGCATCATGACTGCCATAAAACCGTAGTCCATGAATTTCTCGGTACCGTGTGCCTCCGGTTTAAATCCCCGGATATAAATCCAGATTAAAAACAGTGCCAGAAATAATAACTCCTCCGTTAACATGGAATTTATTTTTTCCGCTGTGAACATGGATTTTATCCGTTCCGGTTTCATTTTGGCCAGAATAAAAGCGGCAGCGCAGATACAAAAAACCACAACAATAACACAGGAGAGGGAGGTAAATTTCATGAGCTTTAATGAAGATACCAGCCACATAAGGTAACCGCTTACCGCCAGTCCGATTGTTTTGGAAAACACGTATCCGTTATCGTGAAAAAAAGAAAAGATTTTCCCGGTTACCGGGAGAAACGTAATACCAAACAGCAGCAAAACAAACCACCAGCTGAAAAATGCAGCAAAATCCTCCTTCAGCAGAAATTGAGCCAAAAACAGAATTAAAGCACCTGCCAAAGCCTGTATAATAATTTTTATGATCCTATTATGCCCGGTATGAACGGATACCGTTAATTGATTCCCCATAGCAGACTCCCATCTGTTAACCGATATATTTATTAATTGCCGAAAAGTCCTTTAATGCCTGTCTTCCAATCCTGAATATCTTTTTCATGTTAATGGAATTAACTCCTCCCTGCCTTGGACGGAACGTAATGGGCAGGTATTTTACCGGAAGCTTTTTCTTCCCGTAAATTACAGAGACTAAAACATTGGACAGATTATAATCTTTTGGTATTAATTTGATATTCTCTTTTAAAACCCCTGCCTGCATTAAACGAAAAGGCGTATTGGCATCCTTTAAGGATACGCCGAAACAGAGCTTAAGTACAAACTTTAAGGTTTTTGTTACAAAAAGCCTGGAAAATCCATCCTGCCGGCCTTTTCTATGCCCGATAACCATGGCATATTTATCCCGAAGCTCCCAAAACTTCCAGAATTCTTCCGGTACCGTCTGTCCGTCGGAATCCGTCTGGAATATATAATCGGCACCCTGCCCGGTTCCATAGTTATAGCCATATAAAACTGTAGCTCCATGTCCGCCGTTCGGCTTGGTTACAGGTTCAAAGGCAGGCTTTGTAAGTGCCTCCTGTTTCATGATGGAATAAGTGGAATCCTTGCTTCCATCATCAATAATCACCAATTTACTTCCATTACCGATTCTATCCACTATAGTATACCAATTCTTAATTACGTCACGGATATTTTCTTCTTCATTGTAAGCTGGAATTACAATAAACAGTTTATCCATTCAGACCTCCCTCAAAGATATCCAAGGCACGCCGTACAACGGCATCCATATTATAATAACGGTATTCTGCCAGCCTTCCTGCGAATATAACTTTTTCTTCCCTCTCCATTTCCGCCTGGTATAAACGGAACTGTTCCTTACATTCCTTCGTGGGAAACGGATAATAGGGTTCACCTTCACTGCAGGGGTATTCTTTCAAAATGGTTGTCAGCTTATGCTCCTGCCAGGTTAATTTTTTAAATTCCGTAATACGGGTAAAATCGTAATCGTTGGGATAATTGACCACCGGTGCCGGCTGGTATTCTTCCCTGTTAAAGGTTTCAAAAACAAAATTAATGCTGCGGTATTCCATTTTCCCGTATTTATAATCATAATAATAGTCCGTCGGACCGGTATAGATTAATTTATCATATACCAAATCCCCGATTACCTCTTTGTAATCCGTGTTAAGTAATATTTTTATGTTGGGATTTGAGACCATTTTTTCACACATTTTTGTAAAACCGAACCTGGGCATTCCCTGGTAACGGTCATTAAAATACCTGGTATCCCGGTTTAAGCGGATGGGGATTCTGGATATAACGGAGGTATCTATTTCGCCCGGGTCAATCCCCCACTGCTTTTTCGTATAAGTTTCAAAAATCTTTTGGTATATGTCCACTCCGACTTTACTCAAAGCCACATCCTTGCTGGTTTTGATTTCCTCCATGGGAACTGCCTGTTTTTTTAAGAATTCTTCCACTTCGTCACAGGATAAGTTCAGGTTATAAAGCTTATTTATGGTTTCCACCGTAATGGGCATGGGTATCAGGTTGCCGTCCACATAGGTAAGCACCCGGTGCCAGAAGTCATTCCAGGGAGTAAACCGGCTTAAATACTGGTAGACCTCCCGGTCATTGGTATGAAAAATATGGGGACCGTAATTATGAATTAGTATTCCGTCTTCATTATAAGAATCATAGACATTGCCGCCGATATGATTCCTCTTTTCAATAATTAATACTTTTTCCTTTAAAACGTGTGCAATCCTTTCGGCTATTGTCAATCCCGCAAGTCCTGCTCCAACCACTACATATTTATAATTCATAAATACCTCTCATTCCGCCGCCCATGGCAGCACAAAATCTTCTGAAAGAAGCCCCTGAACGGGTTCTTTCATCAGTCTGGAATGAGCACAGAGAGTGCTCATTTCGGACTTCTTCGGTATGAAGAATGTTTTCTCCACAGCTCGCGACATAGCTGCCATCAGGCAGCCTCAAATGGCGTATACCCACAACCTGTTCCTTCCGGTCAACTTTCTGATTTAAGAATATCACATTATTTATAATACATTATTAATATCTTCCGGCAATATTGCTGCTAACTGCTCTTTGGTAGGTTTATCACAGACCACGATACGGTTCGCCTGATTAACTACAATTTTTTCAAATACATTGCGTATACCCCTTGCATTCCCAAACTGGATCCGGTCTTTCTCCTCCATTGTATCCAATTTATTTTTTACTGCCGTCAGGGCTTCTTCCTCTATGGTAAGGCCGGCTTTCCCAGCCATGGAATTCAATATTAGAATTAATTCATCGTTATTATAATCCGCAAAATCAATAAATTTATTAAATCTTGAAATTAATCCTGTATTTGCCTGCAGAAACTGCCGCATTTCATTCCGGTAACCGGCCACAATAACAACCAGGTTATCCCGGTGGTCTTCCATCATCTTAACCAAAGTATCGATTGCCTCCGCCCCAAAATCACTGGTGCCCGGACTTCCGGATAAGGAATAGGCTTCATCAATAAACAGGACTCCACCAAGAGCCCGTTCCACAACTTCCTTGACCTTTAAGGCAGTTTGTCCGACATAACCGGCTACCAGCCCTGAACGGTCTGTCTCCACCAGATTCCCCTCCGATAATATCCCTAACTCTTTATATATTTTAGCCACCAGTCTGGCTACTGTAGTTTTGCCGGTTCCGGGGTTACCGGTATAAACCATGTGGTAGGACATGTCCATCATGGGCATGCCGTATTCTTCCCGGAGTTTTCTTACCTTGATCAGATTAATAAGAGAATTAATTTCGTTTTTAACCGAATCCAGTCCTATAAGGGAATACAGTTCTTCCAGGTATTGTTCCAGATCCGCTTGGCTTTTACTCTCCTTTGCGGTTTCCGTCTCGCCGGAAGCAGCTGTCCTGACCGCAGAATCATCCCCTTCCGTGGCTGTACCGGCATCCGTGGCTGCATCGGCCTCTGCCACAGGTTTGTCCCTTTCATTCCTTATATGGCGGACATTGATCCTGGTCCTGTCCCGGTGTAAAATATATTTATCCTTATATTTTTCAAAATCCCCATTGGAAGTCAGCTGCATGGCAGTGCTGTATTCCAATTCCTCACAGCTGATTTTACGGAAAACATATCTTTCATCTATGATGTAATTCAATTTTTCGTTTCCTTTAATAAATGCGCTGACCTGACGGTAATAGCCCAATATAAAGGTAGTCAGCTTTACATTCTTGGAATCATTAATATAGGACATGGCTAATAATATATTTAGCATTGCGTCAAAAAACATACCTCCGATACAGGTAGCTTTTTCGATATCCCGCAGGCTGCACAGCTGCAGCAGTATGGGAGGCGCATTTAATATTTTCTGGGCATGACGGGTTATATCCCTGACTTCTTCCTCCCTAAAAACCAAGCCAAGCATATCATGTTCCGGTATTTCCGCAATATACCTGCATTCTTCCTTATTAAAACAGCCGCAGGTAACCGCCTGTTGGACCAGTATAGCCTGGAGATATAAATCCAGCATTTCATCAATGGGCCGGTGTAGCACGGATTCCGGTCTTTCCCAGTATCCTTCCTGTAGTAACAGGTCACAGTATTTCGCTAAGGTTTTATAATTATCCTTTCCAATCTGAAAAAGCTTTGCTTTCGTATAACCCTGGCTCATTATGTCTCTCCTTCCTGCTATCTGGTGTCATTTGGTACCCAGTTCATGATCTTGTTGCTCCACTCGAAATTTACAAGCATGCTTGCAATTCCTCATTCCGCTATCATTATATCATGAACGAAATTCTTGTTCATGATCTTGTTGCTCCACTCGAAATCACAAGCAAGCTTGCAATTCCTCATTCCGCTATCATTATACTATATATTTCCAGGAATAAAAAGAGGGTGTTATGAAAATCCGGCCTATAATCTTTGGGAAATAGTGCCTAAAAAACTATAGGGTTCCCATATCAAAAAAGTTTATTTTATCCGCCAATTCGGGGTTTTCACCTAATATGGCATCTAATTCCTGTTGGGTAAGGCTTTTGGCAGCTTCATTGGCTTTCATAAGGACGGCAGAATCATTATAAATGTCTCCAATCCTGAATTCCATATCCCCGCTTTGCCGTATACCGAACATATCTCCCGGCCCTCTTAATTTTAAATCTTCCCCGGCAATATAAAATCCGTCATTGGAATGATTTAAAATTTCCAGCCTTTCTTTTGTCTCTCTGGAAACGGAGCCGCTTACCAAAATACAATAGGACTGATACTGCCCCCTTCCAACTCTTCCCCTTAGCTGATGGAGCTGGGCCAGGCCAAAACGTTCCGCATTCTCGATCATCATGACCGTAGCATTGGGGACATTTATCCCTACTTCTACTACTGTAGTAGAAACCAGGACCTGAATTTCCCCGTTGGAATAACGTTCCATTATTTCATTTTTTTCTTTCGGCTTCATTTTGCCATGGAGATATTCAACTATAATATCAGACGGCATGGCCTCTTTTAATTTCTCCGTATATTCCAATACATTTTCCGCCTCAATGGTTTCGCTTTCATCTACCATGGGACAGATAACATAGGCTTGTCTCCCCTGCTTGACTTCTTTGGCAATAAAGCGGTAAGCCGTAGGACGGTATCCGGTATCCACCACACAGTTTTTAATGGGCAGCCGGTTTGCCGGCAGTTCGTCCACCACGGATATGTCCAGATCCCCGTATAATATGATAGCCAGAGTTCTTGGTATCGGTGTGGCACTCATTACCAGTACGTGAGGATGGATGCCCTTGCCTGATAAGGCTTCCCGCTGCCTCACGCCGAAACGGTGCTGTTCATCCGTAATGGCAAGGGCCAGTTTATCATATTCAACTTTCTCCTGAATCAGGGCATGGGTTCCTATAATTACATCTGCCTCATGATTCTTGATCTTTTCATAGGCCTTCCTCTTCTCGGCTGCCGTCATGGAGCCGGTCAGAAGAAGGACCTTAATCCCATAGGGAGCAAATAACCGGGTTAAAGCTTCATAATGCTGCTTGGCCAGTACTTCTGTCGGCACCATTAAGCTCCCCTGGTAACCGTTTAATGCCGTCAGCAGTAATGCCAGGGCCGCCAAAATAGTTTTACCGGAACCCACGTCTCCCTGAATCAGCCGATTCATGGTATGACTGCCGGTAAGGTCCCTTTTTATTTCCTTCCAGACCTTAAGCTGTGCTCCTGTCAGCTGAAAGTCCAGTCCTTCAATAAAACGGCTGCAGCCTTCCTGCTCCTTCATGTTAAAGTCATTGTTCCAGACGGTCTTTTTCTCTTTCAATGCCTGGAGGGCTAAGGTAAACTGGAAAAATTCATCAAACACCAGACGGTTTCTGGCATCGGCCATGGTTTCATGACTTTTTGGAAAATGAATTTCCTGCAGCGCATGTTTGTATTGAATCAGATTATTTTCCTTAAGAATCCGCTTGGGAAGATAATCTTTTGATAAATCCAGCTGCTCCAGGGCAATTTTCACCGCTTTTGATATGGCGTTGTTGGTAATTCCTGAAGTTAATGCATAAACAGGCTGTAAAACATTCATTTTTATCCGATATTCTTCCCTGGTATAGATACCGGGCTGTTCTATTACCAGAACACCATTCTTTCTTACAACTTTACCACGGAAAATAAAATGATAGCCCATGTGCAGCTTATTCCGGAGAAATGGCATATTAAACCAGCTCAAATTCAGCATTCCGCTGGAATCCTTAACCCGGCACGATAAGATTTTTAAATTCCTGACCTGTTTTGCCTGTACGGTAGATACTACGGATGCTTCGATTGCCGCTATCTTCCCCTCCGCAATGTGGGTTATCGGTATCGGAACCTCAAATACATCATAGGCCCTGGGATAGTGCTTTATGATATTTTCCACGGTAAACAGACCCATCCTGTTAAAATCTTTCTCTGTTTTTTCACCAATTCCTTTTATTGTCCTGAGCGGATCTGCTAACTTTAATAACCCGTTATCTCTCATATCTGACCTCCAACCCCGCATAATTTCCTCTATCGCAGTACAAAGCCCCTGGTGCCGATGCCTGTCACTTCAGTGACTACTTGCCATGGCATATCATGTACCTCTCTCATATAATAAAAAAAGAGCCTTCGCTTATGCCGGTTTAGCAGCATACTGCCCCGAATGTAAAACCCATTGGTTCGGCATCCAGGGAGCCTTTAAGCTCGAAGAATCTTTTTATTATTCATGACCGGGGTACTGCCCTCATTTTATTCTACGGAAAGAACATAGTAGTAAATCGGCTGACCGCCATAATGTACTTCTACATCCAGATTCGGATATTCGTTCATAATAAACTCTGCCAGTTCATTGGCAGTTTCCTCCGTAATATCCGCCCCATAATAAAGGCTGATTAATTCCGAATCGTCCTCCACTAAGCCTTTTATTAAATCAAACGTAGTTTCCGAAATGTCAGAACCTACGGCAAGGATCGTTTTATCATCCAGCCCCATAATATTACCCTGTTTGATTTCTTTTCCGTCAATATTGGTATCCCTTACCGCATATGTTACCTGTCCGCTCTTTACCTTCTTCATTTCTTCGGTCATTCTCTTTTCGTTTTCTTCAACCGTTTTATCGTGGACATAATTGATAATGGAAGTGATACCCTGTGGTATGGTTTTCGAAGGAATCACCACGATCTTTTTATCTTCCGTTAAATCCCCTGCCTGCTGAGCGGCAAGAATGATATTGCTGTTATTCGGGAAAATGAATATGGTTTCCGCATTGACCTGTTCAATGGCATTCAGCATATCCTCCGTACTTGGATTCATGGTCTGTCCGCCGGCTATAATATAATCAACTCCAAGTCCTTTAAAAATATCATTGATGCCTTCCCCTATGGAAACGGAAATAAACCCTACTTCCTTCTTAAGGGGTTTCACCGGCACCGCTTCCCTGGCCTTTTTTTCTTCCGACTGTTTTGCAGCAATTTTTTCCGCATCTTTAATTAATTTTTCATGATGCTCTTCTCTCATATTATCAATCTTCATCTTAGAAAGTGAGCCATAAGTCAAAGCACGTTGAATAGCAAGTCCAGGATCATTCGTATGTACGTGAACCTTGACAATGTCATCATCCGATACAACTACTAAAGAATCCCCGATGGATTCCAGATATCTTTTAAATTCATATTCCGTCTCTTCATTGAATTCTTTTTCCAGCATAATAATAAACTCCGTACAATAACCGAATTTTATATCAGCCGTATCCAGATTGTCCATGTTCACGGATACCGATGGATTCACTTTAGCTGCAGGAGCGGAATCAAAATCCACTTCTTTGCCAAGCAGGACATCATATGCACCTTTTACTATCTCAAGAAGTCCCTGTCCGCCTGAATCCACCACACCCGCATCCTTTAAAACAGGTAAAAGCTCCGGCGTATGTTCCAGCACTTCTTCCATGTATTGTATTACTTCCTTGCCAAAATAAACAAGATCATCGGTTTCTGCCACCAATTGGGCTGCTTTTTCCGCACCGCCTCTGGCTACCGTAAGGATAGTACCTTCCTTGGGTTTCATTACTGCCTTATATGCAGTTTCTACCGCTTTTTGAAAAGCATTGGCCATAACAGTTACATTTATTTCATTAAAGTCCTTAATTTCCTTTGTAAAACCCCTGAAAAGCTGAGATAATATAACACCGGAATTACCTCTCGCCCCCCGAAGCGAACCACTGGAAATTGCTTTTGCAAGCCCTTCGATGGTCGGATTCTCCATCTGACTGACTTCCTTTGCTGCGGACATAATAGTCAATGTCATATTAGTACCGGTGTCACCATCCGGTACGGGAAATACATTCAATTCATTGATATATTCTTTCCTGCTTTCAATGCTTTTCGCTCCTCCTAAAAACATCTTCCTAAGCGTTAAAGCATCAATTGTCTTTATAACCACAAGTTTGTTCCTCCTTAAATGTAATTCATCCTTTAGTCTATGACTCTTACGCCTTCGACAAATATATTAATTTTAACAACTTCCATTCCGGTAAATTCTTCAACCTTATATTTTACATTGCTGATCAGATTTTCAGCAACTGCCGAGATACTTACCCCATAGGATACAATAATATGCAAATCAATAATTATTTTGTTGTTATCTACCGTAATATTAACGCCATGACTCAGACTTTCACGCTTTAGGAGTTTAACAAGACCATCTTTTACACTGATTGATGCCATTCCCACAACTCCAAAACACTCGACAGCAGAAGAACCGGCATATTTAGCCAACACGTCATTATCTATTGAAACTTCACCGATTTGTGTATTCATGTGCCCTTTCATAGGAACCCTCCAATTCTAATAATTGTTAACATAAGCAGCAGTCTATATTAACTGCGCCCTCTATGTTTCCATACATTACTATTATAACCTTTTTTAAATAAAAATGGAATACTTATTTTTAATTCTACATTTTCCATATTTTTATTCTACATTTTTCTTTTATATTATTCCATGATTTTCCCTGTTTATGATATAAAGAAAAAAATTAATGCATATATTGATACTGTAAATTTCTTAATTTATAACTTTTTCTTACCGCAATGCGATGTTTCGTCTGCTTTTAAAAGTTGGGGCCTTTGCAAAAGATAGGCCTTCGTATACTTCAGGATTTACAAGCTGTCAGGAATAGAATGGCGGCTTTATTATAATTTGTATTTCATCCGTCTTCTGATGGATCGCTGCTACGGGCAGCAGAAAAGATTTTGTGCCGCCGCCGGCGGCAGAATGAGAGGTCATTATGAAAAGAATGATAGGTTTTATACTATTCTGGGTAGCCATCGGCATGACTATAATGCTGTTTATTACCAATGGAATTTTGGCAGTCTGCATTATAATCCTGTTTTTAGTCCTGGGATATAATTTATTTACTTCCTGCTAATGGTGCTTTTATCTCCTAGGACAAATTTTTCTATGAGACAAAAAAAGCCTGTCTCAAAACTTTCAGTTTCAGTTTATGTGGGAATAGGGTTACTATGAATCCTATTCTCACTAGACCATAAAACTATAAGTTTTGGGACAGGCCCTTCCCATATTTTTAATATTATGCTCTTTCTACTTTACCGGATCTCAGACATGAAGTACATACATAAGTTTTCTTAGCTGCACCGTTAACCAAAATTTTAACAGATTTTACATTAGCTTTCCACATCTTATTAGATCTTCTATGAGAATGACTCACAGCATTTCCAAAGTGAGCACTTTTTTCACAAATTGCACATTTAGCCATTGAAAGCACCTCCCTAGGTTTAATTTAAGTCTCACGACCTACAAACAAATCTATTCTAGCAGAATAAAACTAATATTGCAAGAAAAATTTTAAACTTTTGTAAGTAACCTTACCAGATTTTAGTCGTTGCTGTATGTTTTAGAGTTAATTACTTCATCGACTTTATCCGCTACATCCTCATCTTTGTCTTTTTTGAATTTGCTGATAAAATCCGGTACCATGTCCAAAATCTTGGTAATGCTGTCCTGGTTCTTAACATTAACCAGGCGGGCCGTACCGTCTTTAATCACCAATACTGCACTGGGAGTCATTTTACCGCCCATGGCACCACCGGCATTATTCTTGCCTGCATCTTTGGAAAATGCTCCGGCACCTACCCCGAAGCTGACGTCTACTAAAGGCAGGATAATCGTACCGTCATCAAATTTAACCGCATCCCCCACCACAGTTTTTGTAGTAATAAAACTATCCATACCTTTAAATAATGATTCTACTGTTGAATTAAAATTATTTTCACCCATTATAAATCCTCCTTAAGAGTTTTAAAGTTTTTCAGTAAATTTCTAAAATTTTTATCTAATATGAGCTGTATACATATTATTAGTAATGTAGATAATCTTATTCTTCCCATACAAAATATGGAACCTTTCAGAATTTCTTCCTCAAAATTCGGAATAATCCGCACGGATTTTCCGTAAAAACCATAAAAAATTGCCATTACTCCCAAAACCTGTCCGGTAGAACAGGGATCCCCGGTACCAAATTCCAATTCCATTTCTAGTTTGGCAGGCCGTACATGCTTAAATATTCTTTTTAAAGTATGAAAGGTTTTTTTAAATGCTTCTTTATTCAATTCATCCTTTAAGAAAGCTTTAATTTTATCCCACTTTTCACTGATGGTTGCAATATTTTCTTTCAGGTTACGGAGCTGGTCTTTCATCCTTAAGAACCCTTCTTTTATTCCTCTGAAAAACTCTTTCATTTTATGAAGAATCCGTTTTATCCTGCCTATGATTCCTTTCGGTTTTTCACTTTGGAACTCTTCCAGTGAATCCTCCGGGCCTGAAGGTTCGCCCGGTATGCCGTATCGGTTTACTTCTATCTTTTTATCCGCAATATTCCGGTCTGAACCAGGTATTACCATGTCTTTCTGTTCTTTTGGTATTTCGGCAGGTATTACGGCACTCTGCCTGTCCGCTTTTTCTTCGGGTTTACCTCTATCCCTTTGTATACTGGTAATGTCCGCCGCTTTCTTATTCTCATTGGCGGATTTTATGTCGTTTTGCACATTTACTTTTCTTTCGGATTTTAATTCCGTTTTCATACCGGCTTTTTGGGCAGGCTTTTGAAACTGGCCAAGCCTTCCGGATTTTTTAGGCTGCTTATTGCGATTCAAATTACTGCTGTCATAAAATATTCTGCCGAATATCCGTAAGACAATTCGAAGTTTATTATCGGAATATAGAATACGGATGTATAAAATCCGAAACAACCAACTCAATTTTGCTTCTGCCCTTATTTCTTCCCTGGCATCTGCATTAACTCTATATCGGATCGGTACCAGAAGCACAACAAGAATGAGAAAAAGCAGCAATGCCAATATGGAGGCAAGAATGATTCCGATTAATTTCAAAAGGAATAAAACATTATGGAGCATATATTCTTGGTTTCCTCCTTTAAGTACTCATTCTATTATTTATCCTATTAAGGCAGGCTCTGAATTTAAAAATATTCCCTTACCCGGAAATCACCGGTATTGGTATATATTTCTTCCAGCATATCCTTTACAAGCAATTTAGCTTGTCCCTTCGATCCTGCCAGTCCAAGTATATAAATTTCCTGTTTGGCATAATAGGGAAATAAGAGTTCGTTGGCATTCAGAATATCGAATAAATTATTGGGATTCACCGCGAAAGTTATACAATAAATCTCAAAGGTCAATTCACCTTTTTCGATGGATTTCATGGTTTTTATTTTTTTCTTCCGGTTGAAGTCATCACTCAGATATAATTTTGCTGACCACTTGATCATATTTATAACACCTTTTCTCCCTTAAACTCCCGAGGCATATTTTATACTCTCTCCCCTTACCGGGCGCACCAGGCTTTTCCCTTGGATTTACTCTGAATTTCACAATTTTTCCTATGCCTTATTCCATTATACCATGTCCGCAGGCTCCCATGGTATGCGGTACTTCGTACCATTGATGCGCACTCACTTTGTTCGGCGCGGTATAATGTCTAATGACATTATACCATGTCCGCAGGCTCCCATGGTATGCGGTACTTCGTACCGTTGATGCGCACTCACTTTGTTCGGCGCGGTATAATGTCTAATGACATTATACCACAATTTTACAATAAAAATACAGAAATTAATTCTCATAAAATGACTTTATTAAATTTACACAGGCAGTTTTTTCCGCCTTATCGTGGCATTGTTCCAGGGTACTCTTTATATAATCCGCCACATCCTTGGAAGATTGAAAGAAAACCGGCATTTTATTAATGGTATTGGCCATAACTGCCCTGTTTATATATTGGGAATTCATTTGGAACAATTCGGTTAGTTTTGCAAATAAGTCTTCCTGTACTTTTCTTAAATAATCATCATCTGCCACAAGGCTTTCCACAGCCTGGCCCAGTTCCACAAATAAACTGGCTCCCAATAACTTCTGCGCTATGTCCAGGCAATTGAATAAGGGGCCTAACATCAGGCTTTTAACCATATTAATATGATTTTCCCTGATATCGTAAAAATAAGCCTCAAGGGATACCGACTCCTCAAACATAATTTCCTGTTTCCCTTCGGTATAGGTTAATTTATCTTCCGATTCTTTTTCCAAAGGCAGTTTCTCTTCCGCCAGGAAATGCTGGTTAATTTCTTCGATTAATTTTTTGCATTGATCCTCATCCGTTGGTAACAGGAGGAATTTCATCTCCCCTTCAATCCCTTCTATCCGGTAGCCTTCCATATAAGAATAAGGTGCCAAAAGCAGCATGACGTACAAATGGTTAACACATTCCTGCAGGCCGTAATAAAAGTCCACACAGGAATTAATGTGCAAGGCAGCCTCATCAATCTGGCCGGAATATGAGAAATATTCATCTTTCGTGATATTCTTATAATCCAGGGCTTCCAGAGTTTTTCTCAGAGTATGGAATTCCGGATATACCGTATCCATTTCTTCCTGCTCATACAGCATTGCACCGGTTTTAATCATATAGATATAGCCGTCAAGGGAGGATCGGTCAGCGCCTTTGTATATGGAGACGCTGTCCTTAATTAAGTCAAAATATTTTGATTTCGTCAGCCTTACCGGCAATTGGCCAATGACTTCCTTAATTTTATCATTAATTATTACGTTGTCCTTCGTATCAAAAATATAACGCAAAACTTCTGAAACAAATTCCTCTTCATTAATTTCAGCCAAATCATCCCTGAACCGGTATTCAATCCGGTTAAATATATATTCAAATACCTGGAATATATCCGTATAGGCTGTCAGTATATTCATCCTGCTGATGATACGGTTGCGGATTGCATCCAGCCCCTTTACGCCGTTTTCCATCTTTTCGCCGGAAAAATCACTTAATAAAACATCCTTCACGATGGTGTTCAGTTCGGTTAAAAGACTCTCTTCCCCGTTGCTTCGCTCCCCCGCCGACTCCATATAATTTTCATAAAAAGTATAGTAATGCATGGTAAATTTTAATTTCGCATATTGTTCATACAGGGTAACCAGGCGGTTAAAAAACTGAGGCAGATTATAATCCAGGTTTACACCGGTCTGTATTTCCTTACATATCAGTTTCATATTTTTATTCATCTTTATATCCGTTCGATACCACAGGTAACTGCTAAGCTGCCTTTTGGTTTTCCTTTCTCAATTAAAATTATCTATCAATCTTCACTGCTATCTATACTGCCTTTTACCTGTTATTCCGTTGAGAATAAGCAATCCAACGGCAGTTATGGTTAATTTTATATATGACATATATGGTATATCCTGTAAAGATGTTTTTAATATTATATCAGTAAATTCTTCAATAAACCAGCAATTTGGAATAATTTTCGAAATATTTAATAACTTTTCATCAATAAAACCGGAAATTAAATATAAAAAGCCTAGTAATCCGAAGCCCAGTATGGACAGGCTGCCGAATAACTGATACCTTCCGGTCCTGTCGGTAAATTTGCCAAGCAGCAGAAACCACAGGATCATTACCGCCGAAAACAGCTCCATGGACAGAAACAGCAGAATACCCTGCTTTGTGGTAAACCCGCTTATTCTTCCGGTAAAGCTCAGGATAATCAGTACTCCCAGTATACTCTGTGCGGTAAAGGAAGCCGTAAAGTGGTTAAAATCCATACGGTAAGGACTTAACAGCGAAATTTTTACCCTGCTTTGTATTCCCGTTTCTTTCTCGGACACCGAACCGGCTGTCATCATCATGGCCGTAAAAGATAATAACATGGCAGCTAACCCCCATACAGCCTGCAAATAGAGGACAGAATTTTCAACTCTACCTTCAAAATCCCGGTTTTTAATATTGACCAGCCTGATATCAAAGGCAAAATTAAAATCCGGTAAAGTTATCAGCGAATTGGCATAATCCGTATACTCCTTTTCCAGATCCCGGTTTGAGCTTCCCTTTTTCTGTCCGGTGACAGTCTCCCACGGCAGGGACCGGTATAAATTATATCCTTTATTTAAGCATATTTGATGCAGCATTTCTCCCGCAATAAGATCGGACAGGATTTTGGCCGATTTATCCTCTTTTGGATAATACATGGTAACCAGTCCGGAAAGCTTCTCTGTCCGGAGTGCTTTTTCATAGCCCTCATTGATAATAAAATAAGCTTTGATTTCTTCCTTATATAAGAGTTCTCTTAATTCCTTCTCCGTACCTTCATAAACATACAAAGCAGGCACATTTTCAATATTACCGGCCAGTTCTCCGGCACTGTCACTCCGGTCAAGATTTAAAAGGCCGATGGGTATACTGCTTCTGTCCCCGGCATTTATTGATAAATTATTTACGATAAACAAAAGGACCAGTACGGAAAAAGCCATGATAAAACAGGTTAATTTATCATTTAATATGGTTTTTATACGGAATATATAGAGACTATTCTTCACGGTAAACCTCCTCCCGCCGGTACAGAAATATCCCCATTATGTAAAAGATAACGGCACCGGTAAACAGCCCTGCCGTAATTTTATAAAACAGCGCTCCTGCAATCCCCTTCTGAACAGACAGCATGACACGGATCAGCCAGTAATTCGGGGTAAAGGCAGACAGTTTCATCATACTTTCCGGTAAATACATAACAGGAATAATCCCGCCCCCTAAGATACTGAATATAAAGCAGAGAAAATTACCCGCAATCAGGTAACTCCGTATTTTATAGAAAATACCGCTTAAGAATACGGCAAAAGAGATGCTAAAGAAAGAAGCAGCCAATAATATCAGTTCCGATTCCAGCGAAACCGCATTGCCCAGGTAAAGGCCCGGCAGGATATAAGCCAATGACACCGTACAGAAGATAATGCAGACTGAAAATAATATCTTTTCCAATAAATTAATGCCCACCGGCATGCCCACCGTATTCAGACGTTTTAAAATACCCTGTTTCTTTTCATTCATAATCTGGAAGCCAACATATAATCCGGCAAAATTAAGCAGTATGGACAGGAGGGCAAAACTGTAATAGTTCAACAGGGTCGTACCCGGAAATCCTGTAATTTCCTCATATTGAAAGAATTGTTCCTTATTTAATGCAGTAAAGATTAAATCATAAGAAATTTCAATATTTTTATTAAGAATGAGCTTATTTTCCATGCCCGCTTTTTCCATTAAATCAAACAAGGCTACACAATTTACTTCCACTGCCCGTATGTATTTTTCATAGCTGTCCAGTAAATTCCGGAGCAGTACCCCTTTCGTTACGTCAGCCGTACTTATGAGGACTTTCACGGGAAGATGGTCCAAGTACATCATATTCTCCGTAAACCCTTTTGGTATCTGTATATATAAATCCAGTTTTCCATTATAAAAAGCCTGTTCCAGTTCCTGGCTGCTGCCTTCCACTATATGAATATAAGCAGCAAAGCTTTCACTTTCTTTAAAATATTCGATCAGCATCCTGGAATAAACGGAATCATCCTGATCGGTCACCCCGAACTGAATCAGGTCTGCCTGTCTCCCTTCCTGATTTGAGACATTATAATAAGTGCTTATTATGAAAATAATAAGCACTGCTAAAATTACCATTATTCTGTTTTTGTTTCCAAACAATTCCTTACCGTCTTTTCTCAATAAATAAAGCACGATACTTTTTCTCCTAGTTTCCCCGCAAAAACTTACCGGATGTATTTCTCTATGACTGGCCGCCTGACGGATTTTTCACATGTTCATGGGTAAATAAGTGATCCATACAGTATTCATAGTTGCCGTCACATTTGGAACAGAAACGGAATTCAAGATTTTCATCGTCCAATTCCGTACGGCCGCATACGGCACATTTGTGTCTTGTAATAGCCTTTTTTCCCCTGAATTCCACCACATTGCCGCCCTGTCCTGATTTCACCTGCCGTTTGTAGTTCGCCTTGCGTTTAAATTCATTGGGTGAAATTCTTTTGTAATTTCTTGTGGATAAGAAATAAATCAGGAAATTACCTAAAGCAATAGCTATGGCAATACCTACAAAATACTGACCTAGCTTAATCGTAGTGTAGATCTCATAAAGTACATAAGCACCGTAAATATAACCAAGGAATTTTACTTTAACCGGTATAATGAAAAAGAGTAAAAACTGAACATTGGGATACAGCGCGGCAAAAGCAAAAAACATGGAACGGTTGATATAAGTAAGTCCCAATACTATGCTTTGACCCGTAAACAGGTAAACCAGGATAACAGCCAGTATATTAAAGAATACGCCGGATATATAATACATGTTGAAGCGAAAAGCTCCCCATGCATTTTCCAGGGAATTACCGATCATATAATATAAATACAGCTCAATGGCCAGAAATAACATATTAGTATCGCTGGTAGGCTGGATAATAAAGGTAACGATCCTCCAAATCTGTCCATGCAGAACTTTATCAATATCCAGCATCAGGTACTTACCATAAAAATCAGGGTTTATCATATTCATGAGAAAACCGGCCGCATATAAAAGGATAATATAAAACATCAAATTATGGATTGCATATCTTCCGTATTTACGATTCAGTTTATTCATCAGGTTCATTTAAGTTACCACTTCTTTCTATTAATATAATATCTTTAGATTCTATTAAAATAAATCTTTTTTTCTGAAAATCATAGCAACAATAATAGTAATTAGAACTGCAACAGCAGTAACAACGTAAAAACCATAGGGAGAATTAGTTCCGGGAATTCCCCCCACATTCATACCGAAAAAACTGGCTATCATGGTAGGTATGGCCATAACAATGGTTACGGTCGCCAGGAATTTCATTACAATATTCAGGTTATTGGATATAACCGATGCGAAAGCATCCATAGTTCCGCTTAAAATCCCGCTGTATATATTGGCCATTTCTATGGCCTGTTTATTTTCAATAATGACATCTTCCAGTAATTCCGTGTCTTCCGGATACTGCTTGATATTATCAATTTTTAACATTTTTTCCAAAACCACTTCATTCGCCCGGAGGGATGTGGTAAAATACACCAGGCTCTTCTCCAATTCAAGCAAATCGATCAATTCGCTGTTTTTAGTTGAAATATGAAGTTTATGTTCAATCTCTTCGCTTTTTCTGTCAATAATTCTTAAGTACTGAAGAAATACGGTAGCATTTTTATATAGTATCTGAAGAATAAACCGGGTCTTTTTAAAAGTAAAAAACTCCCTTACCCTTCCATCCATAAAACTTTTTAAAACTTTGGTTTCTTCCAGGCAGATTGTAACGATCACATCCTTGGCAACCACAATACCCAGAGGAATTGTAACATACCTGTCCTTATTATTCCGTTCCTCCATCGTGGGAATATCGACTAAAATCAGGGTATAATCATCTTCCACCTCAATTCTGGACCTTTCCTCTTCATCCAGAGGCGCTCTTAAGTGGTCGATATCAATATGACAGGTTTCGGAAATTTCTAAAAGTTCGGTCGCAGAAGGGTTGGTCATAACCACCCAGCATCCCTGCTCTATTTCATTAATTTGACGGATTCCATCCTCGTAAGTCTTTAAAATTTCAACCATGTTCCACTCCTTCTACTGCAGGAAAAGGCAGCAGAAAGAATCTATCTATTCTATCTAAACTGCCTGATGCAGTGATTTATTTTATTATAATACCGTCGATAATTACAACTGGGCCCCGCTTCCATTCCGTTCACTTCCTTTCACGTAAATCTTTAATTATTTTGTTATATTTTAGTATCTTCTTAATTATATGTTTTATATCAGTCTTTGTCAAATCAAAAAACAATATTGTGTTTTTTCAGACTGTATGAGACACGGCAAAAAAATATTTATATTCAAATGTGATAGGAGATATTCTTATGATTTGTATTTTTACTAAAAATTATTTCCGTTATTCTGGAAGATTTTTATTAAAAGGCAGTGCATCTGCCCCAGCTTTGCAAATTTCATGATTGAATTCCATGTAAAAGGTACCGCACATAAACCAGGGAGGCAGCCTGTCAACTTTAAGGCGCCTCCCCTTATCTGCACTGCCAGCCTTCTCAATTGAGACTGCTGAAAAATTCCCTTTTCCTTTGCTGAATGAATAAAGAGGTATTTTATATATCATTCATCGGGATCTGGATTGTCATTCCAGGTGTTATTTCGTTCAAATTGTTAAATTCCAGAACATCTTCCAAATCAAGTCCGTATTGATTTAATACAGCCTGAAGGGAAGCTTCATCTTCTACAACATAAGTAATCACATTATTCCAGGTTGCCGGATTTATAACAGGTATACACAATTCATCGCCTACCTGCAGATTATAGATGTCCACATATGGGTTTGCCCTTAAAATCAGGGCAAGGGGAACATTATTTGCCCTGCTGATGTTATATAGCGTATCGCCCTGTTTAATGTTATAAATCATACAAGAATAATCACTGTAATTCATGCCAACCAACTTTC
This sequence comes from Bacillota bacterium, assembly GCA_023391695.1. GTDB lineage: Bacteria > Bacillota > Clostridia > Lachnospirales > Lachnospiraceae > Anaerocolumna. Next base: position 84,383 of record JAEWAK010000074.1, read on the forward strand.
TTTAAGCCAGGTAAAATTCCACCGGAATCTCCCGCTATTATTCCATTTGCTACATTATATTCATGGGAGCCAAAGAGGTTCCTGGAGCGTGTTTGAAAAATGCTTGTGCCGTAAAACGGAACGTTCAAAGCCATGCATTGGTAATGATTTTTCAAACACGCTCTGGTACTAAATTTGCACTTTCTGCATAACAATTCATATACTATGATTACCGATAAATATATGCCAAAATCTTTTAAAATTAGATATTTTATTTATTATTTACAAAATTTTTAAATTTTGTTTGGAATTCTTTTGTTGAACTTAATTGACATGTGTCGTATAATACTACATGATATCGATTTAATTATTACATGTAAATCTTTCACAAATGATTATAATACGAATATTTTAGCATAAGTAAGCATCTATAGTAATTGTCAGCAGCTTCATTATACAACCGGGACGAATCCCGGTTACCGTATTACATTTTCTTATTTTATACCGTTGTTTCATCAGTGTGTGAAAATTCAAATTTTCACGGTAAACTCCTCGAACAGCAGTTCATATAACAGGCAGACATAAAGGAAAATATTCAACCGGTCCCTGCCGCGCATATATCGCCGTTCCTGACAGGCGTAGGTTTCAGTTTAAAATAGAGCAAGGAGGTAAGCCGTAATTGGCGAAAATTATGATAGATAATAAAATTACTACTTTAGGAATTGATATCGGTTCCACAACCGTAAAAATAGCTGTGCTTGGCCAGAATAATGAAGTTTTGTATTCCGAATATGAACGTCACTATGCTAATATTCAGGAAACCCTGGCTAAGCTTATGATAAATGCCCATGAAAAACTGGGGGATCTTAATATAGCACCCATGATAACCGGATCCGGTGGCCTGACCATATCAAAACACCTGGGAGTACCTTTTGTCCAGGAAGTTGTTGCAGTTTCTACCTCGTTACAGGATTATGCCCCACAGACGGATGTGGCTATAGAACTGGGAGGGGAAGATGCGAAAATAATTTACTTTACCAACGGAATTGACCAGAGGATGAATGGTATCTGTGCCGGCGGCACCGGTTCTTTCATCGACCAGATGGCGACCCTGTTAAAAACAGATGCTTCCGGGTTAAACGAATATGCAAAAGAATACAAAGCCATTTATCCGATTGCTGCCCGCTGCGGTGTATTTGCGAAATCCGATATACAGCCGCTTATCAATGAAGGCGCCACCAAACCCGATCTTGCAGCTTCCATTTTCCAGGCTGTGGTAAACCAGACCATCAGCGGTCTGGCCTGCGGTAAACCAATCCGCGGAAATGTTGCATTTTTAGGCGGTCCCCTCCATTTCCTGACAGAATTGAAAGCAGCCTTTATCCGTACACTTAATTTAACGGATGAGCAAATTATCGCTCCGTCCCATTCCCATCTGTTTGCTGCCATCGGAGCTGCCATGAACAGTAAATTTGATGCCATGACCACCTTTGAGGAACTGAACAAAAAACTAACCTCCGGAATTAAGATGGAGTTTGAAGTCAGCCGGATGACCCCGCTTTTCAAGGATGAAGAAGATTACGAACAATTTACCAAAAGACATAACCGGTATTCCGTAAAAAAGGGTGACTTAAGTACATATGAAGGAGACTGTTTCCTGGGTATTGACGCCGGTTCTACCACAACCAAGGTTGCGGTAGTCGGTGAGGACGGTTCCCTGTTGTACTCTTTTTACAGCAATAATAACGGCAGCCCTTTAAAGACCGCCATAAAATCCATTAAAGAAATCTACACCCTTATGCCTGACAGTGCAAGGATCGTCCGTTCCTGCTCTAGCGGATACGGAGAAGCTTTAGTTAAAGCCGCTTTGATGTTGGATGAAGGTGAAGTTGAAACCGTAGCCCACTATTATGCGGCAGCTTTCTTTGATCCCAAGGTTGACTGTATCCTGGATATCGGGGGCCAGGATATGAAATGCATTAAGATAAGAAATAATTCCGTTGACAGCGTTCAGTTAAATGAAGCCTGCTCCTCCGGCTGCGGCTCCTTTATTGAAACCTTCGCCAAATCCCTGAATTATGAAGTCGCTGACTTTGCCAAGGTTGCTCTGTTTGCAAAGAATCCCGTCGACTTGGGTTCCAGGTGTACGGTCTTCATGAATTCCAAAGTAAAACAAGCCCAGAAAGAAGGTGCCAGTGTCGCCGACATTTCAGCAGGTCTTGCTTATTCCGTCATTAAAAATGCGATCTACAAAGTTATTAAAATTACCGATCCGAAGGATCTGGGGGAAAATATTGTTGTACAGGGCGGGACTTTTTATAACGAGGCCGTATTAAGGAGCTTTGAGCTCCTGGCTAACTGCCAGGCTGTTCGTCCCGATATTGCAGGCATTATGGGCGCCTTTGGAGCAGCCCTCATTGCCAGGGAGCATTATGAAGGGGAAGAAACCACCATGCTCTCCATAGATGAAATCAACGCCTTAAAGATTGAAGCTTCCATGGCCAGATGTAAACGCTGTACCAATAACTGCCAGCTGACCGTCAACCGGTTCTCCGGCGGCCGCCAGTTTATTACCGGCAACCGATGTGAACGCGGCCTGGGCAAAGAAAAAAATAAAGACAATATACCGAATCTATTTGAATATAAATTAAAACGGCTCTTCTCCTATGAACCTTTGGAGGATGACAAAGCCTACCGCGGCAAAGTAGGTATACCCAGGGTCTTAAACCAATATGAAAATTATCCCTTCTGGTTTACCTTCTTTACGGAAATGGGTTATAAAGTTGTTTTATCACCGGAATCCAACCGGAAGATATATGAGCTTGGTATTGAATCCATTCCCAGTGAATCGGAATGTTACCCGGCCAAACTTGCCCACGGCCATATTATGTGGCTGATAAAACAAGGTATAGACTTTATCTTCTACCCCAGTGTTCCATATGAACGGAAAGAGGTAGAAGGCGCCAACAATCACTATAACTGCCCTATTGTTGCATCCTACAGTGAAAATATCAAAAACAATGTAGAGGAACTCCGCAACGGAAATATTAACTATCAGAACCCTTTTCTTTCTTTTGAAAGTGAAGAAATAATCGGCAAACGATTAATTGTTATTATGAAAGGTTTAACCGATACCTCGGATTCGGAAGTAAAGGCTGCCGTACATAAAGCCTGGCTGGAAATGGAAGCCGAGAGAGAGGACATACGAAAAAAAGGGGAAGAAACCATTGCTTATTTAAAGGAAACCGGAAGAAAAGGCATTGTGCTTGCGGGACGTCCTTATCATGTGGACCCGGAAATCAACCATGGTATTCCTGAATTAATCAACTCCTACGGAGCAGCCGTTTTAACGGAAGACAGCATCTCCCACCTGGGCACGGTGGACCGCCCGTTGGTAGTGGTTGACCAGTGGATGTACCATTCCAGATTATATGCTGCCGCCTCCTATGTAAAGACCATACCGAATCTGGAATTGATCCAGTTAAATTCCTTTGGCTGCGGCCTGGATGCGGTAACTACGGATATGGTACATGATATATTATCCAAATCCGGTAAGATTTATACGGTATTAAAAATAGATGAAGTGAATAATTTAGGTGCTGCCAGAATCCGTGTCCGTTCCCTTTTATCCGCCGTAAAAGACAGGGAACACAAGCATATCTCAAAGGCAAAAGTTGTATCCAATGCTTTTAACCGGGTTATCTTTACGGAAGAAATGCGCAGGGATTATACCATATTATGCCCCCAGATGTCACCGATCCATTTTGAAATACTGAAACCGGCACTAAAATGTAATGGGTATAACGTAGAGATCCTGGATAACGACAACCACTCGGCCGTTGATGTGGGGCTTAAGTACGTGAATAACGATGCCTGCTACCCTTCCCTTATGGTAGTCGGCCAGATCATGGATGCACTGTTATCCGGCAAATATGATGTGAACAAGGTTGCTGTCATGATAACCCAGACCGGAGGCGGCTGCCGTGCCACCAATTACATTAATTTTATCCGCAGGGCCTTGGAAAAGGCCGGAATGTCCCAGATACCGGTTGTATCCTTAAGTGTTACCGGCCTTGAGAAAAATCCGGGCATGAAATACACTCCGGGGCTTTTAATCAGTGCCGTCCAGGCTTTGGTTTACGGAGACGTGTTTATGCGTGTCCTCTACCGCACAAGGCCTTATGAAGCAGAACCGGGCTCGGCCAATGCCCTCTACAATAAGTGGAACGAAGTATGCAAAGTTTCCGTCACAAACGGTAAATGGGGAGAATTCAAGCGGAATATCAGAAATATCGTGAAGGAATTTGATGCCCTTCCGTTAAAAGATATTAAGAAACCAAGAGTTGGAATTGTCGGGGAAATCCTGGTTAAATTCCTTCCTGCGGCCAATAATTACCTGGTGGAATTATTAGAAGCCGAAGGTGCCGAGGCGATCGTTCCGGATTTAATTGATTTCTTTATGTATTCCTTCTATAATGCCAACTTTAAATCGGAATACTTAGGTTTTAAGAAATCCTCCGCAACGATTGGCAACCTGTTAATCAAGGCAGTGGAATTCTGCAGAAAAGAAGCCCGAATTGCTTTAGAAAAAAGCAGCCGTTTCACACCGCCGGTACACGTTAAAAAATTGGCGGAGTACGCCTCTCCCATTGTTTCCATAGGCAATCAGACCGGAGAAGGCTGGTTCTTAACCGGTGAAATGGTGGAACTGATCCATTCCGGCGTTAAAAACATTGTCTGCACCCAGCCATTTGCTTGTCTGCCGAATCATATTGTAGGCAAAGGGGTTATCAAGGAATTACGTTTAAGATATCCCGACTCCAATATTGTTGCGGTGGATTACGATCCGGGTGCCAGTGAGGTTAACCAGCTGAACCGTATTAAGCTTATGCTGGCTACGGCTGTGAAGAATATGGATTCATAATTTTAAGAGATATTTTTTAAGTAAAGAGAAAGTACGGTTTATTATGCGTGTGTGAAAAAACTCTGCATTCTGGACTTTCTATAATAATGAATAAGGCTGGAAGCTGTTTTAGAAGCTGTCCAGCCTTAGCTATTATTATAAACGATATTTTGTGCAGTTCAAAAAACAAACAGTTTTTCTTAGGTATATTTACATACTTGGCCTATTCCAGAGTCTTTCAGCTTTAGCAGGGCGTGTCGCCTGAAAATATACTGTCCTCTCCCCTCTCTGTTTTTACCGTCTGCAAATTATTTACAGTTTATTCCCGCAGCCCTCCTTTCACATAAAAAGTTTAGCCTTTCTTTTACCGGGAAAATAAGCCGGTGTATATACGGTGCAGAAGAATAATTGAAAACGCCATAAGGCATTGATTTCCGCAGTCCTACAAAGTTCAATACCTGAACGGGAATTCCTGGGTGGATGTACAACTGGCATCCGGTCTGGGAACCGCAGCCAATCAGTATAATACCACGGCTTTTACTCCCGTATATACGAATGGGATCCGGCTCGAAATCACTTCAAAGGCCGCCGCATCAACAGGTATTCTGGAGTGGAAAGTAAGAGCACAGAATCAATAAAGTATTTCACCTGAAATCCGGTTTCATCCGCCTGTTGGCGGTTAAGACGTGAGTCAGTCCAATAAAACGAAAAACCTAAAAAACAACTCGGAAAGGAAGTTTATTATGAAGGGCCTTATTATGAAAACTATAAATTCCCAAAAAACAGGAGTAATTATTGCTGTATTAATTTCAATTGTGCTTTGTTTTCCTGTAACGGCTTCCGCTTCATGGGACAGCTGGCGCTCCGGTTATGCAACTTATACGGGTTCCGGTTATTCGGGAGGCAATGCGCTTCTGGATCCGATCCCCCCTGACGCGGAGATCACGGCCTTAAATCCGGCCGACTATAACTATTTGGGTGTTAAGGCGGCTCTCGCGGGGGCGTATCTGGAAGTAGAAGGGCCAAACGGGAAAACCATTGTCTATGTGACCGATAAATATCCGGAAGGTGCGGATGGTGCACTCGATCTTTCCCCCAATGCTTTTACCAAAATAGGCGATATACCGGCTGGAAAAATCAATATCCGATGGCATATAATTAAAGCACCAATTGAAGGTAACTTTACTTACCGCATTAAGGAAGGCAGCAGTCAGTGGTGGGCGGCAATCCAGGTGAGAAACCATAAATTTCCTGTAATGAAAATGGAATATTACAAGAATGGAAATTGGATCAGTCTGGAAAAAACCGAATACAATCATTTTATCGGAACAAATATGGGAACCGGAACCTTTCAAATCAAAGTAACGGATATCCGGGGTAATACGGTTACCGATACATTACCTTCTCTTCCGGAGCATGGAACATCCGCAGCCTATTTAATTCCCGGAAATGTGCAATTCCCTGATTGAACCCAAGCAAAGTGCCGGACAGTGATACCGCTGTCTGGCACTATAGAAAGAAAGCTCTATTACCCCAGTGGAGAAGTTACTTAATTATTTTAAGGAACCTCTTTTTCCCTATTTTCAGAATATCCCCGCAGGCAAGAACCATATCCAGGTCTTCCATTACTACAGTTTCTTCATTTATGCTTACTCCTCCCTGGAGGATAAGACGCCGGAATTCACTGCTGCTTTGGACATACTTTTCTTTGACTAACAGGGATATGATATCTCCCAGTCTGTCTTCCTCCAGTTCTATGAGCAATTCCGGTATATTTTCCGGTATGGATTTTCGGCCAAAGGCCGTATCATAGTAATTCATGGCTTCTTTTGTCTCAGCTTCGGTATGGTACAGGGCTGTAATAATTTTAGCCAGTTCATATTTTATATCCCTTGGATTTTTTCCGTTTGTTAAATCTTTTCTGATCTCATCTATTCTGTCCGGGTGTTCGTCCGTAGCTAATTCATAGTATTTTATAATCAGGTTATCCGGTATTTCCATGACTTTTTTGAACATGACCTGGGGTGCTTCGTAAATTCCGATATAATTTCCCAGACTTTTGCTCATCTTCTCCTTCCCGTCCAGGCCTTCCAGCAGAGGCATGAACAATGCTGCCTGTTGATTAAGTTCCATGGCTTTTTGTAAGTTCCGACCCATCAGGATATTAAAAGTCTGGTCAGTTCCTCCAAGTTCTATATCTGCATTTAATACCACGGAATCATATGCCTGCATCAGAGGATAGAAAAACTCATGGATACCTATGGGAATATTGTTTTTATACCTGTTTTGGAAGTCATCTCTCTCCAGCATTCTGGCAACCGTTGTTGTGGCGGCTAATTTTATTACCTCTTCAAAGTTTAACTTTCCAAGCCATTCACTGTTAAAACGTACTTCTGTCTTACCGGAATCCAGTATTTTGAAAATCTGATTAGTATAAGTATCTGCATTTTCTCTTACCTGTTCTTCGGACAATGCCGCTCTTGCTTTGGCTTTGCCGGTCGGGTCACCGATTCTGCCCGTAAAATCGCCGATTACAATAACCGCTTTATGGCCTAAATCCTGCATCTGCTTTATTTTCCGCAGGACTACCGCATGGCCTAAATGGATATCGGGTGCACTGGGGTCCAGTCCAAGTTTAATAATCAATGGTTTATTTTCTCTTTGGGAAGCCTCCAGTTTTTTTTGTAATTCTTCTTTACCGACAATGCGGTCGGCACCTTTTGTTATAATTTTGATTTGTTCTTCAACCGTTGTATTCATCTTATACTATCCTCTCTGCGTTTTAACGCGCATAAGTAAGTATCCCGCTTACCGGATACTCCGCCTGCGGCGGGTTGCATCAGCAACATGATTCCTGTCCGCCGCAGTGCAAACCAAAGAGCGTTTTTTATCTCATAGGACGTAATTTCCCATAAGAATAAAAAAAGCTCCCGTCCTTCTGATATTCAAAAGGACGAGAGCATACTCCCGTGTTACCACCTTTAGTTTATAGGCAATTCACATTGCCTACCTCTTCGAGTACTCCATCCACATTATGGGTTATACTCTAGCACTATAACGTGTGCAGGAATCCGTCACAGCCTACTAACCAAGCGTTCGGTGTGAAGCTCAAAGATGTATTCATAATCAGCCTGCCATGCACCTCTCATCAACCGGTAACTTTCTGTCTGGATTACTGGACTACTACTTATTCTTATCACAGCTTTTTATTATTATATTCGATATATGATTATATCTCATATTTATATATTAAATTATTTACATTATATTTACTATGCACTTATCTGTCAAGTATAAATTCATAATTTTATATGCCAATATAAACTAACTTTCCCAAAATCCTTCCGTCATTAAAGTTTCCAAAAGTTCTGCGAACAGTGTATTGGCCCATGCAAACCAAGGCCTTGAATAATCCGACGGATTATCCGGGTCAAACGCTTCATGCATAAAATTAGTATTGTCATGGGTATCGGCCAACATCTGAAGGCAATCCATAATTTCCTTCCTGTCCCCTGAAGTCAGTGCCTGCATGACAATACCGATATGCCATACATGCCCCGGAGCCGTATGGGGGCTTCCCACACCTTTCGCATATTTCCCCGCCGCGTAATAAGGGTTATCCTTTGACAAAATGAACTTCCTGGTATTTTGGTAAATGGGATCATCCTTTTCGCAGACTCCCAGATATGGCATTGCCAGCAGGCTGGGGGAATTGGCATCATCCATCAGATTATAATTGCCGAAACCGTCGGTTTCATAAGCATAGATTTTTCCATATTCCGGGTGATCTACCAGGCCGTAATCCATTATGCCATCGTTAATTTCCTCGGCAAGCCTTTCACAGGCACCAGCCAGCACCTCATCCTTATAAACTTCTTCACAGATTTCTTTGCCGTAAGTCAGCGCTTTTACCGTCATCATATTGGCGGGTATTAAATACCCGAATTTACAGCAGTCATCCGAAGGCCGGAAGCCCGACCAGGTCATACCGGTCACATTTACCGGCCTGCCAAGGCCATGATTTTGCAATGTATCGCTTTTTACACAATCATGGCGTACAAAGGAATAGGTTGATTTACTGTGATCCTGCTCCGCCTTAAAGGTGGAGACTACGGTCTCTATCATTTTTTTAAAGACCGGACTAAAGAAAACCGCGGAGCCTGCACTCTTCCAATAAGTATAGGCAAGATAAAGAGGAGCGCAAAGGGAATCCACTTCATACTTTCTTTCCCAGACGTGGTCATTTAATTCTGTTTCATCTTTATGCCCTGCACCGTTGGCCTTTTCATTAAATGCATTGGCATAAGGATCCATACATACTAATTCGGCCTGTTTCTGAATTACTCCTTCCAAGATTGTACGCAGGGCGGTATCCTCCTTCGCATATTTTACATAGGGTTTCACTTGGGCTGCAGAATCCCTGAGCCACATGGCCGGAATATCACCCGTTATGACAAAAATACTTTTGTCTTCCAAGGTTTTCACCGTAGTTTCGATGGTATTTAAAAAACATTGCTTTGCCAATGGTGCCAGTGCAGGATACTTATCCGCATAAAATTCTTCTAACCTGCTTCCTGCTTTAATTAAAGCGTTTGGTATACTTTGTGTCATTTTTCTATCCTCTTCTTAATTAGTCTGTTCTATTGTTGCCTATATTCCTTCCAGAGTCGCCGTTTCACTGCTCTGGTCATTGCTCTTTCACTCCTCGTAACTTTTTCGATTTATTAATTTCAATCATTTTTGTATAGTTATATTATATATACCATTTAATGATATGTAAATATACTATTTAGACATTTGAAATCTTGTGTACGCAAAAAGGAAATCACCGTCTCATACAGGAACAGCCTTATGCTTTATGCTTGTAAATGCAAACGGCTTTAAGGCAGGATTTATTTTTTTATAATTTTATAAGGAATTAATTGGGGTTCCAGATTTTTATTGCCTTTCATGGTTTCTGCCAAAACCCGGATACTGTTTTTGCCGATCGCAATTTCATCCTGCTCCACATAGGTAAGATGCATTAGATCATCCGCTATGTTTTTCGGGCTGTCAAAACAGGCAATACTCTTTTCTTTTTCCAGTCCAAGCTGGCATAAAGCCCGGTAAATAATCACGGCAATCGAATATTCCACTGCAAAAAATGCTGTTACTTCTGTATGTTTTTGAACAAAATCCTGTATCTTATGCATGTCCTCTATAACCAGTTCATCGGTATGATAAGAAGGCAGGGTGGATTTTATATCTGTGATCCACATGGATTCATTGGTAACAAAACCATGTTCCATATGGCAGTCTACAAAGCCTCTGTGACGGTCTTCCACAGTCGAGGTATCAACCGACATGGGGGCAGCATAACAGATACGTTGATGCCCTGCCGTAAACAGGCCTTCTGTCAGTTCTTTTGCCGCTTTATAATTATCCGTTCCTACATAAGGAATCGGAATACCTTTTAACATACGGTCAATTAAAACCGTCGGGAAATTATCGACCGACAATTTCAAAACTTTCGAATTATAATTTTCATCATGGACACACATAATAATAAGACCATTGATCCCAACAGCCATCAGTTTGTCGATGGATTTTGTTTCTTCCTCCTTACTTCCGTATGAGCATTTTAAAACCATGCATATCCCTTGCTGTCTACATTCCTGTTCCATTCCAAGAAGTATTTTATAGCCGTAACTGTCCCCAAAAGAATCCATTACCACGCCAATCAGCTGTTCGTTCCGGTTCCTGTTCCGAACAGCCTCTGTCTCCGGTAACTCCTTTACATCATTTTCCGATACATAGGAGCCTTTACCGGGTTTCCGAATTATAATATCCTGCGCCGCAAGCATCTCAAGTGCTTTCTTGCTTGTAATTCTGCTTACATTATATGTCTTTGATAATTGACTTTCCGATGGCAGAAGGCTGCCGGCCGGATACTTTTTTGTCTGTATGCCTTCTAAAATGTCATTGTAAATCTTTTCATACAAAGTATCTTTTTTCAATATTCTCACCCTCCAAGCAAGCAAATGATATATCATTATATTATCATCCATATCAACCGGCGTCAATAAGAAAATGAAAAGTGCCGTTTAATTATTACAATTTCCATAATTAAACGACACTTTTTATTCTTGATAAACCTATTTAAGCTATTGGCAGTATGTTCAAAGCCCACCACAAACTGCCATAAGCCCTTTATAATTTCTATCTGCATAATAAATATTTAGTAAGACTAACAATAAAACTCTTTATCTATGTATTCTTCATAACTATCATCGTATCCATTACTCGCAAAGCCTGTTTCCTGATATTTTTTATATATCTTCAATCTGCCAATCAATTGGTTCTAACCCCTGATCCAGAAGAAACTGATTGGTTTTGCTAAAAGGCCGGCTGCCAAAAAAACCTCTGAATGCGGACAGCGGACTTGGATGCGGCGCTTCCAGTATGAGATGTTTCGGATTGTCCAGCATATTTCTTTTCATCTGTGCCGGCCGCCCCCACAATATAAACACAACAGGTCTGTCCTCTTTATTTACAGCCCGGATCACCGCATCCGTAAACCTTTCCCAGCCTCTTCCCTGATGGGAATTGGCCTGGTGTGCCCGTACCGTAAGAACGGTGTTCAATAATAAAACTCCTTGCTCCGCCCATTTTACCAGATATCCGTTATTCGGTATTTTACATCCTAAGTCATCCTGTAATTCTTTATATATGTTAACCAGGGACGGGGGAATTTCCACTTCCGGTTTGACAGAAAAGCATAAACCATGTGCCTGTCCGTCATTGTGGTATGGATCCTGTCCGATAATAACAACTTTTACTTTTTCCAGCGGCGTTAAATGAAACGCATTAAAAATATCCTCCGCTTTTGGAAAAACCAGATTACTATTATATTCATTTCTTACGAATTTATATAATTCCGCATAGTATTTTTCATGAAATTCATCTCCGATTACATTCAGCCAATCATTCGTTATCGCACTCATTTTTATCTCCATTCCTGCGCAAGCTTTTTGCGCATCTTAAGTTTTGCGCCAAGGGTTACGCAAATTTAAGCATTTAACCGGACACTTATGCCCTTTTCCCTTAAATATTTCTTTAAATCAATGATCTCCATCTCTTTATAATGAAACAGGGAAGCTGCCAGTACCGCATCTGCTTTCCCGTCAGTCAATGCATCATAAAAATGTTCCATTTTACCGGCACCGCCGGAAGCAATTACCGGTATGGATACATTTTCCGAGATAGTACGTGTAAGCTCTAAATCGTATCCGTCTTTGGTACCGTCGCAATCCATGCTTGTAAGAAGTATCTCTCCGGCTCCTAATTTATTTGCTTTCATTGCCCACTCTACGGCATCGATCCCCATATCTACCCGTCCTCCATCTTTGTAGATGTTCCAGCCGGAACCATCGTCCCTCCGTTTTGCATCAATGGCAACTACAACACACTGGCTTCCAAATTTATCGGCCGCTTCAGAAATGAGATCGGGGTTTAAAATAGCAGCCGTATTAACTGCAATCTTATCCGCACCTTCCCTTAAAATCATTTTAAAGTCATCAATGGTCCGTATTCCGCCCCCTACCGTAAATGGAATAAATACGGTTTCAGCTACCCGGCGTACCATATCAATTTTAATGGTTCTCGCATCGGAAGAAGCCGTTATGTCTAAAAATACAAGTTCATCTGCACCTGCTTTATCATAGGCGGCTCCAACCTGAACCGGATCACCTGCATCCTTAAGGTTAACAAAATTAATACCTTTAACAACACGTCCGTTGTGCACGTCCAGACATGGAATAATTCTTTTGGTAAACATAATTTCCTCCTATAATTCTGCAAAGTTTCTTAGTATCTTAAGGCCAACCTCACCGCTTTTTTCAGGATGGAATTGACAGGCAAAAACATTATCTTTTTCAACTGAAGCATGAATCAGGGTACTGTAATTTGTAGTGGCCGCCACTTCCTCTTTATTCCTGGCTTTCAGATAATAGGAATGCACGAAATATACATACGCCTGCCTTTCTATCCCTTTAAAAAGTTTAGAACCGGGGGTTATCTCCAGGGAATTCCATCCTATATGAGGAATTTTAAGGCCTTCACAATCCGGTATCCTTACAATTTCTCCACCAAGAATTCCCAGCCCGGGAACTCCGGCTGATTCTTCACTGCTTTCAAACATAAGCTGAAGTCCTAAACAAATCCCTAAGAAAGGTTTCTTTGAGTCGGCAACTTCTTTAATCGTATCCACTAAATTATAATTATTTAATTTTTCCATTGCATCCCCGAACGAACCAACACCCGGTAAAATGACTTTACCGGCACCTAAAATTACTTCTCTGTCCCTTGTAATTACTGTTTCTTCTCCTAAGTAATTCAATGCTTTCTCAACACTTTTTAAGTTTCCGGCATCATAGTCTATTATAGCTATCATGTTTTACCATACCTTTCAATCCTATCTTAAATTATACCTTAAGCTACCATCCGGCATACCCTTTTTAAATACAAATCAGAGTGTCCGTTTAAGCAGATAAGCATAAAGGGTCGTTGCTATCCCTGCAATAACCCTTTATGCCTCTTTGCAAACTTATTTCATTTTTTCCTGCACCATGTTTATTACATTAATACTGTACTGTGTCTGGTCTTCACTATTATTCAAAGCAACCGCTTCTTCTTCCGAAATATTAAATTGCTTTTTTAATTCATCCAGAATTTGATTCCTCACATGATTCATATCTTCTTTTATTCCAAGATCAGCTGCACGTTTAATATACTTATCATAGCGTTCAATTCCTTTTAGTAAAGAATCCAAAGCTTCAGGGTACTTTTTGATTTCCATATAGTTATTATAGGAATTCAGTTCCTTATTCACAAACATAACAGTCATGATTTTCTCATAGGTTTTGGAATCATTTTTCCTGATATCAAGACCATATACCTGTTTATAGGCTTCCGTATAACGCTGCCTGTTAAAATTCAGATTCGCATTCTTTATACTCAGTGAGTATGAATAAAGGTTTGTACCTAAAATAACAAAACCGCCGATTAATATGAAAAAGGTCATTACAAATATTATGGCTAATTTATTGATTTTTACATTATCGTCACTATCCTCAATTGCTTGGGCAATTTGAGCAGTTGATTCTTTTTTTACTTTCCTGGCAGGTTTCTTTTTAACCGCTTTGCTCGCCTTGGCTTTTGGTTTGGCTTTCTTCCCCTTTACCTTTTCGCTTTCTTCACCGCTGCTGTTTTTAACCGGAGCGCTTTTTACTTTGCTCTTTTTTTCTTTTTTGGGTTTCTTCTTTTCTTCCGTATTTATTTTTGCTTCTTTTTTCTTTTCAGCTTTTTTATCCGCTTTTGATGCCGCCTTGGTCTTTACGGTATCATCCTGGTTCTCTTCTTTTTTCCCGAAGATTTTCTGCCAAAATCCTTTCTTTTTGCCTTTATTGCTTTCATCATTATCCCTGCCTGAATTCTCAGGAACAACCGGATTTACATTTTCTAAATTGATTTTTTCTTTATCCTCCAGGGTATCCACTGCACTTAATACATCGGAGAATATCCCGCCAACGTCACTGGCACCACTTGGTTTTTCAATTTCTTTCAGCAAATCTTCTTCAAAATTATTGAGTTCTTCCGCAGTTAAATCTTCAATTGGCAGATCTGCAATAGACAGAATATCTTCTTCCATATGTTGTACTTCCACTTCAGAATCCGTCATATCCTCATTTTTAGCAATATCCGGAGTTACTTCTGAATTTTTACCTGAATTCGCTTCATCCTGAGCAGATATCATATCCAATAAAGCTAATAAATCTTCATCCGTATCTTCCATTTCTGACGTTTCATTCTCATTGTCATAATAGGAATCCATTGCATCAATATCTGAATTGCCTTCGTTTTTACCATCTTCAGAATAATCATCCAGAAAAGATAAAATATCTTCATCCGTACTATTATTTAATTCTTTTTCTTTATTATTTTCTTCTCTCAAATTTTTCTCATCCTGTTTCGTAATATTTTGTGCTAAATTTCTATTTAATAAATCTTTATCCTTATTGTCCGATAAAGTTTTATTACTACTCGTATTCGCAAAATCAGAACTCTTATCTGGCAATGCTTTCTTTCTGTTAAACAGCCGGCTGTTATGAGTGTTGACGACGGACTTTAATAGGTTATCTAAATAGGATTCCTCTATTTTGGCTCTGTTGTTTTCAAAACACTTTCTACAATATTCCTCTCCATCCGGAATATGTGTTTTGCACAATCTGCATTCTGCCATCCGCATCTCACTCCTTACATATCAATAATTGCTATTTTATATTATTCTGTAAACAAAAGCAAGCGGATCATCAAGTTAGTTTTTCTCAAATAGTAGAAAATTCTCTTAAATAGGAAAAGAATGAAGAACAAATTATTGCAAAAGCAACTCATCAATTACTTCCACCAGGGAACCTATTTCCGGTTTTGTAATCTGTGCATTGGCTCCGACCGATTCTCCCTTTTTCTTCATCTCATCATTAATCAGGGAAGAAAATATGATTACCGGTATATATTTTGTATCCGGGTCCGTTTTTATTAATTTTGTCAGGTGATGTCCATCCATCTGCGGCATCTCAAGATCTGTAATAATGCATTTAACACTTTGTTTTACCACTTTATCTCTTTTATATTCCTGAAGTTTACTCCATGCCTCTGACCCATTAACAGTGGCAGTAAGATTGGTATAACCTGCTTTGGCCAAACATTCCTGAATTAATTTACTAAGTAATGGAGAATCTTCCGCAATTAAAATCGGAGCTTCATTCCGGTTTCTGACTCCCAAATGACTTATATCCGATAATTTTAAACCGGTCTCAGGACTAATATCGGTTATAATCTTTTCAAAATCAAGTATTATAATGAGTTTTTCTTCAATTTTAATAATTCCGGTTGCTATGGTGTTAATTGTTTCATCCGGTTTGCTAATATCTTCCCAGGATATACGGTGAATCCCCACCACTCCATGAACATGAAAAGCCACGTTCAATTTATTAAAATTTGTTATAATATTCATGTGAGCCGTTTTATCTTCCTGATCCGGTATGCTTAAACTTTTAGCCAGGTTAATTACCGTAATTATAATATCTCTTGGCATGAATATACCTTCAATACTTGGTTGGGCATTGGGTATGGGCGTCGGTGTCTGATATGGTAATATTTCTCTGATCTTTGCCACATTAATCCCATAATAGTTATCTCCGACTTTAAATTCCAGTATTTCTAATTCATTCGTTCCACTTTCCAGCAATACTCCATTATCCATGGTCTTATCCTCCGTTATGCAAAGATTCTTTTCTTTTTATAAATAATTATTTATTATTCATATTATATTATATATTTCTACAAATTTCAAACTTATTATGGAAATTTCAGCAACAAAAAAGACCTGAAAATTCTAATATTTAGAAATTTTAGGTCTATATTACTACTATAATAAAACTAAGCCTAACCCCACCTCAAAGGTGGAAGTTAGACTTACTTAATCGGTTAACCGAATTTTAATTTCTTGACTTACACATTGAATCTCATCCGATAAATTTGAACAAATACCCTATAGAAAAATCTTAATTAAAATTTTCCTACTTTTGGTCAAGCCCTCGACCTATTAGTATTGGTCAGCTCCACACATTACTGTGCTTCCACCTCCAACCTATCCACCTTGTCGTCTTCAAGGGGTCTTACT
>JAEWAK010000002.1 GCA_023391695.1 Bacillota bacterium
TTTATCGAGAACCGGCAACCCCAAAAAATCAACAATATCCTTTGCCATATTAAATCTTTGCCACGCTTCTTCTTCGTTTGCCTGTGGGTATATTGTCGGCATCATCCAAACATTACAAATCAACAAAAACAATTCCGCTGTTAATTGCGGATTCTTTGCTTTGATTGAGCCATCGTTTATACCTTCTTCAATAAGTTCAGCATATTTAGATGCTAAAAAGGTTCGCTGTTTTTCTATATATATCTTAAAAGCTGTCGGACTGCTTTCAATCAATGGAAGTATTTGAAGGTGAAGTACGGCATATTCTTCGCTCTCGTTTAATATTTGCAAGGTCAGTTTTATTTTTTCTAAACCATTTATGTCGGTGCGGACTTTGATTTTTGCAAAAGGGTCTATATCACTAAATAATTTATCAGTCAGCGCAAAAAAAACTTCTTCCTTTGTTTTGAAATGGTGATAAAAGGCTCCTCGTGTCAGGCCGCCCATTTCATCGACTATATCAAGAATTGTTGTTTGCTCATAGCCTTTTTCAATAAACAGTTTTAATGCAGCGTCAAGTATTATCTGCTCTGTTTCTTCGGGATATTTGTTTCGTGACATAAATGCACCTCTTTTCATACACTGTGTATGTTTAAAGTATAGCAGAGGGAAAATGCTTTGTCAACAAATAGATACATCTTGTATCTAAGATTAAAACGACAAGAAAAAAGAGTGCGATAGCATTAAACCTACCGCACTCCCTTAATACTTAGTTATAAATCAGCAAAGAGTTTACGAAAAATGATATCACACTATTGCTTTTTATGCGATAGTGTGCGTTTTTTGTACTTCTATAAAAAGTTCTTGACCTGGAGCTAACTCCAAATGATAGACTAAATTACAGGGAATATAAAACATGAAACATGGCAAAGCAGAAACAGGCAGGCAATATTAGCCTGGAAGCAACGAGTGACGGGTAATCATTTGGGAAGGGAAATCTTTCCGTAAAGTAAAAAAGGAGGATTTATAAATGAAAAGAATTCTTATTGCTTATTTTTCTCATTCCGGTAATACGAAAGCAGTGGCAGACAGTATCAAAGAAAATGCAGGCGGTGACATATTTGAAATTAAAACGGCCGAATCATATCCGGCCGGTTACAATGCAGTGGTGGAGAAAGCGAAAGAGGAGCAAAAAACCGGTTACAGGCCTGAACTGGTTACAAAGGTTAAGGATATGAAAGTGTACGATATAGTATTTGTCGGTTATCCTAACTGGTGGGCTACAATGCCAATGGGCATATTTACCTTTTTTGAAACTTATAATTTTTCAGGCAAGACCGTTATCCCGTTTTGCACCCACGAAGGAAGCGGTTTAGGCCGAAGTGTAAGGGACATACAGAAGTTATGTCCGGCATCTAACATCCTTGACGGATTGGCTGTCAGGGGCAGCAGCGTTCAACGTTCTCGGAATGAAATAGCGGCTTGGCTGCAAAAGCTTGGCCTGGCAGCTTAAAAGGAGCTGATCATGGATAATAGAACTCTAGAAATAAAGAAGAAAAAATATGGTTTAGAACTTATAAGGATGGGATTTGAACTTTTGGATATTAAAAGCTGCGGTGAAGAGGTGTACTGTATTTTTAAATATACGGATGAAGCAGAAAAAGCTTTTAAACAATTAATGGAAGAAAATAAAAAAAGAAAATACCTGCTTTCAAAAACAGATATTTGTGTTCTGACAGATGCGCTGAACGGCTACGAGATTTTAGAAGAGGACCGTATCAGGTTATTGGGTATACTTACAAAACATGGCCAGGTGAATCTGTCTTAGAGACAGCGGCCCTGCGGCCACTGGAACCATGCTCCAAACAGAGAAGCGAAATAATGTAAATCCATTATGAAAATATTAAAAAGCAGCGGATGGTGCATAATAGCCTTAATAAACGAAACAGGCTATCTTGCAGCATCCCTGCTTTGTGTTTTCTCCCGGGTGATGAGGAAGAGCCAAATGAAAAAGGCTTCAGTCTTAAGATCCCCCTCCATTTGGCAAAAGAATATAACAGATGCTCACGACCTATCCTTAGTTCTCGAAACCGGTTAATGTCCTGAAAGTTTTAAAGCGGGATCAGGATAATTATTATTTTGCTGATGTTCCTGTAAGAGGATATCATCCGAAATATATGGATTGCTATTTGGCAGAACATAATGTTAAAATAAAGAAGGTGCAGGGAGATGAGGCGATCCTGAAAAATACGGTGGATTTCATTTCTTTCCGCTATTATGCAAGCAGCTGTGAGTGAGTCGCTTCCAATGCAGCGGCAGGAAAAGGGACATAGCTGCAAATGGCAGTTACTTAATGAAAAAATAAAGGAGAAACTTAATGCTATCATTTTTTAAGAAAAAAGAAGAAACGGTAAAAGAATTAAAGGCCTGTTTATCCGGAACGGTTATTCCGATTGAAGAAGTGGAGGATGAAATGTTTGCTTCCAAAACCTTAGGTGATGGGGTAGGAATCCGGCCAGGCAGCAATATAGTGACTGCACCCTGCGACGGTGTGATATCCGTTGTGATGCAAAGCAGCAAACATGCGGTTGGCATGACTCTAAACAACGGTGCGGAAATCCTTATACATGTGGGGCTGGATACCGTAAATATGGAAGGGGAAGGTTTTACACTTTTTGTTAAAGAAGGGGATAAGGTAAAAGCCGGGGAAAAACTCCTTCAGTTTGAACCGGAGTTGATTATAAGCAAAGGTTACAAAACAACTACGGTGATAGTAGTTACCAATACGGATGAATTCCCGGATGCGAAATATATCAGCGGTATGGAAGCCAGGCAGAATGAAACGGAGATCATGGTATTTTAGAAAGGCATTAGCTGCATCGGATCGGTATATTACTGTTCTTAAGATATTTGGAAAGAGGGTAAAAAATGGATATATGGTATTACACAGTAGAAAAAATTGACGGGGATTATGCCTATCTTAAAAGAACGGATATACCCGAAAATGACTTAAAGCTGGTGGCAAGGGCGCTGTTACCGCCGGAAATCATAGAAGGTACAAGGTTAAAATATGAGTTGTTTGAATATTCCATAAGTAACTGAACCGGCCTTCCTTATAAACAATAACTATAGCAAAAGCACGGGGGCAGCGGATATTATTGCAGTTTATTATATCATATTTTAGTTCAGTCCGGGAACGCCTGGTTTAAGAATTCCAGAATTACATTCCAGTATTCCGTATCCTGCCGGACATTCCTGAAATCGCAGTCTTTTATAATAAAATGTTCCCAGGAATTACGCAGCCATATATTTATGGATGGGTTTGCCTCCTTCAGTCTTAGCAGGCTGGCAGCGGGAACATTTGCATCCTCTGTGCACGCAATAAGCAGTACCGGCCTGCCATTGGAATTTTTAATTTGCTCTACGGGTTTCATTTCGTCTACCTGCCTGCTGCCAAAAACCGTCTTTAAAGCGGAGCGGATCAGAGGTTTTTCTAACTTTCCCAGGAATTTGGGGATGGGATATTTTTCGGCAAGGTCTATGACAACATCCTCAAAGGAAGAATATGCAGACATTGCAATCAGGGCGTCAATATCAAGTATCTGTCCGAAGGAATTGATGGAAATTGCGCCTCCCATGGAAACTCCATGCAGGACGATGGGGACATTCTTATATTTTTCCTGACTTTTTACGTATTTGACTGCTGCCTTCACATCGTATGCTTCCTCGTAACCCAGGCATATCCGGCTGCCTTCACTATTTCCGTGACCACGGACCTCCAGCAGAATTGAGGCATAACCCTGTTCCTGCATATATTTTGCATGTCCGTAAAAATAAGTGACCGAGGGCTGCATTATACCGGTCAGGTATATGATAAGCGCTTTCGGCTGCCGGGTATAAATCTCAGAACACCAGATATTCAGGCCGTCCTCCGTCTTTAAATACATCTGTTTTTCAGAAAGCCCAAAATCAGTGGCTTTATAAATACCCTGTAAGGGATAGTCAGTGGTTTCATAGCCTTTATAATTAACATGCCTGTTAACAAGGACCGGAATGGCAATAAACGGAGTGGCAGTAAATAACACTATGGTTATTAAGACGATAATAGAAACTGCTTTGATGACCCTTTTTGTCGATCTTTTTTCCGTAAGTTTAACTTTTGCCGGAGCCGGGTCGGGAAATTTTGACTTTTTCTTCATGTATTTAAATCTCCTTATGTATGAGTTAATTACTTCAATAAGTGTTTCTGGCTAAGTATGCAATGTTTTGCAGGTTTTCAGACATTGGACGGATTCCTTCTCATTCTTTTGTGACTCACTCGGTTAAAATTTCACATTGACAGTATATCATAGTATTGCTATAATGTAAACGTGTTTAAAACGAATATAAAAATATAATTCTGCCAATTAAAGTTCGATTATAAGCCTTCCTTTCATTTAAAAGGCTGGCAGGAGCGTAACTTGACGTAGGATGGAAGAAAAATCAATATTAAGATATACAGGGAGTCAGGCATTACAGGTGAAAAGGCGCAGGAATCAGGAGGAGTAAGAATGGATGAATACAAAGTAAAGGATAAAATTCTTTCTGCTGCGGTTGAAATTTTAAAGCAGACCAGGGATGCGTCAAAAATTACGGCACGGCAGATAGCAGCCAAAGCCCAGGTTAACCTGGCGATGATCAATTATTATTTTGATTCCAAGGATGCACTGATCAGCCTTGCCGTTAGCAGTGTCATAAAAGAAAATGCGGATACAATGAGAAGTGCAGAAAAAAAATCCGGTTCACCAAAAGAAAACCTCAGGGATTTTTTAGTGAACCTGTCCGATATAACCGTACAGTTTGCAGGCTTGACCAGGCCGTCTATTCCCTATATTTTACTGGAAGGCGAACTGGAACATCCTTATTATATCCTTCCCTTTATCAGGGAATACTTCGGAGATTCAAAAAGTGAACTGGAGTGCAGGATGATAGCCTATCAGCTGGTTACTTCCTTCCAGCTGATATTCTACCGTTCTGATGATATGTTTAAATATCTTGGTGTAGATATACTGAATAAAGAGGAACGGGATAAGTTGCTCGATGCTGCCTTGGATTTGTATTTTAGTGATAAAAGGAGTTAACGGATATGAATTTTTATTTTGCGCCTATGGAAGGGATAACCGGGTATGTTTACCGTAATGCCCATAGTGCCTTTTTCGGTCATGTGGATAAATATTATGCACCATTTATTGCGGCGAATCAAAACAGGGGTTTTAAATCCCGGGAAATAAACGATATTTTACCTGAAAATAACCGGGGTCAGGTATTGGTTCCCCAATTACTGACCAATAATGCGAAGGATTTTATTCAAACCTCAAAAAGAATAAAAGAGCTGGGGTATGAAGAAATCAATTTAAACCTGGGATGTCCTTCCGGAACAGTGGTTTCAAAAAACAGGGGGGCCGGATTTCTTTCCAAGAGAGAAGAACTGGATGTTTTTTTGGATGAAGTTTTTTCGCAGTCAATTACAAAAATATCAATAAAAACCAGAATCGGGAAAGACAGTCCGGAAGAATTTTATGAATTGATCGAAATATTTAATAAATACCCGATAAAAGAACTTATTATTCACCCCAGAATACAAAAAGATTTTTATAAAAATAAACCAAACCGGGAGATTTTTAAGGATGCACTGGCTTTAAGTAAAAATCCGGTCTGCTATAATGGCGACATTTTTACTTTCAAAGATTATCAGGAATTTACTGCCGATTTTCCGGACACAGATACGGTAATGATCGGAAGAGGATTATTAACCAATCCGGGAATGACTTGCAGTATCCTTAAGAATCGTAAGCTGGAAAAAAGTATGTTAAAAGACTTTCATGATAAAATTTTAGAAGATTATAAAAAAGTACTATTTGGAGACAGGAATGTACTGTTTAAAATGAAAGAATTGTGGTTCTATATGATTTCAATATTCCCAGAGCCTGCAAAATATGCAAAAAAAATAAAGAAGTCAGAAAGATTGCAGGATTACGAGGAAGCTGTCCTAAGCTTGTTCAGGGAACAGGATATTCTGGAGGAATACAGAACCGCGGACCAGTAAAATAATAACTGCGGTTATGCCGAAACTGGTATTATGTGGTTAAGTTGACAGGGGGAGTGTTTTAATGAAGATAACTTATAAAATGATTGATAAGCAATTAAGAGCGGCGGGGATTTTTAATAATATTTTTTTAAAATCAACGGGCGAATCCATGTTCCGGAAACGCCAGAAATTGATGAATAAACTAATGGCCGGAAAAAATTGCAGAGGATTACAATGCAGCGAAGAGTGGATTACACGTGAAAAAGACGGCTCAAAGCTGCGAATCCGCATTTACAGACCGCTGATACCAAAAACAAATGTTCCAGGGATCCTCTGGATACATGGAGGGGGCTATGCAATCGGGGTTCCGGAAATGAGTACGGAAACATATAAACGGTTTATTGAAGCTAGTAATTGTGTTATAGTAGCACCGGATTACCGTTTATCAATTGAAGCACCCTATCCGGCCGCACTGGAAGATTGTTATGAAGCCCTTTTATGGATGAAAAATCATGGAAAGGAATTAGGTATCAGGGACGATCAGCTTATGGCAGGCGGAGAAAGTGCCGGAGGAGGATTAACGGCTGCCCTTACCCTCTATGCCAGGGATAAGGGAGAAGTAAAAATAGCCTTTCAGATGCCTTTATATCCCATGATGGATGACCGGATGCTTACCGAGTCGGCCAGGGAAAATAATGCACCGGTCTGGAATTCTGATATGAACAGGATAGCCTGGAAATTATATCTTGGGGAATTATATGAGAAAGACGTGCCTGTCTATGCGGCGGCTGCCAGGGCGGACAATTACCGCGGCCTTCCGCCGACTGTTACATTTGTCGGTGATATAGAACCTTTCAGGGATGAGACGATTCAATATGTGGATAACTTAAGAAAAGCCGGGGTTTTGGTTGATTTTGAAATATATAAAGGCTGTTACCATGGTTTTGATATGGTCTGTTCAGGTGCCAAGGTAAGCAAAAAGGCAATTTCATTTTTGTTGAAATCATTCCGGTATGCCGTCAGCCATTATTTTGCGAAGCAGGATTCATAAGCCGGGTGCCGGTGTTAAATAAATCAAAAAGAAAGAGATAGAAGCCTCATTGGTTACTATCTCTTTCTACTTATATATTACCACAAAATCATCATTTTTTCAAGACTTGTATTGGGGCGGTGCCGGACATATAATGAGATACGTTACTGTTCACAGCCCTGCCAAAAGCAGCAGTGTTGTGAACAATAACTGAGATACTACTTTTAAAGGGGTGATGTTATGGAAGACAATATGTTTGAATTAATTGAACGGAAGAAGCAGGAGACGGAAATTGCAGCTTTGATTTCCTGCAATGAAAAAACGGCACAATTTGGTCTTGTATTAACAAATGAGGAAGCAAAGGAACTGGTAGTAAGCAGAAATGACAGTTTGAAAAAACATCAGAGGGTTGAGTTTGGAGCAGGTATTTTAGAAAAGCTGATTTATTATTTTTGTGACTCCAGGTATATTAACCAGGATAATTATACGGATACATTAATGGAGCTTCAGGATATTTTTTATCTGTATAAAAATGAAGCGGAAGATAATTTAACAGATGATGAATTACTGACATTTATGAAAGAACAGTTTGAAAGTGTCTGTACCGGTGATATTGATTACCTTGCCGATACCTGTCTGGAAAGGTTCGCACAGGCCATCCGGGCCGGATATACGGTATACATCGGGACAGGCGGACATAATGAATATGAGAAGTTTGATGAAGAACCAAGATGGGATAAAGATTTATATCTACAGGTACTGACGGAATTATGCTGGAGGTAGGTCCTGGAACCTGCAGCTCAAACCGGCTTTCCGCTAAAGTTTGGTTTCAATTCGCAAAAAAGCCCTATGGCAGGCTTACTTCGAATCGTAACCGAGACAATTCTTTTTAAATTTACAGAAAAAGGCCTGTGGTGGCATGGGTCGGAAATCCCATGCCACCCAGCCAGCAAACACCTGCATAATGGCGTCTTTTCGCCATAAAGCCTTATACTTAAAAACCTGTTATAGTATATCCGTATTATTGATGACTGGTAGGATGGTTTTCCGTCATGGGAATCAGTCCCTTAAACATTCTGGTAATATCACCTGCCAATCTTAAATAGAAATCTGAGGAGCAGGCCACACCGTCCGCATCAAGGGTTAAAAAGTACTGGCTGGCAGGGATCTGCCGGCTGTTCTCAGCTGCTTTGGCAATGGCCGTACCTTCGTCATATTCATCAAACATGGCAATATAGCCGTTTGTAATTCCAAGGTTTTTTATGTTATAGGCCTGTCTCCACATGAAATCTCCATGAAGTCTGGGAAAATCATTCCTTGGACCGTTATTCCAGTTGGACCATGCAAAGCCTGGGAACATGACAGGCTGATAAGCGATCCCGTTTAAATTACAGTAGTTGATGTCCGGTACAAGCTGATTATTCTTAAAGCTATCGGCTTCCGAAAGACCCTTGAATCTGCCCACGCTCCAGGGAGATATCATGTTAAAGGCCTTATAAACATTCTCAAAACCGGCTTTCGAGTCCTCGTTGCCGGTCCTCCAATGGGTGGGTACGCCGCCTATGACATAACAGCCCTGGGATTTAAACCAGTTAATCAGGTTAAGGCTTTGGACAGCGTCTCCGGGCCGGTCATTAAAACCGATACCCCAGATGCAGACCGCCGGTTTTCCGTCCTGTCTGGCATAGGCACCGGAAGCGGTCAGGTTTAAGGCGCCGGTAATGGTATTGGTCCAGTCATTTTTTATTATAGTATCAAAGTTGCTGCCCATACCGGAAATGTCATACATAATATAGAACTTGCGGCTGTAATTTTCCGAAGCGGCTTTAACTTTGGCGGTGATACTGTCACGGTTTGTTTTAAAGACCGGGTCTGCAAGCTCCCCTGCAAACCGCTGTAAAGCCGCCCCGTCGATCCCATAGGTCTGCATCCATTCAAAATGTTTATTTACGGTTTGTTCGGAATAGGAGGAAAATAATTCGGCAGGCTCTCCGTTGCCCAGATTGCCAAGATTGGTCGGGAAAAGGTCCGTATATTCGGATACGTCCGGATAAAGCTCAAAAGTTATTTTACCGGGTGCGGGTGCTCCCGTATTGGACTGGTAAGTACCTGCTGACCAATGCCTCCAGCGTTCTACCGGAGAACCGTCACCGTAGGCATTAAACCAGCCCTGGTAGCCGGCATAAACCTTTCCGATAATGTCACCGGCGGGTTCGCCGCCGGTATTTCCGATTGTAATTGTCTTTGTTAAGGTATTATTGTTTTCATTTGATTCATTTGTAATCCGGTTAACATCATCGACCCAGGCCAGTACGGTATGATTGCCGCTTGATGCGGTCCATACGGAGCCGTTGGTTCCGCCGTTTACCTTAACCGTAACGGCCGAACCTGCGGGAATGGATGCGGTATAATTATCGCTCCATAAAGTGGTGCCGCCGTTATCGATCTGGAAGGCTACACCGTGAATGACTCCGCCGGGTGTTGCAGCACCTCCCTGGTTCTTTATTGTAGCGGAAAAGGTTACGGCAGTGCCTGCCACAGGGTTTGCCGGAGCCCAGGATATGTCAGTCACTACAAGGTCCGGCTGGATAGAGGAGCCGACAGTCAGGCTTTTGGTATACTGGTTGTTGGTTTCATCTAATTCATTCGGCATCCGGTTAACGTCGTCTACCCATGCTAAAATGCTATGAGTCCCTGCAGTCGCAGTCCAGGTGGAACCTGAGGTTCCTCCGTTTACGGTCAGGGTAACGGATGCACCTGGGGGTATGGAGGAGGTATAGGTATCACTCCAAAGGCTGGTACCGCCTCCGTCTATCTGGAAAGCGACTCCGTGGATGACACCTGCCGGTGTGGCACCGGAACCCCGGTTCTTGATGGTGGCGGAGAAGGTCACGGCATTGCCCGGGACAGGATTTGCCGGAGTCCAGGATATGTCCGTAACTATCAGGTCGGGAGCCGGGCCGATATCAAGGTTCATGGTCTTGTTATAGAAGTTATTGTAGTTGTCGACTTCTACTGTTACATTGTTATTGTCGGCTAAGGCAACTATTTTATGTTCACCGCCGGTTGCAGACCAGGTACCGTTTGCTGTCAGGGTAACGGAGGCTCCTGGTACCAGGGAAGCAGTACTGTTAACAGATTGGGCTGCCTGGGTACCATCCACCTTAAAGGCAACTGTTCCGGCGGCACCCGGAGCAGAACCCTGGTTCTTTATAGTGGCACGGAAGGTAACGGGACTGCCGGGGGATGGAACCTCAGGAGTCCAGGATATGTCTGTCACCACCAGATCAGGATAATTACCGGTAACCGCATCTACGCTGGTTTTAGTCTGGACCACCTTTTGTATAGTCCCGTCCGGGTTGAAATACAATTTGTCCACGCAGGTGGATCTTAGCCAGTCATTTTTGGATATAGAACTGTTAAAATAAAAGACATACCACTGGCCCTTATATTCCACTATGGAGCCATGGGCACAGAAACTGTCCGTCGGATCCATGATGATCCCGCGGTATGTCCAGGGGCCAAGCGGGCCAGAGCTGGTAGCATAACACATCCGGTTATCGCCGGTTGAATCGGAATGATTATCGGCATAGGTCAGATAATAAATGCCGTTCCTTTTAAATACCCAGACTGCTTCATGAAAATCAACCAGTCCCTGCATGTTCTGCATAGATCCGTCAATTTCCACCATGTTACTTTTAAGCTTTCCGCCCTTGCAGATACCGCCGCCGCCGTGATAAAAGTAGGCTTGTCCGTCATCATCGATAAACACATTAGGGTCAATTAAAGGATCCAAACCCGGTATGTATCCCTGTACGGTAAAACCGCCGGCAGGGTCTGTACTTGTGGCGATCCCTGTTTTCCAGGTGCTGCCCCAGTCATCTCCGCTGGGATGGGGGAAATAATAGTAGTAGGTCCCGTCCCGGTAGATGCAGTCAGGCGCCCACATAAAACCGCCTTCCTCCCTGCCCCAGGGTACCTGGCTTGCCCTCAGGATTTCCCCATGGTCTGTCCAGTTAACCATATCTGTGGTGGAAAACACATGGTACTGGTCCATTAAATCACAGCCCCGGTTCGGTTCAATATCATGGGAAGGATAAAGATAAAGCCGTCCGTCCTTATCCACCCGGGCGGATGGATCTGCCGTATAAATATCTGTTATGATCGGGTTTTGAGCATGGCAGATTTTAAAGAATGACAGGAAAGAGATGCATAATGCCGCAAAGAAAAATAACAATTTGTGTTTCATAAATTTACCTCCATAAATCATAATATTTTGGCCCGCAGCCAATTTCTGCAAAACAAATCGGTCAGTCCGGCGGCTTTAAGTAAGCCTGTCCCGTTGTCCGGTACCTGCGGATACTTATTTTTAAAGCCTGTCCGTATACCATAAGCACCTATTTGTTTCGTTCTTGCATAATGATTATGTCAGGGGTTATAAACCTTAGGTCATACTGCCTGTCCCTCTTTTGTTATCCCGACACCTCCCCTCATGAGATTTAGAATTTAATATTATCAGGTTATGCAGTAGATGATTCTTAAGGTTCTATTATATACATATGCTGAATTTTTCGTAAATATGCCAAAATTTTAAGATAATAGTAAAATGTGGCTGGCGATTTCTGGAAAGTTAAATGTTAAACTATGAAATTTCCGTTGAATTTTCCCGCTTCGGACAGGGAATTCTACTTCTCGGGTTTTTAACCTTAAAAGTATCGAAGCAGACCGGTTTTGAGAATGATAAAGAATATCAAGTATTTCTCATTCTCATGGTGTATGATTGAATCAGAAAGCAAAAGAAGGAAACAGTTTTGAGTTATTCTATCAATTTGCAAAAGGCAATCGACTATATTGAGGAAAAAATTTGGATACACATGTTGAACTGGATCAGATATCGAAAGGGAGCGGTGCAGGTGAAATATTTACCGTATTTCGGTAACTTTATGGAAAACAGGACGGTTGCAGATGGTAACTCATTAGTGATTATTAATTTCAATGCTGTCTTTTTTCTTAACTTTGGTTGTTTTTATCCAGGCGGACAGTCCTCCTTCCACTCCGCAAAAAGTAAATACACACATAATTAGTGTTTCCGGTTCGGAGCCGGTTTCGTAAGTGATATATAAACAGGCACAGGTAAAAAGAATTAAATAAATAAACATACCTGTAAGTACGATTTTTGTAAATTTGCTGTTATTCTTTTTCTTTTTCATATAATCACCCGGATTCCCTATTTATTTATTGCCTCACTGATTTTGAAAGTCATTATATTTTGATATTATTTTATGTTATTTTATAAAATTCGTTACAGACAGATAAAATCTTCGTTATTTTGTAATCCTGGTTGTATCATAAAAGGAAAATTGCTATAATTATGTAAAATACATATGAGGAGAAATCTATATGAAAGATGAAAATTGCGCATATTGTGTGCAAGGTGAACTTGTGGCACAATTTGGATATCCTTGCTGTGAACTGGAACACAGCCTGGTTTTTGTATTTAAGGAGCAGAGCCATAAAGGCCGCTGTATTGTTGCATCAAAGCATCATGTAAGTGAACTGGTTGATTTAAGCGAGGAAGAAAGAAACGGATATATTGCGGATATTACCAGAGTTGCAAAGGCTCTCCATAAAGCATTCCATCCGGATAAAGTCAATTATGGGGCTTACGGAGATACCGGCAGGCACCTTCACTTCCATCTGGTTCCCAAATATAAGGATGAAGTGGAGTGGGGGACAACCTTTGAAATGAACAGCGGTAAGGTTAAACTTACTGACGCGGAATATGAAGCTTTGGCCGAACAGATACGTGTAAATCTGGAATAAATCCCCGGTAAGAAAAAATTTAATTTATAACAAATGAAAAATTTACTAAAACGGCTGTTGCAAAATAATAATTTAGTCAAGTTGGGTCTGGAATTTAGTTTGCATTTCTTTTCTCTCCCAAGTAAGATAAATTTTTAATTTTGCAACAGCCCTTTTAGATTATCGTTTCCGGTTACAGCAGAAAAACAAACTATTGAGGTAGGAGCGGATAAGGTAATTTTATCTAGTTGACTTTAACTCAACAATTGGATACAATATAAAAAAGAAAAAATGGTGCAATATGGAAAAGATCAATAATATACAAACAAAAAATAGCATAGCCGATATGATAAAAAAGGAAATACTTTTTAACCGGCTAAAAGACGGGGAAGAATTAGTGCAGGATACCATAGCGGGAAAGCTTGGTGTATCCAGAATGCCTGTAAGGGAAGCTTTTCAGATTCTCGAAATGGAAGGCTTTATACAGCGTTTGCCAAACCGCCATATGGTGGTACGCGGGGTTACCCAAAAAAGTATATGTGAGATATTTGATTTGATTGAACATATTCAAATAAGTTTTATCAAAGAAATTTTACATTTTGATAAGGACTGCGGCAAAGAATTTACTAAACTCCTGAATCGCTATAAAATGAAAGAAATCAAAGAAATTATGTTACACAATTTCTTTTCTGACATATTGGACAACCTATACCTTCAATTACTTCACGAAAGATTGCTGAATGGCTATGTAGCTTTTGTACTGGAAGATCTGAAAATATCTGAAACGGAAGATACAACGGTTTGGGATGAGATTGGTGAAGCGTTGGGTAAAAAGGATGAAACAAGGCTGGCTGAATTATTTCATGGGTATTTTACTAATTTAGCCGGTAAAATGATTAAAGAGGTGCTGAACGAAGAAATATGATTAATTTAAATAAAATACATTTAATGCCGGCCAGGGAACAAGTGGCATCCATATTAAGAAAGGCAATACTGTCCAGGGAATTCAAGGAAGGAACTGCCATTACGCTGGAAGAAATATCAAAACAGTTGGGGGTATCCATAACTCCGGTCCGGGAAGCATTTCAGATATTATCCGGTGACGGCCTGATTAAATTAAGACCCAATAAAGGTGCAATCGTTTTGGGAATAAATGAAAAAACGATTCGGGACCATTATGAAACCCGCGCAATTCTGGAAAGTGCCGCTGTATATAAAGTATGTAAAAGCGGTACGGATATTACCAATATTGTAGCTGCTTTTTTACATGCAAAAGAGGCTCTGAATGAAAATGATTATATGGAGTATACCAAACATAATCAATCTTTCCATTTGGAGATATGGACAGCAGCAGATAATGATAAGATTAAATCTTTATTATCATCCATGTGGAATGGATTATCTATGGGAAGCAATGTGAAAGAAAAAGAGTATGCTCAAATATCAATAAAAGAACATGAAAAAATCGTGGAAGCAATTCAAAGGAGAGAGGCAGAAGCAGCAAGAGATTTAATGAACCAACATATTATGAGAAGCTTAGAAAATATATTAACGCACTATAACGAATAGGGAGTATTTGTACTTCCTATTTTTTTGTGCATACGAAGAAATTACGTCCGATTGCACAAAAAAGCTTGACCGGCAGGAGGCACACTTACAGGAGAGAAATACAACCGCCTTGTTTTATTTATATCAATTATTAAAGGAATTAAGAAAAAAAGTTGTAATATTGCACAAAATTTTGCTTCTCTGATTGTTAATAAGAGCAATTGTAATAATGAGATATGTATTATATAATAACCATTGAAATTGGATACAATATCACATATTAAATATCAAAGATAATATTGTGTATATTGTATCGGATTATTCAAATTTTCTGCCGCTATATGTGAATGGCCCATGACATTCACAATATAAAAATATAAGGAGGATCATGCTATGCAGAATAAAGAAGCTTTGGATTTACTGACCGGAAATATAGCTAAATTCGTTGGCTTGGTCGGTAAGAAATTACCGGATGATGTAACCGCTAAGTTAAAAGAACTTAGCAATGGGGAAGAGATGCCCATGGCTAAAATGATTTATGAAGCTATGGAAAAAAATCAAAAGGAGGCGGCTGAATTAAACCGTCCGTCTTGCCAGGACACGGGTTTAATCCAGATGTTTGTAAGAGTTGGTACAAACTTCCCCTATATAGATCATTTGAAAAACGTTCTTAAAGACGCGGTGTTTCTTGCAACAAAAGAGGCTCCCCTTCGCCATAACACAGTAGAAACCTTTGATGAAGTGAATACGGGAACCAATACAGGAACCGATTCACCGTGGTTATACTGGGATATCATCCCAAGCAGTGATAAATTAGAACTGGATGTATATATGGCCGGCGGCGGATGCTCTCTGCCCGGACAGGGTAAAACCTTAATGCCGGGAGAAGGCTATGAAGGTGTTGTTAAGTTTGTACTGGATATCATGACATCCTATGGTTTAAATGCCTGTCCTCCGTTATTAGTGGGGATTGGAATAGGTACTTCCATTGATTCGGCAGCTTTTATGGCTAAAAAAGCTCTTATGCGTCCGGTTGGAAGCCACAATTCTAATCCAAAAGCTGCGGTTTTAGAAGATGAAATTGCTGCGGCGATTGATTCCATAGGTCTTGGACCACAAGGATTAAGGGGCACAAAATCAGTTATGGGTGTTAATATAATCAATTCAGCACGCCATCCGTCAGTTATTTCCTGTGCGGTGAATGTCGGCTGCTGGTCGCATCGCCGGGGGACGATTACATTTAACAGTGATTTAAGCTATGAATCAAGTACTCATAAGGGGGTTATATTATGAAAAAAATTCTAACAACACCTATTTCAGATGAAGATTTAAAAGATATTAAAATAGGAGATGTTATTTATCTCAACGGTCACATAGTTACCTGCCGTGATGTAGCGCATAGAAGATTAATTGAACTCAGACGTGAATTACCCGTAGATATTAAAGGCGGAGCGATTTTCCATGCCGGTCCCATCGTACGTAAAATTGAAGGGGAAGAAGATAAATTTGAAATGGTTTCCATTGGTCCTACAACCAGTATGAGAATGGAGAAATTTGAAAAGGAATTCATTGAACAAACCGGTGTTAAGTTAATTGTTGGTAAAGGCGGTATGGGGCCTAATACGGAGGCCGGCTGCAGGGAACATAAAGCGTTACACTGTGTATTTCCGGCCGGTTGTGCCGTAGTAGCCGCAACCTGTGTGGAAGAAATAGAGGAAGCCCACTGGAGAGATCTGGGTATGCCGGAAACATTATGGGTATGCCGTGTAAAAGAATTTGGACCGCTCATTGTTTCCATTGATACAGAAGGGAATAATATATTTGAACAAAACAAAGTTGAATTTAACAGGCGTAAAGATGCTGCACTTGAGGAATTGTATACGAAAGTAAAATATATTAAATAACCGGGAGAGGCTTATGGGAGGATATTTATGTTAACATTTTTAGCTTTAGCTATGATAATTACTTTTATTGTTTTGCTTTCCAAGAAAAAATTATCAGTTTTTACGGCCCTTACTTTAGTTCCGCTGTTTTTTGGGCTTATTGCTGTAATTGTAAACGGAAATCAAATAACAGATTTATTTACATGGATTAAAGAGGGTATTTTCTTTAAGCAAAATGCAGAAACCGGCAAGATTTCCTGGGGAGTAATCTCGCCCGGTATAACCATTCTGTTTTCCATTTTATATTTTGATTTAATGCTGAATGTAGGACTATTTGATCCGGTAGCAGAATTTTTTATAAAAAAAGCAAAAGGGGATCCGCTAAAAGTCACCTTATCAACCGTAATGGTTGCCAGTGTTGTAGCATTAAATGGGGATACGACAACTACAATCATAATATGTATCGCTGCATTTTTAAATTTATACAAACAGTTAGGATTAAAATTAAGTTATTTAGCAATTATTATTGTGGCTCCAATCGGCATCTGGAATCAGCTTCCCTGGGGCGGGCCTACCATTGCATGCGCAACTGCCCTTGGAGTGGAAGTAAATGAATTATTCAGAACCTTATTGCCAGGTTTACTGGCAGCTCAGGTCGTTGTAATAGCAGTTGCTGCATTTCTTGGTCTGAAGGAACGTAAGAGACTGGGCTACAAAACCTCTAATGGTGTCAATGTTTCAGAGGAGAGTCTGCAGAGGATGTTGTCTTCCATACGTGATAACGAACCGGAATTAAAACGTCCGAAATTATATTGGTTTAACCTTTTATTGACCGGTTTGGCAGTCTTTGTTTTAATTAAGGGATTTGTACACGGTTCCGTAGTATTTATGATAGCATCTGCAATCGCATTGGTTATTAATTACCGCACAGTGAAGGAAAGCAATGAACGGATCGAAGCTTTAGCGGGTGATGTATTGCCTACTACTCTGGCTACACTTGGTGCCGGTGTTTTTTCCGGAGTATTATCCGGAAGCGGTATGGCTGCGGCATTGGCCGGCAGCATTGCCGGTATCATACCCACAGCATTAGGATCTCATATGGCTCCTATTTATGCAATTATTGCTGCACCGGCTATCTGCTTTTTGCCTCAGGATGCATTCTATTTTGGTATTGCTTCCGTAGTCGGTGGTGTTATGGGGCAGTTTGGCCTTGATACAATGAAGGTAGCTGTAGCTTCCATGGTAGGACAATCCTTCCGTTTAATCAGCCCTGTTATTCCCGCATTATACATGTTATGCGGAGAAACAGACCAGAATTTTGTTGGTTTCCAAAAGAAATATACCAAGTATTTCTGGGTCGTACTTGTAACTTACCTTATAGTTTATGGTATTACCGGGGCTCTTCCGTATTAAATAATATCTATAAGGGCTGTCCTGTCAGTGATGAAATAATTACTGATAGGGCGGCTCTTTTTTTGAGGTTTTAGCCGGATAAGCCAGCCGATACCAGTTATTTTGCGCCCTTAAGTATTACCTGAAAGTAAGATACTGTGATTTAAGGATAAACCGGTAAATAGGCTTGCTTTCCCTATTGTATTGTAGTATCATAAAGTGAAAAAAAGTAAAATTTATTGTTTCATCATCCAAATTTATAGAGCACAGGGTGCTTACAGGAGTCAGAGGGGAAAACAATAATAGCAGATCAAAAAAATTATTAAGAATATAAATTTCATTTTTTTGGAGGAATACATGAAGAACATAGTGATTATTGGGGTTTCAGGCGGATCTGCTTCCGGGAAGACTACCGTTGTCAACCGGCTAAAAGAAATATGCAAGGACCGGGTGGAATTAATAAGTCATGATTATTACTATAAACCCTTTGAGGAACTGACACCGGAGGAGCGGACCAAAATAAATTATGATCATCCGGATGCCTTTGATACACAGCTTTTAATTGAGGACCTTAAGAAACTAAAGAAGGCGGTCCCAATAGACAGACCGGTATATTCTTATATTGAGAATACACGTTTACCCGAGACCGTAAGGGTAAATCCTGCTAAAGTCATCATTGTGGACGGCTTCATGATTTTTGAAAACAAAGAACTCAGAGACCTTATGGATATTAAAGTATTTGTGGATACCGATGCGGATGAAAGGCTGATAAGGCGTATTATCAGAGATGTAAACGAACGGGGAAGAAGCCTGGAATCCGTTATAGAACAATATAAGAAAACGGTAAAACCCATGCATGAGCTGTATGTGGAACCATATAAAAATTATGCGGATATCATAATCCCGCGGGGAGGCTTAAATGACATTGCAATTGACATGTTGGCTCACCGCATAGAGGCAATCTGCAGATAAATGCAATTAAACATAGTAATATGATTTGTTTAATGGTATAATGTCGACAGACATTATACCGGCGCCGAACGCAGTGAGTGCGCATCAACGGTACGAAGTACCGCATATCATGGGAGCTTGCGGACATGATATAATGTCGACAGACATTATACCGGCGCCG
>JAEWAK010000023.1 GCA_023391695.1 Bacillota bacterium
GCTTACGCCTAAAGTCCTTCTTAGCTCAATAGGGAGAGTGATTCTTCCCAATTCATCCAATTTTCTTACTATTCCTGTGCTTTTCATATATGTACCTCCTACAATACTTTAATAAAATAGCATACACCAAATGTAAAGTCAATAAATTAATTAAGATATTTTAGCAATAATTTAGTATTTTATAGGAAATATTGTAAAAACAGTATTAAAAAGTAAAAAAAATCCCAGGGATCTAATAAGAAATTACTTAATAGTAATGTATTTTGTGAGGTCAGAATATAGTAATTAATAAGAAAATGCAAAAAAGGGAATCACGTATGCTAAATTACTTATGGGGTTTTATGATAGTAATAGGAATTATTGTAGGCGTATTAAACGGAAAAATTGATGATGTGAGTACGGCATCCATTAATTCGGCAAAAGAAGCCATAACCTTATGCATTACCATGTTAGGAATTATGTCCCTGTGGACAGGTATCATGCAGGTTGCAAAAGCCACCGGAATCATGGACGCCTTGACAAAAGCGTTAAATCCCGTATTACGGCTGCTGTTTCCGGATATTCCGAAGGGGCATCCGGCAAACGAATACATAGCTTCCAACATGATAGCCAATATATTAGGACTTGGCTGGGCAGCGACTCCCATGGGGCTTAAGGCTATGGGGGAATTGCAGAAACTGAATAAAAACGGTGAAATAGCCAGCTGTGACATGTGTACCTTTCTGATTATAAACATATCTTCCCTTCAACTGATACCGGTTAATGTGATAGCTTACCGAAGCCAGTACGGATCCGTCAGTCCCACGGAAATCCTTGGAGCGGCATTGGTAGCAACCACCATATCAACCATTGCCGGTGTAATCTTCTCGGTTGTTGCACGAAAATTAAGCCGTATAAAATAGATACCTTATGTCTGCAATGGGCTTTGCCATGGCGTGAAGCCCCGGCTGATAACGGATTGGAAAGGCAGGGCGTTATAATGAAGTTTTTACTGTATATATCGGATTACATAATTCCATTTGTCATTTTTTATATTGTAGGGTTTGGATTATTAATGAAAGCACCGGTGTTCCACGAATTTACAAAAGGTGCGGAGGACGGATTTAAAGTAGTGCTAAACATAATGCCTACCCTCATCGGATTAATGGTAGCAATTGGAATACTCAGGGCTTCCGGGACCCTTGATCTTCTGGCGGAGGTGATAAAACCGGTTACGAACTTTCTTAAATTTCCATCGGAGCTGGTACCTCTTGTAATTGTGAAATTATTTTCTGCATCGGCGGCCACCAGTCTTGTCCTGGATATATTTAAAGAATACGGCCCGGATTCATATCTTGGCAGGCTTACATCAATTATTGTAAGCTGTACGGAAACGGTTTTTTATACCATGAGTGTTTATTTTATGACGGCAAAGGTGAAAAAAACCAGATATACCCTTGCAGGAGCTTTATTGGCCACCCTTGTGGGAGTTGTGGCCAGCGTAATCCTTACGAACCTGGTATTTTAAAATTTTTAACCAAGATCCTGGAGAATCCGTTTAAGTGCAGTGATTGCACCCAGAGAGGGTTTTAAAGATTATTGGCTTATTTTTCATATATTTGAATATTATAATACTAAGTACAAATTTAGGCAACACATTGTTGGTTTATGCAGCTTGGCAAGGTATATTGTATATTTATATCAAATAATGATAAATTATGTAACTTTATATTGATTTTTCAGGCATTATATGGTAATATAATAATGTCTTTTGCCAACCAACACCATAAAAGACTTAATATCGTAATTTTATGCTGAATAAAACAACATAAACACCTGCGTTATTAGAAAATATGAAAATTGATGCGATACGATATATCCCGTATTTGGGCACTTGGGGTATATATAGCTAGTAGTGCAACCGGCAATTTTAATATTTTTATATTGAACAGTTAAAGTTTGATAATAAGAATATAAGTTTTTGAAATTAATTTAAAACTAAATTTGTATCTGAGTTTATGCTATATATGCTCCCGTTTAAATTAGTTGTAATATGATTTAGAGGGAGTTATAAATTCGAATAAAATCTAAAAAAGTGGCTTAACGCCGCTTTTTTTGTTATAGAAAATGGTATCCTATAATATAAAACCTTCAGAGAGGATATGTACTTCGGCATTTGGAATTATATCCCGGGCGACCGCCGGAGGCACCAGAGTCTGGCAAGCGAGACTCTTTTACATAGGAAATGCTTTTGTGGGGGAGATTTTCTCCTATTTTACTTGGTTTTTCTTTGGCTATCTGAAATAATATCCCAACAATTTACTAAATATGATTCAGGAATTCTGCAAAGTGATCTTTAAACAGGTTTAAGATCCCCGGTCCATTGTGCATTTTTCAATCAAAAAGTTATTTTTTTAAACATTTTGGTATTTTTTTTGTGTATATTTGTGAAAAAAATTAATATATAATCGTTTTATTAGTTATAATCTACAGAAAAACCTGATTGTAGAATTGAAATTTGATGGAGGTACAAAAGTGGAAAAATCAATACATCTTGACAGGCTTCAGCTGGGTGTCTGCTATTACCCTGAGCACTGGCCCGACACCTTGTGGAAAAGTGATTTGGACCGGATGCAGCAGTCCGGTATTGAAGTAATCCGTATCGCCGAATTTGCCTGGAGTAAATTTGAAAGTAAAGAAGGATGCTTTTCCTTTGACTTTTTTGACTGTTTTATGGAACTGGTCTCAACAACAAAATTAAAAGTCATTTTCTGCACCCCTACTGCTACCCCGCCGGCATGGCTTACCAAAAAATATCCTGAAGTCTGGTGTGTGGATTATGACGGCCAGATCCACAAACATGGCATGCGCCGCCAATATAATTATAATTCACCCATTTACCGTGAAAAAAGCCGTATTATTGTGGGAAAGCTTGCCGAGCATTATGCGGACCATCCAAACATCATCGGCTGGCAGATCGACAATGAATTAAACTGTGTAACCGATGAATTCTATTCCGAAGCGGATCATGGAGCTTTCCGCAGGTATGTACAGGACAAATACCATACCCTGGATAATCTCAACCGTGTCTGGGGGACCGTATTCTGGAACCAGGAATATACCGACTGGGATGAAATTTATCTTCCCATGGCCACTCCGAGAAATACGGCGAATCCTCATGTAAAACTGGATGCCGCCAGGTTTTTCTCTGACAGTGCAATATCATACTGCAAGCTTCAGCATGATATACTGCGTACCTATATTCCGGAGAAGGTTTATATTACGACCAATGGTATGTTCCGGCATATAGACTATAATAAAATGACGGATAAAGCGCTGGATTTTATCATGTATGACAGTTATCCGGCATTTGGGCTTAAGGATTCGGCCCCTTACCTTCTGGACAGGAAATGGAGCTCCAATCTTGCAAAGGTGCGAGCGATTTCTCCCCAGTTTGGCGTAATGGAACAGCAGACCGGGGCAGGAGGATGGGTGAATTTTCATAAAGCCCCCACACCTAAACCGGGGCAGATAAGGCTGTGGACCTTCCAGTCAATCGCCCATGGCGCAGACTATGTCGGTTATTTCCGCTGGCGGACCTGTACGGCAGGCACCGAGATATACTGGCATGGCATATTGAACTATGACAATGCCGATAACCGCAGGTTGAAAGAAGTACAGCAGACAGCCAGGGAGGTGCAAAAAGCCACCGTAATAGCAGGAAGTGCCTATCAGGCAAAAACAGCGATCCTCTGTGACTATGATAACGAATGGGATGCGGAATATGACGTATGGCACGGCCCGCTGCTGAATGCTTCCATGGGGAACTGGTCGGATGCACTGCAAACTTCCCATACACCGTTTGATTATGTGAATATTACGGAAGATTTCGAGGCGGATCGGCTAAAAAAATATGATTTTATCGTATATCCCCATCCTTCCATTATGACGGACCGCATTGCCGGCATACTGGGGGAATATGTACAGGACGGCGGGAAACTCATGATCGGTGCCCGCTCGGGATACAAGGACAGTAACGGACAGTGCGGGATGGCTGCAATACCCGGAAAATTAGCAGGGCTATTTGGGGTAGAAGTCCATGATTTTACTTACATGAGTGACCGGGAGCAAGACCGGAATGCGGACTGGGGCGGGCAATCCGTGAAAATGACCGTCTTTAATGACATTCTTACACCGGTAGGCAAAGACTGCCGTGTCCTGGCCGTATATAAGGAAGATTATTATAAGGGGGAACCAGCTATAACGGTTAATACTTACGGGAAAGGGGAGGCATATTATGTTGGGGCAGCCTTCCACAGGGATACGGCACGGTTTATCTTAGACAAGCTTGGCTTCGGACATCCTCTGGATCACCTTATACAGGCGCCGGAATGCTGTGAGCTGGCGATCCGGCAAAAGAACGGAAAAAATTATTTGTTTGTACTTAATTACAGCAGTGAAAAACAAAATGTCCAACTTAAACAATCGTTCCATGACTTATTGTCCGATACGGTATTAAACGGAGAAACTTTTATTGAACCATATGGGGTCCTGCTGCTGGAAACTTCGGCAGAATGACAGTGGCCGGCCTTTATGATAGATATGGGTGTACCAAATTGTTACAGATCTTAAACTAAAATTCAGGAGGAAGTAGGTTGAAAAACAAAAGTAGTTTTTTCAATATCCTGATTTGTACGTGCGCCGGAGCGCACAGAATGGGAGTTTATTATGAAAAAAAAATTAGCAACGATCTTAGCGGCCTTAATGATAATAACGTCACTGGCCGCATGCAGCACAAGAGATTCATCCGGTGAGGGAAACACGGAAACCGGCAGTGATGCAAAAAGCGAAGAAAAGGTTACGATGACCGTTTCCACCCTGACCGGAGGAAATAACGAGAAGTATGCACAACTTGTCCTTGATGAAATCAACAAGTTCAATGAAACCAATGAATATAACGTAGAGTTAAAACAGGAAGCATATTCCAACGAGCAGTATAAAACAAAAATCACTACCGTAATGGCTTCCAACGCACAGCCGGATATATTCTTTACCTTTGAATCCGGTTTTATGAAACCATTCGTTGAGAGCGGTAAAATTTATCCGATCGGTGACAAAATTGCGGAAGACAGTGAATGGTCCGCCCGCTTCACAGATCCCAGCATATTCGGACCGGTTACCTTTGACGGGAAAATTTATGCGGTACCCAATACGAAGCAAATCGTAACGGTTGCATATAACAAAGCCCTGTTTGCGAAAGCAGGAGCAAAGGTTCCTGCTACTTATGAAGAATTCCTGGCTATTTGTGATACTTTAAAGAAAAACGATATCACACCCCTTATGATTCCATGTCAGGAAGCCTGGTATGCGGGACAGTTCATGCAGCAGCTTGCCAATATTACCGGCGGGGAAAAGCTGTTTAAGGACATTTCAGAGGGTAACGTTTTATGGAATGACGCCCAGTTTGTAAAAGCCGGTGAAGAACTTTCAAAAATGGTTCAGAACGGTTATCTGCCGGAGGGTTATTTAGGCATGACTCCAAACGAAGCCTTCCAGAAATTCAATAATTCCGAAGTAGCCATGATGCCCTTTCTTACATCAGCTATCACAATGTTTAACAGCAAGGACAATCCGATTTACGATGATATCGACTTTTTCTGCCTGCCGGCTGATGACAGCGCGAATCAGGGTGTAAACGTGGGATCAATCGGCCAGTTATATGCGGTAAGTGCCGATGCCGAGAATATTGATGCCGCATGTGCTTTCGTAAAACAGCTTTCCGGCGCGGATTTCCAGCAGTCCCTTGTTAACCTGGGACAGGTTGTTGTAGCCAATACGGCAACAGATACGAGCAAAGTAGACGAAATGGCACTGCGTATGAACAAAATGTTTGATAATGTAAAAGTATATACTCCATGGCTTGACCGTGTATTCGGTTCCGGAGAGGGCGTTGAATTTAACAATGCTGCTGTGGCAATCATGGGAGGCGGTGATCCTCAGGAAAAAATGGATGATCTTCAGCAGTTTGCGATTGATAACGCAGACAGGTAATTGAGTCAGGGCATGAGGATTGTTATAAGCGGGGTCTGCTGAAAATAGCTTAATTTACTCCGTAAAAGGACCGGATGTGTGAAAGCTGTTTTGCCGCCGCAGTAACGGTCCTCTGTCTGAAATGAAAGGTGATTTCCCATGCATAAAGTACTAAGTAACAAAAAGGCCATTGCGGTCTTTGTATTGCCGACATTTATTTTATATGTCATATTTGTTCTTATACCAATTATAAATAATATTTATCTCAGCTTTTTCCAAACCGATTTAATGAGCCGTAATAACTTTACGGGGCTAAAAAATTACCTGAATCTGTTTAACGATAAATTCTTCCAGCAGTCCTTAAGGAACAATCTTCTGATGGTATTCGGTTCCCTGATCGCACATCTGCCGTTGGCACTGTTTTTCGGCAATGCACTGTTTAATAAAATACAGGGCAGCCGTTTCTTTCAGTCCGTATTTTTCCTTCCGTCGGTAATCTGCGGCGTTGCAGTGGGCCTGCTCTTTAATATGGTTTATAATTCAGAATTCGGCATAGTAAATTCTTTTCTCGAGGCCGTAAATTTAAGTTCCTTAAAACACGCGTGGCTGAGTGATGCGGATACGGTTATGATTGCGCTGATCGTAGTGGTTATGTGGCGCTTTGTAGGGTATCATATGGTGATACAGCTTGCGGCTATGAAAGGTATTCCGGGCAGCCTGTTTGAAGCGGCCGATATTGACGGTGCGACTTCCCTGCAAAAATTCACGAAAATAACATTTCCGCTGATCAAGCATATTGTCCGTATTGATATCATCCTGATCATCACAGGATCCCTGAAATACTTCGATCTGGTCTACACCATGACGAAGGGAGGACCAAACCACGCCAGTGAGGTAATGGCAACCTATATGTATTACCAGGGCTTCCGAACCATGAAATTCGGTTATGCCAGTGCGATCGGCACCATACTTCTGCTTCTGTGCGTGGTCGTTATCTGGATAGTAAACCGTGTTCTAAAAACCGATAAAATGGAGTATTAGTTATGATAAAAATGAAATGGACCATAAGCCGTATTCTGACTTTTACCGCGCTTAGTATCTTTTCGGTAATGTGTTTGTATCCCATCCTCTGGATGGCCTTAAATTCTTTTAAAACAAATGATGAACTGTTCACCAATCCCTGGGGGCTTCCGGCATCTTTGAATTTTGACAATTATATCCGTGCCATCGTTACAGGCAACATTGGACTGAGCTTTATTAATTCCTGTATTATCACTTTCTCAGCCGTAGCTATTGCAGTTCTTTTGGGATGTATGGTATCATATGGACTGGAAAGACTAATATGGAAGAATGCCAATAATATAAAACGCCTGTTTTTATTGGGTATGAGTATTCCGGCATATGCCGCGATTGTCCCGATGTTTTCCATGTTTAACCGTCTTCATATCCTGGATTCATATCTTGCGGTTATTGTTGCACATGTAGTATTTGCACTGCCCATGTCGATTTTCATATTGACAGGCTTTTTTTCTACAATTCCGGGTGAATTGGAAGAAGCCGCCATCATGGACGGCTGTTCCATATATAGCTGCTTTTTTAAGATAATTATGCCGATAGCAAAATCCTCTGCGGTGACCGTGGCGGTTATCGACTTTATTAATATTTGGAATGACCTTTTGTTTCCCCAGGTATTCCTTTCCAGTGATACAAAAATGCCGCTTCCTGTCAGCCTGACAACTTTTGCGGACCTGGATTCCGTAGACTATGCCGGAATGCTGGCAGCGGTTGTATTCACTGTTGTACCGACGATTATTGTTTATATAATTCTGCATGATAAGATTATGGAGGGTATGACTGCCGGGGCGGTAAAGGGCTAAACAGTTGCATATATATGTATTGGAGAGGTTCCGAATGAAAATTTTAATTGTTGATGATGAAAATATTATCCTGGAAGGCTTATCCTCCTGGGATTGGAAATCCATCGGCCTCCGGGTGTGCGGCGTTGCAAAGGATGGACTTGAGGCACTTGAGATCGCACGGGAAAAACATCCCGACATCATACTGTCCGACATCCGTATGCCTAAAATGGACGGCATAACAATGGCGGAAAAGATTATCCGGGAGAATCCCCATTGTGCGGTTATTTTTCTGAGCGGTTATAAAGATTTTGATTATGTCAAACGCGCCCTTTCACTGGGTGCGTTTGACTATTTGCTTAAGCCGACAAATCCGGAAGAAATCTATGAGTGCTGCAAAAGGGCAGCCGAGGCCATAGGCCAGAAAAGAAGGCAGCAGCTGAATATCGCCGAAATGCAGGAAAAATTAAAAGCATTCAGCTTTCAGACGGCGGATAAGATGCCATATCAGGAAAATATACCTCAGAAATTTACAAAACGTATTGACAAGATACTGCAGTATATAGATGACCATTATATGGAAGATATTTCTCTCCAGTGCCTGGCTGAAGAATTTCATTTTAATCCGATTTATATTAACCGTATGTTAAAAAACGAAACCGGTTTTACTTTTTTGGACATCGTAAATAGCAAGCGCATGGACCGGGCGGCACTGCTCTTGCGGGAGACAGACATGAAAATAGCAGAAATAGCAGAAAGAGTGGGTATTACCGACCAGCGGTACTTCAGCCAGATTTTTAAAAAAACATTTTCCTGTACGCCCATGCAATATAGAAAAAATAATGTAGGATGAATTTATGCTGAAACACAAAAAGAAAAGGCGAAAATTTAATTTCAGAATCAGCCAGAAATATGCAGTTGCATTTATTACCCTGAGCCTGGTAACGATTGCAGTGCTTTCGGGGGCATATTATTCCTATTCCCGCCAGCTGATAGACCGGCAGACAGAGCAGTATATCAGCAAGGTATTGGAACAGGTGGGGACGAATCTGAAGCTCAGGCTGACGGATTTTGATACACTTATTTTTAATATCCAGTCCGATCCTGCCGTACAGGAACAGTTAAATATATTAAAAGACAATAAGATGTCGGACTATGACCGGTATATTGTTGAAAAAAACATGCGGGATGCCGTTTACAAGCATATTCTTTATACGGATGCCGTGGAGTCCGTACTGATTGTTACGGATGCAGGGATTACAATCCCAGTCAGCAAAAATCTCCGGACTTATGAATTGAAGGAATCGTATAAGAATGAAA
The DNA here is from genome assembly GCA_023391695.1 of Bacillota bacterium. Classification (GTDB taxonomy): domain Bacteria; phylum Bacillota; class Clostridia; order Lachnospirales; family Lachnospiraceae; genus Anaerocolumna. Next base: position 9,186 of record JAEWAK010000023.1, read on the forward strand.
TTTATAAGGCGGGGGGAAGCCCTGTCTGGCTTACCCCCAATATACAGGGGGAATATATTTCCATAGCGGGCCAGATCAACAGCTTAAAAACCATTAAGCCCCTTGGATATGTAGTTGTGAATTTACTTGAGGATCAGATCTATTCCATGTATTCCAATATGGAATTTTCCCAAAACGGTACCGTGAATGTGGTGAATGACGAGCTTCGAATCATCTCCAGCAAAAATAAGGAACTGCTGAATACCAGACTGCCGGGAGAATATGAAAAGGTGCTTGAATCAAAAAGCAAAAGCGGGTTTTTTACACGGAAAATACAGGGGATACAGCAATATGTGGTATTCCGGAAGCTGACCGACACAGAATGGTATCTGGTGGCAACCGTACCGGTTATTACTTACAGTCAGGCCCTCTACAGTCTCAGGCAGTATATTTGGGTGGTGGTCATAATTGCGGTAATGCTGGCGGCAGCGGTGACCGTATTGGTGACCTATTCCCTTTCCAGACCTATCATCCGGCTGAGCAGGGCCATGCAGGCCTTTGGAGAAGGGGATTTCAACGCGATGTGTGATGTAAAGACCCAGGATGAAATAGGTGTATTGTCCTATAATTTTAATCGGATGGTTTATAATATTAACGATCTGATCGAAAAGGTTTATGACGAGAAACTCCTGCAGCAGCAGGCGGAACTGAAATCTCTGCGCATGCAGATCAATCCCCATTTTTTATACAATACGCTTGAAACAATCAACTGGATTGCCCGTATTAAAGGTGTGCCTGAGATAGGAGTTATTGCAAAGTCACTGGGAGATATGATGCGCTTAACGATCAATGGCTCTGATTTTATAACTATCTTTGAAGATATGAAAAACATCAATAATTATTATACCATTCAAAAATGGCGTTATGGAGACCGAATCGAACTTTTAATGGATATTGAGGAAGCGCTGTACGGCAAGCGTATCCCTAAGCTGATCCTGCAGCCGCTGATTGAAAATTCCATAGTCCACGGCATTGAAGAGAAGGACGGCCAGGGACTGATTGAGGTTACAGGCCGCCTGGAACCGGGCGAGATTGTTCTGACGGTCAAGGATAACGGGATCGGTATGCCTCAGACCGTAATTGATGAAATACTTGTCTGTGATTACTTTCCTGACTCCGAGGAATATAAGTCCGTCGGTATGCGTAACGTAAACCAGCGCTTAAAGCTTTATTACGGTGAGTACTACGGGCTGAATATCCGCAGTACTCCCAATAAGGGAACGGAGATTACCATCCGCATACCAGCGGAGATAGAAAAACAAAATTAGTATATCGTCCACAAATTAACTGGACCGATTACTTGTCTAAACTTCCAGATGCAATATTCAAAAAGCCTTGGCGTAGCCCCGCTACGCCTGCATTTTTTGAATATCACCTCTGAAAGTTTATCTTGCGTACTCAGACCGGTTATTTGATGGACGATATACTAGTGTGCCGGTACACTGTCCATTTGAAGCGGATTAACTGGCTGGGGATTCATGGGGTTACCATAAAATTTTGTTGAATTATAAGAACTTTAATAGAAAATTGAAATAGAATATATTAGATAAGACGGTTAACATATTACCGTCTTTCTTTTTGGAAATTTAATTGTCGGTGGGGAAAAAACATTCCCTGCTTCTTAAGTGTATAAAAATTTTTTTATTGGAGGTATGAATATGATCAGAATAGAGATTTCCCTGGAGAATATTAAATACGGTGAAATTGCGGATACCTTGCTTCCCATAATCATAGATAAAATGTCTGCAAGGGAGGATTCCGGAAGATTGATTCAGATATTGAACGGATTGGATAAGCTGCCGGGGGCCATTGCCAAATCAGCCCTGAATTCACTGCCGGAAGGCGTGAAAGAAGATGTTGCCGTGTATTTCATGGAAAAATACAAAGACAATATTGTAGATTTTATTAATACTTTTGCAGAAGAAAAAGAGATTAAGGCAGAAATAAGCGGAATAAGGATAGTAAGGGAATCCAAGAGTTGCTGAATTGAACGGTATGTACTTGCACCGCTGCTGAAAAGGTAAGTCTGGGGGGCTGTTGTAAAATAATAATTTACTGAACTTTTGTCTCCCACAAGTAAGTTATATTTTGGAATTTGCAACAGCCCCCCAGTGTACCGGCAAACTGATATCCACACCAATTGCATGTCTGAATTTCCATCGGCTGCGTTGCCGGAAGAATGCGCAGTATGCTTGCGGTTGCATACTTGCTACTGCCACTACGTCTCCTTCCTCTCTCTTGCAGACTGAAAATTAATTCTGCGTCATTAGTCCAAGTGCCAATGTGTCAGCACACTAGATTTACCTGACAGGCTAAAATCATGAAAAATGCAGGTTTAGCAGAATAACTCTTTGAATAGCCTTTTTCCGAAGATTATATTTTACCAAAAACATTTCCCAGACTGTCATTGATCAGCAGGTCGGCGTGGGAATCATAGGGAGTTGCGGATCTATTAATCAATACCAGGTGATTTCCGTTATAATAGTTAATAAAACCGGCCGCCGGATAGACGGAAAGGGAGGTGCCCCCGACAATTAGCATATCGGCGGCAGATACGGCCTCTATGGTACGTTCCATCACTCCTTCGTCCAGGGGTTCTTCGTAAAGGACCACGTCGGGTTTAATAATACCGCTGCAGCCGCAATGGGGGACTTCGCTGTTTTGCAGGATATGGTCCATATCGTAGAACTTCCCGCATTTCATACAGTGATTTCTTAATACGCTTCCGTGAAGCTCCAAAACATTTCTGCTCCCGGCTTTTTGATGAAGGCCGTCTATATTCTGTGTAATAACGGCCGAAAGTTTTCCTTTCTCCTCAAGTTCCGCCAGTTTTATATGGGTAATGTTAGGTTCGGCACCGGTATAAAGCATTTTATCCCGGTAAAAGGTATAAAAATATCCGGGATTTCTTACGAAAAAGCTATGGCTTAAAATCTGTTCGGGCGGATAATCATATTTCTGGTGATACAGCCCGTCCACGCTCCTGAAATCAGGAATTCCGCTTTCGGTAGATACACCGGCTCCCCCAAAAAAGACGATTTGTTTGCTTGCATCTATCCAGTTCTTAAATTGTGCAATCGGATCCATATTCCCTGCCTCCTGTTATTATCTTGCCTTTATTATAAGAGTTTGTACGGTAAGACGCAAGGAGATTACACTCGTTTCCGTTAATAACAAAGCTTTTACAAATTATCCCTTCATGGGTTCGCCGTGATGGCAGGGAAGTCTCCCGCCTGACCGGCGGTTACGGAGTCCGTCATTTTATTTTCTTACTTTGTCAATTCAAATTCCACATAATAAGTCTGGCCGTTAATGGTTTTAACCAGCCGGTAATTTCCGGCATCCAGATTAGGATTCAATTGGCTTAAATCCACGGTAAATTCCTGTTCCGAGGCCGGTGCAAGGGAATAGGCAATCGAAATAAATGCCAGGTCCTTTACAGCAGGTACGGTCTCCCAGTTTTCGGCCTCCTGTTTTTCAATACTGTATTCGGCACCATAAAATACTTCTTCCGTCCCGTTATTCCGAAGGGTTAATTTTAATTCCCCGGTTCCGGACAGCCGGGAATCCTCCGAAAGGGTGACATCGATACCGGTATTAAGAGCAGTATCCTCCTTGGTACCGGTACCGGCGGCCGGGTCGGTAACCGGCATCAAATCCCAGAAAGCATTAAAAGCCTTTTCATCCACTTTAAAGAACCCAACCTGGGAATCATATACATAGCCGCCCTGAAAGAGTCTTAAGGAGGTGATCAGGTTATCCTTTGTCTTGATATCGACAAATTTCTGACTGTCATAGTCCGTATTTTCCGTTAACATATCCATATTTTCACCAATGGGAACCGAAGCATAAAGGCTGTTTAAAAATGTATTGAATGCATCATCCGCAGTTTCTTCCTTTACTTCATTCATACCGTTGTTCCAGCTGGTATAACTTTCCCAGGTATAAGAAACCACATTATCTTTTAAATTTAAAAGGTTAAAATAATCCGCACCGCTGTTTAAGTAAAGGCCTCCGAAACTATCAAAAATTTCACAGCCAAAGCCGCCGTCCTGGTAATCATAATAAACCATCAGTCTATAGCTGCTGTCATACCCTTTTACGGTATATACATCCCCTTCACCGATGGTGGAGGCAAATTCGACAGCATAATCCTCCTGACTGCTCCATTCGTCAATACTGCCTTTTGTTTTGCCCAAATGATCCCCGCGCAGGCTTAATACCTCATCCTTATTTAAGGTCATGCCGTCCGGTGATTCAAAAGTTGTGGCACTCTGGACATAAATGCGGCCTTTGTAAACAAACAGGGGAAGCATCCTGGCCTGTATTCCTGTATTTTGTGAATCCGGGATTTCCACTGCGGGAACAATGATTCCCGGTGTCTTTGCCGAATCGGAAGTCACCGTATTATCTGCGGTGTAAATGACGGTCCCGTTATCCGGGGGGAGATTGGTTAAGTTTATGGCAGCCGCACCGGCAGCCAGGATAAGGGCAACGCTGGCTGCGGACAGGGCAAATTTCTTAAGGTCCGGGTATTTTTTTTCCGGCGCTTCCTTAAGAGCAGCTTTCATTTTTTCTGCGGTTCTATCATTAAAATCTTTTGAAATATTTAACTGGTCCATGGATTTTATATAATTATTTTTATTCATATTCAAAACCTCCGATTAATTTTGATTTCAACAAGTTTCGGCCTCTTGCAAGCCAGGTTCCTATGGTTGCCGGATTTTTATGTAAAATGCCGGCTATTTCGTTAATTGAATAATCTTCGTAATAATGCAAATGTATTACACTGCGATACTTTGCAGGCAGGTTTAAAACCATGATTAAAACCTCACTGTCCTCTTTGGGAAGATAACTGATGTCCTCTTCTAAAGGGACCTTGAGCTTATTCCAGGAGGATTTCAGGTGATTTTTACAGTTATTTATGGTAACTCTGATAAGCCAGGCCTTTTCATGCTCCTCGCTGCCAAACCCGCTGCCTTTTTTAATCAGGCTTACAAAAACATCCTGGGTTATATCCTCCGCATCCGCCATGTTTTTTACATAGGTGAAGGCTAACTTTATTAACATTTTAGAATATTTCTCTAATACATGCCGTATATATTCATCGGTACCAAATGAATAATCCATTATTTCAACTCCTTTCACTTATAATACAATCGGGGAAGTGAAAATTTTTCAAAATTTAAATGAAATGGTAAAATTTTTTCTGTTTCTTAATCAGCTTGTCCTCAAAAACCATAATGGGCAGTTAATATTTTAACCTTACAAGTAAGTCCACCGCTTCTTAGCGGAGTGTAAGCGGTGGGTTAGGGACTTAACTTTTCAGTCGGAGTTCATGCTTAGTTCATGCTCCGACTGAAATACCTGCGTAGCAGGTATAAGGTTATGAGCATGCAGCGTAGCGGATTCGGAATATCCGTATGACTTTCCCATTGCGGTTTTAGGAACCTAAAATTATTATAAATCAATTTAATAAATTTTTACAGTTAACACAGATTTACCACAAATTAACATTATACTTCTAAGAATAGTTTTGCCTAAATTATTTTAATTAAAATCCTTAGGGTGTATCTGAAAACACATTGCACCGTTCTGAACGTACCATTTTGCGGCATGCTTGCATTGTGAGTTTGGGAAACGTAGCCCCACTACGCCTCCCAAATCACTCCTTGCCTCCCAAAAAGCGGAACGGCAAGCACAGCGCAAGCAGTTTTCAGACACACCCTGGCAGAACCGGAAAATCATATACCACGGTTTTTCCTGGCAAAATCCAGGAAAACATAACGCTTGGCAAGATATTTCGAAACAATGAATCCGTATAAGACAGCAAATCGATGGTTACCCAAAACAAACCGGCGTAAAAACTGTCCGCTGACGGATCTGGGATTTCAAAAAAATATTACTACCAGGAGGAAAAGAACATGATTCAAGTGGAACACATTCACAAAACCTTTCAGGTCGCAAGGCGTAATTCGGGTATTTCCGAAGCATTGAAAGCTTTATTTCATAAGAAATACGAATACGTCAGGGCTCTTAACGATATCTCCTTTACCATTGCAGACGGCGAAATGGTAGGGTATATCGGACCGAATGGAGCGGGAAAAAGCAGCACCATTAAAGTTTTAAGCGGAATTTTAACTCCGGACAGCGGAGAATGTTTGGTAAACGGACGGACTCCCTGGAAAAACAGGATCGAACATGTCCGTGATATCGGGGTTGTCTTCGGACAACGCTCCCAGTTATGGTGGGATGTACCGGTAATTGATTCTTTTGAACTGCTGCGGGATATTTACAAAATACCGGAGCATAAATTTAAGCAAAATCTGAACGAATTAGTCACTCTGCTAAATCTGCAGGAAATCATTAAAACACCCACCAGGCAGTTATCCCTGGGACAGCGGATGCGGTGCGAAATTGCAGCTTCCCTTTTACACAGCCCAAGCATCTTATTTCTGGACGAACCTACCATAGGGCTGGATGCGGTATCAAAAATTGCAGTCCGGAATTTTATTCTGGATATAAACAAAAGACATAAAACCACGGTAATTTTGACGACTCATGATATGCAGGATATTGAAGCCCTGACAAGGCGCATTATACTGATCGGAAAAGGGAAAATCTTAATGGATGGGGACCTTGCCGGTATGAAAAAACAATTCGGGGGATATAAGAAACTGAGTATTGAATATTCCGGTAAAGGCCTTAATTTGTATGAGGGAATGCGTCTTATCTCCAATGATTACTCCAATGATGAGAAGGAGCAGGTCATTAACGGTCATGCCATAATCGAACTGGATTCCGATATAATACCCGTATCCGCTGCCATTGCCGGCTTGGCTTCCCAGGCAGACTTAAAAGACATATCTGTTTCGGGTTCCTCCATTGATGAAGTTGTGGTGGAACTGTATAAACAGTATGAGATATAGGGAGGTGGCATCAATGGATAAGTATCTGTCATTTTTCCGTCTCCGCTTTTTATACGGATTGCAATACCGGGCGGCAGCCCTGGCAGGAATCGCTACCCAGTTTACCTGGGGTGCATTGGAAATATTAATGTTTCAATCTTTTTATGCCGCAGATCCCAAGGCATTTCCCATGACCTTTCCCGCCCTTACTTCTTATATATGGATGCAGCAGGCCTTTTTGGCATTATATATGACCTGGTTTCTCGAAAATGATATATTTGATTCCATCAAAAACGGCAATATAGCCTATGAACTGTGCAGGCCCATAGACCTCTATAACATGTGGTTTACAAGGAGCATGGCAAACCGCCTGTCAAGGGCCCTCTTAAGGTGTATGCCCATACTGCTGTTTGCCGCCTTTTTACCGGAACCTTACGGTCTTAGCATACCTGAGGATACCAAAGCCTTTCTGTGGTTTCTGGTAACGATGGTACTGGCATTTCTCGTAGTAATTGCTTTTTGCATGCTGGTCTACATAATAACCTTTTACACCATATCCCCGATGGGAGTCCGCATGGTAGCGGTCGCTACGGTAGAATTCTTCTCCGGCGCCGTGATCCCCCTGCCTTTCTTCCCGGAAAAGATACAGCGTATATTTGAACTGCTCCCATTCGGCTCCATGCAAAATGTCCCCTTACGAACCTATACCGGTGACATAACCGGACTGTCCCTCTATAAGGCCATTGTCCTGCAGGTCATCTGGACCTTCCTTCTGATCCTGGCCGGTAAGCTCCTCATGACAAAAGCCCTGAAAAAAGTCGTAATCCAGGGAGGGTAAAATCCTTAGAATCAATTTCAGACAAAGAGAAGCAGCAAATAACCAAAGTCAGGAGATCTTATGAAATTATATTTAAAGTATTTTTCCATACATTTAAAAAGCGTATTCCAGTATAAAACATCCTTTCTGCTAACAACCATCGGACAGTTTTTGGTATCCTTTAATGTATTTTTAGGAGTATTCTTTATGTTCCAGCGGTTCAGTAAAGTAAAAGGATTTACTTACAGTGAAGTTTTATTCTGCTTTTCCATAGTGTTAATCGAATTTTCCCTGGCGGAATGCTTTGCAAGAGGCTTTGATACCTTTGCATCCACCATAAGCAACGGGGAATTCGACCGTATTATGGTAAGGCCGAGAAATGAAATATTCCAGGTATTAGGGAGTAAAGTTGAATTTACCAGAATCGGCCGTATGCTCCAGGCAATCATTATGTTTGCGTACGGCATTGTTAAGAGCAATGTGGAATGGACATTAGACAAGGTATTAACGGTACTGTTTATGATAATAGGTGGAACGGTTGTATTTACGGGGATCTTTATTATCTATGCGGCATTTTGCTTTTTTACCATCGAAGGGCTGGAATTTATGAATATATTCACGGACGGTGCCAGGGAATTCGGTAAATATCCCGTCAGTATCTACGGAAAAAGGGTATTGCAGATCTGTACCTTTATCGTGCCTTATGCTCTTATCCAGTATTATCCCTTATTGTATATACTGGGGAAAAGCGGAAACCGGGGATTTATCCTGCTGCCGCTGCTGGCCGGTGTCTTTATAATACCCTGTTATTTATTCTGGAAATTCGGAATAAGACATTATAAATCCACAGGTTCCTGATGAGATTAACCAGAGGGCCAAAAATCAGAATCTAACTTATCTTCAGAATCTAGCCCATCTGGAAAAGAATCTAGTTTATCTGAAAAAGAATCTAGCTTATATTTTTCAGAAGATTAGTAAAAAGTATGCGCGAATGGCTGCAGGTAAGAGAATGCAGCCACTCGCGCGGCTTATTACAAAATTCATGAAATACAAACTATATTTTGACCCAAGCCAGGTAAATTTATTTTGAAAATTCCTTTCTTTCTTTACCGTCCGGCTTTTTCTACTTTAACCCAGGCATCCAGGCGGTCAGCTATAATGTCAAACTGGGCCGGGCCGATATCCAGTAAAAATTTATGGAAGTCTTTTAATTCAAACTTATCCCCCAGGGCTTTCTCGGCTGTAGCTTTTAAGTCCATTATTTCCAGATAACCGATACCGTATTCGGGATACAGGGCAGGTTCTTCCAGCATGGTGGAATACAAGAGTTTTATGGTAGCCGGATCCGTAATATATCTTTTTAAATAGGCGGCCGTATCCGTAAGGCCCCAGCCGTCGTAATGTATTCCTATATCCAGGCGGCAGTATAAGGCCATGTTGGCAGCCATGTTGGCTTCCAGGAAATCAGCCACATCCTCACTGAAACCGGCCAGGTGATAGGAATAATATTCCACGTAGGTTGCCCACCCTTCGGCATAACCTCCGAAACTCAACAGATTTCTTATGGCCGGCGGTTTTAAGTTCCTGAAATAAACGGACTGGTATAAGTGTCCCGGATACCCTTCATGGGCAATGGTGGTAAAGATCTTGGACAGATCGTAATCCGGGTTATTATTTATATAAATGATATTATTGTCATAGCTGTCCAGGGGAGGGATCAAATACATGGCAGGACTTAAATGATCTTCCAGGGATTTATCCACATATTTAATGGAACATTGTACCTCGGGGCCGGCCGGGAAATCTTTATTAATGGCAGTTTTAAGGTAATCGATAATTTCCGCCGGATCCGTCAGGGAATAGGATAAATCCATAACCGTGTCATATATCTTCGGATTCTTTGCCATAATGGTATTAAGCTTTAACATATTGCTGCTTAAGGAGGTTTCCAGCATCTTCTTTAATTCCGGAATTGATCGGGAGGAGCCGGTATTTACCTTTATCAGGTATTCATAGTATTCTTTACCTTTCTCATAATGGCTTAAGCCTTCCTTGTTAGTGCCGGTTCCCTTTAATTCTTTCAAGGTATCCATTAACAACTCATAAGCGGGGATCACCTTATTCAGTACGGCATCTTTATTCGCGGCCTGGTAAGCTTTCCTTTCCTTTTTGGTAAGCCCTTCATAATCCGCTATCTTTTGGTTAAATATATCTATAAGATAATTATTTTCCTTGTTATTAATAAATTCCCTGCATTGGTCCAGGATACTGTCAGCCACTTCGTCGCTCATAAATAAGCCGGCTGCGGATTTATCCCTTTCAAAAGCACAGATTTCCTTAAAATAGTCATAAACCTGGGGCAATAGTTCCAGATAAGTATCAATATCTTCTTTTTTATAGAAATTATATTCGGCAAGCAGGACGGGAAGCTGTGCCTGTATGCCCGTAGTCGGTCCCAGGCCTTCGCTGTACTGGATAAAATCCCCCAGAGAAGCTTCCAGTTCCAGGTCTTCCTTTAAAATGTCATAGGAGAGCTTTTGGTCTTTTGTTAAGGAATCATAATCATATTGTTTTAATACAGCCAGATAATTTTCCGAATCCACTAAGGACCGTTCTATATAATCTTTGGAATAGTGGCCGAAGGTGATTTCCGGATTTATTATACCGTAATTTTCGGGGTTTGCCAGGGAGTAATTCAGGGTAAGAGTGTCTTTTTGTACTTCCGTCGTAAATATGCGGTCCAAAAAGGCATCAAAATCTTCCGTAGGTTCATTTCCTTTGCTGTTTGCAGAACATCCGAGTGTACCAAACAGTAATAGAAACAGCATAAGGATAAATAAGAGAATTTTCTTTTTCCTTTTCATAATTAACCTAAACCTTTCTTTTGGAGATTACAGAATTTAAACTGCTCTGTATCGTAAATCCGGTTCATATCTTTTTGGTAACTTTTCTTTTTTAATTAAACTTATGATGTAATTGCAAAAACAATTCGTTAATACTGTTTTTATTTAAAAAAGCTTGGCTCTTATTTTAACAGCAGTCCCAAAATCCAGATAAATATAAAACTGATAATAATCGTTAAATTGGTCAGTGCGCCTACCAGTTTTTTATCAAACTTAAATTCTACGGAATAGGTAATATTCGTCATACTGATGGGAAGGAGCAGTCCGATTAATACGGTATTACGGAACAGAGGTTCAAAAGGCAGGGTAAAATATAATAGGATGCCTACGGCAAGACCGGTACCATACCGGAACAACAGGGCCTTTAGCATACTTTTTACATAACCGCTTTCAAATTTAAAACTTAAATAGATACCAAGCACCAAAAGGGATAAAGGCATATTCGCCCTTGATAATACGCCGGTAAGGTTAAGGAAAAGCTTTGGATAGGATAATCCTGCGAGATTGAGGATAAGAGTCAGCAGGTAGGCCAGCAGAGGAACGGAACGGCACATTTTCTTAAACATAACCTTCAAATCGAGCCTGCCGCCCTCGGAGGTATGGTAACTTGCCAGGAAAAAGCATAAACCGAATATGATCAAGGCATTTCCCATATCCAGCATTCCGAAATACTTAAGTCCCTCCTTTCCCCACAAAGCTTCCACCAGCGGAAAGGCAAACAGTCCGATATTAAAGCCTACGGAGGTCATGGAGAGGGCGCCTTTATTTTCAGGCGCTTCATTTTTAAATACGAAGATTCCAAGAAAAGCCACTAGAAAACTGAACAGAATTACGATAAAAGGTATCAGTATCAGGGAACCGGTTATTTTAATGTCACTGAAGGTATTGATTACCAGAGCAGGTAAGGTTATATTGAAAATAAGCCTGGAGATGCCGTCCCCGTCCTGCTCCGTTACGAGTTTCAGTCTTTTGGCCGCATAGCCGAGGATAATGATTAATAAAGATAAAACAAATTGTGTATTAGCATTCGTCAAGTAAATTGTCCTCCGAAATGGATAAATTATAGGTATAGTTGTTTTAAGACACATTGAGTTAATTATAGCATAATAATTGGATTCTGCAATGTTAACATAGAAAGCATAGCTCTGAAAGTTGTTAACCGTTACATAGTGCGGCAACTCGTCCAGTTCTTCCTTACCAGTAATTAGTCATTGTTTTCAATGCAAGCATCCTTATTAAAGATCCGTGTCATATTTCTGAAATTCCTATAAGTATTAGGGAACAAAATAGAGACAAAGGGACTTTTGAATTATGAGTTATGCAATAATAGAATATTTATACAAACTAAAGGAAAGAGGATTTCATGCCTTTAGTAAATCATAAATTGGAATTTACTTTTGGTCTGTCTTATGAATAACCAGATTGACTACCAAGCCAATTACAATGTAAATAATCCAGAACAAGGCATATTTTGAAACTGAACCAACTAAAACTGGATATGGTGCTCCTCCTTTTCCTCCAGATAAGAGGTTATAAAAAATGGACAATGGAATGAAAGTAAGCACCCACACATTGATAGTCCAAAATGCTTTTTTCGCCCTATCCTTAGTTGCTGTATTCGATACCGTCATCCCTATGCCATAAATCATACACCCTATAACAATAAAGATTAGCCCTATGGCAGTTGCAGTTGCGATCTGCTCCTCATACCATACCAGTGCAGCAACAATTAATCCCATGAAATTTAATGCCGTTCCCACTATTGTAAAAATACTGGCATTCGGCTTTTCTTTTGCCGGAACAAATTCATTTGGAATGGGTTCAATTCCTTTTAACAAATAATCCGTGGTGACTTCAAAAAATTCACTCATAAGAATAATTTTTTCTACATCTGGCATACTTTGTTCACTTTCCCATTTGGAAACTGCCTGACGTGAAACACCAATTTTATCCGCAAGTTCTTCTTGGGAAATTCCCTTTGTTTTTCTTAAATGTTGTATTCTGTCTGCTATATTCATGCTGACACTCCTTTCGTTTTGATAGTGCCATATTAGCAAAAACGATAGTTGCAATACTACCAGTTTATATTGGTTATTTGTCAACCAACGGTTGCATCTGATTACTTACAGGTATAAATTCAATAAATCGCAATCATAATAGTTGCCGTTAATCTTAAAATATTTCTCATAGGTTCCTATCTTTTGAAATCCCAGTTTTTCATATACATGAATTGCCCGGCTATTATCTGCTTTTACCTCAAGTTCAATTATTTCTATTTCAGCATCCTCCCTGGAAAACCTTATCAATTCATTAAGCATTGCGGTTCCGACGCCGCTGTTCCAATAATCCCTTCGGACAGAGACAGCTGCCTTACCCCGATGGGCTATTCGTTTTCTCTCAAAACCTGACAGGGTTGCAAGTGATGCGATAATTCCATCAATGAATCCTAAAAGCATGCAGGATTTATCTGAATTGTTCAAATGATTTATAAAGTTGCTTTCCTGCTCAACAGTCATATTAAATTCATTTTTGCCAAAAAGTAAGTTATCACTTTCACCGCCGACTCTGTTTAAATACTCTAAAATTTTTTTTGCATCTTCCGGCTTAGCCTTGGTTATAATAAGTTCCTGTCCGTTCTTTAACCTCATATCCAGCTCTCCTTTATGTATTCCTGGATTAATTATTGCATGTATAGGTTGAAAATTCAATGGATATTTGCCAGGAGTGTGACACTCAACGGCTGTTCTTTCAAATTCAAATAAAAATACTAACGGGTTTGCCCGGATAAATTCCGCATCGTCTGTTGACAAAATAATTCCCGCATGCTATTCTAAATTTTAGAAAATATGGGCAGACTAACATAATATAAGTCGTTCATCAATAAAAAAAGGCTGTGAAAAGAAGAGTAGATAAGGATACCGTGTACAGAGAGCCCGGTAAGGCTGAAAGAGGGTCACTGGTGAATTGTTGAAGATGGTCTTGGAGCTGCGCACTGAGAGGAATCTTTTCCTTTAGGCTGCGACGGGTGCATCCGTTATTGTGATAAGCTGTGGAACGTGCAGCTGATAAGGGACTGACTGTGAAGTCAGGCTGAATTAAAGTGGTACCGCGGGATGTTAGCTCTCGTCTTTAAATATAAAAGACGCGGGCTTTTTTTATCTCCTGGAAAATCACTTCCTATTGCGTAAAATAGCCCTCTGGGCAGGAGACACACTCATGTGCAGAGAAATATGCCGGCTTTGCCTGGCGCACTCGGCGTGAGAGTATACGAAAGCATACGCTTTGTTCTCATTATTGAAAGTTAAGGAGGAATCATATGAGCAAAAAACCATATTACATTACAACTGCAATTGCATATACATCCGGAAAACCTCATATCGGTAACAGTTATGAAATCGTTTTGGCGGACAGTATAGCAAGATTTAAAAGACAGCAGGGATACGAGGTGTTTTTTCAGACCGGGACGGATGAACACGGCCAGAAGATTGAAAATAAGGCTTCCGAAACAGGGGTTACACCCAAGGAATTCGTAGATAAAGTAGCCGGGGATATCAAAGATATCTGGGATATTATGAACACTTCCTATGATAAATTTATCCGTACTACGGATACGTATCATGAGAAGCAGGTCCAGAAGATTTTTAAAAAACTTTATGAAAAAGGAGATATTTATAAGGGCTATTATGAGGGAATGTACTGTACTCCCTGTGAATCCTTCTTTACCGCTTCCCAGTTAGTAGACGGCAAGTGTCCGGACTGCGGCAGGGAAGTACAGCCTGCGAAGGAAGAAGCATATTTCCTGAAGTTAAGCAATTATACCAACCGCCTCATTGAACACATTAATACCCACCCGGAATTCATCCAGCCGGAATCCAGGAAAAATGAAATGATGAACAATTTCCTGATACCGGGCCTTCAGGACCTGTGTGTATCCAGGACGTCCTTTAAATGGGGAATTCCGGTAGATTTTGATGACAAGCATGTGGTTTATGTATGGCTGGATGCTTTAAGCAACTACATCACCGGTTTGGGATACGACGTGGACGGCAATGACGGGGAATTATACAAAAAGTTCTGGCCGGCCGACCTTCACTTGATCGGCAAGGATATTTTACGTTTCCATACCATATACTGGCCGATCATGCTTATGGCCCTTGACGTTCCCCTGCCGAAGCGGGTCTTCGGCCATCCCTGGCTGTTACAGGGAGACGGTAAGATGAGCAAATCCAAAGGCAATGTTTTATATGCGGATGAACTGGTGGATTTCTTCGGAGTGGATGCGGTCCGTTACTTTGTCCTGCATGAAATGCCTTTTGACAATGACGGTGTCATTACCTGGGAACTGATGGTGGAGAGAATGAATTCCGAACTTGCCAATACCCTGGGTAATCTGGTAAACAGAACCATCTCCATGTCCAATAAATATTTCGGCGGTATTGTAAGTAATGCCGGTGCGGCAGAACCTGTGGATGAAGAACTGAAAAAGCTGGCCCTGGAGACACCGAAAAAAATAGTTGACAAAATGGAGCATTTAAGAGTAGCGGATGCCATAACGGAAATCTTTACGCTGTTTAAACGCTGCAACAAATACATCGATGAAACCATGCCCTGGGTATTAGCCAAGGACGAAGAGAAAAAAGGAAGATTGGAAACCGTGTTATATAATCTGGTGGAAAGTATCTGTATCGGTGCAAGCCTCCTGGATGCTTTTATGCCGGATACTTCCGCTAAAATCCTGGTTCAGTTAAATGCAAAAGTAAGATCCATCGAGGAGTTAGACCGTTATGGAGTATACCCTTCCGGCAACAAAGTTACGGAAACACCTGAAATTTTATTTGCCCGTCTGGATCTAAAAGAAGTACTTGAAAAGGTGGAAGCCCAAAAAGCAGCGGAAGAAAAAGCAGAAGGACCTTCCGGTAAAGACGGTGAATCGGCAATCAGCGGAGAGACCCTTATTGACATACCGGTGAAAGAGGAAATCACTTATGATGATTTTATGAAGCTGCAGTTCCAAGTAGGTGAAATCATTGCCTGTGAAGCGGTTCCCAAATCCAAGAAACTCCTTTGTTCCCAGGTTAAAATTGGTACCCAGGTAAAACAGATCGTATCGGGTATTAAGGCACATTATTCACCGGCAGAGATGGTGGGTAAAAAGGTAATGGTACTGGTGAATTTAAAACCCGCCAAGCTGGCTGGAGTGCTTTCCGAGGGTATGCTGTTATGTGCGGAGAATGAAAACGGTGAGCTGGCACTTATGGTACCGGAGAAAAAAATGCCTGCCGGTGCGGAAATCTGTTGATTTATGGCTTTAGAGCAGGTGGTTGCAAGCTATACCGGATAGGAATGTGTCGTTATAGGAATTGATTAAAAACCTGTCATAAACTTATTTTTAATTTTTTAACTGTTAATAGAAAAAATTAAAAATATTTTTTATGACAGGTTTTTTCCTTACTGTTTCATCAAGGGCTTGTCCAGTTCGGTATTAACCGCATAAAAGTTTTTGGAATCCAGCCTTTCCTGTACCCTGATCAGGGCTTCCCCAAAACGCTGAAAATGGACTAATTCACGTTCCCGTAAGAAGCGAATGGGGTCAATGATTTCCGGATCTGTTACCAGACGGAGAATATTATCGTAAGTGGTACGTGCTTTTTGTTCCGCCGCCAGATCTTCGTGGAGGTCGGTCAAGGCATCTCCTTTCGACTGGAAGAAACAGGAGTTGAAAGGAATACCGCCGGCTGCCTGAGGCCAGAGTGCGGTGGTATGATCAATATAATAAGCATCAAAACCGCCGGTCTTTATTTCCTCCAGACTTAAATTCTTTGTTAGCTGAAATACGATCGCACTGATAATCTCCATATGAGCCAGTTCTTCTGTCCCAATATCCGTTAATAAACCGGCTACCTCTTTATAGGGCATGGAATATCTTTGGGAGAGATACCGCATGGATGCGGCCAGTTCACCGTCAGGCCCCCCAAACTGGCTGATGATGAGCTGGGCCATTTTAGGATTTGGGTTTGTTATTTTTACCGGAAACTGAAGCCTTCTTTCATAAGACCACATACATTACACCTCTCCTTCCCAGGGCCATGGGCTTTCCACCCAGGTCCATTGATTTTCTTCATTGACACAGTAAGACAGGATCGGTCCGAAGTTTTTCTCGTAATCCTCCAGTACCTGCTTGCGCTGCTGCTTATAGTTTTCGAAGTTTTTCAGAGCCTCTTTTTCAAAAGGATGGGTATCCAAAAACAGTCTAAGGTCATCCAGAGCAAAACTGACAGCCTGCAGATTCTTCATAGAGTCACATTTGTCCTGATTCATAAAAGTGTTCCTCCTATTCCGTAAAATGGCAGGTCAAGCTCTTTAAAAATGGTACCTGCCTGCAAGGCATAATCATAGTCATATAATTCCCTGTACTGCTGCAGGGGAACATACGCCATTGCCAGGGATGGTGCAAACAAAGAGTTTTTATCACCACTGTCGCAGGGAAGGGCGGGAATGCCTGATTTTGAACAATCCTTTGGGGCTATTTTAAGATCAGCCTGTACTATATTCATACTCATACACAAAACTCCTTTCCGCTTTAAAATAAGAAATCAAATAAAAAATTATATAATTTCTCAACATTAGTTTGGCATTAAGGAAAAAAATAAATACTAGTAATTATAAGTATCGGAGCCATATTTTAATAGATTAAAAATAATTATGATAATTATTATTTAATAGAAATTATAATATAAAAATAACTGCTTTAGGAAATTCCGGTTAGATCTATAAAACTGGATAATATGGGAGATTTTAGTAAACTTTTTGTTTAAAGTAATATGGCCTGATACATTCTGCCCTTCTCTTCATAATCCGGTTTTATCCTCGCAAATCGAAAAAGTTAAAAATAAAAATCATTATCCTTCTGAATCCCTGATAGATCCGGGATTGCAACCGGCAGTTGCCCCCGGGCAGCTATCTATTTCTTTACTTTCCAGATGTGCGGGATTAGACTTAAATCAATAATCAATATGGAAAGGGGCATTATTATGAACTTAGGAAACAGAATTAAAGAAGAACGTGAAAAGCTGAATTTGTCACAGGATGAATTGGCAGATAAAATGGATATTACAAGACAGGCAATATCCAAATGGGAAACCGGGAAGAGTTACCCCGACATTGAAAAAATACTGAAGCTCTCAAATCTTTTCAACCTGTCATTGGATGAGCTGGTAAAAGGTGATAAAGCCTTTCAGGAAAATTTAATAAAAGAAGGAAAGGCGGGGACTTCCGGATTAACAATCCTGGGATATGTGGCCATTGCATTAGGTGTTATTGTGTGCATCTGGGGAGGAGCAGAGTATTCCTTCAATCTGATGGGCAGTGAATTTATGTCGTTTCTTGTGGGAGGATTGGTATTAATAACTGCCGGTCTGGCATTCATCCGAAGTACCTCCTTCCGCTTGTTACTGGGTGCATTATATATAACGGGCGCTGCCTCTATTCTCTATATGATAGGACTCCGGATGCCGTTATATGTGCTGCTGTCAGGCATCGTTGTAATTTCAGGCCTTGGGTGGTGGCTGACAACTCTGGTTTTAAAGTTTAAACAGGCAGCCTTGTTTAAGAAATAGACGGAGGTATTCCATGAAAAAATGCCTGCATTTTTTACCAAATACCATAACCGTTCTCCGGATCATTTTAACCGCGGCATTCATAGCAATACTGGCTGAGAAACTGACTCAGGGTTTTACTGTGATGCCTGTCAGACTGTATGTTATTTTTGTGCTCATCTGTTTTTCGGATTTTTTGGATGGGGCGGCTGCACGGGGGTTTAAAGCAGAATCCGTGTTGGGAAGTATTCTGGACATCATTGCCGACAGCCTGTTTATTTTTTCTTCTCTTATTATATTGGATATTTACAGGGTAATGCCAGTATGGTTTACGGCGGTCGTTCTTGCAGACTTTTTGGCTTTTCTGGTGACGTCAGGGTTTCTGGCCCGTAAGAAACCGGTTTGTGCCGGCAGGGTCTTTGTCTTTGACAAAGCCGGTCGGATTGGGGCGGTCATCTTTTATCTTATTCCGGCGGCGGCCTGCCTGGCTCATGCCTATCCCGGCTGCATGTATTTGTTAAATGGAATGATTTATTTATCTGTTTTTTTGGCAGGTGTCTCCAAGCTGGAAAGGTTTGTTTCGTGTCTGGAGGTTCTAAAGCGGCAAAAAGCGGAAAATAATAACGGTTAACAGATTAATTGGATTATATCACGACAAACACATGAATGAACATTTCGTTAGCATTTCATGAATTTCTGGTATCACCTGCCAGTATATAATTCCATAGAAAGAACCCATATGTCACTAAGATTATAAAAAATGTTTAAAACATTAACAAAACGAAAAAACTCACTACGTTCAAACAGATTTCCTTTTGTCAATTGGCACATTTTTTATAACCTAAGTGACATAAGGAACCTTTCTAAATGGAATTATATACTGGCAGGTGATACCAGAAAGGTAAGTGTTCATAAAATGTTCATTCATGCGTTTGTCGTGTCATAATTATAAGAAAACATAGACAAAATAAAAGAAAATCACTATAATACAATATGAACTTAAGAATAACCTGTTTGTAACTTTAAGTAATAAACCGATACACATGGGAGGACGGAATGATTTTTGAAACACATGCTCATTATGATGATGAAGCTTTTGATGAAGATAGAGTTAGTATATTAAACAGCCTTTTGGCAGAGGGAATCGGGTATGTCGTCAATGTTGGCGCCAGTATTGAGACCACCAAAAAAACCCTGGAATTAATGAAGGAATATTCATTCCTTTACGGTGCCGTCGGCGTGCATCCCAGTGAAACCGCCGAATTAAATGAAGAAAATTTCAATTGGTTAAGGGAAGCGGCCAGGCTGCCCAAAGTGGTAGCGATCGGTGAGATCGGTTTGGATTATTACTGGGATACCCCCGAAAGGACGGTCCAGAAGGAATGGTTTGACAGGCAGATGGAACTTGCTAAGGAATTCAGGCTTCCGGCAATTATTCACAGCAGGGACGCGGCTGCAGATACTTATGAAATGATAAAGGCCGCAGACTTAAAAATAACGGGCGGGGTTATTCATTGCTTTTCCTACGGGAAGGAAATGGCAAAAAACTACCTGGATATGGGCTTTTACCTGGGGATAGGCGGTGTTGTTACGTTTAAAAATGCAAAGAAATTAAAGGAAGTAGTGGAATATGCGCCAATAGAACAGCTGGTTCTTGAGACGGACTGTCCTTATCTTGCACCGGAACCGAACCGGGGCAAAAGGAATTCTTCCCTGAATTTAATTTATGTGGCAGAGGAAATCGCAAAGTTAAAAGGAATTTCCAGTGAAGAAGTCATAAGCATAACGGAGCAGAATGCGAAAAGAATGTACGGAATCAGGTAAATGAAGAGGAAAAGAGGTAATGCATGGCAACGCTAGGCAATCCGAAAGAAACGAAAGAAATATTAAATAAATACCGTTTTGTCTTTCAGAAGAAATACGGACAGAACTTTTTAATTGATACCCATGTACTGGATAAAATCATTAAGGCGGCCGGCGTAACAAAGGACGATATGGTGCTGGAGGTGGGACCCGGCATCGGCACATTGACCCAGTATTTATGCGAAGCAGCCAGGGAAGTCATTGCCGTGGAGATTGATAAAGCCTTAATACCGATTCTGAAAGATACCTTAGCTCCTTATGATAATATTACGGTATTGAACGAAGATATCTTAAAAGTAGATATAAATAAACTGGTACAGGAGAAAAATAACGGAAAACCCATTAAAATTGTTGCCAACCTGCCTTATTACATTACCACGCCGATTATTATGGGATTGTTTGAAGCCCACGTACCCGTGGATAATATAACCGTTATGGTGCAAAAAGAAGTGGCGGAGCGTATGCAGTCAGGACCCGGCAGTAAGGACTACGGGGCACTTTCCCTGGCAGTGCAGTATTATGCGGATCCCTATATTGCTGCCAATGTGCCGCCCAACTGTTTTATGCCAAGGCCGAAGGTAGGTTCAGCCGTAATCCGTCTAGGCCTTCACACGGACATACCGGTAAAGGTAAAGGATGAAAAGCTTATGTTTCAGCTGATCCGGGCTTCCTTTAACCAGAGAAGGAAGACTCTGGTCAACGGTTTAAATAACGGAACGGAACTTGATCTGTCCAAGGAAACCATAGCAGAAGCTATAGGAGAGCTGAAGGTATCACCCACTGTTCGGGGGGAGGCCCTCACTCTGGAGCAGTTTGCAAGGCTCAGTGATATTATTTATGATAAAATCCATTCTTAGGATAACGAATGTACGGTCAGGCTGATATCTATACCAATTGACTGCCGGTACACCAGAGCGCGTTTGAAAAATCATTGCACCGTTCTGAACGCTCCACTTTCGGCATGCTGCGTCGTGTTTTGGGAACATAGCCCCGCTAAGCACCCAAAACAAGTTTCTTGCTTTCCACAAAGTGGAGCATCCAGTCCGGCACAAGCATTTTTCAAATACATTCTAGATAAAGAAAGTACTCTGCATAGCAGGTAAACAGATTGGGGAACCGGGAATCTGTATTCAAAACCAATTACAGGATATGGCTGTCCTTTTCCAAATTATAGGGGAAAAGGACAGCTTTTTTCAGGTTTTGGATTAGTTTAGTAACTGGAATAATTTTAAGGAGCCTTTAACATATTGACATAAGTTAACGGTAATGATATTGTGTACTAGCGCAGATTATAGATACTTTAGATTAATCTAAAGTAATCATGAGCAATCCTTATGAAACTACAGCAGAAAGAGACGGATTCCAAATGCCGGTATTCCATCCGCAGACAGATGGGGCGGTCAGCGGGGATTCGTGTCACTAAACATACGGAGGGAAAAGAATGATAGGCAATGTTCTGGTTGGCCAATCTGGAGGACCTACTGCAGTAATTAATTCCAGCCTGGCTGGAGTATATAAAACAGCAAAAGACCAGGGAGCAAAAAAGGTATATGGAATGCTCTATGGTGTACAGGGATTATTGGATAAAAAATACGTGGACCTTTCGGAACATTTTAAAAATGATCTGGAAATTGAATTGTTAAAACGGACACCTTCTTCTTATTTGGGCTCCTGCCGTTATAAATTGCCGGATTATGAAAAAGACCCGGCTATTTACGAAAAATTATTTGGAATCTTAAATAGGTTAAATATTAAATACTTTTTTTATATCGGTGGAAATGATTCCATGGATACGATTAATAAGTTATCAAAATATGCGAAAGCACGAAATAGTAACATTCGTTTTATTGGTGTGCCAAAGACCA
This sequence comes from Bacillota bacterium, assembly GCA_023391695.1. GTDB lineage: Bacteria > Bacillota > Clostridia > Lachnospirales > Lachnospiraceae > Anaerocolumna. The sequence continues at coordinate 31,176 of JAEWAK010000023.1, forward strand.
TAGACAATGATTTGGAGGCAACGGACCACACCCCGGGATATGGCAGTGCCGCAAAATTCATTGCTTCCACAACCAAGGAAATCATACGGGATGGCTTGGTATACGATCAGAAAAATGTAACGGTTATTGAAATTATGGGACGAAACGTAGGATGGTTAACGGGAGCAGCCGCCCTTTCCAAGGGGCCGGATTGTGAAGGACCGGATTTCATTTACTTACCGGAAACGGCCTTTGAATTTAACGGGTTTTTAACCAGGATAGAAGAGCTGCAAAAACATAAAAAGGCCTTGGTAATTGCGGTTTCTGAAGGAATTCGCCTGGCGGATGGCAGATATGTTTGCGAACTTACCCGTGATAATAAAACTTCAGACCAGTTTGGACATAGACAATTAGCCGGTTCCGGAAAATACCTGGCTGATTTTGTGGCAAAAGAACTGGGCAGTAAGTCCCGCGGCATTGAATTAAGCACTCTCCAGCGCTGTGCCTCCCATATTGCTTCTTTCGTTGATATTACGGAAGCCTATCAGGTGGGTGCTCAGGCTGTTTATGCGGCATTGGAAGGAAAAACCGGAGAAATGATAATCTTAACGAGAATCTCAGACCAGCCTTACCAGTGTGTAATGGGAACCTATGATATTGATAATATAGCGAATAAGGAAAAAAAGGTTCCTTTAAATTGGCTGAATGTAGCCGGAACAAATGTCACGGAAGATTTTATCAATTATGTTAATCCGCTGATTCAGGAGGAACTGTCTCCCATTATGATTAACGGATTGCCAAGCCATATCCGTTTTGATAGAACTGTGATTGCATAAGGTAATTTATAAACTAACTTAATAAATATTTGTTTTGTGAATAATAGAGCCTTACCTGTTGAATAGGATAAGAATTTTTCGCAAGCTTGTAAATAAAGAAGGTGATTTCAGGAAATTGATATTGCCTTCTTTATTTTTATGCTTTGAAAGGAATAGGCAAACCGATAGATAATTCAATAGTTAACTTTTGAAAAATGAACTCTAAAGAAAATGAAAGGCCCGGTTTAATTAATCATTTCATTAAGGGCTGTATAAACAAACAGATGGGGTTTTACAGCAATAATTGACACATAAAAACATATATATGGCAAGTAGGGATTTAACTCTGGTGCTAAAATGACTTACAAAATGAATGCTAAAAGGAAAGGAACACACAGAATATGAAAGAAGAAAAAATCACAGGCAATATGCTGTGGCAATCGGATTTGGGAAACGGAAAATACCGTAATCCCATTCTTTACGTAAATTATTCCGATCCGGATGTCATCCGGGTGGGAGATACCTATTATATGACAGCCTCCAGCTTCAATTATATGCCGGGGCTGCCCATATTAACCTCCCGGGATCTGGTAAACTGGAAACTGGTGAATTATGGTGTAAAGAGGCTGCCTTATGAAATTTACGACAAGCCTGCCCATGCGGGAGGCATATGGGCACCCAGCCTGCGGTACCATAACAATAAATTCCTGATCTATTTCGGAATGCCGGATGAAGGTATTTTTATGATCTGCGCGGAAGATCCCCTTAAGGAATGGGAGCCTCCGTTATGTGTCCGGGAAGGAAAGGGACCCTGGTCTTGGAATTTGTACATATTGTAGTATTTATATGGAAAAACATAGAAAAAATTACTAAAAACAGGGAAAAGATATTGACGGATAAGAGGAAAGTTAGTAAGATTAGCTTAGCCAAACCGCTCTGAAGATGCGGATTTTTTTAATGTGGAGAGAGGGTAAATTTAATTGGAGGATAATAGGAATAAAGATAAGAATTTTAGTATTTCACGAAGAGGATATCTAAAAGAAAAATACAATGACCGTTTTCTGCTGCGTCTGGTGTCTTCTTACAGCTTTCTTTTGGTTATCATTCTAATTTTGGGAATGCTCATGTATTATTATGGGATGAATAATATAAAAAAGGATTTACTGAAAGAAAACCAGGTAAACTTAGAAAAAGCAATTTCCGATGTTGACAGCAGTTTTAAAATCATGTCTTCTTTTAATTCCCAGATTGCAAATAGCACGGAAATTGTTAAACTAATGCAGAACAATACCGTTAACTATCTATATTTTCTACAGGCCTGGGAGGCAAAAAAAAATCTGCAGAACCTTTTATCCATACAGAATATGACATTTTTTGAAGATGTCTTTCTGTATTTTTACGAAACGGATTATATCCTTTCCGCGAATGAATTTGAGAACAGCAGTTTATATTATCAATTTAATAAACGGTATAACGAGGAATATTATTCGGATTATATAGAGATGCTTACCAATCCCGTATATTTTGGCAAACCTCAAAGTCTTAGTAAATTTTCAAATACCAGGGATGACTTTTTACTCTATACCTATCCCATGTCCATATACAGGAATTACTCCAGAGCGCCGGTTACCATCTGCTACCGGATTGATAAAACTTATTTTGAGAAAATTTTTTCCGGCTTAAATATCTATGAGACCGGTTTTATTTATATTAAAGACGGGGACGGAAAAGAAATTCTCCGCCTTACGGCACCTTCTTCCCTGGACTTTACCGCCGAAGAATTAAACCTGGAAATGGGGAACATTGAAAACACAGGTTATATTACCATTAATCACGAAAATATGGTTATTACCCAGGTAACCTCCAATAATAACCTTTGGACTTATTATCTGATTCAGCCCTCCTCTATGGTTTTTCATGACCTGGCCTTTTTCCAAAAGATTTACTGGGCGGTAATTGTGCTGGTTTTCGTTTTGGGGCTGTTCCTGCTGGTTTTATTAAGCTGGAAGAATTTAAAGCCCATAAAACAAATCGAATTTATCTTGAAAAATTCTTTTGCAGGCGAAGAGAATACGCCTAAAATCAAAGATCATGATGTTATGTATTCCATAGACCACTATGTAAATTTATTGATTGATAAAAAGGTAAACCTCCAGGCAACCCTGGAACATCAGCGGCCCATTATATTTTCCGCCTATTTGGCAAGGCTGATGAAAGGTTTGGCGGATTCCGGCCAGGAAATGGAACAGATTGCAAAAGCCCTGGATTTAAATAATAAGGACAGCCGGTACTTAATTTTATACCTGGGGGTATATCTTAATGAGCTAGAGTTCTATATTGATGATTTTGTTCAGAATAAAAACAGTTTTCAGGAAATTATCAGAGAAGTGTTGGAGCGTAATTTTGAGGATAAGATCTTAATCTACGAAGCAGATTTTCAGTCCTATGCAATCCTTATCCGGCTGGAGGCGGAGGATAAGGCGGAAGATACGGTAAAGAAAAATTTTACCCCGGAACCGTTTTCAGACTTTTCTTTCTCCGGCGTACCGGCGAATTGTACTTTATCGGGTTTGCCGGCAGACTGTTTCGGGGAGGACATATTCAGAAGGGTCTGCGGTCAGTTCCACAAGGCATATAAAGAGTTGAAGGACGATTATTCCCTGATCATATACGGGGGTATCAGTGAGATTTTTACTGATTTGCTGCAAACCTGGCAGGCTTGCCAGCACGCTTTAGAAGCCTTAAGATATGCCGGACCGGAGCAGATTCTGCAGTTGTATAAGGAAATCAAAAAGGATATGGACCAATATGTCTATCCCATTGAAATGGAGGGACAGGTACTTAATTTTATAACTAACGGCAAAGAAAACCAGGTACAGAAGCTTCTTAAAAATATTTTCCAGGATAATTTTGTGGAACGTTCCTTATCCATTACCATGAGTAAATGGCTCCTTTCCGATTTAAGGAATACCCTGCTGAAAATCAGGTTTATGCTTCCAGAAGATACAGACCGGTCGGAAAAGGAAAAATTAGATGAGAAATTCGGACGCAAAAAAAGCTTCGAACTGATTGAGGAAATAGCTATGGACTTATGCCGGATTTTTGAGGCCAGGTTGAAAAATTATGGAATTATTGAGCAGATACAGGAATACATAAGGGAAAATTTTATGGACAGCTCTTTATCTTTAAGTAAAATATCCCAGGAATTTGACATATCGGAAAGTTATTTTTCTTATCTTTTTAAAAAAGTTACCTGCCAGAATTTTTCCGAGTACCTGGAAAAAATACGGATAATGAAAGCAATTAATCTCTTGCAGGTAACAGAGCTGAATGTAAACGAAATTGCGGAAAAGGTCGGCTATACCAATTGTGTTTCCTTCCGCAGGGCGTTTAAACGGGTATACGGAACCAATCCGGCAGCCTTAAGGAGCGGTAATTCATTTACCTATGAGGGGTAAGAGAGCCTCACAGTAACCTGGAAAGGAGCAGAGGGAAGTCTTAAAGGAAAGAGCTCCCCGGGCAAGGCAGGTAAAGGGTAATGAGTTGTATTTATATACGAAAGATTCCGCGTTTAAAGTGAAAATAAGGTAAAAATAACGGAACATAAATATTGTATCCCCTAAAAAAATATTGTTCCTTGTTTAAAGTGTACAGGATAATATACCATAATTATAGCTTTAAGATAAAAAATATCCAAATCTTAAACAACCGCATCTTAAATTGAATTATAATGGGATGGGGTAAAAAAACAAGGAGGGTATTATATGAGAAAGAGTTTGTTAAAAAGGTTACTGACAGTATTTCTGGCAGCGGTAATGGTGTTAACTCCGCTTACACTGGCTGCCTGTGGAAAAGGTGAGGAAACAGGGCCGGCTACGGCTTCCGTCACAGGCAATGAAACAACTGGCGAAAGTGCAACAACAGGGGATACGGCAAAAGCAGAAGGGATTGTAAAACCGGAGAAAATAACCATTATGGTTGACGGTACACTTCTGGATAAGGCTTCCGGGCAGGGTGAATTTGCGGCTGAATTTAAAGAAATAACAGGTGTGGAACTTGAAATCATTCAACCGGACCATAACACTTATGATGACCAGGTTGCCCTGGCATTTACCAGTGATTCGGTGCCGGATGCCTTGATTTTAAGCAATCAGCAATTTACCGCTTATGCAACCCAGGGGGCCCTTTGGGATATGACCGGTGCCTGGGAGAATTCCGGTGCCAAGGCTTCGGGTCAAATGAAAGAAGAATACATAGAGGCTTTAAAAGTAGGCGGATCCCTTTACGGTTTTTCACCTGCCAGCGGTAATGGCTGTATTACCTATATAAGGCAGGACTGGCTGGATAATTTGGGGTTATCTGTTCCAACTACTTATGATGAATATATTGAAGTGCTGAGGGCTTTTACGGAGGATGATCCGGACGGAAACGGAAAAGACGATACCTATGGTGTAACGGCAGCCGGTATTATAGGAACAGAAATTCCTTATACCAATTACTTGCCGGAATTCTGGCAGGATGCTTATCCGGATTTCTACCAGCAAGAAGATGGTACCTGGGCTGACGGTTTCCGGGAAGAACCTGCGGCAAAGGCACTGACAAGGTTAAAAGATGCCTACGGCAGAGGTTATCTTGATATGGAAGTCGCAACCAATACTACTTCTGCCTGCCGTGATAAGTTTTATGCCGGCAATACGGGGGTATTTACCTATTGGGCCGGAAAATGGAATATGACCCTGGAACAGAATGTCCAGTCCACATTTCCGGATGCGAAGCTTACGGCTATTGCTCCTATTAAGGAATTAGGCACTTATATTGAAAGACAGCCGCCGGTTTGGGCAATTACCAAGTCTTGTGAAAATCCCGAAGGCGTATACAAATATCTTATTGAATCCATGGCAGACGGCGGAGCGGGCCAGATGTTATGGACCTACGGCGTGGAAGGACTTCATTATGAAAAGGATGCGGCCGGTAATTATAAACAGCTTCCCGATCCGGAAGTACCGGATAATACTTTCCTTTCCGCCCATATCGATCCCGTTTTATCTATCCGGCAATGGGAGGATCCTTTATATTCCGTTCGGGATGCAAGAATTAAGACTTCTGCCGAACTGTTTCAGGCCAACAGTAAAATTGCACGTCTTGTTGTGCCTTCGGAAACCATGTCTGCCAATATGGCTACCTTACTGGATGCAAGGAGTATTATTGTTTCTAACGTGGTAACAGGAGATCTGTCCGTGGAAGACGGTATGGCCCAATATGAAAAAGAACAGGGAGCCTTATCGGATACCATTCTTTCGGAGTTAAATAATAAATAAAGGGCTTAACAACGATAGGAACTGTTGTAAATGAATACTTTCCGGTGTTTTATTTGCGGCAGTTCCTGTTTTATTACTTAGGGTATGTCTGACAACTCATCGCACCGTTCTGAACGCCCCACTTTGCGGAATACTGCGTCGCAATTTTGGGAACGTAGACCCGCTACGCTCCCAAAATCGCTCCTTGTCTCCCACAAAGTGGAACATTCAGCCCGGCACAAGCAGTTTTCAGACACACCCTAGGATCGGAAGGTATCGTATGAAGCTGAAATCAAATAATATTACAAAATCAAACGGCAGGTTAAACAAAACAATATGGAAGTACCGGTGGTTTTACATCATGATCTTACCGGTTATCATTCTTGCACTGATGTTTTTCTATTACCCTATGCTTGGCATCCGGTATGCATTTTTTGAATATACACCTTTTAAGGGGCCGGATTTTACGGGTACGGATAATTTCCGGAATTTGTTTGCCAACAATCAGTTCTGGATAGCCTTTAAAAATACCATTATTATCAGTATAACCAAGCTGTTACTGACAACTTTCATTGCTGTTGTGGTCTCCCTGCTTTTGAATGAAGTGGCTAATCTTGCGGCTAAAAAATTTTTCCAGACATTGATCTATCTTCCCCATTTCTTGTCCTGGGTTGTGGTAGCGTCGATTTTCTCTATTATATTGTCACCTCAGCATGGATTTTTTAATGAAATACTAATTCATTTAGGTATCATTGATTCGCCTGTCTATTTTATGGCGGAAAGTGTCTGGTGGAGAAAGGTTTATTATGCCGTGAATATATGGAAAGAGACCGGGTGGGGAACGATCATTTATCTGGCGGCATTAACGGGTATCGATCCCCAGCTTTATGAGGCGGCGGCCATTGACGGTGCAAACCGCTTTAATAAAATGCGTTTTATTACCCTGCCTGGCCTGACCCAGACCATTATAATTGTATTAATACTGAATCTGGCAAAGATTATGAACCTGTTTGAATCCGTATTTGTCATGTACAGTCCTAAAGTCTATAATGTGGCAGATGTTTTGCAGACATATATTTACCGGCAGACTTTAACGACTCCCGTACCCAATTTCGGGTATACCACGGCGGTGGGATTGTTTTCTTCCGTTATCGGATGCATATTGGTTTTAATCTGCAATGCTGCAAGCAAAAAAGTCCGGGGAAGGGGTATTTTATAATATGCAAAATAGAATGATGAAAAGGAAATTTAAAAAGCTTTTCAGTATAGACCTGATAATTTATCTGATTTTTATCTTTGTGACCTTTGTAACCATAATACCTTTGCTGAAAATATTTGTAGATTCCATTGATGCAACGGCCAACTACGGTATTAATCTCTGGCCGAAAAAAGCAGTGCTGAGCGGTTATGAAATTATTGTAACAACCGTGGCTCTTTATAAACCCTTTTTGGTATCCATATATGTTACCCTGGTTGGAACCCTGTTAGGTCTGGCTGTCTCCACAGTGGCAGGATATGTCCTTATGCAGTATGAGATGCCCGGCAGGAAATTCTTAAGTTATATGCTGTTATTCACCATGATCTTCCACGGCGGTATGGTGCCTACTTATCTGGCCATGCGCCAATATGATTTGATAAACAGCCTTTGGGCAATCATTCTTCCGGCCAGCCTGAATGTTTACAATACCGTTTTAATGCGGAATTTCTTTGAAGGCATCCCGGTGAGCTTATTCGATGCGGCGTCCATTGACGGCTGTTCCCCGGTTAAAATATTCTTTTCCGTAATTCTGCCTCTTTCCAAAGCGGCCCTTGCCTCCATAGGGCTTATGTTTGCCGTAAGCTATTGGAATGAATATACCAATTTTACCATTTATATATCCGATTCTAATTTAAGAAACTTCCAGGTTATGCTAAGGAACCTGATTATTGAAGATACGTCCCTGGCCGCGGCCTCCTCGGCGGGAGTATACCAGAATACGGTCAAAAGTGCGGCGATTATGGTTGCCATTATTCCGTTTATGATTTTATACCCGTTTTTACAGAAATATTTTGTAAAAGGAATTAATATGGGGGCGGTTAAAGAATAAGGTGCGCCTGGAAAAGGGCAGGTAGACTTACGAAACAAATCCGGTCCGTAAGATCAGCCCTACTAATGTATTATCGAAATAATGTTATTACCGAAATAATATATTACCGAAAACTGTAACATCTATAAAATAGCCAACATAGAGAAAAAAGTCCCCCTGGGCGGGATCAAGAAAGATAAGAAGGAGCTTTTGCAAAATAAATCTGATAACCCGGTATCATTATGCCGGGCGGTGATTTTGCAAAAGCTCCAATGGTGTTTACCGGATAAGGTGCTGTAAAATATCTATAACTTTACCTTGCTGACTGTACTGTATTTTCCATATACCTTTTTCCCGCAGGAGTCTAATTTATAAGCCCGGACTTTGATGTAATAGGTCTTTCCTTTTTTCAGATTTGTCATCCCGTATTTTAATGATTGGGTAGTGACGGTTTTTTTACCGGAAGTAAAGGCGGAATTATTGGCATATACAATTTGATAGCCTTTTGCACCGGATACGGACTTCAGATTCAGTGTAATCCTGGTTGCTGAGGCCTTCTTAGCACTGGTGATTTTAGCCTGCGCCGTACTTACTTTCGTCCACCTTGCGATTAAATTGATATCGCCCATGCTGCCTTTCGGGATTTCCGATACCTTGCTCAGTTTATATTCGTCATCATAGCGTTTCGTATAATTGCCGTATATATCCCTGGCATAAGTGGTATACCAATATTGAAAAACATATCCCGGCAGGGTAGGCTTTTTTAACTGGAAGGTTTTTGTATTCCTGGTATAACAGGAGGGATTGTCAGGAAAACTTGCATTATCTGAATCTATCCCGGAAGTATAACGAATGGTAAAAGTTCCGTCAAAAGCCAGAAAATCAATGTCATACGGATTACTTTCACAATACTTCTCAATAGGAGTGTTGTGATAGCCGTATATGATAATCCGGTTATCGGACCATATATCATCATCTTGATCCTTTACAAATATGTTTTCTCCGAACGTGGTGACAGAAGGCGGTACAACGACAGTTCCGGTGACAAAAGGGAAGGCATAACTTCCGATGCCGGTTATAGTATCGGGAATTACAATGTCATTTCTTTCAAAGGATAAATAAATTGCTGTTTTTTCTTTATTATACAATACGCCGTCTTCATAAACAAAATTTGCCGCTTCTCCAGTATCCGATAAAGTTAGTGTATTTAGTTTTTTACATAGTTCAAAGGACTGTTTTCCAAAGGATTCAAGGGAAGAGGGCAGAGAGATTTCCTCCAGATTATAACAGGCAAAAAAGGTATTGTCACCTAACCGTTTAAACGTTCCGGGAAAAATAACCCTGGTAACACCTGTTCCGTCTAAGGAATCCTCGAAAACATTTTCAGCTGTTTCAACAATCCCATCCGGGAGGGTAACAACACCGTTAGCGCTGGGATAATTGATCAGGACAGTTTTATCCTTATTGTACAGCATGATTTTATCGGAAGAAAAATATGGATTCTCTGAACTGACCTGAATATCGGTTAATAAGCAGGATTCATTAAAGAGACCCGTACCGATAGACGAAACAGCTGCCGGTATAGTAAAATTCTTCAGGGAATAACATTCTGCAAAAGCGTAATCCCCAATTGCAGCCACACTGTCCGGTAATGTAACGGAGGTTAGATTCCTGCAAGAGGAGAATGCTTGGTTTCCAATAGTCTTTAAATTATTTGACCAGGTAATATCTTTAATATTACTCTTCCAAAACGCTTTTTCACCAATGGCAGTTACACTGTCCGGTATCACAATACTGGTAAAATCCGTTCCGTAGAAAGTAGAAGCTTTTATCTCCTTTATACTGTTCGGTAAAGTTATTTCCGCCAGATTGGTTGCTTCAAAAGCGCCCTCATCAATCTCGGTTATGCTGTCCGGCAGGTTTATCTTTACCAGATCCGACATACGGAATGCAGATTTGCCGATTTTAGTAACACCGTCCGATAAAGAGACTTCCGTTACGGATGAGGACAAAAATGCTTCCTTTCCGATTTCGGTTACGCTGCCTGGAAGAATGACCTTTGATATCTCGGAACGCATAAAAGCATTATCTCCGATCTTTGTTACACCTTCCGGCACGGTAACCGTTTTGTCATTTCCGTTATATTTGTTCAAAACTCCGTTCACAATTTCAAATTCCGAACCCTCTGCTTTTGTCTGGAACGGAGTAATAATAAATAACAGGAATGCACTTATGGCAAGTAACAGGGGCATATAAAGTTTTTTCATGATAAACTCCTTTCTTGTTAATTTTGATATTGTTAAAGATATTTTTTCAATAACAATACCTGCTTTAAAACATATTATACTATGTATTTGTCATAATTATGGTTGTATTTCCAACTTAATGAGAGAAAATTACATTTATAAGCTGTAAAACAGGAAAGAAAGCGGATGGATTTCTTACGATTCAAACCATACCGGAGCCAGACGTTTTGGAGAACAAACAGCTCTTCTCTAACGGAAAACAAAGCATCCGTTAAAGAAGAGCCGTTATTTTCCGGCAGATTGCTCTATGTATGCGGAGGGGGTATATCCGGTGTATTTTTTAAATATCTGGCTGAAATATCTTGGATTATTACCGCAGCCCACTTTATCGGCAACGAAAGCAATGGTAGCATCCTGCTTTAAAAGAAGGTTTTTTGCTGTCTCAATTCTGCGCCGGTTCAGATAATGGGAGAATTTCTCTCCGTTTTCCTTCGCAAAGATCCGGCTCAGATAATCCACGTTCATATGAATCTGCTCCATTGCAATCTTTTTCAGTGACAGGTCAGGGTTGGATAAATTTTCTTCCACATAATTTTTTACCTGGGACACGATGGAGTTTTTGTCACTGCTGTCTGAAAGCAGCAGCAGTATCTGTTCCGTAAGGATTTTCCGGTATTCCTCGATATTTTCACATACCGATAATTTTTCCAGTAAATCATGGTATACGGATTTGTGGTAGTAGGTTTCCGGTAATTTACGGATTAACTGGGACAGAAGATGGATTCCGTAATTATGGAGCAGATCCATATCTTCAACCGGCATAAAATAGTTATTCAGGAGCTTCTTAACGTTTCCGTTTTCCTCTGTACGGTCTTTTAAATCCAGCAGCTGCCGGGTTAAATTCTGTATTTTTTCAAAGGATAAATAAGCATTGTAGATTTCCCTTAACTGCAGGCGGCGATTAATACTGTAAATTTTAGGATACCTCATAAGGTTGGCAGTGAGCTGCTGCAAGCCGTCTGCCAGGGTTTCATAAGAATTGCCGGTATAAGTGATCCGGATGGTCTGTCCGGGGAACCATGCATTTTCACTGAAACTGCGCAATTTATCGGAAAGGCCGCTGCTTATTTTTACAATTACCGCCATAGAATGCTGTACGTACAAAAAATCTATGACAGGTTCGGCTCCGAGTTCATTCAGAATCCGGTATACCGCCTCTGCAAAAGAATTTAAAAAGTTTTCCTCAACAAAGGTAAAATAAGCTGTGAGGCAGCCTGTCTTATTCTTAATATCTGTGTAATGAGCGGTTTTAGCGGGGTTTACGCCGGAAACAAATAAATCGTACAGAAGCAGCTGCCGGTGGTATTCTTCGGCCTGTTCGCTGAGCCGTTTCTGCTCCTGCTCCAGGGTATTCCTGGCTTTTTTGCGCAGGCAGTTACTTTTTGCATTTTCCACTGCAGCTATCAGCTGGTCTTCCCCTGCGGGTTTTAACAGATAACACCGTACGCCTAACTGTATGGCCTGTTTGGCAAAATCAAATTCTTTGTAGCCGGATAGTATAATAAATTCCACATCCGGATCCATTTTGCTTATTTTCTCGATCAGTTCCAATCCGGTGAATCCCGGCATTTTAATATCGGTCAATACAATATCAGGAGACTCGTCCATAATGGCGTCCATTACCTCCACACCATTATTACAGCTGGCGACTATTTTAACATCAAGGGATTCCCAGTCAATACACTCCACTATGGACTCACGGATGACTTTTTCATCATCTGCAACAATCATGGTAAACATAACTATCCTTCCTTTCTCATTGTATTTTATTTGTATGGTTTATGTTAAAAATCTTTTTTTCCATCTTCTTTAATGTTCTTTTGTTTCGCGGGGATATCGAAAAAAACGGTGACACAGTTGTTACCGTTTTTAAACTGGAGGCCGTAGGAGCCGCCAAAGAGCAGTTTGATCCGGCTGTCAATATTGATCAGTCCAACCCCGTTTCTTCTTGCGGTAATTTTATGTTCTTTTAATAACTGCAAAACATCTTCATTAATTTCAGAACCGTTATTTTCCACCTCCACATGAAGAATATCGTTCTTTGCTTCTGCACGGATTTTAATGCGGCAGCCATCAATATTTTCCTCCAGGCCGTAAATTACGGCATTCTCGACCAGGGGCTGGATGGACATTTTCGGAATTAAATAGGGACCGGCACCCTCTGCAATTTCCAATGAAACGGATAGGGTGTCGGGAAAGCGTATCTTTTGGATCAGCAGATAATTCTCCAAAACCCTGATTTCTTCCTCCAGAGGAATCAGATCCTGTTTTTCTGACAGACTGCTGCGCAAAAGTTTCCCCAGGGCCTGTACGATGGCAGATATGTTCTTTTCACCGCTGCGGTTTGCAAACCAATGAATGGTTTCCAGGGAATTATATAGAAAATGGGGATTGATCTGCTGTTCCAGGGATTTTAACTGGGTCTCGGCCAGAAGAAGTTCTTTTACATAATTATCTTCGATGACTTTTTTAAAATCGGCCGTCATCTGGTCAAAATACTGGTTCAGACGTCCAAGTTCGTCCTGGCGGTTCTTTTTGGGAAAGGGATAGGGTTCCAGATTGCCGGAGCGTACCCGCCCCATTTTTTTCAGTAAATAGTTAAACTGTGCCGTAATTTCCCGGAAGAGCAGGCCCGATAGAAAAACGGTAAGGATTACTGCCATAAAGATGCGGACGATATAGGTTGTCCGGGCTTCCTTTATGGAATAGAACAGGTCGTCATAAGGTACCCCCAGGGTGAGGGACCAGTTTTGCGACGAAGTTGCAATTTTCATCCGTGTAACAAAATACATGTTCCCTTCCATTTCCTGAACGGAGTAAGTGTTGGTTTCGCCTTTGGAAGGCGGCGGGAAAACGGCGATGGATGCAATCGATTCAGAGGGGTAAAGGAGCAGATTACCGTCATGGATATTAATGGTATAAGACGGAGTCCCCATGACTCTCTGGGCTGTTTCACGTACAATGCGGTTTAAATTAACGCGGATTAAGACAACTCCCATAGGCTTTAGGGAGAAACCGCTGATCTGGTTTATCTGACGTACGCACAGGATGCTTCCGTCCTTTCTTCCGGTGGTTATCCACCCGGAGGAACCGTTTTTTCGGGCGGCAAGCTCTATGGCGGCAGCTGTTATCTCAGGACTTTCCGGAGAAGAATTCTGTCCCCAGACGATCCGGTCCCCGGATATGGGCAGAACGGCGGTACTAATGACATTGGCATTAAAATTGGTATACACGACCTTCAGGATTTCTTTTTTTGCAGTGGAGCGGATAATCAGGTGTGAAGATTTGTTTAAAACAGCAAGATTTTTCTGTAAGGTCAGGTTGACTGCAGTGGATAAGGAAATACGCTCTATGGTATCCAGGGCATTTGATATTTCTTTGGACAAATATCCCATGGAGTTGGCGGTCTGTTCATATATTAATTTGTTGGAACTATTCACCACATGCTGCAAGCCCGTAATGGATTCCACACTCATAACAAGGGAAACCAAAAAGGTTATAAAGATTAATTTATATTTTAACGGCAGATTCCTTATAGTAAAAAAGCCTGGATTCATCTTCATGTACATATCCTTCCTGTATCTTGGGATTTATAAACAGTATATAAATTTTTCTGAACAGGGTAAAGTGTTTTTTGAAACGAGTCGTTTTTTTAAACATATATCAAAGTTTTTTTTATTTTATTTTATCTATTTTTACGGTATTCTTGTAGGAGTAAGCCGAGGGGCTTATATAAAATATATCAGAGGAGGATATGTTATGGTGAACTGCAGAACTACTTTCAGACGGGGTGCGGCATTGCTTCTTATTTCAGTACTTGTACTTGGTACTCTTACCGCCTGCGGCAAGAGTAAGGAGACGAAAAGCGGTGCGATTACAGGTAACAGTTCCGCGGCGGAGGAGGAAGCCCAAAAAATCAGAATTGCCTGGTGGGGAAACCAGGTACGTAACGATACTACCCTGGCTGCATTGGATGCTTATACGAAGGAACATCCGAATGTAACTTTTGAAACAGAATTTTCAGATTGGAGCGGCTACTGGGATAAGATGGCTACCCAGGCAGCTTCGGATAATCTGCCGGATATTATTCAGCAGGATTATGCCTATGTTTCCCAATACCAGGAAAAGAACCAGCTTGCCAACCTGGATTCTTACATAAGCTCCGGCGCCCTGAATCTGGCAGATGTCAATGAAAGTGTCCTGGCAGCCGGAAAAATGAACGGTTCTGTCTATGCGGTAGTTGCCGGAGTCAATGCCGTATGTACAGTTTATAATGTGGATATGTTGGAAAAAGCAGGACTTTCCATACCCCTGCATCCCACTTACAGTGAAATCAAAGGGCTTGCCGCCCAGATGAATGAAAAGCTGGGTGTGTCCACGGATATGCCCGCCGGTGAATGGGCCGTACAGATGATGGCAAGGGATAAGGGAGAAGTACTGTTTGACAGCCAAAACGGCAAGCTTGGCATCAGTGAGGCAACCGCCCTTCAATACTTTAAGGATATTGAGGAAGAAATTAACAGCAAATGGGGTCTTACCATTGATGTAATACAGGAAGCTTCTACGGCCGGTGTGGAAGGAAGTCCCGTGGCAACCGGAAAATCCTGGGTCGCATTTCCGGCCTCCAATCAGATCGCAGCGATTCGAAATGCCAATAAGGATAAAATTGATATGGTCATGTATCCTAAAATCGATGATGCGGCCAATGAAAGTATGTACTTAAGACCCTCCATGTTCTGGAGCGTTGCCGAATCATCAAAAAATAAGGATACGGCAGTGGATATAATTAATTATTTTACCAATTCCGAGACAGCTCAGGATAATTTAAAAGCGGAACGCGGAGTGCCGATTTCTTCTAAAATGGCCAAATATATGGAACCTTCCCTGGATGAAGTTCAGAAGCAGCAGTTTGATTATATAGCCAAGGTAACGGAAGTCGCAACTCCTATTGACCCTTCTTATCCTGCCGGTTCCAATGAAGTTATTACCCTATTGGGCAATCTGACCGATGCGGTGCGCTATAAAGAAGCGACTCCGGAAGATGCGGCAGCCAGTTTTATAAAAGAAGCCAATGAGATTCTTGCCAATAAAGGCCAATAGTATGGATTAAAAAAGAAAGGCAGCCTGTAAAGCGCCTGTTTTCCAAGACGGGCTGCCTTTTTCTGAAATAGTTTGCAGCAGATAGCTTTGGAATACCGAAAGACTGCTTTTAAACTATTAAGGAAGTCTCCCATCTCTGTGAGTTGGACTTAATTGACTATGATTTATTAAAAGCTAAGAAAGGTGTGATACCAATTAAAAATCAAAAGCGGATATTAACATTTTTACAAAAAGAACAGGTAGCAGGGTATATTTTTATCATGCCGTTTATCATAGGGCTGTTTGCCTTTACCCTGATTCCTATTATAGCCTCATTTATCCTTTCTTTTACCAGTTACGATATTCTGTCTACGCCAAAGTTTAACGGTCTGGATAATTACATCAGAATGTTTACACAGGATTCACTTTTCTGGAAAAGCTTCGGGACCACTTTTTTTTATGCGGTGGTTTCTGTCCCGCTGAAGCTGATTATGGCTCTTATGGTAGCCATGTTTTTTCAAAGAACCAGTAAGGCAACTTCCGTTTACCGGGCCGTTTATTATCTGCCTTCCATCATGGGGGGAAGCGTTGCGGTGGCGGTACTGTGGCGGCGTATGTTTGCTTCCGACGGCGTAATTAACGGTATGCTGAACCAGTTTGGCATACACAGTGAGATCGGATGGCTCAGCGGCACCCGGACAGCCATCTGGACACTGATTATATTATCGGTCTGGCAATTCGGTTCTTCCATGCTGGTATTTCTGGCAGGCTTAAAGCAAATACCGGTGACCCTTTACGAGGCATCCAGGGTCGACGGTTGCTCAAAAATAAAGCAGTTTTTTAAAATTACCCTGCCCATGCTTACTCCGGTTATATTTTTTAACCTGGTACAACAGACCATCAACGCATTTATGGCATTTACCCAGAGTTATGTTATTACCGGCGGAAAACCTTTAAATTCCACTCTGTTTTATACGGTTTATATGTACCAGCGCTCCTTTCAGTATTCGGAAATGGGTTATGGTTCTGCCATGGCCTGGTTTATGCTTGTCGTAATCGCGCTGCTGACGGTTATGATTTTCCGTTCTTCCGGCAGATGGGTCTACCGTGCATCGGAGGAAGAATAGGATACAAACTTTCAGCTACATAATAAAATTCAAATCAATCATTCCATTTTAGGAAAGAGGCTAATATGAGAAATAAGAATAAAATAAGTCGTGTCATATATCATATTCTGGCTGTTGGCCTGGGATTTGTCATGATCTACCCGCTGCTTTGGATGATAATGAGTTCCTTTAAGCCCAGTAATGAGATTTTTGCCAATGCCGGAACTCTGTTCCCGAAGGAGTTTTATCCGACGAATTATCCCACCGGCTGGAGGGGATTCGGCGGGATCCGTTTTTCTGTATTTTTTAAAAATTCCTTTATTATTTCATTGCTTTCTACGATCGGCTCCGTCTTTTCTTCCGCCTGTATTGCCTATGGACTGTCAAGGCTTCGGTTTAAAGGCAGGAAAATCTGGTTTGTTATGATGTTACTTACCATGATGCTGCCCTTCCAGATCATTATGATTCCGCAATACATTATTTTTAACAAGGCCGGCTGGATCGGCACGATCTTACCTTTAGTCGTACCGGCATATTTCGGCGGCGGGTTCTTTATCTTTATGATCATGCAGTTTATATACGGAATTCCGAAAGATCTGGACGAAGCGGCTAAAATAGACGGGTGTTCCTTTTACGGAATATTTGCAAGAATAATACTGCCGTTGATTGTGCCGGCACTGATTACTTCCGCTATTTTTGCTTTTATGTGGAAATGGGATGATTTTCTTGCCTCCCTGCTTTATCTGAATAATCCCAGTAACTATACGGTAGCCCTGGCACTGAAAATGTTCTCCGATCCTTCCGCACAGTCCGACTGGGGTGCCATGTTTGCCATGGCGACACTCTCCATACTTCCCATTATGCTTATTTTTATCTTTTGCCAGAAATATCTGGTGGAGGGAATCAGCACGGAAGGCCTGAAGGGATAATACAATGAAAGAAGATAAAGCGATACCGGGATATCTGTTGAAAAATTTATATCAACGGAGCCGCCAAATAAAACAGCCTCCCCTTTGTTCCACCTCTTTTTAGTGGCCCGGGGAGGCTGTTTTCATGCTGATATTAAGTCTCTGATAGTACATTCAGATCTTTTCGCATAATATAATCGGTCTGTTCTTCGTCTCCCATAAAAAAGGAATGGGTGCCCTATCATTTGTCAGCAAGAAGACTCCTTCCTCTGAGGTGGGAGATGAATTGCTGTCTTACTCTTACTTAACAATACAAAAGAACTTACGTTCGAAATATTTGGTTGTGCATTTTGTCTGTACATGGTATAATATACCTGTAGGAGCGGAGGTGCAACAGGATGAAAATATCGTTTCAATATAGGCTGAAGCTGTCAGCCAAAACACTGGCTGTCATTGAGGAATTAAGCTTTCATACAACCAAACTGTACAATACAGTTAACTATGACCTTCATGAACATGGTTTTCAGTGCTATGTTGATATGAACCGAAGTTATGCAGATAACTGGCATAAGACATTTTTACACAGCCATAATTACCAGCAGCTGCTTAAGGTTCTTGAAAAGAACTGGAAGTCCTATTTCCAATTGCTGAAGGATTATAAAGAAAATCCGTCAAAATATAAAGGTATTCCACAGCCTCCAAAGTATAAGAACACAGAACACAGAGGACAGGAAGAACGAAGTAATATTTACAAACCTGGCCGTAAGAAGGAAGGAGGATACGCTGCTACTGTCATTAAGTAAAGCCATGCAGGAGAAATTCAAGGTGGACAGTCTTAAATTTGCACTCCCAAAGAAAGTGCAGAGCCTGACGGATTTTAACCGCCTGCAGCAGGTCAGACTTACTTATG
>JAEWAK010000060.1 GCA_023391695.1 Bacillota bacterium
CATAAGTAAGTCTGACCTGCTGCAGGCGGTTAAAATCCGTCAGGCTCTGCACTTTCTTTGGGAGTGCAAATTTAAGACTGTCCACCTTGAATTTCTCCTGCATGGCTTTACTTAATGACAGTAGCAGAGTATCCTCCTTCCTTCTTACGGCCAGGTTTGTGAATATTACTTCGTTCTTCCTGTCATCTGTGTTCTTATACTTTGGAGGCTGCGGAATACCTTTATACTTTGACGGATTTTCTTTATAATCCGCCAGCGATTGGAAATAGGACTTCCAGTTCTTTTCAAGAACCTTAAGCAGTTGCTGGTAATTATGGCTGTGTAAAAATTTCTTATGCCAGTTATCTGCATAACTTCGGTTCATATCAACATAGCACTGAAAGCCATGTTCATGAAGGTCATAGTTAACGGTATTGTACAGTTTCGTTGTATGAAAGCTTAATTCCTCAATGACAGCCAGTGTTTCAGCTGACAGCTTCAACCTATATTGAAACGATATTTTCATCCTGTTTCACCTCCGCTCCTACAGGTATATTATACCATGTACAGGCAAAATGCACAACCAAATATTCCGAACATAAGTTCTTCTATGTTGTTAAGTAAGGGTAGAGGGATGTATAGAGAGTCAAGGGAGTGTCTTTGCAGAGACAGCAATTCATCTCCCACCTCAGAAGAAAGAGTCTTCTTGCTACCCAATAATAAACTTTAAGTCAGGAAATTTTACTCCTGCTGCATGATACATTTGGATGAAACAATTATAGAAATAGTTTTTGGCTGCCCTTTGATCTGGCATTATTCGAATCAAAGGGCAGCCGTACTTATGATAGCGTATAAAACTATTAAAATATTATAAAATCTATACCGAATACTAATAATTAAATTGGAAACAATAATCCCGGAGGTGTTTGCACAATGATATCGCGTAAATCGGTCATAACTTTCGGCATGGTCGCGATCCCCATCGCAATGTATGTAGCCACGCAGGATAATGACATTCATTTCAATCAGTTGCATAAGGAAGACAATAGCCGCATCCGGTACAAGAAGACCTGCGCCCACTGTGGCAAGGAGATCAAGTCGGAAGACATTGTAAAGGGATACGAGTATGATGATGACAAATATGTTGTCATCACAGACGGCGAGATCGAAAAGATCAAGACGGAAAAAGAAAAATCCATTCAGATTCTGCATTTCGCCCAATTGAACCAGATTTCTCCCGTCTATTATGATAAGACCTATCAGGCCGCACCCGAGGCGGGAGGTGAAAAGGCTTTTGAACTGCTTCGTGCTGCGCTGATGGCCGAACAGAAGATAGCCATAGGCAAAACTGTTATGGGCACGAAGGACACGCTGATGGCGATCATCCCGCGGGAGGACGGCATCCTGATTTCCACCATGTTCTACGCCGATGACATCAAAGAACTTCAAAAACAGTATACGAAACCCGAAGTAGCCGAGCAGGAACTTAATATGGCAAAGGTTCTGATTAATTCCATGGACACGCCCTTTGATCCTGCGAAATATAAAGATGAGTACCAGATCAAGCTCCGCGCACTCATCGAGACCAAAATATCGGGCAAGGAGGTTGTCGCTCCGGAGTCTGAGAATGAAGGTAAAGTCATTGACCTCATGGAGGCCCTGAAAGCCAGCGTCGAAAAGGCCAAAAAAGAGAAGGAACCGGCGTGATTTTATGACTGAAAAGCTTAACCAATACAATCAGAAAAGAAATTTTGACAGAACCTTTGAACCGGAAGGCATAACAGAAATTGCCGAAGAGGGTTTGAGGTTTGTTGTCCAGCACCACATGGCACGTAAAGATCACTACGATCTTCGCTTAGAATGGGAAGGAGTTTTACTCAGCTGGGCAGTGCCTAAGGGCCCTTCCTATGATACCCGTGACAAGAGGCTCGCCGTACATGTGGAAGAGCATCCCCTGGAATACAGGAACTTTGAGGGAACGATTCCCAAAGGGGAATACGGCGGCGGAGTAATCATGCTTTGGGATGAAGGATACTGGGAACCCTATGGAAATGTGGAGGACGGGCTTCGGGATGGTATGCTTAAGTTTGTTCTGAAAGGGAGAAGACTAAAGGGAAAGTGGGCTCTGGTGCGGTTGAAAGCAAAAGCGGGCGAGACCAAGGATAATTGGCTTTTGTTGAAAGAAAAAGACCAGTATGTCAAAACAGACCATGGGATTTCCGAATTTAATACCAGCATCCGAACCGGGCGTACAATGGCGGAAATTGAAAAAGGGGAAGACGAAAAGATCACGAAGAACCCTTTTGCCAGGGCCGACGTGCAGCTTGCCAAATTAGTAAGAACGGTTCCCGAGGATGAGGATTGGCTCTATGAGATGAAATATGACGGCTACCGGATACTTAGCTTTATTGAAGGAAACAGTGTCCGGCTTATAACCAGGAACGGCAATGATTATACCAGGCGGTTTCGGGATATCGCCTATTCCCTCATCGAATTTGCCGGTGGAAGGGCGATGATTCTGGACGGGGAAATGGCAATCACTGACGCCTCGGGCAAGACGGATTTTCAGGCTCTGCAAAACTATATGAAAAATCCTAAGACTAAAAACCTGACCTATATCGTCTTTGATCTCCTTGCACTGGATGGCGTGGATCTTAGAGAACATCGGCTGATTGAAAGGAAAGAAACACTGGAAGCTTTGATGAAGGATGCCCCCAAAAGCATCTACTTCAGCCGGCATGTCAAAGGTAACGGAAAAGAAAGTTTCGCTGTAGCCTGTGAGGCGGGTATGGAAGGGATAGTAGGTAAGAAAGCCGATTCCATTTACAGCGGAACAAGAAACGGTGACTGGATCAAACTGAAATGCGATAAAAGGCAGGAATTTGTCATTGGAGGATATACCCTTTCCGATAAAAAAACGAGAGGGGTAAGTTCCCTTCTCCTTGGCGTCTATGAGGGTGAGGAATTAGTCTATGCCGGACGTGCCGGAACTGGCTTAAGTGAACAAGACATGAAAGAGCTTGAGAAAAAATTTGAAAGTATAAAACGGATGGAGCCCTCTTTCAAAACCGCACCTAACCCTAAGTCGAATGAGAAGATCACCTGGCTTCTACCGGAACTGGTGGCGGAAATTAAATTTGCAGAGTGGACCAGAGAAGATCTGTTAAGGCAGGCAAGCTTTAAGGGGCTGCGAACGGATAAGGAGCCCAGGGAAATAAAGTTAGAAAAAGCGGATGAGGAACCACAGAACCAATCATCTGCCGAAGAAGCGGAGAGACCAATGGAAACAAACGTTAACAGTATTATGATCGAAGGTATAAAGATTACCAACCCGGACAAGGTGATATTTGAAGACCCTCAAATTACAAAAGCGGATGTGATCCGGTATTACAAGGAAGTATCGGAACGCATGCTGCCGTATGTGAGCAACAGGGTCTTAAGCATTGTACGCTGCCCAAAGGGCGTATCACAGACCTGCTTCTATAAGAAGCATCCCGGTCCAAACAGCAAAGGAATCGTTACAATTCCTGTTTCCGGCGACGGCGGGGAAACAGATGAATACTTCTATATTGAGAATATATCAGGGCTTATATCCGAAGCACAAATGGGAACCCTGGAGTTTCATACCTGGGGTAGCCGTGTGGATGAACTTGAAAAGCCTGATATGCTGGTATTTGATCTGGACCCGGATGAGGGAATGGACCCTGGTACGGTGCGCCAGGGGGTGCGGGATATGAAAAGTATTCTCTTGGAACTCTCGTTGAAATCTTATCTCAAGACCAGCGGCGGCAAAGGCTACCATGTGGTCGTACCCTTAAAACCAGCCATTGCCTGGGATGCGGTTCACGATTTTTCAAGGTCTGTTGCAGAAGTTATGGAGAAGAAGTGGCCTGACCGCTACACAAGCAATGTTAGAAAAGCCAAGCGTACCAATAAGATATTCATCGACTGGATCCGAAACGGCAGAGGTGCTACCAGCGTTGCCCCTTATTCCATTCGGGCGAGAAAAGGGGCCAGGATATCCATGCCCATCGCCTGGGAAGAACTTGATACGGTGGCTCCCGACGGTATCAATATGGCGGAGGCACTCCGAAGAATCGGCGGTAATGACCCCTGGAAGGATTTTTTCCGGAATAACCAGCAGCTTAAATGAGCGGGGCCGTATATCAGTACCTTGCCTGATTGCTTAGGTTGGAGAATAATAAAACGCAGTACGGATATCTTGACGGTAATGTATCCGGAGAATAAAGAATTTATATCCGGCTGTTTGTTTGCTGATATCCGTAGTTTTTTCCGCCTCCGCTTTTGGTATTGTGATATACCCTGATAGCGGATTTATTAAGTCATTTTATTTTTAAAATTTCGGACTGTAATGTAATTTATAATGTCAGATGCCGCCTTTTGATTTCCTCCGGCTTGAACCATTGCCTCCTTCATTTTATGAGCATTCTCCAGATATTGTTTTTCAGCGTGGATTTTATTAAATGCATTGAGAAGCTTTTCGGCCGAAATATTTTTTTTATCAAGAACTAAACCAAGTTTAAGTTCCTCAACTCTTCCGGCAACCGTCGGCTGGTCATTTCCCATAGGTACAACAATCATGGGAACACTATAGTACAAAGCTTCGTTTACACTATTCATCCCTCCATGGGTTATGAATAAATCTGCCTGACTTAAAACATCAAGTTGAGGGACAAACCGATAAATATAAAAATTCCCAGGGATTTTACCCAGCTTTTTAATATCAATTTTAGTACCGACAGACATGATAACAGATACGTTGTCACCAGAAAATGCCTGAATACACTTTTTATAAAAGCTTAAGGAATTATTAAGCAGGGTGCCAAGGGAAATATAAATGAGTGGCTTTTTCATCTTTTCAAAAGGTATTTCAACTACAGAATCCCGTTTCCAAATAGATGCCCCGATAAATTTGTAATTTTTTTCCTGAAATATTGTACTGTTTATCTGAAAATCTTTGGTAGTATATACGTAATTCAGCTCAGGACCATTCTCTGTGATTTCTTTAAATATATCATCCGATTTCAGTCCGAGTTTTCTGCACAGAAAGCGGGAAACAGCTTTATACAATAACGGTATACTCCCAAAACTGGTAAAATGCATTCCGCCGCTTTTTGAATATTCTTTTAAAATAGAGAGATTGAGAGCAAATGTTGAAAACAGCCGTATGGAGGGAATTCCTAAATTATCAGCCAATGTTTTTCCCGGAGAAAATAGCATCTCATAAATCAGGACATCGTGGGAAGGTCCAAGCCGTTTCACTGTCCGTATGGCTCCTCCGTAGGCTTTGTAAGCCAATAAGTTTTTGTTTATTTTAAGGGGGAAATCATCGTATGGAACAAACTTAGCGCCTGTCTGTTCTATTCTTTCTTTCCAATCCGGTGCATGGATATAGGTGACGGTGCATCCTTTATCAACCAGTTGCTGTGCCAGACCTAAGGTTGGATTTGTGTGTCCTGCAAAAGGCACATTTACCATAAGTATCTTGGGCATTTCAGGCATTCCGGTATTATGATTTAATTCCATTTTACTTCTCCTTCACTTTAATAATCTGAGAATCCACTCCGCATCTGCATAATATTTTTTCGGACTGTAGGCAATCTCCTCCGCAAGCCCGATAATGGCACCCCAGAAGGCATATACCAATGCTTTCGTATTTCCTTCACGGAAGACTCCTGCTTCCTGCCCGGACTTTACAGCAGTAATGGTCTTTTGAATAATATTAACTCTGGAATTTTTCTGGTCTGTTTTTTTGTCGGCAGTTGCAGTCTTTCTCCAGGACCGTTCTACAAGCATGAACATTTTTGCTGATTCTGGGTTTTTTTCGATTAAGTTTATAATAAATTCACATAGGTTAAAGAGTGTAGTTTCCGGGGAAGCGTCAGAATCAAGATGTTCTTCAATTCCTGCGCATTTGTTAAAACTAATTTCAAGCAGTTCATCATATAAAGACTTTTTAGAGTCAAAATAATTAAAAAGCAAGCCTGTACTCATGTTGCAGGCCTGAGCGATATCTGCAATTGTTGTTGTACTATATTCTTTTGTAAGGAACAAATTTAACGCCTGTTTCAGTATTTCTGATTTTCGTTCAATTTTTTGCATATCCCTTATTTTAGCGCCCATAGGTTTCTCCTTTATGATGGTATGAATATAGATTCAATGAATTTATATTCATATTATCACTATTTTTCAGGAGTGTCAATCATATAATATGATACTGGATATTAGTTTCAGTAAATATTCCAAATGAAATTATAGATGGATTAAGTTCAGTCGATACTGGCTTGAGAGATCAGTCAGTGTAAAAAGTCTTATGATTAAAGAGCTCAAGCAAATCAGATCTCAAAACAAGTACCGGATATTGCCGGCCGTCTTATTAATACTTATTCACAGATAAGATAACTGCCATAGACAATTGGTGATGTTTAATACAACTTGAAAAATATTTATCTATTTTTCATGCAGATGTCCGAAAACAGCTAGTTAAAATCCTCTTTAAGTGTTATTCTAGGCATAAGAGGTGAAAACAGGTTGAAAAACAAAGACAGTTTTTCAACCTCCTGATTTGTATGTGCGCCTGAGCGCACAGATGGGAGTTTAGGTTGAAAAAACAAAAGCAGTTTTTTCTACATCTTGATTTGTACGTGCGCCAGGGCGCACAGATGGGAGTTTAATATGATAAAAAAACATCAGTCTGTTGACCTTGACAAGACAGCGTACTATGCGGCATTAAAAGCCCACGACTCACGCTTTGACGGTCATTTTTTTGTAGGTGTATCTTCCACAGGAATTTATTGCCGCCCAATTTGCCGTGTAAAATTGCCGAAAGAAGAAAATTGCACCTTTTTCCTGAGTGCTCCGGCTGCCGAAGCCGCCGGGTACAGGCCATGCCGTCGCTGCCGGCCAGAATTGGCACCGGGGTTGTCTTTGGTGGACAGCACTTCAAACATAGCACAGAAGGCAGCCCGGATTATGGAAGAGAATTGCCTTGCCGATATGAAAATTGCCGAACTGGCTGCAATGCTGGGCATTACAGACAGGCATTTACGCAGGGCTTTTTTGGCACAGTTCGGTGTCACACCGGTTCAATATTTACAGACACGCAGACTTCTTCTGGCAAAATGTTTACTTGCGGATACGGAATTGTCCATTACTAAAGTGGCATTATATGCGGGCTTTGGGAGTATACGAAGATTTAATGACTTGTTTAAGGAATATTACCGGGCAACACCCGGTACTTTTCGAAGCTCGGAGAAAGCCACAGAGAATCAGGAAACCATTACTTTAACACTGGGATACCGTCCTCCCTATGCGTGGGACGAGCTAATTGAATTTTTGGCTGATCGGGCAATTCCAGGTGTGGAGCTGGTCAAAGACGGAATTTACAGCCGTACTGTCTCAATTCGAAATGGGAACGACTTATACTGCGGCTGGATCTCGGTTGCAAACAAACCCAAAGATAATTCCCTTTCCGTAACTATGTGCTCTTTACTATTACCTGTTTTAGCCAGGGTTCTTGCAAAAATAAGAAGGTTTTTTGATTTAAACTGTGATCCTGTTGAAATATATAATAAGCTCTCTGTTTTAAATGAATTGACACCGGATCTATGTGTACCGGGAATTCGACTGCCTGGATGTTTCGATCCATTTGAAATATCCGTTCGGGCCATATTGGGGCAGCAGATAACAGTGAAAGCGGCGCGGACTCTTGCAATGCGCTTTGCCCATGCCTTTGGCGGGACAATCCTTACACCTTTTGAAGAACTTAGGTATACATTTCCTGCTTCGGAGGTAATTTGCTGTCTTGAGCATCCAATTGAAGATAAACTGGGGCCATTGGGAATAACCGGTGCCCGTGCCCGCTCTATTTTCGCTTTGGCAAAAGCAATTGAAACCGGCTCCCTTCGTTTTACAGCAGAAGCAGATCCGGAAGCGGAGTTGGAAAAACTATTGAAACTGCCCGGGTTTGGCCCGTGGACGGTTCAGTATGTCGGAATGCGTGCCTTTAGTTGGCCCGACGCGTTTCCACATACCGATTATGGAGTGAAAAAAGCACTTGCCAATTTGACGGAAAAAGAGATTTTGGATAAATCCCGGGAGTGGAAGCCATGGCGTTCCTATGCTGCTTTAAATTTGTGGAATTCGCTAAAGAGAGATAAAACGAAAGAGGAGGTGTCGGATAAATGATTTATACAAATTTAGAAAGTCCCCTTGGTGATATAACAGCATCGGCAGAGAACCATGCACTTACAGGGCTTTGGTTCGTTGGGCAAAAATATTATCCGCCCGATAAAGAGAGATGGAGCTATGATCCCAATCACCCAATTTTTATAAAGCTTCGCAGGTGGCTTGAGGATTATTTTGCAGGCAAAGGAAATAGCACTCTCCCAGAACTTAAACCGAAAGGGACGGCTTTTCAGAAAGACGTTTGGGAAATACTTCTCAGTATACCGTATGGCCATGTCACAACCTATGGAGAGATTGCGAAAAAGATTGCAATTTCAAAAGGATTAGATTCCATGTCGGCCCAGGCTGTTGGCGGGGCTGTCGGACACAACCCCATCTCCATTCTGATACCGTGTCATAGGGTTGTCGGTGCAGACGGAAGCCTGACAGGATATGCCGGAGGACTGGAAAAGAAAAAGGCTCTGCTACATATTGAGCAGGTGAAGGTCCTGGTCGAGGAGGCATTATGAGAGTACAAGGGAAAGATTTTACTGATCAATGGGAGAGGCCGGTAAAAGCAATTCCGGTCTTTTTTATACTGGATGCTCACATTAGGCAGATTACAAGCGATAACCTAAAGCTGAAATTAATTATTAATTAATAAAAAATCTTTTATTTAACTATTGACAATCAGGCAATTTAGTAATATATTCAAAACAGTGTTATGAAACACTGTTTTGAATTTGGAAGGAGTAGAATAATGGCAAAGCAGATCGAAGGAGTTTATGAGAAGGTATATGAATGTGCAAAAACAGAATTCCTTAGTAAAGGCTTTAAGGATGCATCTTTGCGTTCAATCGCATTGGCGGCCGGTACCAGCACCGGTTCGATTTATACCCGTTTTCATAACAAGGAAGGTCTGTTTCATGCCTTAGTTTCTCCGGTAGTAGAAGAGTTAAGTGACTGGTTTATAACTGTACAGGAATCCTTCCATCAAAAGGATGCGGATTATCAGAAACGGAACATGCTGGAGTATAGCGGAGCGGAAGCGGAGCAGTTAGTGTCCTATATTTATGAACATTATGATGTTTTTAAACTGCTTTTGGAATGCTCTGAAGGTACGGAGTTTTCAGATTTTCTGAATCAAATGGTAGAGATAGAAATGGAGTACACGGTTAAGTATCTGGACTGTACGGGAGATGATGCAATCAGGAAGGGGAATATCAATCCTGAATTTCTCCATATTGTAACCAGTGCCTATTTCTCCGGTATTTTTGAAATAGTGCGTCATGACATGAAGAGAGAGGATGGCATGCTTTATGCGAAACAGCTCAGGGAATTTTATTATGGGGGTTTTGCAAGAATCTATAACTGGAAAGATCAGAGCATGTAAATATGCGGGTGAAACCCGCAATTTTTTCAAATCACTGGTTAGCAGCAACTAACCTAAAGGAGGATTTATGGAACAGAAAAAAGAGAGTCCCTTGAAAAGAATATGGGGATTGGCAGAGTCTCAGCATAGAAGGCTGAAGGTGTCGGTTTTATTGGCTGTCTTTGGTGTTGCAGGTGGATTTATTCCGTACTTTTGTGCCGGGAAAATCATAATTATGCTTCTTGCCGGCACGGCAGACAGGAGTAACTATATACCATGGCTTATTTTAGCACTGGCAGGAAGTATCGGGAAAGTATTGCTTTTAGCTGTTTCAACATCCCAGTCACATATTGGGACGTTTGCCGTGTTAGCAGAAGTAAGAAATAAATGTATACATAAGTTATCCTGTCTCTCCATGGGGACACTGCAGGAACAGTCAATAGGAAGGTGGAAGAGTATTCTGGTAGATCAGATTGAAAGTATGGAGACGACACTGGCTCATTTGCTTCCGGAAATGACTTCCAATATCCTGGCCCCGTTGGTGCTGATAATTGCTCTTTTTTGCATTGACTGGCGGCTTGCGCTGATTTCTCTTGCAACCTTGCCGGCAGGTATGATTTTTATGATGACGACCATGAAGACTTATCCCCAAAAATATCAGGAATCCGTACGGATAGGTAAAAATATGAATGATTCTATTGTAGAATATGTCAATGGAATCGAAGTAATCAAGGCATTCAATCAGGGAAAAGAGGCGTATACCGGATATGTGGATGCGGTTAATGCAAATGCCGGTTTTTTTTATAACTGGATGAAAAGTGCACAGTTTGGGATGGCCTGCTACAGGAACATTTGCCCGGCGGTCTTAGTTGGCGTGTTGCCTCTTGGATTGGTATTTTATATCAACGGAAGCATATCCTCTTCTGCATTTATAATGGTTATGATCCTGTCTATGGGTATTGTAGGTCCCATTTTAGCCGCTTCCAACTTTGTAGATTCCCTTGCGCAGACAGGAACTATTATAGAATCCATAGAGACTATATTAAATGCAAAAGAACAGCACCATCCCAAGGAGTATGTGAAGCTTCGGGAAATGGATATTGAAATGGAGCACGTTTCTTTTTCTTATGAGGAAGAGCGGGAAAGCGTATTAAACGATGTCAGTTTGGCCATCCGGCAGGGGACAGTGAATGCTTTTGTCGGTCCAAGCGGAAGCGGAAAATCGACGATCGCAAAATTAATTGCCGGCTTCTGGGATGTGGAAAAGGGCAGTATTCGTATTGGAGAAAAAAATATCAGACAGATTCCCCTTGCCCAGATATCCGATTGTATTGCTTATGTTTCCCAGGATAATTTCCTGTTCGATGATACCATTCGTGAAAATATCCTCATGGGAAGAGAAAATGCAACCGATAAAGAAGTAGAGGAAGTGGCGGAAAGGGCAGGCTGTGACGCGTTCATCCGAAAACTGGAGCATGGATATGATACGAGAGTAGGCGGGGCGGGAGCACATTTATCCGGGGGTGAGAGGCAAAGGATCACCATTGCAAGAGCCATGTTAAAGGATGCGCCCATCATAATTTTAGATGAAGCCACCGCATACATCGATCCGGAGAATGAAGCAATCATTCAGAAAGCAATTTCTAAGCTGGTACAGGGAAAAACGCTGATTATGATAGCGCACCGCCTGTCCACCATAACAGGTGCAGACCAGATTCTGCTTGTGGATCAGGGAAAAATCACTGCAAGGGGGACACATGCTAAGTTACTTGCAGAATCGGCTTTATATCAAAAGATGTGGGAAGCCCATATAGGAGTAAAGGATGGTGAACAGGCATGATAGAGATATTTAAAAAGATATGGCAGTTTGCCGGGAAAGAGCAGAATAATATTAAAAAATCGGTTTTGGTCGGATTTATATATGCCATATTTCACATGCTGCAGATCGGTGCAATCTTTTTGACGGTAAAAGCGCTGGCAGCGGGTGCTGCTGATAAAAAAACAGTCTGGTATGTTCTGGCGCTGATGATCCTCAGTATTGCGGGTAAGATTGTGACAAATTATTTTTCACAACTGCAGCAGACCCATGCCGGGTATTTTATGGCAGCCAATAAAAGGATCTATATCGGCAATAAAATGAAGCTGATTCCAATGGGCTTTTTTAATCAAAGCAGTCTTGGCAATATTACGGGTATCTGTACTACTGTTCTTGCCGATGTTGAGATGACCGCGCCTATGGTTATGGTTCTGACTTTAAGCGGATTTATCACGACGCTTGTATTTACGGTCTATATGCTTATTTTTGACTGGAGAATGGGATTGATTGCAGTGACAGGAGTTGTGCTGTTTATGGCGGTAACCTCATCCATGGAGAAAAAATCAAGAAATACCGCTCCGAAAAGACAGCTGGCCCAGGCCGAACTGGTGGAAAATGTACTGGAAACGATCCAGGGGATCGGTATTGTAAAATCCTTTAATCTAACGAAGCTGGATGATAAAAAAATTGACCGGGCCATTGATAAAAGCAGAAGTACGAATCTCGGAATGGAACAATTATTAACACCATATACAATCCTGCAGGAATCCGTATTAAGAATTTTTAGTGTTATTATGATGGCAGCTGCACTGTTTTTTTATCTTAACGGCACTATGGAGCTTACCTATGCACTGATGTTTATTGTAATTTCTTTTATCATCTTTGAGCAGATCGAGTCAGCCGGACATGGAATTGCAATTCTACGTGTCTGCGGCAGTTCCATTGAGCAGGCCAATCAGATGGATGATACCCCGGTAATGGACGAAAGGGGAAAAGACCTGTCACCGCAGTCTCATGATATTGTTCTGGAGCATGTTGATTTTTCCTATGAACAGCGCCAGATTTTAAAAGATATCAGTGTGAAGATGAAAGATAAGACCATGAATGCAATTATTGGGCCGAGCGGTTCCGGAAAGACAACGATCTGTAACCTGATTGGACGATTCTGGGATGTGGATAAAGGGAGAATCTTAATCGGAGGGACGGATATACGGGATTATACCTTGGAAGCTCTTATGAACCAGATAAGTATGGTTTTTCAAAACGTCTATCTGTTTCATGACACCATTGAAAACAATATCCGGTTCGGCAATCCCAAGGCGACCAGACAGGAAGTCGTAGAAGCGGCAAAGAAGGCCTGCTGCCATGAGTTTATCCTTTCCCTTCCAAAGGATTATGATACGGTAATCGGAGAAAAGGGCTTCTCCCTTTCCGGAGGGGAAAAACAGAGAATATCCATCGCAAGAGCGATTTTAAAGGATGCGCCCATTATTATTTTTGATGAGGCCACGGCTAACGTGGATCCGGAAAACGAAGACCATTTACAGAAAGCATTTGAAGAACTGACCAAGGATAAGACAATTATCATGATTGCCCACCGGTTAAAAACGGTTCGCCACGCCGACCAGATACTGGTAGTTGATGACGGACGTATTGTTCAGAAGGGGAAACATGAAGACCTGATAAAGGAAGAAGGCATCTATAAGAGATTTGTATCGGAAAGAAAAGAAGCGGCTTCCTGGGGAGTTGTTTAAAATGCAAGGTGTTAATGCATTCATAAGCAAAATATTCTTGCTTCCCAACCTGTAATTTGCTATAATATAATAGTGTTTCATCAGCATTCCCGGATGTCGGGAATGCTTTTCTTATGCAATAGGAAAATACGTCCTATTGCATAAAAAGCCCTCCGGGCAGGAGGCACATGACGCACTAAGGTATATTGTCACTAAAGTGACAGCGCGTCAGCGCAGAGTCTGGCAAGCCAGACTCTTTCTTATGCAATAGGAAAATACGTCCTATTGCATAAAAAGCCCTCCGGGCAGGAGGCACATGACGCGCTAAGGTATATTGTCACTAAAGTGACAGCGCGTCAGCGCCAGAGTCTGGCAAGCCAGACTCTTTCTTATATTAGGAACAAAAATATTATGTAAGGAACAACCCTATGGAATGGATGAAGGAAGGATTAAAACTTTTAATAAGTCGCTCCGGCATAGAACAAAAAGAGTTCGAAAAGTATAACAGCCTGCTGGTTCTAAGCAGAATCCGCCTGATCTCTCTGGCTGATATTTTCCTGTCAGTTTTTTGGGCCTATATGGATTGGTCAATTGTAAATAATGGTGCCGGCGGGATTTATAGTGTAACTCTTATCGTAATGCACATAATCAGTGTAGTTGCTTCGGCTGCATTCTTAATTTTCTACAATCGGGTGGCCGGTAAGAGAGAGAAGAATTACCGCATCATATATAATGCTGCTAAGATATATGTATTTCTGTACATTCTTTTTGGGGCAATTTCTTCTGTTAACAGTCAAAGATATACCGGAAATATTTATTCCTATATCATACTGGCACTGATTGCGGCGGTTGCCTTTACCTTAAAACCTTCTTTCATGCTTTTTGCATTCGGCGTGAATCATGTGATTTTCCTTATAGGTCTTGCTATTCTTTGCAGGGACACAAATCTGTTCCTTGCAAAACTGGTAAATGCTACGGTGCTGGCAGGTGCCGCATTTTTACTAGGCTTTATCTTTTACCGTCACAGGATGACGGAGTTTTTTTATCGAAAGAAATTAACGGAAAATGAAGAGAATTTTAAAAAACTTTTCTATGTAAATCCTTATCCTGTATTTATTACAAGACTGGAGGACGGAAAGATTATCGAAGCAAATAAAAGGGCATGCAGCCTGATGGGAATTAATGCAGAGAGCTTTGATAAATTTAACGGATTTGACTGTTATATTAAGAATGACAGCAGACTGGCCCTCCAGGAAGAATTGAAGGAGCATACCAGTACATTAAACCGGATTGTAGAGTATGATTTTAATGGCAGGCGGATGTGGGTTACCGCAAATTATGAATTAATTGACTATCATGGCGAAAAGTGTATTTTAACGGGGATTATGGATATAACGGAAATCAGAAGAGCGGAGGAAGAACTGTCCCAGTATGCTTCGATGGATTCCTTAACCGGAATTCTGAACAGAAGAATGGGCTTTCAAAAACTGGAAGAGCTGCTGGAGGAAACCAAAGAAGATTTTCTGGAATTTGTACTCTGCTTTCTGGATATCAATAATTTGAAGTATGTAAATGATACCTTTGGTCACGGCGAAGGGGACCGTTATATTCTAACCCTATGTGATATAATTAAAAATAAACTGAATGCGGAAGATATATTTTTCCGCATGGGTGGCGATGAGTTTATCATTGTATTCAGGAATAGGAACAGATCCCAGGCAGAAAATATGTGGGCGGGGATTAAAAATGAGTTTGACAATAGAAATCTGCAGGGAGAATTTCCCTATAACATTATGGCAAGTCATGGGTTATTATATTATTGCTCCGGCATGGATATAGATTTAGAGCAGATAATTGAAAAGGCAGATAAGCAGATGTATGAAGAAAAACAAAGGTTTAAGAAAGAATATCATATCAAGGCTTAAAAGAAGTAATATCTATCGGGCTCGGAAGTTATTTTAGGGCAGAAGTAATGGACAAGTATGATAAATGCATAAGAAACATCACATATGGGAGACCGACAGTAATGATATGTTACTGTCGGTCTCCGGTAAGAAGATGGTTTTAATGGATTTTAGAAATTAAGACTATTTTATTAATGAAAAGTCAAAAGTATTTGAAAAAGATTCCAAATCGGAAGATGTGATCTTGCCATTATCATCAAGAAATCCATGTTCAGTTCCTGCCAATACATTAATTGTGATAAAGGAATCACCTAAATCAGCGATTATCAAGGCTTTACCAGGGCTGATAGCCAGATTAACGGTTATACCGCCGGTTGTTGTATAGCTCCATTCCTCATAATCCTTTATACTGCCAATATTTAAGATTGTATCGGTAAAGGCTCCTTTCCTGCAATTCATGAACTGATAATCAATTTTCAGGCCGTTATCTAAATTGGCACACCCATCGAAATGAAAGGTGCCGTCCTCGTACATGTAGGTACTGTAGGCAGTATTTGCCGTGCCTAAGAAATTACCGGAACCGGCCTTTTGAATCAGTTCGTCGGTATTCGTAATATCTATTATTGAACTGTGAAGAGAAAGATTATATTTCTTTACAATTTCATCAAGTTTATCTGCCATTTCCTGAGTATATACCAAATACAGATCATATTTGGAATCCAGACCAGTCGGGCCGTTGCCTACCTGTGCCAGAAGGGCTCCGTCCCGGTCATAGTTTTCGCGGAAATTGGTCCATTCGGCTACGGCTTTACTTTCATTGGTATCAGCAAAACCCTGGAGTGAAATGTATTCATACGGGGAAGCCAATGGCTCCTCAGTTACACTGTTTTCTGAAGCAGCATTGTCATCCATGGATTCTGAAATATTATTCTGAGGCTTGTTATTTACATCAGAACTATTATTCCGGCTGACATTGCCGTCAGCAGTGGTGGTGTTTATATTTCCGATAAGCATATCTTTCAGACCAAACATATTTGATGCATATACGGATGAAGAAGTAATCAAAATAATGCAGGCAGCGGCTGCAGCGGCTACTATTTTATTGATGCGTTTTTGTTTGATTTTCATTTTTTTATAATCCTCCAAATTAAAGCTTTTTGTGGTATGTAATTGTGAAAAAGCGGCTTTATAAAAATCTTTGTCATTCATTTTTCCAAACCTCCTTTAATTGGTCTCTTGCACGAGAAAGCCTGGTAGTAACAGCGGATACTTTTATTTTCAGCATCTTGGCGATTTCTTTGACTGAAAAATCTTCATAATAATATAAATATAAAACGGTACGGTACTTTTCCGGTAATCCCATGACTGC
Source organism: Bacillota bacterium (assembly GCA_023391695.1). Classification (GTDB taxonomy): domain Bacteria; phylum Bacillota; class Clostridia; order Lachnospirales; family Lachnospiraceae; genus Anaerocolumna. Next base: position 16,361 of record JAEWAK010000060.1, read on the forward strand.
CTCATACAGGTCTTCCTGTTCTTTTTGCTCAAAAGCAGTTGTTACAGAGATATCCTCAAGTGTGATATTCCTGGTTTTCCAGGAACTTTTTAATAGATTTTTACAGGTATTAATAGTTACCCGTATCAGCCAGTATCTGGCATGGTCATCACTTGCGAATTGTTTATTTGTTATATATAATTTCATAAAGACATCCTGTACTATATCATCTGCATCATATGTGTTGCCTAAATAACTTAATGCTATTCGAAACACGGTATCTTTATACTTTTCTGCAAGCACAAGAAAAATATCGTGCTCCAACAAAACCACCTCCTGTATTTTGAAAGCTTTCATCAATAATACACTTATCAAGCCAGATTTGTCACAATAATTTTTTATTTTTTAATTATATCATTACAAGCCGGTCAGAGATACAAACTTAATTTCCCAAGAGAGAAAACCCAAGGCATTAGAATCTCAAATTCTGATACCTTGGGTTTTATATATCTTTCCTTTGTAAAATTCTATGAGAAGGAGTCTTGTGAATTTTATGTTAAAATGTTACAAAAATAATATCATTATATATACTTGTTTCATTTAAATCCATATGGTAGATTTATAGTACAAGTAGATTGTTTGTGTATAATTGCATATTGATATACGACACGGGAGGTACATATGGATGAATTTGGGTAAGAACAGCAGCGTTTGGCATCTTTCTTCCAGGAAATCTGCAATCATTGAGAAACGGATCAATTCTGAGAGACAGATTGAAGAACTGGCCGAAGCAACAGATGCAAGATTTTGACCAAAATACGACGGAGAGGATATCATATGAAAAAACTGATATGGATTTGGAGAAAACAGACATTTGCGCGACAGCTCACGATAGTATTTGTGGGTGTGTTTCTCTTTCAGATGTTGATTGTACAAGGAATCAGCAGTGCCTATATGAAACAGTTTATGGAGAAGAGAATTAAGGAGTCTTATCAAAATTCCCTGAAACAGACGGCACTGAATCTGGAGGCATCCTTAGGAAGCTATAAAAATGCCATTGACGAGCTATTCAGAAATACAGACTTTATACTTGCTGTAGATGCCCTGAATACAATGAACTCTAGGAATGAATGGAAAGTGAAATCGAATTTGGACAGCTTTATGAAAGAGTTTCTGACTTATCGTTCCGAAGTGAGAAGCATATCAGTCATGACAGCTTCAGGGATCCAATATGGCTATGACAGGCAGGAACTGGAGCTTTTATATCCTAAAATCTCCAAGCTTCATCAGGATTATTTCGAAAGCAGGATTTTTGAGGACAATCAGGGACTTAAGGGTGAATGGGTCTCTACAGCATATATGGACAGGAAAGGTACAAGAGAATTTTATGTATTTTCTTATGGGAAACAAGTTATTGAATGGTATGTGAACCGGCAGGTAGGAACGGGAATTGTCAGCATTGAAGAAAATGTGCTGGCAGATATCTGTGAGAATGCCCAGATTAATGATGATAAGAAGATTAATTATGTCATGATTGTGGATCAGGAAGGAAAGATTATTTCACACTATAATAAAAAGCTGTTGGAAATGAATATTGATGAATATTATGATGAGTACGGCATTCATAGTCCCCAAACTACAGACATGGTATTGACGGAAGAAGTTCCGTCAACCGGATGGCGGATGATTAGTGTGCTGGATGAGTCTTATATTTATTATCGTCTGTATGAAATTCAGCGCATGGTCATGATTTTTTCGCTTGCACTGGCTCTGATGGTTTTGGTTCTGATTTTTTATGTTTCTAAAAGAATGTCAAAATACATATCAGATATCGTTGTTGCCATGAATAAGGTGCAGGGCGGAAAATTAAATGCAAAGGTCGGTATTCATAAAGGGGAAAAGAACGAAATCAGCCTGATTGCCAGACATTTTAATATCATGATGGAAACCGTCAATGATCAGATGATGACAATACGGGAATCCGGGCAGCGGGAAAAGGAAGCCGAGCTCCGTGCCCTGGAAGCCCAGATTAACCCGCATTTTATTTATAATACATTGGATTCCATAAATTGGCTGGCAATTGAAAATGATCAGAAAGAAATCAGCAATATGCTGGGCAAGTTTGCGCAGATATTGAGATATCAGATTCAAAAGAGTAATAAGACAGTTACGATAGAAGAAGAACTGGCCTATCTGGAGCAGTATCTCTATCTTCAAAAAGTACGTTTCCTGGATAATTTTGAGTATGTAATTGAATGCCAGGAATCCGTAAAAGGTTATTTGATTTATAAAATGATCTTTCAGCCTTTTATTGAGAATGCGGTATTTCATGGAGTTGCGGATGTGGATTATGGAGGACTGATTAAGATTCAGATTGGTGAACAGGATAAGGACCACATGTATTTTATAGTGAGTGACAATGGGCAGGGAATGACGGAAGAACAAATTGATCTGATATTTAATCAGCGAAAGAATCCGGGGAATTCTATCGGTGTTTTGAATGTACTTGCCCGTCTGGATTTGTACTATGGCAAAGATCACGAGGTCCATGTAAACAGTAAGCCTGGAGAGGGAACAGTTATTAAGACGATAATACCTAAGCGACGTGAGGATAAGACACAGGAGGTAAAAGATGAAAATATTGATAGTGGAGGATGAACTGAAGACATTAAACGGCATAGCAAGTCTGATAGAGGAGATTTCCGGAGGGTATGAGGTGGCCGGCAAAGCCAGGAGCGGAGAAAAAGGGATTGAACTGGCGCAGGAAATAAAGCCGGATATCATTATAACGGATATTCGAATGGGAGGTATGACCGGTCTGGAGATGATGAAGAAGCTGCAGGAGCTGAAAATCCAAAGCCAATATATTATACTAAGCGGATATGCAGAATTTCAATATGCCAGAGAGGCTATTGCCCTTGGCAGTATGGACTATCTGCTGAAGCCCATCAACCGGGAACTGCTGGAAGAAGCGTTAAAAAAAGTAAAAGCGGCGGTAGAGGAAGAGTCGCTTAAAATTCAGACCTCTTTCCTGGATACCAATGCCATTCTGGAAAATGCGCTGTTTATGCCCGGCTTTTCAGGTTCGAAATTTGAGAAAGAGCTGATAAAACGGTTTGCGGATACAGCAAACAATTACCTTTTACTGATTCGTGGAGAAAACAGGATCGTCCAGTCGGATTATGACGCTATCCTTAAGAAAATCAGGGATATGCTGCCTGAATACAAGGTCTATGCCTGCAGAGAAAACGGAAATAAAGAAAACTATGTACTTATACGGGAAATTGAACCGGACAAGTTATCTGTAATTGATGGAGCTGTGCCAATATGCCGCGAACAAATCAATCCATATATAGTTTTTGCCGGAAGCTATCTGCCGGATGTCAAAGAAATACGGGAATACCGTAAGAAACTGCAGGATATCAGCAACTGGAATTTATCTGACTGTAAACCGGCCGTCATTACGGAGCAGCGGATAGCAAATGTGGTTACACATAAATTTTCCTATCCTTCTGAATTGGAACGGGGTATTATTAACTGCATCAATGAAAGAAAGATAGACGAGATTGAAGACCTTCTGTTCAGTTTTCTGGAGTATTTGCAGAAAAACCTATACTCCTATGCAGATGTGAGAGAAGCCCAGATCTGTCTGACTGCAGCAATTTTATATGCGATACGAAAGGCCAGTTACGGCCTGTATGAGAATATCAGCAATCTGAATATTCTGGAGTGGGTCAAAGACAGCCTGTTTCTTGAAAAATATCATAAAATTATTATGAACTTACTTCGCCAGTATGAGCAATACTCCAAGAACCTGAAATCAGGAAATCACCCGATTATCAATAAGGTCCTTCAGGTGATGGAGAAAGAGTACAGGAATGAACTGCCGCTGGAAGAGATGGCGCAGAAAATGAACGTAACGCCGGAATATTTGAGCTCGCTGTTTATGAAGGAACTGGGAATCAAATATACCACATACCGGGCGCAGATCCGCATTGATGTGGCAAAGCGGCTTTTGCAGAAAGGGAGCTTAAAAATATATGAGATAGCAGAAGAGAGCGGCTTCCCGGATGTGAAATATTTTACAAAAGTATTTAAAAAATATACCGGAGTGAGTCCTGGAGAGTATGTTCGTACTTTAGTTAATAATTAGTTTAAGTAATGACACTTTTCTTAGAACTGTCAAATTTACAGAAAACGTAACGGATGTTATGCTAATACCATCAAGTGAGACAGTTCCAGGAAAATCATGAAAGACCTGTCTGTGACGGGTCTTTCGCCATATCAGGGGGGATATGGAAAGGTAAACCTTTCATGGAAAAAATGTTTCAAGAGAGAAGGAGGAAAACAAATGAAAGTAAAAAAATTATGTAAAAAAGTATTGGCGGTCGCTATGGTTAGCTTTATGACATTGTCACTGGCTGCCTGCGGGGGAAACAGCGGGCAGACATCCAAGCCGGAAACAAATTCGGAATCCAATCCGGGTGAAGCTCAAAGTAAAAACGGAACACCCGCCGGAGAAAAAACGAAAATTACGTTTTGGGCGCCTTTTTCCGGCGGCGACGGAGATATCATGACATCTCTTGTTGATGAATTCAATGCACAGAGCCAAACGACAGAAGTTGAGTTTATGATTATTAAATCAGAAGAGTACTATACAAAACTGCTGGCTGCAATGACATCAAATTCTGCACCGACCGTTGCAATTAATCATATCACCAGAATCAAAGAATATGTAGTCGATGATTTGCTGGAGCCTTTGAATGATTTAGGTTCGGCAGCGGGGGTTGAATGGGCGGACTTTACAAAAAGACTTCAGCAGGCATCCCAGGTGGACAAAAAGTACTACTGTATGCCGATTGATACGCACCTCCTGCTGATGCATTTCAATACGGATGAATTCCAGAAGATGGGACTGCTTGAAAGTGACGGGACAGTGAAGGTGCCGGAAGGAGAAGACGCATTTTTCGAATTCTTTAATAAAGTAAAAGATGAGAGCGGAAAAATGCCGTTATCAGGAACTTCCATGAATGGCCTGCCGATGTATCTCTGGTACACATTTCTCACACAGTTCGGCGGCGATGTATGTGATGCGCAAGGCAAGACCGCAACACTGGACAGCGATGCGAATAAGAAGGCTCTGGATACCGTGATGAAGATGGTTGACAGTGAAATCTGGCCGAAGAACCAGAAAAACGGCGCTGAACTTTTCACCGGAAATATTGCGGTTGCAACAATCAATGGGGACTGGGCAATTCCGACCTTCACCGGAACAAACGGACTGAACTTTGTTTCCATGGCATTCCCACAGCTTGGGACAACCCAATCGGTTTATGCGGACTCTCATACCCTTGTACTTCCTAAGAATACAAATATCACGGAAGAAGAAAAGACTGCCGGAATGGAATTTATGAAATGGATCACCGATAATACAGGAAAATGGGCACAATCCGGTCATATTCCAAGCAAAATTTCCGTAATGTTGTCTGAAGAATTTAAGTCACTTCCTTTCAGAGAGAACTATGCGGACTCTGCTAATTATGCGAAATTCTTTCCACAGGTTTGTGGTGTTGCAGGTCTTACGGAAATGACTTACCGTGAACTGGCAGCCATGATTGCAGGTGAACAAGACATTGACACAACGATGAGCAACATGCAGAATCAGTTCCAGGAAATCTTAGATTCTTATAATGAGTAAGACTCATATGAGCTGCTGCGGTAAGTAATTACTGCAGCAGCATAAAAATAAAACAGGCAAATAAAAGTTTTGCCGGGAAATTTAGGGGGCATTGTATGAACACTTCAGAAAAAAGAGTGTTGCAGAAAAACAAATTGAAAGAGAATCTGATTGCGTGGTGTTTTGTTCTGCCGTTTTTAATTTTCTTTTTAGGGTTCTTACTATATCCTATTTTGAAAGGTATCAATTTGAGTTTATACGATGCAACCTTGGGTGGCAGCATGACTTTTACCGGCATAGAAAATTACACCAAAATATTTCAGGACAAAGGATTCTGGCAGGCCTTATTCAATACGTTGTTCTTTGTGGTAATCTCCACGCCTACAATTGTGCTGTTCGGTTTCGTCTTCGCGTTGTTTATTAACTCTAAGCTGAAAGGAACCACATTTATCAGGGTCTGCTTATTTTCACCTTATGTTTTATCCATGTCCGTAGTTACGGGACTCTGGGTCTTTATTTTCCAGCCCTACACCGGCCTGGTTACCCAGATTACCAGCGGACTCGGAATTGGGGAAATGTACTGGCTGAACACAAAATGGCTGGTATGGCTGGCTGTTTTGATAACTACAGTATGGTGGACCGTCGGCTTTAATATGATATTGTTTCTGGCAGGGCTCCAGGACATATCAGCCGATATTTATGAGGCTGCCGGAATTGATGGAGCCAGCGCTGTACAGGTTTTGTTTTCTATCACAATTCCGATGCTAAAGGATACGATCGTACTTGTTATTATGCTCCAGACAATTGCATCTTTCAAACTATTCGGACAGACATACTTAATGGCAGGCGGCGGACCGGGAACCCATACCAGAACAATTGTACATTACATTTATGAGACCGGATTTACCAACCGTAAAATGGGCAGTGCAGCGGCAATGTCATTTGCATTTTTTGTGGTCGTATTTGCTATCACTATGCTGCAGAATAAGATTTTAGGCAAAAAGAAGTAAAGGGAGGATATACAAATGAGATCAAAAAAAAAGTTATTGCCCGGCAGAGTAATCCTCTACATACTGGTATATGTGGTAGCGCTGATCTGGCTTTTTCCGGTTATATGGATGATTATATCCTCTTTTAAACCATATGGAACACCGGTAAGTATTTTATCAAAAGTATTTTCTGGTGTCTTCACAATTGAAAATTATGTAACGGTAGCAGAAAAAGCTCCGATTATCCGCTGGATCTTAAACAGTGCGGCAGTAGCCCTGGCAGTAACATTCGGAACCTTAATGCTCACATCCCTGGCTGCATATGCAATCTCAAAGCTTAAATTCAAAGGACAGAATGCTGTTTTTATTCTTATTACAGCAGGTTTGATGGTACCGATTGAGTCCATTATCATCCCCTTGTATCAGGAGATGGCAGGGCTGAATTTACTGAATTCATATATCGGATTGATGTGTCCGAGTCTCGCGGCACCTATTGGCGTGCTGATTATGAAACGCTGTTATGACAATATACCGAATGACTTAATAGAAGCTGCTGTTATTGACGGAGCAAATCAGCTCCGCAGATGGTGGGATATCTGCCTTCCGGTATCTAAGTCCTCAATGGCAGCAGTTGGAATCTTTACTTTCACAAATTCGTGGAATAACTTCCTGTGGCCGTTTTTATCCATCACGTCGCAGAAAATGATGACGCTGCCCGTAGGCATACCGCAATTTCAGGGAGCAAATTTATCGGAATTCACTCTGCCCATGACCGCATGCGTGATCGCTTCCATACCTGCAATCATCATGTTCCTGATTTTCCAGAAACAGATTATTCAAGGAATTGCCATGACGGGAATTAAAGGATAGGAAAAGATTTGTCAGGTAAGTTAGTTAAAAAGCATTTCAAGCGCGTGAAAGGCACGAGAACGTGTCTTTCGTCAGTATATGGGCTGCCGTAAGCAGCATGGAGGATTATTATGAATAAAGCGAAAATGAGTATAGACAGATTAAACAGGATTTCTGTCATCGATAACCGGATTTACGGTTCCTTTATCGAACACCTTGGAAGGGCTGTTTATAACGGTATTTATGAACCGGATCATCCGATGGCAAATAAAAAAGGATTCCGGAAGGATGTCATCCAGCTGGTAAAAGATCTGCAGGTTCCAATTATACGATATCCCGGCGGAAATTTCGTATCCGGGTTTAACTGGGAAGACAGTGTCGGTCCCAAAGAACAGCGTCCAAAACGGCTGGACCTGGCCTGGTTTACTACGGAAACCAATGAAGTGGGAATGCAGGAGTTTGACGAGTGGCTGCATGAGGTAAATTCTGAAATGATGCTTGCGGTAAACTTAGGAACCCGGGGAGCGGATGCTGCCAGGAATCTGGTGGAGTACTGCAACCACAAGGAAGGAAGCTTCTGGAGTGATTTAAGAATCCGGCACGGTAAAAAAGAGCCCTATCATATAAAGACCTGGTGCCTGGGAAACGAAATGGATGGTCCGTGGCAAATGGGACAAAAAACGGCATATGAATATGGACGCCTTGCTAATGAAACAGCTAAAATGATGAGATGGGTGGATCCGGACATTGAACTGGTAGCCTGTGGAAGCTCCAAGATGGTGATGCCGACATTTGCGGATTGGGAAGCTACAGTTTTGACAGAAACTTATGAGGAAGTGGATTATCTTTCCCTGCATAATTATTGGGGAAATTTAGACGGTGATACGGAATCTTACCTGGCAGGAGGTATATTGATGGATGATTTCATTAAATCGGTCATTGCCATCTGTGACTATGTCAAAGCCAAAAAGCGCTCAAAAAAGAAAATCAATCTTTCCTTTGATGAATGGAATGTATGGTATCACACGAAAGAGAGTGACAAGCAAATTAAACACTGGCTTCAGTCTCCGCCAAGGCTGGAGGATATTTATAATTTTGAAGATGCGCTTTTGGTAGGTGACCTGCTCATAACCCTGCTTAAGAATTCTGACCGTGTGAAAATGGCCTGTCTGGCTCAGCTTGTTAATGTAATAGCTCCGATTATGACGGAGGTAGGCCAAAAAGCATGGACCCAGACAATATACTATCCATTTTATTACACTTCTGTTTATGGCCGCGGAGAGGCACTAAAGGTAAATATCGAAGGTCCCAGGTTTGACTGTAAACAATATACAGATGTGCCAATGCTGGATTCTGTGGCAGTATATGATGAGGCGGGAGAAACACTTACCTTATTTGTAATGAACCGCAGCATAAAGGAAGACTTGGAAATCAGTTGTGACCTGCGCGGAATAAAAGCCGACAGGTGCATCGGTAATGTGGCTTTGGAAGGCTATGATTATAAGGCAGCTAATACAGCGGAATCTCCGGGTTGTGTGGTACCGGCACAAAAACCGACCGGCATTTTGGATGCCGGCAGTATGCATACGGTTGTATCAAGGGCCTCCTGGAATATGTTCCGTTTCCATATTGGGAAATAAGGCAGAGAGGTAATTGAATGTGGAAATATCTAAAATACCGGTTGAAAAGGTCCGGGCAATTTACTGGGAATGAGATAAACATAATAGTAAAATATAAAAAATCAGGAAGGCGAAATAATGAAAGCAGTTGTATATGAACAACCGAATGTCTTAAATTATAAAGAGGTACCGGATGTTATACCGAAAAAAAACGAAGTAAAAATCAGGATCAAAGCCTGTGGTATCTGTGGCAGCGATGTGCATGGCTATCTGGGAATCACCGGCAGGAGAATACCGCCCATGATCATGGGCCATGAATTCGCAGGTGAAATTGTGGAGACAGGAGCAGAGGTAAATGAATATAAAAAAGGTGACCGTGTGGCTGTTTATCCGGTGGATTTTTGCGGGCACTGTGAAATGTGTGAAAAAGGGGAAGTTCATCTTTGCCTCAATAAACGGGCGTTTGGCGTTCTTGATATAGACGGGGCATTTGCAGAGTACATATGTGTCCCAAAGAAGTGTTGTTTTCCGATCCGTGATGAGGTGCCCTATACGATCGGATCCTTAGTTGAGCCTTTGGCGGTGTCGTACCGGGGAGTTGCCCATGCGGGAGATATCGAGGGAAAAACCGTCCTGTTGGTTGGGACAGGAACAATCGGACTGCTGGCTCTTGCCTGTGTGAAAATGAAACATGCTGGCAAAATTATCGTTTCAGATTTAAGTGATGAACGTCTCCAGGTTGCAAAAGAAATGGGTGCGGATGTTATCATCAATCCAGGCAGGGAAGATTTTAAAACGAGAATTTTGGAAGAAACAAAAGGCGCCGGAGTAGATGTGGCGATCGAGGCAGTCGGAGCCGCACCAACGGTATGGCAGGCAATGTCGGCTCTGAGATTCGCAGGAACAGCTGTCTGGATCGGGAACAATAAACCGATGATTGAGATTAATATGCAGGAAATCGTCACAAGAGAACTCTCGGTTCACGGATCGTTCCTGTATGGATATGAAGAATATAAAACCGTTGTGGAACTGCTAAATGAAAATAAAATCAATGTGGCACCGTTGATCAGTGCCGAAATTCATCTGGATGAAGTACCGAAATATTTCGAACAGCTTGCTCATGCCCCGGGAAATCTGATCAAGGTAGTTCGTGTTGATGAATGAGAGCAGGAGGAAATTCATTATGGTATATGATAAAAAACTGATTGAGGAGTTGGAAAAGATGCGGGGCTGGTTTAACGTCACAGTAAAAGTGAGGAGGTAAAGGGATCAAAACTTTTATCAGAATTCCAAAAGTACTCGATAGCATCAGCAATGTTCTTAGCTGTGTTTTGTCCATGAAGATCGCTGATAAACCCTAAAGTCATATCCATACCTGCAGAAACACCGGAAGAAGTATAACAATTTCCATCAACCACCCAGCGGGCTGATTTAATCCAATTCACTTCAGTATTGACAGATTGGACCCAATCAAAAGCTCTTTTGTTTGAGGTAGCGGACCGTCCGTTAAGCAGCCCGGTTTTTGCCAGAAGTGCAGAGCCTGTACAGACAGTTAAAACAAAAACAGCTTTACAGGCAATAGCACTTAATTCTTCTATGAAACCAGTCTTGTCGACCAGAGTTCTTGTACCCATACCTCCCGGTATCAGCAAGATACCTTCTTTATTCATATCAGCAAAAGGTTTTGTGTTTACTCGTACCTGATGGCTGCTTGTCACTGTTTTCCCATGTAATGAATAGTAATCCAGATTGTAAGTTCCTGGCATCTTCCCAATAATCTCAGCTGGACCAAAAGCATCAAGAGTTTCAAAATTATCAAACAGAATGATGTTAAAATCAGTCATCGTTAATACCTTATCACCGTCAATCTCATGCCGGCCTGGTGCAAGTTCTGAGAGATTGGTAGTCTGTATATAGTTGATAGCCTTATCTAAGCTATCACTGATGCCTTTGTAGTTTGCAATGTTTTCTACTTTATCTATTATCAATTTAACATACCTCCATTTTTAATTTCTTATTTTATCATAGTAAGTTTCAAAAGTAAATTGACCTCTAAACCATCATATTTTTGTTTTATTAGGATCGATCCTGTTACTCAAGCAGTTAAAAACGCCGGATCCACGCTGAGTATTTTTCCATATATTAATAAATTTTCCAATATTTATTAATTAATTATTGACTTTTGTATATGGCTGTGCTAGTATACACATAAAACGAATATCATATAAATCCTATAAGTTTAGTATGAAATATTTCCCGCACAAGTATTATTTATATTTATTCAACTTCGCTATAAATTTTATTGCTATATTTATTTTTTATCGCGAAAAAAAGAGGATTTTATACATTAAAATCTGTAAAGAAATGGTAGTTAAAACTTAAAAATTATAAGAGAACATTTATAAAAGGGAGGTAATTTATGAAATCATTAATGAAAAAAGCAACTGTCGGTATTATTTCATTTGCACTTGCTTTTACTGTACTGTTTAATACGGCGGCGGCTGCAAAATCAACGAGTTCTGAACCATATCCGTGGAGTGAGGTTAAAGGAGGAACAACCGGAGACTATATTGCCGACTCGTATGATAATATAACTTCAGGCCATGTATTTGAGTCTGTAACTCAAGAACGGTTATTGGATATTTTGAGCAGTAAAGGAAACTATTATATCGTTTTTGGCAGTCCAAAACTTAAGACCAGCCAAAAGTTACTAAGTACGATTAATGCACAGGCAAAAACTGACGGAATAACTAAAATTTATCATTTTGATCCATTTGTCGACGGTTATCAGATTGACATAACCAAGAGTGATACTGTTTTTAAGACAGCTAACGGAACCTCGGTAAATGAATTGTGGACCAGAATAACTGAGTTGCTGCCGTCAGACGAACCAATAACCAGTTATACCTCAAATGACACACTGTTATTTTCCTATAACAGCGAGAGCACTCCAAAAATAAAAGCGTATTACAGTCTTAAAAGTACGGTAGGGTTTCAGGCGGAAGCAGCGGCCGCCGGTATAGCCAAGGTATTTAGAGGAGGCGAAAGTACAGGTGCTGTGGTGCTTTCAGGTATAAGGACAGATTTTGAATTCTTTAAAAGAGTATATAATGCTTCTGCAACCTATTTTAATTACAATAATGGTGTTCCGGATCCACTTGGAAACAGGACGGGTGCCGCATCTACAGAAATATTTAAGGATGCCGGCAAAGAAGGATTTGCTTTACATCAGGTGAATTTTGCTGAATTAATTAATCTGTTAAATTCACCAGGCGATCACATCATATTCTTTGGCGCATCCTGGTGCCATAATACACAGGCAATTATCGGAAGTGTGGCAGAGAAAGCAAAACAATACGGTTATGAGAAAATTTACGTATATGATACGACCCAGGGTAATCACTTAACCTTTGGCACCGGTGCCGACATAAATAAAGTAACGGCATCCTCAAGTGCCTTCAATTCCCGGAACAGTGTTGATGCCAGCACCGGAAACGGCAATATAAGCTACCTTTATGGAGAGCTTGCTAAATATTTCGGAAACTTTATCACGGAAAATAACTCGAAAAAGAACAACAGTATATCCTATTATCCAAACGGTAACTTAGCCGGTACGGCCACATCAGCAGATCCCTGGTCATCCGGAGAAAACTTAAATGCAGTTCGTCTGCAGCTGCCTTTCTTAATCAGCTATAATAAGGATCAAGCGGAACCTGTCACAAAGCAATGGCTCCATAAAAATGCAGCGAACGACGGGACATATACCGAATACATGCTTGAGCTTGCATGGGTTCAAAAAGCACCGAATGCAGTTACGGCAGAAGGCAGTGTTGACGGCCTTAGCAAGGTTGACTTTGCAGCCGAGGCAGTGGCATCGCTTGATAAGGTACTGAAGCCGGATAAATATGAAATATCACTGTCCAAAACCGGTAGATATACATTTCCGGCTGCGAAGGTGGGTTACCCGGCTCAAAAAGCTTATAGTGTAACAGTGAAAAATGAAGGCGGACCTACCGGAAAGCTAACCGTAGCATTGTCCGGATCCGGGAGCAAAAATTTCAAACTTTCAAAAACATCCATCAGCAGTTTAACACCAAATGGCAGTAATTCTTTTACCGTTAAGCCGAAAGCCGGACTTAAGGCTGGAACTTATAAAGCTACTGTAACTGTCACAGGCAGCAATAAAATATCGGCCTCTTTCAATGTAAGCTTTACGGTAAAGAAATAACCTTAGAGTTACCCAGATAACACTAACTTTGTGTAATGAGAACAGAGTAGCCCGGGCACAAAAAAACCGGTTTCTTGCAATAATAGAAGTCATAATTGTAAAGAAGTAAAATTGGTCGGAAAACATGGGATTAACAAGAAATATCAGGAAATGCATTTCGGGCATATCCTGATATTTCCTTAATGTCAGTCATGAAATTAGAATTTTTCGCACAGACAGGGAAAGGAATACGGAGAAATGAATATAGACTGGTTATCGGCAGCAGCACTGGCGGTTGTATTTGTATTTTTTATTATTATCTATATTTTACAAAAAAAGAAAGTGAATTTTACCGTAATTATTTTAGGTTCTTTAGCAGTTGGTGTAGTGATTGGAATTATATTTTCCGGACACACGTCCTGGGTTATGCCCATCGGCAAAATCTACGTCAGTACACTGAATGCAATTGTCAGCCCGTTGATTATTGTATCAATTCTCAGCAGTATAACCTCTTTAGGTTCTACGGCACAGTTAAAGGGTATAGGGATGCGCTCGATTTTCTGGCTGTTAATGTCGACTTTACTTGCCATACTGCTGTCACTTGGACTGGGATTGACCTTTGGTGTCGGAAGAAATTCCTACCTTTCTCTGGATGGAATTGATGCACAGAGTTTTGAAAGTAAGGTTGTTCCGTTTTCACTGGTACTGATTGGGTTTTTCCCGCGTAACGTTATCAGTGATATAGCCGAAGAAAATACGATTCCCATGATTTTATTTGCTGTTCTGATTGCGGTTTCCTATGTATTGGCTGCAAATAAAAACCGTGAAAAGGTAGCGATATTTAAAAGCTTTATCGAAGCATGTAAAGAAATCATTTTTAAAGCCGTAGACTTTATTATCAGTCTTACGCCATATGCGGTATTGGCGTTGATCGCAACAGCGACCGGAAACGGCGTCGGCCGCTCAGGTATTATGTGGTCACTTCTGGTACTGCTCATTGTCTCGTTTATAGCGTTTGCCTTAGACACCTGGGTCATTAACGCCGTACTGATAAAGTCATTTGCAAAACTTAGTCCTATAAAGTTTTTCCGTAAGATTTTACCGGCGCAGGTGGTTGGATTTTCAACGCAATCCAGTGCAGGAACTTTGCCTATTTCAACGGGAATACTTGTCAGAAAAATCGGAGTAGACCCTAAGGTAGCGAATTTTACGGCCCCCCTTGGAACTACAATAGGAATGCCGGGATGCGCCGGGATATGGCCAGTTTTGATCGCCATCTATGGTATTAATGGACTGGGTATCAATTATGGGATAAGGGATTATATTCTATTGGCAGTTATCAGCTTGTTTGTTTCACTCGGAACTGCGGGGGTGCCTGGAACGGCTACCATTACCACAGCAAGTGTTCTGACTGCTATGGGGCTGCCTTTGGAGCTCATTGTTCTTAGCATCCCCATTTCTGCAATTGCTGATACAGGTCGAACTGCGACGAATATAACCGGTGCAATGGTGGCTTCAGCGATCGTGGGACGGCAGGAACGCAGTCTTAATGACAAAATATTCAATGATATTGAGGCTTATGAATCAGAGATTGGCGAAGATAACGGGCAGAGCGGGGCAATTAATAATACGGAGCCTGATGATGGAGTGCCCATCGGTGCAGGATGCCGGTTATGATTCCCGGTATCAGGAAAGGAGAATGGGATCAAATGAAGGAGATTCGAAGTGAGTACGCGGGTATGCGTAACATGAAGAAGATATATAAAATGATTTTTTCATTTGGGTTGATTTTTGTATTGGTGCTTGCAGTACCCGGCGGATTAAACAATGTTTATGCAGCGCCGCTGGAAGACTGTGATTTGGATGGATTTGATGATGCGACCGGAGTACCTGTTCCATGGCCCGGTTATGATGAAACAAAGGGAGATACACCGGACGGGCCGGCCGGAAGTAAAAAGCCTGCCACAACACCGGACAGTTCTGACAGTACGGCGTCCGGTAATTCAAACAGTGAGACACCCGGCAAAACTGGCGAAGATTCTGACAAAACAGACAGCACGAAATCCGGAAACGCGAACGATGCGAATTCCGGTAAAACAGATAACACAAAGTCCGAAAATACCGATAAGGTGAATACCGATAAAACGAGTAATTCGAATTCCGGCAAAACAAACAGTACGGTGCAAGACAAAACGGACAAAGCGGGATCCGGTAAAACAAGCAGCAAGACGAATAGTACAGCGGCAGGTAAAACGGGCAAAGAGGAATCCGGTAAGACGGACAGTAAAGCGCAAGAGAATACGGACAAAACGGAATCTGGAAAAGCAGGTAGTACAGCGCAAGACGAAACGGACAAGGAGGAATCCGGCAAAACGGGCAGTACAGTGCAAAGCAATACGGACAAAACGGAATCCGGCAAAGCAGGTAGTACAGCGCAAGACAATACGGACAGAACGGAACCCGGCAAAACAAGCAGCACGGGATCCGGTAAAACGAAGGTCTCAGGGGCGGATAGCACAGGCGGTCCGGTATCCGGTGAAAAAAACAATCAGGAAACCTCTCAATACGAAAATGAACAAGTTAAGGTGAATTCAGACAATGGAAGCACGGAGAATTCCGATACATCAGCAGAGGAGATTGAAGCAGTTTTAAATACGAAAGGTTCGCTGGAAATTACAGAAGCAGCAGGCAGTATTATACATGCAGGAAGTTCAGTAATAATTTCCGGTTCCGGATTTGCAGGAGATATAGATAATTTGGAAATTGAAATTCAATCAGAGCCCAGACAATTAGGAATTGCCCGGTCTTCTGAAAACGGGTCATTTGAAGCTAAGCTCAATATTCCTGAGGATCTTAAAGCAGGGGTGCACCACATTGTTGTTCTCTATCAGGGAAAAGAGATTACACGTCAGCAGATCGAAGTTGGCCCCAAAGCGGCAGATAGTTTTTTTCAGGCACTTTCCGTAGGATTTACAAAGGATAACGAAGGTCTGGTTCCGGGGCTTTTGATTCTGTTAGGACTTTTCGTATCAGGAATAGGTGTTTTAGGGGTCAATGTATTTATTCGTCCCCGGCGGAACAAAAGCTGATTCTGCGAAAGGAAAATATAGAACTGAAAATCAAGAGGCTAAGTTTCAGGCCAGCATAAGCGGCCTGTATTTAGCCTCTTTTTTAATATATTAGGAAAGTTCTACCCAAAAACAGAAACTGAATATTGGGTGAGACACAAAAATAAATAGGGAAGATAGAAGATGCTAAATTAAAATTTATTGAAATGAAGCTTTTGATACAACAGCTCATTTTCTTCGTAAGGCTTTTTTTCCTCCCCAGGATAGCCAATGGCAATTATACATTCAACGCTGTATTGCTCAGGTATCTCCAGCACTTTTCTGATATATTCTTCCGCTTTTTCCTGTTCCGTATGAAATCTTTCTCTAACTTGAATCCAGCATGAACCCAGACCTAAATCCTGTACGGTCAACTGAATAATAGTGGATGCTATGGAAGCATCCTCGATCCATACGTCACTTGAATCTTTGTCTGCTATTACTACAATTGCGAAAGGAGCATCTGCTAAAAACTTTGGACCAGGTTCTCTGCACAGGGAGAGTTGCCGGAGCAGTTGTGCATCGGTGACAGCAATAAACTGCCAGGGCCTTATCGACCTTGAGGATGGGGAGAGCAGTGCACTTTTAAGAATTACATCTATTTTCTCCTTTTCTACTTCCTTATTTTGAAATTTCCGAATACTTCTTCTGGATTTTAAAATATTAAATAACATAAAATATTCCTCCTAAATTTTATAAGTTTATTTCTTTTTTTTAGAATCGCACTGGTAATCTGAAAAGAGCAGCCTGCAGATGCAAAACAGTAAACCATATTACCTATTGGATTCATCCGGCCGAACCCTCGCCAGACCGGCCAGAACCAGGGAAACCATGAGTATCACATCACTTTCAACCTCATCCCTTTCATTTTCTTTTGAGATATCGTTGTCAGGATAGCTGCTGTTTTTACACATAACCGCATTGGAGATTTTTATAATAATTGCTGCGATGCGCTTTGTATCACATACTTTGAATTCACCTTCCTTTACTCCCATTTCAATAGCTTCCGAGATATAATGCATGTGCTTTTGCAAAAAATCCCCGGTCAGATTTCTTATATAGGGACGGACGCTCTGCATATTTTCATTTGAAAGACCGATTAGATTGGCGGCATTTCCGGAATAATTCAATAGCTCCTTCATGTAAGCTATTATTTTGTTTCCGTACCCGTCCACACACTCCATTTTTTCCATTGTTCCCGACAAAAAGCTGTCCAACTCTGACTGCAACACATCCACAAAAATCGATTCCTTATTTTTATAGTAGTAGTAAAGGGAGGTTTTGTTCAAACCAACTACCTTTCCAATATCATCCAAGGTAGTTTTGTCATAACCATAGTAGGCAAAAATCTTCCTTGACGCTTGTATGATCTCATTTTTTTTATCTGTGCCTGACATATACGATACACCTCTAATTTTCAAATGATAAGTTCTTCAAACATTATATTCTGATGTTTGAAGAATGTCAATATTTTTTTATATTTAACAAGAGAGTGATTTTTGTATTGCCGTGTCAGCGCATATTTAGGCACTGCTCAGAAGCATAGCCTTGATTGGCAAATTCAATTTTATGCAAAGGTGATAACAGAGCATCCGGATTGGATTTTTGCCGGTATATTTTTGGATACCGGAAAAAATGGATTAAGGAGGAATGGCAGAAATGGACTGGACAAATACTATAGAAAGCAGGAAAAGGGTAGATTGTTTCAGCACAATATCTATAAGCAGAGTATCAAGAGAACTTTAGATATAATAAAAAGGCACATATTGCAAAAAATAGTATTATTTTATAAATACTATATTGCAATATATAATAGTTAGTGATAATATATATTAAAGATAGATTATAGTATATTAATAATATAGTTTTTCTTATGAAAAAGTGGTAGGTTTATTACCGTAAAAATGAAATGCGTTTGGGAATCGTGCAGAAAGGAGTTGGCATATGAATGCGCAATATAAAAAAGGTGTATTAGAGCTATGTGTGCTTTCAAAATTAGTTGAGGCAGACCGATATGGATATGAATTGACAGAAGCAATATCAAAACAAATGGTGATTGCAACCGGAACCTTATATCTTATTTTAAAACGTTTAAAAGATGATGCTTACGTAGAAACTTATCTGATAGAGTCTGGAGAGGGTCCTGCCAGAAAATATTATCATCTGACGGAAAAAGGAAGGACTTATCAGGCAGCCCAAAAAAAAGAATGGCTGGATTTTATAGAAGCCGTACAGGATATTATAGAATAGGAGGATAGATATGAACAAGACAGAATATTTAAGTGCATTAAAAAAGGCATTAAAAGATACTGATGAAAGTGTAATGGAAGAGATAGTTTTAGATTATGAAGAACATTTTCAAGTTGGTATGGAAAATGGTAAAAGTGAAGAACAAATCTGCGAAGAGCTTGGATCAATTGAAGATCTGGTTAAGGAAATTAAAGAAGTATACAATACAGATAACAAAGAAGATAAAAAAACATATGAGGATCAGACGAATAGCAAAAATAATAAATTTAAAGAATGGTATTCTAACATCCATAATATAGATAGTGAAAAGATTGGTGATGCAATCAATAATGCTTTGGATTCAGCAGGCGATGCTATAAGTAAAATTGATGTTAATGAGATCGGCCATACTTTAAAAAGCACCCTGGACCAGGCAACTTCTACCATTAATAATTTCGCTGATAACTATCTAAAAAATCAGGGTATTGGCCCATTTGATTTCAATAAGAGGAATGCAGAAGGTTATAAAGAAAATGTATCAAAAAGCTATGATAATTCCGAGGAGTCAGAAGAAGCAGAGAAAAATAATGTAAGTCATGATACGGAACCGGATGAGGAATCTTCTGATTCTGTTCAAGCTGATACAGAGAACAAAGTTAAAGAAGCAGAATCCGCAGGCAGCGGGGCAGAAGCTGCAAGCAGCGGGGAAAGCAGTCGGAAAAGCAGTGAAAAGCCGGTGTCTGAGGCGGATGAGAATGAGGATGTAAATTCAAAAAAAGCGAATAAGGGATTCAATCTTATTGTAGATGGCACATGTGCTGACATTACTGTACAGAAATCCTCTAATGGTAAAGTAAATATTAGTTATGAAAACAACGGCGATGAAAGACAGAAACAGATGTATGAGTTTTATAGCTATAAGGAAGAAAATACTGTTTATGCTGGAATCCGAAGGGTTGGAAAAGCAGTATTTTTGTTTAACCCCAAACTCTACTCCATTCATATAAATATAGAAATACCGGATTATATGAGTAATATCAACCTAAAAACAGCAAGTGGCAGCATTAAGATCTCCAATGTAAGTTTAGATCGTCTTGTAGCAACGGCAGCAAGTGGTGATGTTTTTATCGATCAAGTTTATACAACTGACTTTCGAATCAAAGTTTCCAGCGGAGATATCAGATTGGATGATGTAAACAGTATCCAATTAAGTGCAGGTACTATGAGCGGCGATATTAAGGCAAACAACATTGAAGCAAAGTTCCTTTCACTAAGAAGCTCAAGTGGTGACGTTGGGGCCAGAAGTATAAAAGCTGACGTAATTGATAATAGTTCGTTAAGCGGTAATCTGGATATCGTCAATATGACAGCAGGTGAATGTAAAATCAGAAGTTCAAGCGGACATATTGATATCAATGAGTTTACAATGAACAACGCAGATGTCAGCAGTATAAGCGGAGATATAAAACTTCCCCAAATAATTGGCGATGGCTTAAGAGTCAGCAGTGCAAGCGGCAGCGTAAGAGCTGAAGTTAATGTTAAAAGATGCCACGCAAGTTCAAAGAGTGGAAATGTTGAGGTGAAATGTAATGGAAATATTATATTAGAGTCCAGTAGTACCAGCGGGAACGTTAACATTACTTTGAAAAACTTTAACAACGGATATAGTATCAAATCCAGAACCACCTCCGGTGCATTATATATTAATTATGACAATATGTACCAGAGAAATCTAAAAACAGGAACTTATACGTATGGCAATCAGGGCAGCGAACTGATGTTAAGTTCAGTGAGCGGTGATATCCACTTAACTGATTAGTATTAGTTTCGCGAATGTTCGTTAAATGATACAAAGTTTTTTATGAAATGAGGGGTTGCTGAAAAATAGTTTCAACGCCCTGACTAAAGGATTGGGCGTATAATAATACATTTTAGCTAGAGCTGACTAATCACAAAATAAATTTTGTGATTGCACATTTTGTGATTGCACATTTTGTGAAGCGGAGCGTTCTGAACGTGGAGGGAAAAGCAGCTAAAATGGATTATTATACACCCAATCCTTTTTATAGAGCAAATTAAGTTATTTTGCAACTTTTGCAACAGCCCCCCTTTATCGAATAAGGAGATTTCCCATGGTGCCTTTTATTACATAGCATCGAAGAGAGCAACAGGATAACCAGAATGTAATCAATAACAAATTTACTGGCGTCAGGCGGAATAATGTTAATGCCGCGGAAAAAGGGGAGCCTATTATGAAGCCGGACGGGCAGTGTCAAAAATCACAGCGCCTTTCCTGTGAACTGCTATGGTTAACCGGATGTTATTGTAAAAGCTGCCTATTCCTGTGCAGTGCTGATGTCAGGTAATAGCGTAACACGGATTAAATGAATGGTAAAACAAAAAAGAAACAGTTGACAAAATATCCCAATGTCGGTAATATAAATGCAAGAGGTAAATATTGTAAACTAATTTAATATAACATAAACTATTTAAAATTTTGTAAGGAAAATGGAGGTGAAATGAAAAAAATATTATAGATGGGAGGGATATTAAAGCGCAATAAAGATTTCTTGCAGAGTAATCTAAACTATTTTATTTGAGAGGGGGTCCGGTATCAATATACCGGAGTAAAAATGAAGAAAAATATAATAAAAATGATTGGGGTATTACTTTCACTGGTTTTTATATTTCAAATGACCTTAAGCCTGTTTGCAGGGAGCACCGTTGCAAATGCTGCTGTGCTGGGTACAACGAGAACGTCGGTCCATGATCCGTCTGTCGTAAATGCCAACGGCAAATACTATATTTTCGGTTCCCATATGGCGGATGCCGTTAGTTCGGATCTGGCTTCCTGGAGTAATTTTACCACGAATATCAATAACAATTATTCCAGTATTTTTTCCGTAGGAGGCGCCTGGGCAGCCAGGGGCAGCAGTAATTATGATATCAGCGGAAACCTTTGGGCACCGTGCGTAATATATAATACGGCTATGGGAAAATGGTGCATGTACATGAGCGTTAACGGCAGTAATTATTACTCGTCCATTGCGTTAGCTACCGCAGACAGCATAACGGGACCTTATACTTATGCAGGTACGGTGGTATATTCGGGCTTTACCAATTCTTCTGAAGCAAGTGTTACCGATTATGCGAAGGTTACAGGGTCTAATTCAGTCGCCGGCAGGTATTTATCAGGAGGTGCCTGGAATCCATCTTACGGACCCAATGCCATAGATCCAGCGCTGGTTTATGATAAGGACGGACAGCTTTGGATGAGTTACGGTTCCTGGTTTGGCGGAATCTTTATGTTAAAGCTGGATAACCGAACCGGCTTAAGAGATTATTCTTATACCTATTCTACGGTAACTAATTCATCCGACCAGTATTTGGGCATACGGCTTTCCGGCGGATACGGCTGTACGGGAGAAGGCTCCTATATTGTCTGGGATCAGGCAGCAGGGTACTATTACATGTATTTATCCTACGGCGGGCTTGAATCAACTACAAGTTTCGGAGGTTACCATATACGTTTGTTTCGCTCAAAAAACATTACGGGACCTTATACGGATGCAGCCGGCAACACTGCTATCTGTACCAGCAGCAATGCCAACCAGACAACCAAGGGTATCAAGCTTTTCGGGAATTATACCCTGTCTTCTTTAAAAAATGTAAGCAGTTTGGAACTAAGTGCTAACGGTTATAAATCACCGGGGCATAATTCGGCTTTTATTGATTCGGACGGACAGAGGTATCTGGTATACCATACAAGATTTAACAATGGCAATGAGTATCACCAGGTAAGGGTACACCAGCAATTTTTAAATACTGACGGATGGCCGGTTACTGCCGTATATGAACATTTGGGCAGTAAAATATCCCAAACAGGATATCAAGCCAGTGAAATTGTCGGCTATTATGATTTGGTTAACCATGGAAACAGCGCAGCTACCGCAAATACAGGAATGCTTCCTACCGTATCCGTATCATTAAATGCCGACGGAACCATAACCGGTGCCTATAGCGGCACCTGGTCCTATACACAGGGGACTTATTACTGTACCATGGTGATTGGCGGAGTAACCTATAAAGGAGTTTTCTTTAAACAATATGATGAATCCTCCTCACACAAGGAAACAATGACCTTTTCTTTAATTGGTTCCAATGACCAGTCCATCTGGGGTTCAAAAACCGATACACCATCCTCTGGTACCCTTGACGGAGATTATTACATAAAGAGTTATTTCAGCGGATTATATCTGGATGTGGCGAATGGCAATGCAGCGGATGGAACGGTTATACAGCAGTATGCTTATAACGGCAGCCATGCCCAGAAATTCCGTCTGGTTTCCGATGGCAGCGGTTATTATTCCATTTTAACCGGGTCATCGAATTATACGAGCTGTGTAGATGTGGAAAATGGAAACACTGCCGACGGCACCAATATCATCCAATGGAATTACTGGGGAGGAGACATGCAGAAGTATGAGATTGTGGAAGTAAAAACCGGTGTTTATGCAATTAAGACGAAAGCCTCCGCAGGTGCCTCCTGTCTGGATGTTTATAACTGGAGCACGGAATCCGGAGGTAAAATAGTCCAATGGAATTATTGGGGCGGAGATTGCCAGCTTTGGTATTTGGAACCGGTAAATTAGAATATCGTTGAGGATTTATGCAGAAATATGGCGTGAGAGGGATGACTTTCACGCCTTTTCTGCTTGCAAAAGCGGCGGCTTTTCTGCTAGTAAAAGCAATTTATCATAAAAAATGCCTTTTGTGAACGCAAACCGATACGATAAGAATTAATATCATATCTGCGGATTTGGTTTAAATTGGATGAGTTTTATATTATAATAAAGATGCCTGATGATATAGGCGGTTGCAAACTATTAAAATACAATTTTTTGAGGGGAGGAAAAGATATGGATAAAATAATTCATATTTTGGAAAAAAGATTTAATAAGTTTATGGCTTTCTTAGTAACATTCAGTATGATTTGGGGAACGGTAGGGATTCAGAATGTGAAAGCGGATTCGAATTCCTATCTGTTATCACTGGGAAGACCCGCATATGCTTCCACGGTTAATGGGGGAGATGTGGCTGCAAGAGCAACGGATGATGATATCAATACGGCATGGGGTGCGGCATGGAATATAGACAACCAGTGGATTGATGTTGATTTAGGGGCGGCGGCAGAGATAGACCGGGTCGTGTTATCATGGCAAAGTCCCAGTACCTATGCAACCCGGTATGAAATACAGGTATCCGATGATGAAATGAATTGGCAGACAATATATACACAGGACAACGGTACAGGCGGTATCCGGGTTCCGGATGTAAACGGAAATGATTACTGTGTTGAAGACCTGACCGTCAGCGGAACGGGACGTTATGTACGTATGTATGCACCAAAATGTGTTACCGGATATGGCGCAGCTCTGCGGGATTTTCAGATTTACGGTACTGGAGGCATGGCACGTCCTCCAAAAAATGCGGCAAATCTTGCGCTGAATCAACCGGTAGTGGTTTCTTCCTTCCTGCAGCCCTGGTGGTCCAAAGATGGTGACGGCAATGTGATTGTTCCGCTAACGGGTGCACAGGCAGTTGATGGAAACCAGTCCACATACTGGTTATCCGATACTACGGGAGATCCCAATACCCAGTGGATGTATGTGGATCTCGGGCAAAGCCGCACAATTGGTGAAGTGGATATCACCTGGGATGCCGAGTTTGGAAGAGTTTATGATATACAGGTATCCGAGGATGCACAAACCTGGACTACCGTTTACAGGCAGATGCACGGAACCGGAGAGGCGGAAAATATTCCGTTATATGCAGCCGGACGGTATGTAAAAATGCAAGGTATCGCAATGGGAAGAGGTTCGGGTTACTCGGTACATGAATTTAAAGTTTTAGAGTATGTACCGGGAGAGCCTCAGATTACCCATGTAATTGAACCGTTACCTGAGCCTCAGACAATAGCCGACGGACAGGGGAGCTATTTAAGGGATGACCTGACTTTGGCCCATCCAAGGGAACCTAAATATATAACAGACAATATACAGGGGCCCGTTCCGTCAAACGACTGGTGGACTTCCGTTCTCTATAAACGCCTAAGTGACGGTATCGCCGGATTGCCGTTAATGTATCAGTATTATGATACGGGACTTGGGTTTTATTACGCAAGCAAGCTGTTTACGGCGACCAATAACGGCGGTATGGATACGAAATGCAATAATATGGACTTGTACATCAGTACAAGCAGTATTGTAAATACGCCTGCCGCAAAGCTTGACGGCTATGGAGACTATTCGGCTGATATTGTATTCAGTGATGATGATACGCCAAAGATGAAGTCAACCTTGGTAAAAGGCTCACCTTATATCTATAATACTTTTACCGATCCTGATTCCGTAGAAGTATCAGGCACCTCAATTGTCGGTTTGTTCGATGATAATAATAATCCTATTCTCACTGAGGATGGCGACAGGATAACAGCGGATCATATCGGTATTGAAGTAACCAATACCAATACGGCTCCTGTAACCGAGACTCTAACCCACGCTTATGGCATTTTTGTGCCCGAAGGAACTGTATTTACAAGAATGGGAAGTAAGATAAAAATAAGCCTTGGAAGCGGACAAAATTATATGACGGTTGGTCTTCTTTCCGGCAGGGCCGATTTGAACTATGTTTATCAGCATGCCTATGCCTTTGTTACGAATACATCGGTTTCCTATTATTATGAGGAGGCTGCTTCAGATGTCACCACAACTTATACCGATACCATAGATTTAAAGCGTACCGGCTTTTCATCAAGCCCTTTAATGGCCCTTTTCCCCACACAGTGGAAATACACGGATGCCAAACTGACTAACTTAAGCTATACATCAGCACGCGGCACAATGAAAGTTTTTGAAGGAAATTCATTTACAGTGGCGGTTAAGTTCTATGGTATTACGCCATCCTTCGGTGAACCGGCAGAGTCGGATACCTACAGAAGAGAGCAGATGATGAACTACTTAAATACATTCAAAGCAAGTGTTACAAGGGATTACTGGGTGGCAGATCCCTATTGGCAAGGCAAAAAACTGCATCCCTTATCAATGGCTGTTCTTATCTCCCAACAACTTGGTGAATACGAAATGAGGGATGAGTTTATCAGTATTTTAAGAAAGATATTAGTGAATTGGTTAACTTATGACGGTGAAGATGATTACCCCTATTATATGTACTATTCGTCCGATTGGGGAACCTTGATCGGACAGGGCGGAGATCACGGCATGGGTATTAATCTTTCCGACCATCATTTTCTGTGGGGATATTTTACCTTTGCGGCAGGAGTGCTTGCTGCGTATGATAAGGAATTTGTAAATGATTATGGCGGTATGGTGGAGCATTTGTTAAGAGATGCACAAAACCCCTATCGGGATGACCCAATGTATCCATGGATGAGGAATTTTGATCCATATGAAGGGCACTCATGGGCTGGCGGATACGGTGATAACCAAAGCGGGAACAACCAGGAATCCTCCTCCGAAGCAACATTTGCCTGGGCAGGAGAATATTTGTGGGGATTGGCTACCGGAAATGATGCTTACAGGGATGCAGGGATCTGGGGCTTTACCTCGGAAGTGAATGCCATCGAGCAGTATTGGTTTGATTATGACCAGGATAATTGGGCCGGTGATTATGAGCCGGGTGTTACCGGAATGGTCTGGGGAAATGCATATACCTACGGAACTTATTTTTCAGGGAATCCAAGCTGCATCTACGGAATCCAATGGCTGCCCGTTTCGCCGGCATTAACTTACTTAGGCTATGATGCTTCGATTGCTTCCAGGATTAACAGTGACTATAGAAGAGACCAGGATGCGTATCAGGAAAAACTTGCTAAGCAGGGAACACCGGATGCTGATCCGGAAGGTTGGTTCCATATCACCTGGCCTTTTGAAGCACTGTCAGACCCACAGACGGTTATCAGCAAATGGGATGACAGCAAGCTTCCGGATGATGAACGATTTAACTCCTATTGGTTTGTTCAGAATATGGCCGCAAAGGGAAACCGCACGACCGATGTCTGGTCAAGCAACTGGACCAGTTATCAGGTATTTAAGAAAGGGTCACAATATAGTGCGGTCATCTGGAATCCCACCGATACCACTCAGTTTGTCAGGTTCTGCAATCAAAACGGCGATATAGGCTCGGCATATGTACTTGCAAAATCTACTCTGACAGTAGATCCTTTTATAGACAATGAGGTACCCGCAACGCCGGTACCGGAGCCAATACCGGAGCCGCAGCCAGAGACTGTTCCTGGATTGATAGAGGCAGAAAATTATGATACAAGCTTTGGCTGTACTACCGAAGTATGCTCTGAGGGAGGAATGAGTCTTGCATATATTGATTCGGGAGATTCGGCAATTTATGATGTAAATGTGTTAGCAGAAGGGGACTATACCGTGTCATTCCGAGTCAGCAACAGCGGTAACAGGCCGGGAGAAATCCAGTTAAAATCAAATCTTAGCGGAAGTACCGTTCTTTCTGCTGTAAGTATTCCGGTCACGGGGAATTGGACAACGGTTACTGCCACCGTTCATCTGGAGGCCGGTGTCCAAAGACTGAAGACTTATTTTAGTGTAGGCGGTTTTAATTTTAACTGGTTTTCTATTACTCCGGTTAATGCGGCCAAAGTTCAAACACCGGAAATCACTCCTAAGTCAGGAAGTTATATGACAGCACAAAATGTAACGATAACAGATGCAACAGAAGGAGCAGCCATATATTATACGACGGATGGAACGGATCCGTCGGCTTCGAACGGAATACGATATACTGAAACCTTTACGGTATCCGCAACAACAATAGTGAAAGCAATTGCCTTAAAACCCGGAATGGCGGAATCGGATGTGGCCGCTTCTGTAATTATAATATCATCAGTACCCGGGTCACTTAAAGTAGAAGCAGAAAACTATATTGATATGAGCGGTGTGGCGACTGAACCGTGCGGTGACGTAGGAGGCGGAGAAAATATAGGCTATATCGATACCGGTGACTGGATGGATTTCGTTGTTAATATACCGAATGCAGGAACCTATACGGTTGACTACAGGGTAAAGGGCTGGAATACGGAAGCACAGATACAGTTAAAACAAGGAAGTACTGCCTTGGCTGTTACCGGAACCAATACGGGCGATGTATGGGATACCGTAACTTCGACTTCCTTTACGTTGTCTGAGGGACCGCAAACCGTGAGAGTATATGCTGGCAGAGGCGGATTTAATCTTAACTGGCTGGAATTCAAACCGGCAGTGGCAGTTGAAAAAGCAGCAACCCCGGTAATCACTCCGGAAACAGGAACTTATGAGGCGGCACAGAACGTAACAATTGCGGACGCAACAGAAGGAGCAACAATATACTATACAACAGACGGGACAAAACCATCGGAAACAAATGGGACCGTATATACGGAAACCTTTACGGTATCCTCTTCAACAACAGTAAAGGCAATAGCCTGCAAGCCAGGTTTGGCAGACTCCGACATAGCTGTTTCCGTAATTACCATATTATCAGAGCCACAGTCACTTAAAATAGAAGCAGAAAATTATATCGACATGAGCGGTGTGGCAACCGAACCATGTGGTGATGCGGGAGGCGGTGAGAATGTAGGATATATCGATACCGGTGATTGGATGGATTATACTGTCGCCATTGCCGAAGCCGGAACCTATACGGTTGATTTCAGAGTAAACGGATGGAACGGCGGAGCCCAGATTGAATTAATGAAAGACGGTAACGTACTAACGGCAACCGGAACCAATACCGGTAATGTATGGGCAACCGTAACTTCAGAACCATTTGATTTAACAGCAGGAACCTATACGATTCGAGTTAATATCAGCGGAGGCGGATTTAATTTTAACTGGATGGAATTTAAACCGTTAACGGCAGTTGAAAAAGCAGTAACCCTGTAAATAATCCCTGTCTCAGAAAATTATGCGGTAGTAATTTTCGTTTAAAAATATATGCCTTGATCGAATACTCTTATTCAAATAACTTAATCTATCAAGTAAGTCTAACTTCCGCTTAGTCGGCGGAAGTTAGACTTGACTATTGTATTAATAAATGAACTAAAACATCGAAAAAGAAAGAGGGGAAAGGATAATACTTGATGACTAAATATCCCCCAAAAAATTTTTATATTATATCGGCTATTATAATTATCAGCGGACTTGCCATATTCATTATACAACTATACTTAAGCAGGGTAAATATTCCAAGAGATAATTCAATAGAAAGGTTGACAGAAGCGTTCGAAAGAGAAGGATTTGAAGTAAAACTAAAAGATTATCCAAAAAGTCGAAGTGAGATTTTTTCTTACTCTGAATTACCTGCAATACTTCTGGTTGATGATGAAGAAATATTTATTTTTCAATATAACAGTCAGCAGAGAGTTACCAGTAACTTGAAATTAACGAATGATTCTGATGAAAAATTAACTTATTATAGTGATTTTAATATTTTCTTATATCGTGGAGATAATGAGATAATAACTAAATTACTGAAAAGCAAATTAAATACATTGGGAGAGAAGCGTTATTAAATAATAATTTTAAGACAAAGTACATAAAATCGTACTTTGTCTTTTTAATTTAAGAACCTGCCGGGGGTGAAAAGGTGAATTCTATATTCTGTACCTCTGGGACGACCGAAAAAAGGAGAACGGTTTTGCGGTCACTAAACATCATACTGGTTTTGTTCGATCTGAGTACAAAGACTGTACAGCGCAGATATACTCCGGATCTGTGCCCTGTTTAATGTGGTTAAATGACTTTCAATACTGACAACAATGGCAGAAATCTTTTCCGTATCATCAAAGTTAAATTTGTATAGTTCTTTACGGATTTGTTCAACGGCGTATTTCTCGCCCCGTGCGCGCATAGACAGCTTAAGTGCTTGTATCATCAGGATTTCATCAATATGGGCCTGGGTAAATGTTCTGTAGTTGTTTGCCGCACACCGGCTTGCAGATATAAGGCCGATTTTATCCCAGTATCGTATTGTGGAGGGAATGATACCCGTAGCTTTACTTACAGCATCAATGGAATACTCTTTTGGTGCGGCTAGTCTCTTTTTCAGTAAAAAGCGTTGTTTGATTTGATTGCAAACATATTTATCATTTTGAAGTGCGGCCTGTGCCTTGTTCGCCATCCAAAGTGCCTTATCGGTCTGCTTTGCCATGACCGGTTTTAGGATTTTTGCAATCTCCGATAAGGTAAATCCATGCATCATCTCCCTGATGCAAATAAAGTAAGCAATATGTTCGGCGGTATAAATCCGATAACCGCTTGGTGAGCGCATAACATCGGGAATCATCCCAAAATCTTCATAGTGTCTAAGCGTCGTTGTGCTTACTCCCAATCTTCTTGCTATATCAATGGGTCGCATCGCCATAACTGTTCACCTTCCTTTTTTAAACATTATAATACTACTCTAAGGTTTTTACAATAGTTATAGCTATTGCCATATAAAATCCTCGATTATTGCATTAATGTTATATAATATAGATAAGAGTATTGGAAAGGAGTAATTTATATGCAATCAAACAAAGTTGAGAAACTGGGATGGAAAAAGAAATTTTTTACTATAGTGGCGGGACAGACGATTTCTCTGATTGGGAGCAGTGCCGTGCAGTTTTCGTTGATCTGGTGGCTGGCAAGTGAAACCGCCTCCCCTATTATGATGTCATTGGCCGGGCTTTTTGCCTTTTTGCCGCAGCTGTTGCTGGGACCCTTTGCGGGAGTGTGGATCGACCGGTTGAAGCGAAAAACAGTCATTATCTGTGCCGATATGTTCATTGGTCTTGTAGCAGCTTTGTTCGCGCTTTCTTTTCTGTTGTGGTCCCCTCCCTATTGGCTGGCCTGCGCTGTGCTTGGAGTTCGCGCTATTGCCAATGTATTCCACACCCCGGCCATACAAGCTGTTGTACCCATGTTGGTGCCGGGGGACGAACTGGTTAAAGCAAATGGCTGGAGCCAGTTTTTGCAAGCCGG
The DNA here is from genome assembly GCA_023391695.1 of Bacillota bacterium. GTDB lineage: Bacteria > Bacillota > Clostridia > Lachnospirales > Lachnospiraceae > Anaerocolumna. The sequence goes on from JAEWAK010000060.1 coordinate 47,067, forward strand.
AGCTTTTATGCTCGGCCCTGTAATCGGTGCGGCTATGTATGCGGCTTTTCCGATGCCGGTTATCCTGCTCACCGACCTTTTGGGTGCGGTTGCCGCAAGCATCACTATTGCAATCATACGCATACCGGAAATTGAGCGGGGACAGAGGTACTCTTCCCGTTTTTTGCAGGAACTAAAAGAGGGTATTGCTGTTTATATGCGGGATAAAAAACTGAGCTTTGTGACTCTGACTGTTGCAATCAGTTTGGTCTTTTTCATGCCCTTGTCCTCCATGTATCCGCTAATGACAAGTGATTATTTCAAAGGAACAGCCTGGCATGCCAGTTTGATACAGATCACTTATTCCTTCGGTATGATGGCGGGGGCAGGCATAATGAGCCAATTCAAGATAAAAAACAAATTGTTTGCCGCTCTTATGGGGATTCTTGTATTGGGTGTGACTTCCTTTGCAAGCGGTATTTTACCCGCAAGCAACATGGGTTTCTGGATTTTTGCAGTGGTGTGCCTTGGGATGGGGGCAAGCGTAAACATTTACAATATTCCCTATATGGCATATATTCAGGAGAATATTCCAAAAGAAGTACAAGGCCGGGCATTTTCACTTATTGGCAGTCTGATGTCACTTACCATGCCATTGGGACTGCTCTTTGCAGGGCCGGTCGCGGAATATTACGGTGTTCCTTTTTGGTTTACTGTTGCGGGAATAATGATTTTGGCTGTTACATTTGCAGGGATGATTTTTTATCGAAAAGTAACATAATATAGCTTATCAGAAGTTGCTTTCCAAACATCTGATAAAAAGCGGTGCTTTTACCGCCGTGCATCCGATTACAGGAACACGTATTATGATCCTGTAATATAACTTATCAGAAGTTGCTTTCCAAACTTCTGATAAAAGGCGGTGCTTTTACCGCCGTGCATCCGATTACAGGAACACGTATTATGTTCCTGTAATATAACTTATAAAAGCGGGCCGAGCCATGAAATTGAATCAACCCGCAAGGAGTTGGTACTCCGTCTGTTGATTATCAGCAAATGGCATAACTGCCATTGAGCAGGTAAGAGGGACTTATTCTATACCCCGAATAAATTTTTACAGGAGGCAAGCATGGAACAAGAATACATTACAATTACAGGTGCAAGAGAAAACAATCTGAAAAACATCAGTCTGAAAATCCCAAAGCGAAAGATTACGATTTTCACAGGTGTTTCAGGCTCGGGCAAATCATCCATCGTATTTGATACGGTTGCACAGGAAGCAGGCAGGCAATTAAATGAAAATTTCAGCAAATTTGTACAGGGGTTTTTACCGAAATACAGCCATCCTGACGCAGATTCGATTGAAAATTTGTCAATGCCTGTTGTCGTTGACCAAAGCCGGATAGGCGGAAATTCCCGCTCTACCCTTGGTACGATCACGGACATTAATCCCCTGATCCGGTTACTCTTTTCAAAAATAGGCAGCCCTTATATCGGGCCTGCATGGAACTTCTCATTTAACGACCCCCATGGTATGTGCAAGACCTGTGAAGGCATCGGCCGGCTTGTAACCCTGGACATTGGAAAAGCCATTGACCGGGAAAAATCCCTGAACGAAGGCGCAATCTTAATACCGGGTTATACTGTCGGGGCCTGGCATTGGAAGCAATACGCCGGAAGCGGGTTTTTTGACAATGACAAGCCGATTATAGACTATACGGAAGAGGAATATAATAAATTGGTGTATTGTAAGCGGGAGAAAAATTCCATGCTTATAGAAGGAATGACCTCGGCCTATGAGGGAATTTTGGAACGTTTCAACCGGCAATATATTAGAACCGATGACGAACTGTCCCAATCAACACAGAAGAAGATAATGCCGTTTCTGGCCGAAACAAAATGTTTTGATTGCCATGGTACAAGGTATAATCCAGAGGTACTGGCGTGCAAAATTATGGGGTACAGTATCGCAGAAATGACCGCCATGCAAGTGGATGATTTGCTGGCACTTATCCAAAAAATAGATAACAAAAAGGCTGCGCCCATTGTCGCAAATCTCTGTGAACGGCTGGGAGATCTAATCGGAATCGGGCTTGACTATGTGAGTCTTGACCGGGAGACGTCTACTCTATCCGGCGGCGAATCCCAGCGTGTAAAAATGGTAAGGCATTTAACCGGCAGCCTGACGGATGTAATGTATATTTTCGATGAACCAAGTATCGGTCTGCACCCAAGGGATGTACACCGCTTAAATGACTTATTGGTAAAGCTCCGGGACAAAGGAAACACAGTGATTGTGGTAGAACATGACCCCGACGTAATCAAAACTGCCGACCATATTATCGATGTCGGGCCTGAAGCCGGCACAAATGGCGGCAGTATCATGTTTGAAGGTAATTATACAGATTTAATACGGTCCGACACATTGACCGGAAACTATATCGGGCAAATACTGCCTTTTAAGACCAAACCAAGAGAAAGTACAAAATGGTTAGAAACTTCAAAAAGTACACTGCACAATTTGAAAAATGTAAGTTTGCGTATTCCGGAAGGGATTTTTACTGTCATCACCGGAGTAGCCGGGTCCGGAAAAAGCACATTGGTAAATGGTGTTTTTGCAAAAGAATATCCGGACGCCATCCTTATAGACCAATCGGCTGTCAGTGCAAACAGCCGTTCCAATCCGGCCACCTACACAGGTATTATGGACGAAATACGCAAATTATTTGCAGACTCGAACAATGTTAGCAGGGGGCTTTTTAGCTATAATTCGGTGGGTGCCTGCGAATCCTGTAAAGGGAGTGGCGTCATTAAGATCGAATTGTCATTCATGGATTCCGTCGAAACGGTTTGTGAGGATTGCGAAGGCAGACGGTTCAAGGAAGAAGTGTATCAGTACAGGCTGAAGGGAAAAACCATTGCGGATGTTTTGGAAATGACCGCAGCGGAAGCAGTTGAATTTTTTGAGGATAAAAGTATCCGGAAACAATTAGGCTCCCTTGTGGATGTGGGACTTCCATATATGACACTTGGGCAGCCTCTTAGTACACTTTCGGGAGGTGAATGTCAGCGGCTGAAACTGGCGAAAGAATTAAATAAAAAAGGAAATATTTATATTATGGACGAGCCGACGACAGGACTTCATATGTCAGATATTACAGACATTCTGGCGATTATTGAACGGCTGGTTGACAAAGGCAACACGGTTGTTGTAATTGAACATAATGTGGATGTCATGCGGAATGCGGACTGGATCGTTGACATTGGTATTGATGGAGGAGTTCGGGGAGGACAGATTTTGTTTGAAGGAAAACCAATGGACTTGCCAATGTGTAAGGAATCCATCACGGCAAAATATATCGATGTATAAAGAGGAACAAAAATGAGGAAAGGAACAGGCGAGTATTTTCATAATGAATTTTGTTGATTAAAAAAGAAGCAGATGATTATACACCTATTATTACTTGGATTCATATGGCAAAAGGTCTTGAATTTGATGAAGTAATTATCCCGGAAGGAAACAATAATAATTATCAAACCGAAAGGGACCGGAAACCTTATATATGTAGCATGTACCAGGGCAATGTATAAGCTGACGATAACCTATAGTGGAGAACCATGTCATTTCCTGGAATTTTAAAACTCTTTTTATTAAGAATTAAAAATCCATATTTGAAATAAAATGAGTGGGGGCGGTAAAACGGATTCGGTGCAATAAATGCACGAACTGGCTGAGGGTACTTTAACTGCATAGTAGCGCTTGTGTTATAAGCTGCAGTTCTATGTAAAGACCCATAAATGGCTATATATAATAATCTTATATAAAATATAAATATGAAAGGAAGGACAAAATGGAAAATTTATTTGATTTGACCGGAAAAGTTGCAGTAGTAACAGGAGCGAGCTCAGGACTTGGAGCGGATGCGGCACTTGCCTATGCAAATGCCGGAGCAGATGTAGCCCTGTTGGCAAGACGTTTGGAAAAGCTGAATGAAGTGAAGGCTGAAATTGAGAGTACGGGCCGTAAAGCGATTGTGGTTGCCTGCGATGTTACGAAGGAAGAAAGTGTAAGGGCTGCTGTGGAAACAGTGCTTAATATTTTTGGACGTATTGACATCTTATTGAATAATGCAGGGATTGCCGTACGCGGGGGTGTGGACAGCATGACGGCTAAAGAGTGGGATACATCCTTTGATACCAACGTAAAGAGTATCTTCTTAACCGGTAAGTATGTGGTTCCCCATATGAAAGAAAAGGGCTATGGAAAGATTGTAAACATTGCTTCTGTTAATGCGGTAGTTGCCGATAAGAATGATCTGTTTATCAGACATTCCTATAATGCCTCAAAATCAGCCGTTCTGGGCCTGACAAAAGCCATGGCATGCTCCTATGCAAAATATGGTATCACCGTGAATGCAATCGGGCCTGCACTTTTTGAATCAGAGATGACAGCAGGAACATTATTTAAATCGGAGCAATTCTTAAATGCCTATAATACTGTAAATCCTGCCGGCCGCCCGGGAAAAAAGGGAGAATTAAACGGTTCGATCCTTTATCTTTCCTGTGATGCTTCCAGCTATGTTCAGGGCCAGTTTATCATCGTAGACGGCGGCGGTTCTCTTGTATAGGAATGAAAGAGAGAAAAAATGGGACTTTAAATCTTTATCCAATAAAAAGAAAGCTCTTAGTGTTTGGGCTTTCTTTTTATTATACCAAGTTACAACAAAAGGTCAAACGGCCCCTCGAGCTAACGTGGCTCCAAGAGACAAAAGTTTGGACCTGACCACAATAAGTAAATCTTCTGTGCCCTGGAACAGAATAAAATACAAAAAATTCGCAATGGATTGGCACTTTATGATGTACCTGCGGTGTTAATAAGCCCTTTGATTTTTTCCATAATGAGGGCAATGCAAAGGAAGAAGACAGGATTATACATCATTAAGGAATTGTAGCCGGTTCTGAAAAGTCACCTGATTTTTTGTATTGGCTGGGAGTAATTCCTTCTGTTTTCAGGAAAGCACGGCGGAAAGTCCGGACATTTGTATAGCCCACCATCAAGGCCAGGTCTTCCAGATTGATATCCTGCGCTGCCAGAATTATTTTTGCTTTCTGAATTCTCACTGTGTTCATGTAGTCCAGCAAACCTTCTTCGTTTTCCTCTTTAAACAGTCTGGACATATATTTTGGATTAAGATTTACCGATTCCGCAATGGAAGCGATGCTTAAATTATAATCCATATAATTCTCGTTTACATAATTTTTGATGCTGTTTGATAAGCTCTGTATTCTTTCATCATACTTCTCCTGCGGTATTCCGCAGATTGCCTTAATAACATTTAAGAAAGCTTTTTTCAGTGACTGAGTATTGGTACAAAGTGTGATATTATCCAATAGGGTATACAAATTTTTCCTGCTGATATTAGCTGCAGAAGCATGTCTTGGTGCATGAATGATGGTATCAACCAGATGGTAAATGTAATATTTACGGATGGAGAAGCCAATATCTACTTCTTTCATAAATTCTTCAAATATGGTATCCGTCAGCTGGGAAGCCTTGCGGTAATTGCCTAAAAATATGGCATCACAGAGAAGTTTTTCATAATTCATCTTAATTCTGTCCATATGATGATGTGGTTCTGTTATATCCTTAACCAGCACAATCCCATCTTCATGAATCACGGAATTATATTCGTGGGCATTTAAGATGTCCTCATAACAGGAATTGATATATTTAAAATCATAGCAGATTTCTCCAATGGTAATATAAAAGGATAAGTCCAGCTTTTCCTTTAAAAAGATATACATTTGCTTTAATTTATCAGGGCATAGACTTTCCCAGTGATGGGAACTTTCTCCGTCCAGAACAAACAAAAATAGAATCAATTCTCCATCTGTTAACTGATAATACGGATATCTGTTTTCTGTCAATTCTGTAAAGATATTATTCAGAACAAAGAGGATGAAATTATTATAAACCATAACATCATTATCAAAGTACTGAATATCCTCATTTGTATAACTGTGATAAAAGGAAACCAGAGCAAACTGCTTATCTTCAAAATCCAATTGAAAATATTCCATGGAGTCTTCATCGGTTAAATGGCTGTTCATGTCTTTCAGCCTGGATAGCAGATAGATTTCCCTGGACCGTTCCAATTGCCTGGTAAGGCTGTTTTTCATGAAAGAGTTTTCTTTATACAAATCTACACAAGCATCGCGGATCAGCTCAAACTCATTTTTGGCACCTGTTTTTTCCTGGCAGGAGATTAAGTCCACAACATTTCTTACCGGCTTATAGTTACGTTTTAGGAGGCAATAAATTGAAATTCCACCCAGAAACAGAGCGATGATAATGCTGCTTAAGCTTATAACACGGATATAGTCAGCTTTCTTCCAAAAGTCACGGGTGGGTGTCAGAACAGCATAGTACCAGTTCACTTTATTGGATTTCACATAAGAAAGAATGAATTCTTTCTTATCGGTATGTATGGTTTTTATTCCTTTGGTGCCGGTTAAGGCAAGGTGTTCCGGCAGAAGAACATGATCCGGATTTATTGGTGTACCATTTTCATGCAGAATCAAAAATTCTCCTGTTGATACATCAGAAATTTCTTTCAGTTTACTGTAGGGAATGGATACAAACACATTGGCTTCTACATTGGAATTTGCCAAAAGAGGAACTGATCTGGCAAATACGATGGAAGCTTTCCCGAAATTCCGGTAGCTCATATAGGAAGAAATAAAGTAAGTACTCCGGTATGGTCTGCTAAGTTCCTCCATCCATTCCTTTTTTTGGATAGAAGCTCCTTTTAGTGCCAGACTGTCATAGATATAGGAAATACGATTAGCAGTCGCGGAGTGAATCAGGTAGCTCTCATCCGGCATATAAACTGTTACATCAATATTCGGATTGGCCTGATAATGCACGGACAGGCGGTCGACACAAGACCGCAACTCATAATTGAATTCTGCATTATTGCTCTGTAATTGGAACAGTTTCAAGAAATGATCGTTAAAGACGATAGAAGTACTGGAGCTGTCCAAAGTATTTAATATTCCGTCGATGTTGTATTGGATATTATTCAGTAACTTTTCGTTAGAACGGTTGATTTCATCAACAATAGCGGAATTTGTGTAGATATATTGAAACAGGGAAGTAAAAAGGGGAATTAATAAAATCAATATATAAGAGATAAGCCATGTAGTGGTAACACTTTTGCTGACTTTGTATTTTTTTATGTGAAATTTTAACATGGCATACCTCCCCAAAATGGCAACAATAATATGTGCGGTATAATATAGATACTTTAATAATACCATATTTATTATAAAAATTTCAGTGCTTTATAGGACAATAGAACAAAAATTACAGGACAAAAAAGCATAAATTATGAAAAAGTACCTGTTTGGTCCGTCAATATGCCATTTATGTACTTTGCAATGAAAAAAGAATCTGATACTGTAATAATAGACTTTTGCAAAAAAATCCGGATAATGTTTTGCATGAGCCTCCATATTGATTCTCATCAGATGGAAAAAGTATTTGGAGAGAGGTAGCTTAAATGAAAAAAAAGAGAAACTGGAACAAATTAACGGCATTCTTCTTATCACTGTCCATGGTGGTTATTTCATTGGCAGCCTGTGGGGGAAAAGAACAGGCGGCAGAAACAACCAGTAATTCCAGGGAAGGAACTTCCAAGACGGAAAGCAGCACAGGGGAGAACGGAGATAAGGGGTTGGCAATCACCTATCCGCTTAAGACGGATGAGACATTAAAAATTGCTATTTTCTACGAGAGTCCGTGGGCAGCAACTTATGATAACTTTGCGGATACACCTTATGCTAAGGCACTTCAGGAACGGACAGGAGTCAGGATTGAATATCAAACCATGGCAGATGACAGTGCTATGAATCTGCTCTTCGCATCCGGTGAATTACCTGATATCATACAATTTAATGCCGGTTCCTATTCCGGTGGCTCACAAAAGGCAATACAGGACGGAATTATCTATCCGCTTAATGATATAATTGAAGCAAATGCGCCGGATATGTTAGCTGTACTGCAGAGCGATGCCGATTATTTAAAAAGCAGCATGACTGCCAATGGAGATTATATTGGGTTTCCTTTTATTAGAGGGGATAAAATTCTGCGTACCTCCATCGGCCTGATGATTCGTGACGACTGGTGCAGGGAATTAGGGATAGAAATTCCTGAAACAGTCGATGACTTCTATGAGATGTTAAAACTTTTTAAGGAAGAGAAAGGAGCAAGCGTTCCCTTATCCACGACAATGGATAGATTTAACCAGATGGTGAATTTAGGGTTGATTACTTCCGGCTTTGGTTTGCCAAAGGCCAGCTCTTATCAGAAAGATGGCAAAGTATATTTTGGCTTTGCGCAGCCGGAATATAAGCAGGTTCTGGAATATTTAAATAAACTTTATACAGAAGGCCTGTTGGACCAGAACTTTTCAACCCTGGACTCCAATACGGCCAATGCCAATATCATGAATGGGCAGTCGGGTGTTACAGTCGGTGCTTTAAGCGGTGGACTTGGGAATTACCTGCGTACAATGGAGGGAAAAGGGGAATACAGCCTGGCAGGTATTCGTTCCTTAGTGGCAAACAAAGGTGATAAGCCAATGTGCGGACATGTAGATAACGCGGTTATGGGTATTTTCGGAATAATTACTCCAAACTGTAAGAACAAAGAACTGGCGGCACAATTTTTGAATTATTCTTATACAGAGGAAGGAAAATTGTTTCATAATTTTGGAATAGAAGGGGAGAGCTATACCATGGTTGATAATAAGCCGGTGTATACCGAGTTGATAACACACAACCCTGATGGTCTTACCATGCAGCAGGCGTTATCGGCTTATACCCGTTCCTGGAATGTCGGCTGGTTCGTTCAGGATCCGGAATACATAAGGCAGTATGCAGCCCTGCCACAGCAGCAGGCAGCATTGAAGAATTGGACCGATAACGATGCCTCCAGTTATCTTATTCCTCCGGTAACGATCAATAATGATGATGCTTCCGAGTATACCACAATTCTTAGTGATATTAACACTTATAAGGATGAGATGACTGTTAAATATGTTATGGGAGTGGAGCCCTTGTCCAGCTTTGAATCGAAATATATAAAGACTCTAAAGAGCATGGGGATAGACAGAGCGGCGGAGATACAGCAGAATGCCATGGAAGAATATAACTCCAGAAAATAAAGCTGTAATATTTTAATGGGGAAGGAACCTCCTTCCCCTGGAAAGGATGAGCTTTTTGAAACTTAAAACAGACAAAAACAGCTTTTTTACAAAAGCCGGAAAAGACATAAGGAAAAATTACGGAGCTTATCTGCTGATACTTCCTGTCATTATTTTTTATATTATATTTTCCTACAAACCCATGTATGGGGCGCTTATTGCTTTTAAGGAATATTCTCCTGGAAAGGGAATCATAGGGAGCAGTTTTGCAGCTGATTTTGGATTTAAGCATTTTATTGATTTTTTTCATTCCTATTATTTTGGTCGTATCCTGAAGAACACAGTAGTAATCAGTTTGACTTCCCTGATTTTCTCTTTTCCGGCGCCAATTATTCTGGCCTTATTGTTAAATGAAGTTAAGAATAAATCTTTCAAGAAAGCAGTTCAGACAATTTCCTATATGCCCCACTTTATTTCTTTGGTTGTAGTCTGCAGCTTAATTAAATTATTTACCTCCGACACGGGAATTGTTACCTATATTGCCGCCCTGTTTGGATATCATTCCGGTTCCATGCTTTCACAGCCGAACTTATTTGTACCTGTTTATGTGATTTCTGGAATCTGGCAGCATCTGGGATGGGATTCTATTATTTATCTGGCGGCTTTATCCGGTATTGATCAGTCTCTGTACGAAGCAGCTAAAATTGACGGGGCTAACCGCTTTAAGCAAATGCTGCATATTACCCTGCCCGGCATCTCAAGTACCATCATTATCCTTTTTATTCTGGCAATCGGCGGAATTATGAATGTCGGTTACGAAAAGATTATCTTATTATATAACCCAGGCATCTATGATACCGCAGATGTAATATCCAGCTTTGTTTACCGCAAGGGCTTGCTGGAAAGCAACTGGAGCTACAGTGCGGCGGTTGGCTTATTCAATTCGGTAATTAACTTTATCCTGGTAGTGGTATTTAATAAACTAAGCCGCAAGGTCAGTGAGGTCAGCTTATGGTAAGAGGAGGCAATGGCATGAAACAGCATCGATCTGCGGCATATGTAAAATCCGGTGATTTACGGCAGAAAAAATTTCTGACCGGTTCCCGAATCTTTCATTTTTTCAACTACATTTTTTTAACGTTTATTGTTATCATTACCTTATATCCCATGTATTTTGTCATCGTAGCTTCCATCAGTGATCCGGATGAGCTTCAAAGACACGCCGGTCTGCTGCTCGCACCTCTGGGAAAAGTAACCTTATCCGCTTATAAGCTGGTATTTCAAAATGCCATGATAGGCAGAGGGTATCTGAATACGATCTTTATCCTGGTTGTCGGCGTTTCTATCAATTTAATTATGACAATTGCAGGAGCTTACTTTCTGTCCCTGAAAAATGTTATGTTTAAGAAAAATATTATGGTTTTTATTATTTTTACTATGTATTTCAGCGGAGGAATGATACCGAATTACCTGAATATCAGGGATCTGCATCTACTGGATTCTATCTGGTCTCTGATTATTCCCGGAGCGATCAGTACAACAAATATGATTATTATGAGAACAGCTTTTGTATCGGTTCCGGACAGCCTGCTGGAAGCTGCTAAAATAGACGGTGCAAATCATTTGCAGATTCTGTCCAAAATCATGCTTCCCTTAGTAAAGGCAACCCTTGCCGTTATGGTACTCTATTACGGTGTGGGGCACTGGAATTCCTGGTTTTCCGCATCCATTTATCTGCGTACACCTTCCAAATTCCCCCTGCAACTGGTGCTTCGTAATATTCTCCTTGCCAATCAGTCTGCTACGATGACAGGAGGGGTAAGTATGGATGAAATGGCCAACCTGGCAGAGTTGATAAAATATGCACTGATTATTGTTTCTACTGTGCCCATACTGATTATTTATCCTTTTCTTCAGAAGTTCTTTACCAAGGGTGTTATGATTGGCGCCGTGAAGGAATAAATGTGAATTAAATAATAGGGTAAGTGGGGGGATTCCTATACCCCCGAATAAATTTCTTCAGGAGGAAAGCAGGAACAAAATACAATCCCTCCTTGAGCTGATTTGGCCCGGCCCGAAGAGACAAGAGTTTGGACTGGGCCGCAATAAGATTCCTGTGTCTTGGAGCAGAACAAAATACAAAAAATTCGTAAATGGATTGACGCTTTATTACTTGACGTTAGAATAAAATAATATGAATTGACTGTAAATTATATTTATGATACAATATGAATGAATAAAACGATATTCATTCATATAAATTTATGGATGTAATTTAAATTGTGAGGCGAAGACATCAATGAAAAAAATTACTGTTTTTATAGGAAGCGCACGCAAAAAAGCAACCTATCAGGCAATTCAGGAATTTGAAAAAAACATGAAACAATATGGTAATGTTAGTTTTGAGTATGTTTTCTTAAGTGAGTATAACCTGAAGTTTTGTCAAGGCTGTAAGCTATGCTTTAATAAGGGGGAAGAGTATTGTCCTTTAAAAGATGATAGGGATGTATTGATTGAGAAGATAGAAAATTCGGACGGCGTTATTTTTGCCACCCCCAATTATGCATTTCAGGTTTCAGCACAGATGAAGAACTTATTAGACAGGTTAGCTTTTATACTTCACAGGCCAAGATTCTTTGGCAAAACTTTTACTGCAATTGTTACACAGGGTGTTTTTGGCGGAGATGATATTGTCAAATATCTGCAAAGCATGGGAGCGAACTTGGGATTTAATGTGACTAAGGGGTGTTGTGTAACAACATTGGAACCAATGACTGAACTTCAGAATAAAAAATCAAAACAGAAAATCAAAAAATCTTCCAAAAAATTTTATAAAGGACTTGTTTGTTCGGCATTACCATTACCTTCATTTTTCAGACTGATGTTATTCCGTCTGGCACGAACGAGCTTTCAGACTGTGAACGTGAGGTATTTTGATTATTACTATTATAAAGAGAAAGGCTGGTTTGAGTCTGATTATTATTATGCTGCAAACTTAGGACCAATAAAAAAGTTTGCGGGATGCCTTTTTGATTTTTTAGGGCGAAATTTTATAAATCTGACAGGAAAGTAATAAGAAACATAAAAAATGGTACAATATAATATTGTGCTATTTTTTTATGGAAAAACAACCATACTATCTGTGATAAGATGCCATCTTGTCTGAAGAATTTCTTAAATAAGGAGGAGCTTCAATTGCTGATCTTGTTGGAAGGAATTAATTTTTATATAAATTCACCGTTTCTGCTGGTTATTTTATTGATACTGATTGCATTGATCTGTTTGGCTCTATTAATGCTGTATTATCGGTACAACCATTTTGGTAAGAAAGTGCATTTCCCGATCTGTTCACCGGGAGAAGGAGATAAACCGGGGCCGAGCGAATGGGAGAAACAGATGCTTGATCTGGCAGAAAGCCACAGTCAGGTCAGACTGATCGGATACAGCTTTGTTCTCAATGACTATAATCAGGTCGCCTATAAAAAACTGAATAAAATCAGGGACGGCATTTCTGCCCTGTCCACTGATATCATTTCCCTGATTCCGGCAGCACGCTGGCTCTTTGACAATTTCCAGATGATGTACCGGGAAATTAAAAAAGTGCGTACCTCGGGAACGAGTTATGCCGTATTACCCATCCTGAAGGTAAAGGAATACCGTAACTTTCCACGTATCTATGTTGTGGCTAAGAAGATGGTGGCCCTTTCCTGCGGACACTTAAGTGAAGAAAATATTTCCGTGATGTTAACGGCTTATCAGCAGAAGATACCCCTTACGGACAAGGAAATCTGGGTTCTGCCGGAAATGCTGGGGTTTTGCCTTCTTGAAGAAATCATTGTAATTGCGGATGAGATTCTTCATATAATTGATGTGAAGTCGAAAGCGGATAAATTCTTAAAGGAAAAGTTTAACGATAAGCAGGGTACAGCTGATATATCGGCACTCCTTTGCGAAATAGAAGATAATTTGAGGCTGAATTATTCGTTCCATGCCCATGTAATATACCTGCTTAAAAATATGTCCTTTGATGAGGCTTCCATTCAAAGATACCTGGAATATCATTTTGCTTCTCTGGAAAGACAGGTGAAAGCCTCCGACATATTCCTGGAGGAAGGAAAGATTGAATCCTTTCTTGAGACAAATATCCGGGCTTTCATTGTCAGCCTGAGGGATATCGATGAAGTGGATGAGGAAAAATTCTTTGAGGAATTTTCCTGTCTGGAGCAGATTTTGTCACAGGATCCGGATGGTGTCTATTCAAAGATGGATCTGGAAGCCAGGGGAATGTACCGAGGAGTTATCGTTAAATTATCCCTCCGTTATCAGCTGATGGAGGAAAAGATAGCAAAGGACTGCCTGGAACTGGCAATTCAGGGAAGGGAGGATCTGCATTGTTCTCATCATGTGGGAGCCTATCTTTTGGGTAAGGGTTATCCGATTCTGAAAGCAAAGGTATTAGGGAAACCGATCCCCCAAAGCATTAAGGAAAAGAAGAACGTAAAGGGCTTCCTTTATTTCCTCACCCTGTTCCTCATTATTTTGGGACTGAGTGCCTGTCTGCTTTACGCATTCCGGACTCTTGGCGGTGTACAGGATACCGGCCGGCATGTAATTACCCTTCTGGTGGTGATGCCGCTGTTGATGGGTATATCCATAGAGATTACAAATTTTATATTTACAAGAAGAATTATGGTTAAGAAGATTCCTTCCCTGAATTATTTGAAGGAAATACCGGAGGAAGCCAGAACCTTTGTGGCCATGCCGGTTATTGTCTCCTCGAAGGAGCAGGGTCTGGAGTATATGAACCGTCTTCAGAAGCATTATTTGGCAAACCGGCAGCCGAATCTTTACTTTGCATTGCTGCTTGATTTTGAGGATTCTAAAGAACAGTTTATGCTAAAGGACGAGGTGATAGAGAGTGCCCTTGCCGCTCGCATGAATGAACTGAATGAACTCTATCCGTCGGAGCACCAGCGTTTTTCCCTGTTCTTCCGTTGCCGCAAATGGAATAAGGCGGAGAACTGTTATATGGGCTGGGAGCGCAAGAGAGGAAAGCTGGAAGAGTTTAATAACCTCTTAAATGGTGCAGGAAAGGAGAATACTACCTTTTCCTCCGTTTATTGCGAAGAAGAACTTCTTACCACCTTCCGGTATGTGATTACGCTGGATGCGGATACGAATCTGATCCGTGACAATGCCGCAAAGCTGGTCGGACTGATCGATCATCCTTTAAATAAACCGATTCTGGATTCCGCAGGCAGGGAGGTGAAGGAGGGCTATGTCATCATTCAGCCCTCGGTCAGAAATCATATCGTAGATAAGAACGGCAGCAGGTTTACGAAAATCTTCGGAGGAGAATCGGGCCTTGCCCATTACGGAGCCGTGATATCCGATATCTACCAGGATATCTTTGGCGAAGGTATCTATACCGGGAAGGGTATCTATGATATTAAAGCCTTCCATAAGGTGCTTCATAATAAGATACCGGAAAACCGGATACTCAGTCATGACCTTTTTGAAAGCTGCTATGCACGAACGGCTTTTTCCAGCACTGCCAAAATTATGGACAGTTTTCCAAACAGCGTTTTATCCTTTACCAAAAGGGAACACAGATGGCTGCGTGGGGACTGGCAGCTGCTGCCCTGGCTGTTTATAAAGAAGACTCTGGACGGGAGAAGCCTGTGCGCCCTGTCAAAATGGAAAATCTTTGATAACTTAAGACGAAGCCTGGTTCCTTTGAGCAAGACTCTGTTTATTCTGCTGAATCTGGCGTGGATGCCAAAAGCGTATTACCTTTGGTTACCCTTGGTTTTCTTTAATGATGTATTTAACCTGGTTATTTTGTTACTTGCAGTGATTACCCAGAAGCTGGTCCGGCCGAAACTTGTCTTTGTTTATAAAGGCTTCTTAAAGGAACTTGCGACGATGTTTGAAAGGGCATTCCTGGAGTTTACAATCACTCCTTACAGGGCTTTCATCGCCTCGGACGCAATTGTCAGAACCCTGTACCGGATCTTTATCAGCAAAAAAAATCTGCTTCGCTGGAACACGGCGGAAGCAGTGGATGCCTCCATTATCAATACCAGAAAAGGATATTTTCTTACCATGTGGAGCTCCCTTCTTCCGGCAGTAGTACTTGTGGCAATTTTATTTATGGGACATTTGACTCCGGGGGGAATTATTCTGGCAGTAATCATAATTGCCGACTGGAGTCATGCCTTTGATATCGCATACCGGATCAGCCAGCCGGAAAAGAAGCTTCATCAGAGGGATAAAGCACAGGATAGTGAGGTTCTTTTGGATACTGCACGCAGAACCTGGCAGTTTTTTAAGGAGTTTTCCAGGAAGGAAAATCACTGGCTCTGTCCCGATAATTACCAGATTGGGTTGGCCCCAAAAGTCAGCGAAAAAACATCACCGACCAATATCGGACTTCAGTTTCTGGCAATCCTCTCAGCCAGGGATTTTGGGTTTGAAACTCTGAGCTCTACGGTGGAAGCGGTGGAAAACCTTATGGAAACGGTTCAGAAAATGATGAAATGGAAGGGACATCTTTATAACTGGTATCATATTAAAACCCTGGAGGTGCTTAATCCTGCCTATATATCAACCGTAGACAGCGGCAATTTCCTGGGACATCTGATCGCCCTGAAAAACGGCCTTTTGGAACAGATCGACAAGCCGGTTTATCCGGACAATTTTCTGTCTGAGCTTAAAGCTGCGGTAAAAAACAGCAATGAGGAAATTCATCTGAGAACAGGCAGTCCTGCCGGAAACAGGCTTAAGACGGGGTACCTGAGTATAGGTGAACTGATGGAAGATATTACGGATATCTGGGAAAACTTAAACGAGAGGGAGCTTAAGCCCCTTGCAGCTTACCGCCATACCAGGCAGCTGATGAACCTTATTGACAGTATTGTAAATGAAGCTGCGGCTTTAAAACTGAAGGAAGAGAGCTTTTCTTCTTATCCTACGCTGCGCCGTATTGCGGAGGAGGACAATAAATTAGCAAATAACATGATTAACCGGATCAGAACCCTCAGTAATACAATAGACTGCCTTTTGACAAATGTTGATTTCCGTTTTTTATTCAACGAGAAAAGAATGCTGTTCCATATCGGATATCATGTATCCGCGAACATGCTGGATGACGGCTGTTATGACCTGATGGCGTCGGAATCGGCACTCACAAGCCTTCTTGCCATAGCCATGGGGGAAGTGCCTTTAAAACATTGGTATAAACTGGGAAGGCCGCTGACCATCGTTAAGGGCATTCCGTGCTTCGTATCCTGGAGCGGTACCATGTTTGAATTTCTGATGCCGAATCTTGTATTCAAAGAATATGAAGGTTCCGTCTATGCACAGACTTCCAGGGCAGCGGTACTTCAGCATGTGAAATATGCAAAGGAGGCGGAGATACCCTGGGGAATATCAGAATCCCAGTATTATCGTTTTGACTTAAATTCAAATTACCAGTATAAAGCCTTTGGTGTTCCAAAGATAAGACTTCAGCCGGTCCGTAAGAATTCTTTGGTGGTTGCTCCCTATGCAACGATGCTGGCATTGGATATCGCAGAAGAGGAATGTATGAAAAATCTCACGCGGCTGAGAGAATTAGGTGCTTTCGGTGATTACGGTTTCTATGAATCGGTTGATTTTAACGTACCGAATTCGGTGGAACTGACACCTTACTGCATTGTAAAATCGTATATGGCGCATCATCAGGGGATGAATCTGGCTGCGATTAATAATTATCTGAATAAGGGTATCCTCAGGGAGAGATTTCATGGGGAGATGATAATAAAGGCAACAGAAGTCCTGCTGGAAGAAAAGCGCCAGTCCCATTTGATTTCCATTGCCAAGCAGGGATATACAATAAAAATCGGGAAGCCCCTTTTTAAAGAAGATATTTACAGTAACCGGTATGTAAGCAGTACAGCCGTGAATTCGCCGGTTGTAAATTATCTGTCAAACGGTAAGTATTCACTGATGATAACGACCGATGGGGACGGCTTCAGTAAATATGAGGACCGGATGCTTTACCGTTTCCGATCGGATATTTACGCAAATACGGGGAATTATATCTATATCAAAGATATGAAACAGGGTAAGGTTTGGAGTACCACTTATCATCCTACAAGAAGGTCGCCGGAGGATTATCAGGTAGTATTCAATCCCCACAAGGCGGAGTTTAAGCGCAGGGACGGGGATATCTCAACGCACATGATTGTCAGTCTGGATGCGGACCATAATTTTGAGATACGCAAAGTTACATTGACCAATCACGGGAATGAAGAAAAACAGCTGGAAGTGACCAGTTATCTGGAGGTGGTGGATGATACCTATCAGGCAGAGTTAAGTCATCCTGCTTTCAATAAGCTCTTTTTGGAAAGTGAGTATCTGGAAGAGCAGGAAATCTTCCTTGCAAAAAGACGGGGAAAGAAAGAAGAGGATAATTCTTATCTTATGCACATGGTTAGAACAGGTACGAAGCTATGTAAAAAAGTAGAATACGAAAATGACAGAAAACGCTTTATTGGCAGAAACAATACCCTGGAGAATCCGGATTCTGTGGTTAACAGTATTACGTTTTTCAATAATTCGGGTTTTTGTAATGATCCGATTATGAGCCTGCGGGCACAGTTCCTCATAGAACCGGGTGAAACGGCCTGCATTTCCTTTATTACCGGAGTATGCGACAGTAAGGAGGAAGCAATAAAAATTGCAGGGGATTTAAATGTAAGTTACCGGATTGATGAAATTCTGGAGAAATTCCGGCTTCAAAAGAATCTGGAGTTAAAGTATCTGGAGATTACTACCTTTCAGCTGAACGCCTTCCAGGATCTGATCAGCCCCATCTACTATCCTGCGGGTATTTACCGCGGCCCGGTTGAAAATATAAGACGGAACTTTAAGAATCAGAGCTTCTTGTGGAAATTTGGCGTATCCGGCGATAATCCCATTCTGCTCTTAATGGTCAGATCCATTGAAGAGGGCAGAATCGTAAAGGATGTATTAAAGGCCTACGAATATCTGAGAATCAACCGTGTTATGGTGGATCTGATTATCCTGATTGATTCCAAACAAGGTTATCTGCAGGAGGTAGATGAATTAATCAACGATATGACAAGCTCCCTTCGGATTTATGATTCCGGGAGCGAGAAGCCGAGTTTCTTTACGCTTCATACGTATGAGCTGATACCGGCGGAAATTGATTTGCTTTATACGGTAGCACGGATCGTATTTTCAGAGAAGACGGGTATATATTTCTCCAATGTAAAAGAAAATCAGTATGAGTTACTTGAGGATTAGTGTGAACAGTCTCGCGAAAGGCATGCGAGCCATTAGAAGAATAGCAAAAGCAGCTATTCTTCGCAATTTATGTCCAAAAAACATGGGCGTTAGTGTGAACAGTCTCGCGAAAGGTATGCGGGCCATTAGGTTTTAAGGAGGTAGAGGCTTTGGACACAGCAACAACAACACAGGAGAAAGAAACAGAGAATTATGAATTTTTTAACGGCTTCGGGGCATTTGCCTGTGAAGGCAGAGAGTATGAAATTCTGCTGGAGGGTAATAACAGACCGCCGGCACCCTGGATTAATGTTGTCTCAAATAAGAGCTTTGGCTTCCAGATATCGGAGTCGGGCGCGGGTTTTACCTGGAGTATCAACAGCAGAGAGAATAAGCTTACGCCCTGGTCCAACGACCCCGTAAGTGACAGGGCCTCCGAGGCAATCTATATTCTGGATGAAATAACCGGTGAGGTAATGACTCCTATGTCCCTGGGAAGATCTGACCGGGGCATTTACCGGGTAAGGCACGGTTTTGGATATAGCAGGTTCCTTCATGAAGAAGAATTCCTTGATCAGGAGCTGACGGTTTTTACCCCTTTGGATGAGTCCCTGAAGCTTTGGAACCTTAAGCTGACAAACCGTTCGGATAAAGTAAAATATTTGAGCCTGACCTATTATGTGGAATGGGTTCTGGGCACCCAGAGGGAGCAAACCAATCCCTATATTCTGACCTCTTACGACAATGAGCATGAATATTTATATGCAAAGAACATTTATACCCTGAATTTTCAAAACAGCTGTTCCTACCTGTTCTCCAGTGAAATGATTGTCGGTTATACCGGTGACAGACAGGAATTCCTGGGGCAGAAGGGTGATATCCGGGAACCGCGGGGAGCGGAAGTCAAGCTATCCTGCAATACGGGTGTGTGCTACGATCCCTGCGGAGCAATCCAGGTATCTGTAGTAATACAGCCCCAGGAAAGTAAGACTGTGTTATTCGGGCTCGGGCAGAGCAGTGACCTTAACGAGATATACGATATCAGAAACAAGTACAGGGATGTTGCCGCTGCAGGAAAGGAGCTTGACAGGGTGAAAGCCCACTGGGACAGCTTATTAGGGACAGTCCAGGTGAAGACGAAGGACAGGGCCATTGATATTTTGGTTAACGGCTGGCTGCTCTATCAGACGGTAGCCTGCCGCATTAATGCGAGGGCAGGTTTTTATCAGTGCGGAGGAGCTTATGGATACCGGGACCAGCTTCAGGATACCCTTTCGCTTCTTTTTGCAGATTCAGGTATTCTGCGCAGTCAAATTTTAATTGCCTGCAGCAGGCAGTTTGAGGAAGGGGATGTCCAGCATTGGTGGCATCCTCCGGTGGGGTTAGGGGTAAGAACGAGAATAACCGATGATCTACTGTGGCTGCCCTACTGTACCGCCGCTTATATCCGAAGCACCGGAGATGCATCCATTTTAAAAGAACCGGTGCCTTACATCAAAGGTCCGGTACTTAATGAGGATCAGCAGGATGTAATGTTTACCCCTGAAATATCCGAGCGTTCCGAAAGTGTTTATGAGCATTGCAAAAAAGCCATAGACCGGACCTGCTTCGGAGAACATGGACTGCCCCTCATGGGGGGAGGTGACTGGAATGACGGTATGAATGAGGTAGGAATGCTGGGGAAGGGAGAGAGTGTTTGGCTGGCCTGGTTTTTGTATACCGTACTGGGTGACTTCATTCCTTTGTGTTATCAGGAAGGTGATGAGGCCTACGGACAGGAACTGGAGCAGAAACGGGAAGCCCTGCTTCAAAGCGTCGAAGAACACGCCTGGGATGGGGAGTGGTATCTTCGGGCCTTTTATGACGACGGTTCGAAGCTTGGTTCAAAAGAAAACGATGAGTGCAGGATAGATTCCATCAGCCAATCCTGGAGCGTGATATCAAAGGGGGCGAAAGAGGAACGGGCCAAAACGGCAATGCAGTTGGCGTGGCGTTACCTGGTAATGGAGGAGGAAGCCCTTTCCTTACTTTTGGCGCCGCCCTTTAATAAGACAACCAAAAACCCGGGTTATATCAAAAATTATATCCCCGGCATCCGGGAAAACGGAGGACAGTATACCCACGCTGCGGTTTGGCTGGCCATCGCTACCTCGATGCTGCACGACTATAACATGGCCGGGACACTGTTCAACATACTTAATCCGATTCACATTACGAGGAACAGGAAGGATGCGCTCAGGTACGAAAAGGAACCCTATGTAATGACGGCGGATATATCCTTAAGCCCCCCCTATACCGGAAGAGGCGGCTGGAGCTGGTATACCGGTTCCGGCGGCTGGATGTATCAGGGGCTGTTAAGCTGGTTTTTAGGCATTCGGAAAGAAGGGAACGAGCTGGTCATTGATCCGGCAACACCGGCCAGTTTCGGCGATTTTTCCATTGAATATAAGTATGGGAGCTCCCTTTATGAAATCAGGGTCGAGAGCAGAAGCAAGGGAACGCTCACAACAGAAACAATCACTGTGGATGACAGGGTAATTCAGGGGAACCGGGTTTTGCTGGCAGATGACGGAGAAAAGCATCGGATTATTGTATAGTTCTTTACTTTGCTGATCCCGGGAGAAAGAGTACAGAGTCCTACAGCAATAGGAACGGGGACTCTTGCCTCACTGTTCTAAGATATTAAATGACAATTCTTTTCCGTTTCGCAAATCCTGACGTGCGTTTTGTATCAGGGCATCCATTTTCTCCAGCTCCTTAAGCACCAGCTTCTCCTCTTCGCTTGTGAAAATTACTTTGCTGATTCCGCCGTTCCTGATAATAATCCGTTTATGGGCCATGAGGGCTAAAAGGGGATCATGGGTAGCCATTAAGACGATTTTGTCGGAGGAGACCAAAAGCTCAAGAGCTTTTTTTCGGTCTATTCCGGCATTTTCAATTTCATCAATGAGTACGATGGGAGAGGAACTTAAAATCGCGGTATCTGCAATCATTAATGCCCTGGACTGTCCGCCGCTTAGGCTGGTAACAGGGGTGTTTAAGTCAAACTTTTCCCCGGCCAGATTGTTGGCAGCCAGGATAATCCGGTCAATAACGGCCTGGGGCTCCTCCACCAGGCGGCTTACGGCATGCATCCTTAAAAACTCCTGTACCGTAAGGTCCATGACAAAATTCATATTTTGGGAGAGCTGTGCCACCAGCCTGTTATTGGAAGAAAAACGCCATTTATTGTCCGGGATTTTCCCGTTGATGAGGATTGTGCGGCCCGTAGGAGTATCCTTCTGGGCTGCCCACTCAATATCTGCAAGGAGGCGGCTTTTGCCGGAACCGGTAGGGCCTACAATAGAGATAATCTGGGAGGTTTCTACCGTAAGTTCTGAAAAACCCTCCGTATTGCCGGATTTGTCATGCCCCGGCAGAATGGTCAGGGAAAGTACCCGATTATCCTTTTCCAGTCCCAAAAAGGAACGCATCTGCTCAATATAGACAGTGAGGTTTGACAGAAGCTTTTCCTTATCGATGGCCCCATCCTCCAGTTCTTCTTCGGTAAATTGTTCTAAATACTCAAAAAAGGTCTTGTCGCCGTGTCCGGCAATATCCAGCTTATTCTGCTCAAAGTAAGAGGCCGCAAAGGGATATTCCAAAAGTAACTTGTCCAAACTCCATTCCATCATTTTTTATCCACCCCCAAATCTATTTTCTTTATATTGCCCATCTGATATGCTTCTCCGATTCTTGTTTCTCCAAGGCAGTAGGAACAAAGAGCGGAAGGCATGGGGAAGCGGAGCTGCATGCCCTGTACGGATTGGATATCTTGGGTTTCATCATACAGGAGGCTTCCCAGTTCGTAGGCACCCTGACCGGTCAGTCCGTTTACATGCATGGTAACTGCCCGGGGATTAACGGAGCTTACACAGGAGGCAAACACCTCACGTTCCGCCTGGGAGACGATATCTCCTTTGGTTATTACGACAAAGTCTGCGGACTTTAACATAGGCCCGATTTTTTTAGGGGTATTAATACCGGAAAGGTTGTCAATAACGCAGACTCCCTTGATTTCCTTTAAATATGGAGAACAGCGGTTGCACAGGCCCGCCGATTCCGTAATGAGCAGGTCAAGGTTTCCTTCCCTGCCCCAGTTTACCACTTCTTCGATGTTGGAGGCAAAGAAATGGTCGGGGCACAGGGCCCCGGACAGTCCTTTTTTAACGGGAATGCCTGCTTTTTCATAGGCTAAATCGTCATCGGTGTACAGACAGTCGAATTTCACAACGCCAACCTTTATATTTCTGTTCTGAAAGGCGGCAATGGTCTTTAAGATTACGGATGTCTTTCCGGAGGAAGGAGGGCCTGAAAAAATAATCAGATTCATAGAGACTCCTTTCCTGAATCACTATAAAACAGCTCTTCGGTAGCTGTGATCAGTTCGCCTATATCATGACTGTGGATATAATCCCACCCAAGCCACATAAATTTCTGGTCCGGGCTTAAATGATTGTCTACCAAAGGATTGGTAGAAGGAAATTTCCCGTTGGAGGACAGTATTTCTCCTATTTCCTTCGAATAGAGGAAATCCACGAAGGGCTTGATTTTTTCCCTGTTCTTTGACCTTGCCAGAAGGAAAATGGGGCTTATAATTGCACCGTCCTTGGGCCACACCGGCCGCAGAGGGCTTTTTTTATCAACCATACTGGCAAAAAAGTAAGGAGTAACGGTAACGGCAGGTACTGGGTTGCCCTTCTTTGGGATATGGGACTTTACCATCTGGGCGGGATGCATGTTGTGTAAAAGGGCTCTGCC
This sequence comes from Bacillota bacterium, assembly GCA_023391695.1. Lineage (GTDB taxonomy): Bacteria > Bacillota > Clostridia > Lachnospirales > Lachnospiraceae > Anaerocolumna. Next base: position 70,343 of record JAEWAK010000060.1, read on the forward strand.
CATTTTTTTAACGCCGTCCTCTCCGTAATACCGGTGGATATGTAGTAAAAATGCATTGAACATGTCTAAATCCCTCATAGGCATGCTGATACTGTTCTCAAATTCAGGCTTCATTAAATCCGCCCAGCTTTCGGGAAAAGGACGGTCCCCCAAAGCCGCGGTATTTACCATGAAGATGGCGGAAACAACGCCGATAATGGAATACTGCTTTCTGGGATCCTTCAGGGATATGCTGTCATTGTCAAAATCAGGGTTCATTTGCTCCACACCGGAGATATCTTCAAATTCACCGGCATCCCTGTAACGTCCCATGAGTTTTTTGTCAAAAAACAGGTCAAAGCCGGCGGAAAGATAGAGATCGGACAGGGCATCGGCATTGCCGTCTGCGGCTATTACCCGCTCCTTGACATCATAAAGTCCCAGATTGGCAGACTTCAAATTATAATCCACCTTAAGATTCGAAGAATCCTTCCGGGAATCCATCCAGGCTTCAAATTTCTCCAAAAGTGGAAGGCGGATGGGGCAGGGCAGTACACCCTCAATACGGATATCACCTCCGGCTTCCTTTTTCATGGCAAAAAGCCCGGTGGAAAGATCCGGGAGGTTTTGTTCAATAACTTCCTCAAGCTTCTGTATAAAAAGCTCCTGATTCACCTTGCGCATGGACAGGGCCATTTCCAGGGTAACGGTTTTTCCCAGGGACTGGCGCATTACGGGATTGCTCAGGTTTTCAAAACCGTTTGCCACAAACAACCCGATGGTATCGGGATATTTCTCTGTAATATCAAAAATAGTATCGGTAACTTTAAAATAGCGGGACATAGTTATCTTCCTTTCTCTAAACTGTATGGTAAGTGAATAGTCTTGTTCCAATGTTAACGTATATAGTATAACATAGCACTTCCGTTTTATTTGTTGCAAAAACAACATATATTTATGGGATAATGATAGAATTTATCATATGACCAAAAATTGCATTGGAATCCGAAAAAAAATTGAAAAGAACTGGAATTTCAGCAGTGCGGAATTATTATATAAAGAATATCTTCATAATCATCTTTTAATGCATGCTATGGGACCTATTGTTTCCAGTACAATTGGTTCTGCAATAATAGCGGGTATTTTCATTACTTTTTTGGAGCTTAGTATTATCAGTTCGAGCCGTTAAAAGAAATCGTTTCAAATTCTCAAGCAAATAGTTAACAGGCTTTGTGATTAACAATTTAAAGTTAATTACAAAGCCTGTTTATATTGTGACAGATTATTATTATAAAACATTATTGTATCGGCAAAGACACGCCTGCTTCTTTAAGTGCTTTAGCGAGAGCTTTCATATACAGGTCGCTGCCGTTATTTATAAATGGGCCATGTACGCCCAGTGCAATATCAAGGAAGCGGTTGTAATCCTCACTGACATGAGTTTCCCAGCGTGTAATTTCCCCTTTGTCATTCGTCTCAACGAAACCGTACGAATAAAAACTCATCTTAATGCCGTCTTTCGTATGTCCCTCGAACAGGGTTTTCATTACAAATCCATTGTCTGAAGGCCAGCATTTAAACTCTGCAGGTCCCCAATCAGGAAATTTGAGAGAGTATGCCAATGCTTCCATGGTTGCCGAGGTAGATACGGACACGGGGTGACTGCTTAAATGTATAAGCTCTTTGCCAAAATAAGGTGACCAGTATACAGCATCTTCAGAGAACTTCCATTCTTCATAGGTTGCCCCTTCTTTTACCGCTTTTTGTGCGTAGGCGTTATGGTAGCATTCGGCCATCCGGCGGTGCAGGGCGATTCGGTCTTCAATGCTTGTTTGTGTACTCATTTTACCACCCCTGCCTGTTAGTTTTCTGAAAGAGGATTTGTAGAGGTTGCCCAACCTTCAATTACTCTGACACCAATTGGTTCCGGATTGTCTTTGAAGTGTACAAATTCAAAGGATTCCTGTTCAAATTCTTTTCCGGCGCGCTTGTCTAAAATATATGTCCTGTAGCGGATTGCGCACCAGTCGTCCTTGATAATCATGTTATGGAATTCTCCCATTCTGATATCATAATTTTCGAAGAAATTACCCATCATATCTTTGTATTCCTGAAGTGTCAGTCTCTTACCGTATACGTTATAATGTGAATCCGACTCATACAAGGTGTTGCACCATTCTAACCAGCATTCGTAGCCTCCGTTCCAATTTCTGAAGCCGGTCTCAAGTCTGTCCTTAATTGCTTCTTCTAATTTCGTATTACTCATATTACTCATCCTTTCTTTGGGGTTTGCTTATTGTTTCTGGTTGCTTTTGACATTTTTAATATTATAAGATCATATTCAATTCCAGGTTAATTAAAAATCAAGATTTGTTGAGGTTCCGTTGAAGATTATATACTATAATATGTGAGTAATGGTGAAAGGATTTATACCTGGGATTACGGATGATTTTTATTCATGTTTTAGTTATCTGATACAGGAACTGTTAACCAGGCAGCCTTCTGGCTGCAGCAGTATTACAACGGAGGGATAGATTATGTTTAATATTTTGCTGGTAGAAGACGAAAATGATTTACGGACATTATATTCAAAAGTGCTTATTCGCAATGGCTATAGGGTGGTGGAAGCAAGTAACGGAGAGGAAGCTTTGGATATTTTAGACAGAAATCAGGCTGATTTGATTGTGACCGATATTATGATGCCCCGGATGGATGGCTATGAATTTATAGCCTCAGTGAGAGAGGCCGGTTATATAATGCCGGTATTGATGATCACGGCCAAAGATAAATTTACGGATTTGCAGCTTGGATTTTTGTCAGGAACGGATGATTATATGATTAAACCAATCAATATTAATGAGATGGTTATTCGGATTCAGGCGCTTCTTAGAAGAGCTCAAATGGTATCTGCAAGGAAATATATTATAGGAAATACAACTTTGGATTATGATTCTTTGTCTGTTATTTCAGATGGGAAGACGCATATTCTTCCCCAAAAGGAGTTTCAATTGTTATATAAACTTTCTTCTAATATGAACCAATCTTTTACGAAGATCCAACTAATGGATGAAATATGGGGTGTTGATTCTTATTCGGACCCTCATACAATTGAAGTTCATATAAACCGTTTAAGAGAACGTCTGATTGACAATAAGGATATAGAAATCATTACGATACGAGGTATTGGATATAAAGCGGTGAAAAAAAATGACAAAGGAATATAAAAAGAAGTATATGGACAATAACGCTTCTGCTTACTGTATTACGGTCATGTTTTGGGTCGCATTGGCTATCTGTATTCTAAGCGGTGCCGGTATTTTAATTGTACATTACTGTTTTAGGGATAAATACAACGGCTGGTTTGTGTTTTATGAAATTATTGTATTATTATTCAATTTGCAAATTGTGGCGACCTATTTCCTTATGAAGGGCCTTGTAAAACCACTGCAAAAAATAAATGAAGCAGCCATCAGGCTGGCAAGCGGGGATTTAAAAATTCATATGGCCTATAACGGAAAAATAAATGAAATAAAAAGCGTTTTTGATAATTTCAATGTTATGTCAAATGAACTTGCCGGCATTAACACCCTTCGCTCTGATTTTGTTTCAAATGTGTCACATGAATTCAAAACTCCGTTAGCTTCCATTGAGGGATACACGATGTACCTGCAAACTCCTGATATTTCGGAAGAAGAAAGACAGGACTGCATAAATCATATCTTAAATAATGTTAGAAAACTGGCTGACCTTACCGGAGATATTTTAATGCTCGGTAAATTAGAAAATAATAAGCTGAACATGGAAAGTATAACTTACCGTCTGGACGAGCAGATCCGCCAGGTTCTTTTGCTTCATGAGAATGTATGGGAATCCAAAAATATTAAATTTGAATTGCAGCTGGATGAAATCACTTATTCCGGAGCGAAATTTTTACTGGAGCGCGTTTGGTCCAATTTAATCAGTAATGCCGTGAAATACAGTAATCAGGGCGGTGAGATCCGCATATGGCTTTATAAAAATAATTCGGATATAATTTTTGAAATTGAAGATCATGGAATAGGAATTTCAGAGGAAGCACAGCGTCATATATTTGAAAAGTTTTATCAGGAGAATACTCTGCACAAATCGGAAGGGAATGGATTAGGTCTGGCCCAGGTAAAGGAAATTATAAGACTCACCGGTAATGAAATCAAAGTGAAAAGTAAAATCGGAGTTGGGAGTACCTTTATTGTTAACCTTCAACTTTAACAAATCTTAAACATTTGCATGCTATCGATCCGGTTCGATGAATGAATGCAATCTAAACGGACTTGTCAATGTCAAGCATTTTTTTGGTGGAATATACTTAAATTCAATTGATGATGAGATAGAAATTGTATATTATTTACAAAGAACCGGTTATATGAAAAGTGACGTATTTGACAATAATTAACAAAAAAAGAGAAAAAAATTAATATGTATATATTGACATATGATAAAAAATTAGGTAAAATTCAAATTGTTACCAATATTAGCTTTAATTGAAAAAAATTACAAATGTGGGAGCGTGTATTATGAAAAGACCAAAGATTAAAGTCACACAATTACTAGTATTAATGACATTATGTTGTGCACTGATGGCAGGAAATTTATTTGTACCGGGCGCGGTAGCAGAGGCTGCAGCAAAAAAAGCGGCTGTAAGTACAACTGAAATGACAATACCTGTCGGTAAAATGAATAATAAGGTTTATTGGAACAAAAATTCATGGGAATTGAGCAATGCACAGAAGCTTAGCGTGAAAAACGCAGTAAAAGGAGCAACATATCAATTTACATCCAGTAACACCAAAGTTGTTACAATCAGTAAAAAAGGCGGTTATTTAACAGGCCTTAAGGCTGGAAGCGCAACAATAACCTGCACACAGACTTATAAGAATAAAAAAACCACAGTAGGTAAGTGTAAAGTTACTGTAAAAAATTCTGCTTTAGCGGTAAGTGATTATGGTAATGAATTTCCTGTGGGAAGCGACGGATTTGACCTCTATGACTATTATGCTTCAGCAGAGCCTTTGTTCAGCGTAACCTACCGTAATCCAAATGCAACCTATACTTATGCATCAAGCAGTAAAAATTTTTCAATTAAAGAAATAAAATATGATGCCTCAAAGGCAAAAGATGTTACAGATAATAAAGAGTATCAAGCTATGCTTAAGGATTATATCGGTAGCCGTTATTTTTACGGATATCAGTTCACAGCGAAAGAAGCCGGCACCTATACAATTACTGTAAAAGAGACTTATAACAAGAAAACAAAGACTCTGGGCAGCTTTAAGGTAGTAATAAAAGATACCAGTATTTCCGAAGCGAAGAAAGAGATACTCTTAGGTAATAGCCTGAACGTATTTAATTTACTTAATTACGCAAAAGATACGCAATATTATTTTATTATAAAAGATTATGATGAAACGAATCCGGATAATAATGTATTGGAATTGAGTCAAAGCGGAAGTGAATTATATTTATATGCGAAGAAAACCGGTACTGCGGACGTTACGATAAGAGAAGGATCGGAACAGGGAACGGTTATAGGAACTGTCACCATTGTTGTAACTGAGGCTCCCTGCCAAAGCATTACAGTGGATTCACAGGAATATACAACATATGTCGGTGATGAATATTTTAATATATATTATGATCTGGAGCCCTGGGATACTACAGATAAAGTTACCCTTGAGTCTGATAACCCTGAGGTTTTAAAAGTAGAATACGATCAAGAATACGAATATTGGGTATATACACCTTTAAAGGCCGGAGAAGCAAACGTTACAATTAAGTGCGGAGACCAATCCGTAACAAGCAAGGTTGTAGTTGAATAGTGAAAGTATTCTAATCACGGAATTATAAAAATAAATTAAATCAGCTATCTTAAACTATAAGTTTGGGATAGCTTTTTTGTAACCCAAGCCAACCACACGAAACAGCAGAAACGGGGCAGATTCTCCGATTACAAAAATGATTACAAAAAACGATTACTAAAAAAAATATGTTTGCAAGCAGAAACGGTGGTACGGGACAAACGGCTTTTCCATAAACCGCGGATAGACGTTTTAGCTGGAAGCAGCTATATGTAATATGTGTGCGGAATAATTACGCTAGGATAACATTATTTTTACTTATCATTCATTACAATATGATATAATGATTTATATTATAATAATAAATCATAAAAGGGGTATTCATTCATGAAGTTAAGCAGAGAAGAAAGATCATGGATATTAGTTGATTGCGGCAATTCGGCGTATTCTATGGCTGTTACGACTGCGTTGCTGCCAATTATATTCGGCATGTTTGAAAATGTAAAAAGCAGCATGGATCTCGGCTATTTTAATTCTATCGCCAGTATTTTAGTAGCAATTTTAAGTCCTATTTTAGGTACGATTGCAGATTACAGGGATAAGAAGAAACGCTTTTTCGTGTTCTTTACTGCCCTGGGGGTATTTGCGACGGCTGCCCTTGCATTTGTATCTCCTTCCAGCGGACAATGGCAGCTGTTGGTTCTTTTCTTTGTCCTGTCAGCCATAGGTTTTGCAGGTTCTAACATTTTTTATGATGCATTTTTAGTGGATATAACCAGTGATGAAAGGATGGATAAGGTTTCTTCCACCGGTTTTGCTTTCGGCTATATATCCAGTGTCATTCCTTTTGGCATCAGTCTTGTGTTGATATTTCTTATGGGTATGGACAAGGCAATCGGATACCAGATTGGGTTTATCATTACAGCCCTTTGGTGGGGACTGCTTACGTTACCTATGATAAGGGATGTAAAACAGAGGCACTATATTGAACCGGAACCCCGTCCGGTAATTAACAGCTTTAAACGGCTGGCGGATACATTTAAAAATATCAGGCAGCATAAGATTGTATTCATCTTCCTGGGGGCATACTTTTTCTATATCGACGGTGTGGATACGATCATCAAAATGGTGGTACCCTATGCTACTTCCGTTTTAGGTGAAGGTGTCCTGGACACTTTCACTTTGCTTGGAATCCTGCTGATTATACAGGTTATTGCATTTCCCTGTGCGATACTCTATGGTAATCTGGCAAAAAGGTTTTCGGCCAGGACCATGATTCTTGTCGGTATTATTACCTATATCATTTCCTGCATAGCCGCCTATTTTATCACTTCCGTGTGGCATATTTTTATACTGGGGGCGATGATCGGCTCTGCCCAGGGAGGAATTCAGGCCTTGAGCAGGTCCTACTATGCAAAGATCGTTCCCAAGGAAAAATCGAATGAGTTTTTTGGTTTTTATAATATCTTTGGGAAATTTTCAGCTATTATAGGTCCTACGGTAATGTCTCTGACAACAACAGTTACCGGCAGGGCCAGATTGAGTATATTAGGGATTATTCCGCTGTTTATTATAGGATTAGTTATTTTTATTAATCTGCCAAAGGAGCAGAAGCGCAATTCTGAAAATATGGGGTGAAAAGAAGATGGGAACAGGAAAAGCAAAACATTTGGTGGTCATTTCCTATGATGCATTTTCGGAAGATAACTGGGAAAAGGCAAGCAAACTTCCGAATCTTTCTAAATTAATTAAAAATGGCGCATACAGCACAAAATTAAAAAGCGTCTATCCAACTCTTACTTATGTAGTACACACCACCATGGTGACAGGTGTTTATCCGGACAAACACGGGATATACCATAATAATCCCTTCCAGCCGTTTATCCCGGAAAAGGAACAGAACTGGTTTTGGTATAAAAAGGATGTCAAAGTACCTGCTGTTTATGACGTACTGAAAGAACAGCGAATGAAAACGGCCGGGATTCTCTGGCCTGTGACGGGAAGGGCTTCCATCCGTTATAATATACCGGAGATAAGAGCGGTCAAAAAGGAGAATCAGGCTCTTAAAATACTAAAAAACGGCAGTCCCCTCTACAGCATAAAGATGGAGAAAAATTTCGGACGGTTCAGAAGAGGGATAGAACAGCCTTATCTGGATAATTTCACAACCTTATGTGCGGTGGATACTATGAAAAGAAAAAAGCCGGCTCTGCTTTTGATGCACCTGATTGATCTGGACGATGCGAAGCATGAATATGGTACAGACAGTCTGGAAATTGAGCAAGTACTTATTCGTATGGATAAAAGACTGGGTGATATTATAGAAGCGGCCCGGGAAGCAGGCATTAAGGAAGATACGGTTTTTCTGGTAGTGGGCGACCACGGACAGATCAACGTCAGATACAAGGTAAGGCTGAACCAATTATTGAAAGAGAAAGGCCTGATTTATGAAGAAAAAGGAGAAATGAAATGGAGAGCCTATATACAGAGCGCGGGCGGAGCGGCCTATCTGCATATTAAAGAAAACGATAACGAAGCGGAGCGGCTGGCACTTGATATTCTTAAAAAGGCTATAACCGAGGAAGGCTATGGAATAGAAAGGCTATATACCAAAAAGGAACTGGAGGGTTTTCACGTGGCTCCCTTTGCTTCCCATATGCTGGAAGCAAAAGCAGGCTATTGCTTCGAGGATAGTCCGGAGGGCCCGGTTGTCACGGATCTGGAAGAACAGGGCATAAAGTATGCCACCCATGGCTTTTCACCGGATAAACCGGATTATAAATGCAATTTAGTTATATCGGGAGATTGTATAAAAAATGAATATCAATTAGGAGAAATTCAGATGGTAGATCTGGCTCCTACCATGGCAAGTATCCTGGGAATCGATTTTGGTAACTGTGAAGGCAGGTCATTGAATGAGATTTTTTGCTAGGTTTTTGAACTCATAAGTGATTCCAATGCGTCTATTATAAGCAATACAACACTTGTTTTAAGGGTTTACTACTAATATCGGCATGATGCATCTGACCGATTCACGCCGAGCTGCCGACGGTGGCAGGGGTCGCTTTCATACGTACATCCAAAACCATGCTGCAATGGTGTCGTTGATGAAACTGCCTATATAATGCTTTGGGATATTACAGAATAGCTATAGATTTGTCTGAAAAACATTTATTATCATAAATATTGTAATTGGAAACCATCAATGTTAAAATATGGTCAGCAATCAATTTTATCAGGGAAGTCTCCCGTCTCAGCAGGCAGGAGTTGACTTATTTGACTTACGTTATCAGGAGTGATGGAGAAAAAGGGAGGTGTAAAATGAAATCATCCGAAGAGAGAATAACCGAACTTGAACAAAGAGTAGCTTATCTTGAAAATATAATAAAAAAATCAGAAATTGAAAAATCAGAAATTGAAAAATTGAAAATAGTGAAATCAGTAACAGAAAAGGCTATATTAATACGCAACGAAGCAGCAAAGAATAGGCCTGTTGAATTATCAGAAAATCAACAGGAAGAAAAAAAGGAACAAACAGGCAGACAGGGAAGCGGGAACAAAGACAAAGAAGCTTTAGTCGGAAAATATATAATAGGTGCATTGGCGGCAATACTTATTTTTATAGGTGCAATTTCTTTTATCAGCCTGGTATGGAAACGGATAACACCGGAAATAAGATTATCAATAATAATGCTGGCAGGTATGGCACTGACTGTTTTAGGCTTCTGGCTTATGAGGGCAAAAAGGAATCCGATAACATCGATTATCCTTGGAACAGGAGCCGGTTTACTGTTCATTTCCATATTATCTGCCAATCTGGTATTTCATATGATTGGAAATAATGTCTCCATACTCCTGGCCGGCGTGTGGGCAGTGTTCTTTATCATATCTTCACGGTATACGAATCTTTTCTTTACAACGATAATTGCATATATAGGCAGTTACATTGCATTGATATCAGGATTAGTGCTTTTGAAAGGTGATACGGAATTATTGGTATTGATCATATTTGCATCGGGCATTTCAGCGGTAATGTTATACACAACATTAAATAAGAAGAAAGCAGAGTTAATAACCGGTATAATTTTATCGTTCGTAAGCTATACAACCATAATAATTCGCTGCTCTATGGACGGATTATTCCTATCAGAGCAGCTGTTGAACAGTTATATTGCGCAGACTGCCGTCATTATTATTATATATCTGCTTATGAATATGTTTTATAAAATAGTTAACAATACAAATGCAATTCCTGTTTATCTTGGAGTCAGCGCAACCACAACACTGTTGACAATTTTATATATAGGCAACTTAAGTAACAATTATCTGAAGTTGAATGAAATAACCTGTGACATGTTATTCTTTACAGTTAATTTGGTGCAGTTTTTACTAAATATGATATTTTATAAAAGGATGGAAAAATGGTTAACGAGATATTATGCAGTCGTACTGGCCTTCGCTTCTTTGTTAATAAATATAGAATTGTATAAAGTGCCGACAGGAATCATTGTGATAGGATTATTACTGGCTGTGAGCGAAAAGGTATTTAAACGGGAAAGTCAATCCTTATTAATCGGGCTGATAAGTTTACTGGATTCACTTTTCCTGATCTTCAGTAATTCAGATAATTTAATATGCTCCGTTTATGGAATACTCCAATTAGGCTTGATGGGCTATGCGTTATGGGCAAGAAGCAGTTCAAAAAATTATGCGCAGATTAACGTTTTAAAAACAATAGGTGTTATAGTAATAATTATAAACAGTTTTGGAATACCTTCCAATATTATAAACTACATAAATGTACCATCCATAAGTGAATATGCCGACAATACGGCCGGTTATCTCATTGCTGTTATTGCCGTTATTGGTTTATTAAAAACCGGTTATTTTAAGAATTGGAAAAGTGAACAGTTTAAATTCTTCGGCATTAACGATACCCTGGAAAAAGATAAAGATATGCAGAGGTTGATCTATGTGATCTCAACGGTATTGTATTTTTATGGACTGGAGGAAATAGCATATGCGGACGAGGTGTTTCTGCAATTGATATTTACTCTGGCAGCAATTGCCATTGCGTTTATACAAAGTCAGTTAATTCTTTCCGGTAATGGACGAAATAAACCGTTAACGGGAATATGGATGGTCATAAAATATTTAATGCTGACCTGGACAATACTCTGGTCGTTTTTAGATTTAGATATTATATCGGTGGCATATAGCGTAGCAGGACTGATAGTGGCCATAGGAAGCATATCAGCAGGATTTAAACTAAGAAATAAAGGTATTAGACAGTATGGTCTTGTATTAACTATCATGATGGTAGCGAAATTTATATTTGTAGATTTGAATCAGGAAAATTCGATTACCAGGGTTCTTGCACTGATAGCAGGAGGAAGTCTGTGCTTTTTGATCAGTTTCATTTACAATAAATTAAGTCAGAATTATTCATGATAAATCAAAAAATTTTGAATCAGTTTATTGCTTTCACGGAGTATATATTACGTTGGGGTCATTGACCCAGGAGCGTTTGGAATGCCATAGTTACATATGTAAGTAAACTGGATAGATTTGCTAAAAGTGACCCATATCTGTTTTTTACCTGTCAGGGAAATCTCATGTCTGGTCGGAGGGAGTCAGACTTAACTTTTCAGTGGAGGCTACGGCCGGGCCCAGCTTCCACTGAAACAGCAGCATAACAGGATAGAGCCGCCGCAAAGCGGAATGCGAAGATCCGCTTTGACCTCTGTACAAACTGATATTGAAGAAAGCAAGTCTTGACAAAGATATAGTTACAGATATCTTGGAGGGATTTTATGCTTAATTCATTATTTGTAAATGCTTCCATACTCATTTCTTTTATATATTTAGGAAGCCAATTTTTAAAAAATCAAAAGATAAATTCAAATGCGAAACGAAATACAAAAATTACAATCGGATTATTATTTGGTCTGACCGGCTGCCTGTTAATGTTTAATGGAATTGACTTGTCAGGGAATATGATCATGGATTTCAGAATAATTGCTTTAATCGTATCTGCAATTTATTGCGGTCCGTTATCAGCACTTATAACAGCCTTTATTATAGCTATATTCAGATTTGTTTATTTTGGAATATATGCCGCCTCATTCACGGCATTGTTCAATCTGACTATCCTATCTATTATCTGCAGCGTGATATCGGTATCTTCTCATGAACTGAAAATAAAATATATTTATATGAGCGTAGCCAATGTTATTTCATCGGCAATATGGATAATGATATTAGTTAAAGACATGCAAAGTGCTGTTAAAATTCTATTTGAATATACATTTTCCAATCTTATCGTCTCTTTTGTCATTTATTTTGTTTTGGTTTATATATTTAATACAAATGAGTTATATTTAAAACTCAAGCAAGATTCATCAAAGGATTTTCTGACAGGTTTATATAATGTGCGAGAGTTTGACAGGCTGTTAAATAAAGCATCAATTGCTGTTGTAAATAAGCAGGAAAACTTATCCTTGCTTATGATTGACCTGGATTACTTTAAAAAAGTAAATGATACATTTGGACATTCATCCGGTGATATGGTTTTAAAGCAGTTCAGTGATATTCTGGTGAATTCCTGCAGATCCTTCGATTTTATTTCAAGAAATGGCGGTGAAGAATTCACAGCAGTCTTATTGGACTGTGATTACGAAAAGGCAATGGATATTGCAGAAGGAATCAGAAGAAATGTAGAAGAATATTCTTTCTTAATAGAAAATCACAAAAGAATCCGGATAACGGTTTCGATCGGTGTTAGTTCTTATCCGGATAAGACGGACAACCCCAATAATCTTTTACAGGAAGCTGACAGTGCATTATATTTGGCAAAACATCAAGGTAGAAATAAAGTTAATTAATTGGTGCTTAATATAGATTATGAAGGAATTAACAATAATTATTGAATTATTTTACAGCAGGTGTGTTTTATAAAAATATGAAAGGGAATTCCTTATTTTCCGGAAGGGAAGTAAGGAATTTTTGTATTTTTAAGCCTCAAAAATTTCCATATGCTATTTACAGGCCGATTGGAATAGGGTAGTATGAAAATGGAATACAAATATTTACAAAACATGTGACAAAGCGGAACGTAAATAGCTGCTTTGACTCGGAGAGGGGGCTTAAAATGAAGAAGCAAGCTGTATTAAGTGCAGATATTGCCATAATATTAAATTGCAGCATATTAAAAGACACATCCTAGATTTCTTTGTTCATCCGCATAAAGTTTGAAACTTTACCGTGTATAGTCTTTAAAGATTAATAATGAATATTTGAGGGAGATGGTATTCGTATGAATAAGATATTAAGGTTAAACAAAAGAGTAATTAAAAAAGCTATGGTAATATTACTTGTAATTGTTATGATAATTCCTTTTCCGGTTTATGTCCCGGTAACAGAGGCGGCTTCAACGCCGCGTTTTGGAGGCTCTTATTATAATTACGGGGAAGCTTTGCAAAAATCGATTCTTTTCTATAAAGCAAACCGTCTGGGCGATTTGCCGGAGGATTATATTTTGCCTTACCGAGGCGATGCGGCTATGACAGACGGACAGGATGTCGGACTGGATCTCACAGGAGGCTGGGCAGATGCCGGTGATGGCATAAAGTTTACACATCCGATGTCATATTCGGCAGGCCAGTTGGGCTGGGCCGTATATGAGTACCGCGATGCGCTGGAAAAGGCAGGACTGCTGGAGGATATTCTGGATGAGATTAAGTGGGCTACGGACTTTTTTATAAAAGCACATCCAAGCCCGAATACGTTATATTATATGTGCGGATATGAAGGGTCGGACCACTCTGTCTGGGTACCACATGAGCTTCTTGATTATACAACGGAAAGGACTTCGTTTAAGGTGGATGAATCAACTCCTGGTTCTGACGTGGCAGGACAGGCATCAGCTGCACTGGCAATCGCATCTATTATTTTCGAGCAGACGGATCCGGCCTATGCAAAAACCTGCTTAACTCATGCGAAGGAGCTTTTTGCATTTGCCGATACTTACAGAGGTAAAAATCCCTTAGCCACCTTATACCCGTCAGGCAGTTATTTGGATGATCTTGCCTGGAGTGCCGTCTGGTTGTATATTAAGACGAATGACTCAACTTATCTGGATAAAGCAAAAGCATTTTTACCGACCACTACCTTAGGCGGAGGCCATACCCACTGCTGGGACGATGTCAGTTACGGAGCAGCGCTTAAGATTGCCCAGCTTACTCATGATGATGCCTATGAAGCTGCGGTTGAAAAAAACCTGGATTTCTGGATGCCCGGCGGTGGTATTACTTATACCGGCGGCGGACTGGCTTGGCTTTCCCAATGGGGATCACTTCGTTATGCGTCTACCGCAGCATTTCTGGCATTTGTATGGTCTGACGATGATAACGTTGGAACAGCATCCAAAAAAGCGGCATACCGTAGTTTTGCGGAACGTCAGATCAACTATGCCCTCGGCGATAATCCGCGGGGAGGCAGCTATGTGGTAGGTTTTGGTGAAAATGCACCGGAACATCCGCATCACAGGACTGCACACGGTTCCTGGACAAGTACGCTTCAGACCCCGGCATTTCACCGTCATATCCTTTATGGCGCCCTGGTGGGAGGTCCCGCATCCGATGACAGTTGGAAAGACGATATTACCGATTATACCTTAAACGAAGTAGCTACGGACTACAATGCAGGTTTTGTAGGTGCTCTGGCGAAAATGTATGATATGTATGGCGGCGATCCTCTAAAAAATTGGCCTCAGGCGGAAGATTTCAGGGCAGAGGAGGATAATATTGTAGAATACTTCACCAGATGCTGGATTGTTTATGAGGATACCAGAACTTTAAACCTGCTGTTCCAGGTTAACAACCGTTCCGCCTGGCCTGCAACAATGAAGGATAAATTATCCAGCCGTTATTTTATGGACCTTGGCGAAATATTTGCGGCAGGCTATGGTGTAGGTGATGTAAAGGTTACGCTTGGTTCAAACGAAGGAGCAACGCTGACCCCGTTAACACAGTATAAGGATAATATTTATTATTTTACGGTAGATTTTACCGGAACACAGATCCTGCCTGCGGAATGGCAGAAGTGTGAAAAGGATGCAAATGTATCAATTACCTATCCGGGCTCGGCGGGATCAAATGCAAATGACTGGTCGTATCAAAAGCTGACAGGTAATCCGGATTATAGTGCACTGACATTTACCGGTATGACACCGTATGTACCGGTCTATGATAACGGCGTGCTTTTGTGGGGAGAAGAACCGTCAACCGGCGGACCAACGCCAACAGTAACACCAACGCCAACAGTGACACCGACACCAACAGCAACGCCAACAGCGACACCAACGCCGACAGCGACACCAACGCCAACAGCGACACCGACAGTAACACCTACTCCAACAACAACGCCTACTCCGACCCCAATTGAAGGAGCTGTACCTGCAGTTGCTGTGAATACAAAAAATAATGGAAGCTTTATCGGTCAAACCTATACGGTTACAGCCAAAGGGGGTACGATTGATTTATCAAAAGTTTCAATTGAATTTTCGGCGGATGAAATGAATAATGGAACACAGTATATATGGTGTGACAGTGCCGGATTACAGCTGAATGTAACGCCCTGGTACGTAGACATAACGGATGCTGTCACTTGCAGTATAGGGAATGGAAAGCTGGCGATTTCCGTCAGTGACAGCACACAGCTGCAGGAAGGGGCAGGCATGATGACGATCTCGATCCGATTCGCAAAATCGGATTGGTCATCCTATGGCGAGCTTACCAATTCAGTACTAAAGGTATATTATGACGGCATACAGATTCAATAGTGAACAAAGAATCTGGCTTGCCAGGCTCTGGCGCTGTGGCACTGTCACTTTAGTGACAATTTCCGCCGGAGTGTTCTGCGCATCCTGCCGGTCAGGATTTTTGTGCAATAGGATGTGATTTCCTGTATAAAAAGCGGGGCTGTTGCAAAAAGCATTGATATGCTTCAACAGCCCCTAAAACAAAATCCCACCATCATTAACACCTTCCTTTCAGAAGGAATAAGGAGATGGTTTGACCGTCCGGATGATAAACTTATGGTTCGATACCGGAACTTAAACTACCTGAAATATAGGCCGTGATTTTATCCCAGGCAGCATAACTGTCCGCATCGGCATGAAAGGAATAATCATTGGACTGGTTATAGTTTGTCCAGTCGGCCTTTGCAATACGGATTTGTACTTCAATGCTTTGGTTCACAGCCAGATTGCCGGCGGCAGCTGTAAAACCAATCTCCAGGTAACAGTCAGCGCCTGTTTTGGGATTATCCATCGTAACAAAATTTCCGGTTACATTGGAACTTCCTGCTGAAGACCAGTCACACCAGAAAGACTGTGCCTGATTACCGTCCTTTGTATAATAATAACGTAACTTAACATCGGAAAGGGCAATGGATTCGTCTCCGGTATTGGTTAATTTAAATCTCGGTGAAATCGTATTTATCTGGGCAGTTCTGGTGCTGTTATAAAATGCTGCCGTAAGACCGGTTGCAGCTGCCTTTTCAGTTATTACAAGCTCCGCATCTTCGCCGGCGCTGAATTCAAAGGTAAGCCGTATTGTTCCGGCAGGAAGTGAGGAAAGATACGCCTTGTATATGGTAACGGTATTTCCGGAAAGGGAATAGTCACTGCCGGATACCAAGGCAGCCGTACCGTTTTTAATACCCACCAGGGTATTGCCGTTAAGGGTTAAGGTTATTGGGATATCAGCCGGAGCTTCCCGGTCAAATACAGTCGTTTTTGGTGAAATCGCGGAGTTTGGTACCGTATCTGTTATCCGGATGGTCAGCACCTGGTCGGAGCCGGCACTGAAAGTAAAGGTAAGTGCAGCGGTTCCGGCAGAAAGACCTGCCAGATATTCCTTTTTCAGTGTAACCACATTACCGGTAACCGTATAGTCCGTACCGGGAGTCAGGGCCAGGGAGCCGTTAAGGATGGAAAGAAACGTATTACCGTTTAAGGTCATGGTTACGGCAAGGTCGGCCGGCAGTCTCTTTTCAAAGGCCGCGGTAGCAGGAGTGATGCCGGAACTGGGTGAAGTATCGCTTACATTGACCTTTAATACCGGATTATAGTTTTTGTTAAAATCAAAGGTCAGTCTGGTGATCCCAACAGGCTGTTTCGCCAGATATTCTTTTTTTATGGTTACCAGATTGCCGGAGATCGTGTAATCTGTGCCGGATATTAACGTGGCCGTATCGTTTTTAATGCCGTAAAAGGTATTATTATTTGCTGACAGGGTTACTGCAGCATCAGTCTGACTGCCAGCTGTTTTATTAAATTCCACCCTGCCGGGTCTGATATAAGGACTTGGCGTTGTATCTCCTACGGCAATGGCAAGCACCGGGTCAACCCCGCCGCTGTAATCCAGTGTAAGGCGGAGTATTCCAACAGGCTGTTTTGCCAAATATTCTTTACTCACATACAGGGTATTACTTTGAAGCCTGTAATCTGTACCGGAGGTCAAATTAACCCCGTTGTTTTTAATTGCATTTAAGGTATTGGCTTTTGGACTTAAGGTCACTGCTATATCTGCCTGTTTATCGGGATTCTTATCAAATACGGCAGCGGACGGGCTGACAGAGGCGCTTAGATCGGATTCCGGACCATAGATGCCCACTTCATAGATCGAATATGGCCAGCTGGTGTTATATCTTTGCATTCCGTATATTCTTACATGACGGCCGGAGGCAGAAAGGCTGATATCCTCTGTTTTACCCTTTCCGCTATATTGGGTGTAGGCATCAGTCCAGGACTCGCCGTTATTGGAAACCTGAATTTTATATTGGGTGGCATAGGCGGCTTCCCAATAGATAAGAATCCGGTTTATTTCCTTAACAGCACCTAAATCAATGGAAACCCAGCTAGGATCCGTTAATCCGGAGGCCCATCTGGTGTCCGGGCTTCCATCGGTTACATTACTTCCGGGATAAAGACTGCTCTCGAAAGAAGAAGCGGTAACGGATTTGCCCTGAGCCAGATTGCCGGAAGGAAGGGGCTCTGCCGGTAACAGGGCCGGCAGGTTGGAAAGCATGGAGACAGGCCTTTCCGCAATGTTCTGAATACTGTAGGGGTCGGTTACCGATACCTCCAGACCCCAGCCATTGAGTGTATCATATGTGCCGTCTGTGGTCATGTCCAAAAAAGTCTGGGGGTTGTTTCCCGGGCCCCATTCCCAGGGAAGATACCCTATCTGATATTTGTAGCAATATTCCAGAATTGTTTTATAGGGAATCTGTCCGGATTCTGTTTCATCCCACTGGTTTCCGAATTCACCTACAATAAGAGGCAGGTCAAGTAAAACCGTCTCCTCAAGCTCCTCAATGACCCTCTGCTCTGTGTAGCCCCAAGCCTTTGGCCACCACATATGGACGGAAAACATAAGATTATTATCAGGGTCAGCATCAATCAGGTAAGGGCCGCAGCTTTGCAGGATATTAATGTCCTGACCGTAGCTGCTGGCATCTATAACTAAGGGTACATGGATACCTGCTTCACGCATTTTGTTTACCGCCGCCTCATAGCCGGCCTTAAAGTCAGCTTCTGAAACCTGTTGGCCAACCTCATTGCCGATATTGACCAAAAGGTAATCCTGGTGCTTTTGAAGCACTTCCACAATATCCGGTCTTACCCAGTAATCAACGAGAGCAGGCAGTTTAGACCAGTCACCGGTCGCATCATGAAGCTCTACGATAGGAATCATGTTTTCGGAACGGCAGTTCCGGATTGCAAGGTCTAATTCCTCTGCCGTTCCGTCCATTGACCACACGATCCTGACACTGTTGGCACCGGTTTTTGCTATTTCGGAATAGGAGGGGATACCATCCTTATCCGTCCAGACGATCATCTTATTGATCCCGTATAATATTACTTTTTCTCCCTGATTGTCATAAAGAAAGCGGCCTTCTACGCGAAAGCCCGGATGTTCCGGATCTGCAGCTGCCATTGCTTGTCCAAAGGGCAGCAAAAGAAACAGGAATACCACTAGTGCCGAAAAAAATAAATTACGTTTTTTCATTATTTATACCTTCCCTTCTTTTAATAATTGAAACTTATCGGTAAACTAGTTACACAAAAATTAGATTAACCTCAAGTAGCGCAGCGAACCGAAAAATTCGCCTTGACCAGAGGCTTTTTCAGTAAAGCTGCATATTCCAGCCCAAAACACACATCTTTACCTTTTCTGTCCAAGTATAAAGCGTTAACCCCCAATTACAGTATGCCTGAACATAGCTGTCTGCTTTAAGACCTCCTTTCTTATCGTTTTATTATCCGGATATTTAGGCTGGTATATAGAGATATGAAATTGGGTTCAAGTATTGGAATTGCGCAGTACACGGAGTTTATTGAGGGGCTGAGCCTGAGAAATACATGAATTTATATAAAACCGTAATGAAATAAGGTTTTGGGTTTTATTAAGAAAACAGTAAATAAATGGAAACTGGTATTATTATAACATAGGTCTTTTGATAATACCAGATAAATTTATGTCATCAGAATTATTAATTATTCATTATAATTTACAAAACTTTGTTTTGTACCGGAAGTTTTCTATTTTTCAATTTTTTTACTATTACTTACAAACAGATTGAAAATGTGGTATAATATCGTTAAATATTATACACGCGCCGAACAAAGTGAGTGCGCATTAACGGTACGAAGTACCGCATACCATGGGAGCTTGCGGACATGGTATAATATATTAAGAATACTGCACAGAAAGGAGAGAGGCTTGTGAAAATTCCAATATATTTCTTTATTTTTTAAAAGTTATTAAGTAAAAACCGATAAAAGAATAGGACTGTAAAAATATGGAAAAATTTGAATACAAAACACTGTTTACGGATGCCAAAGGAGTATTAGGGGGTAAAGTTGACCAAAATACATTCCAAAATGAATTGAATGAATTAGGTTCACAGGGCTGGGAGCTGGTAAGCACAGTTGCTGCAGCTCAAAGTTATGGTGTCACAAGATGGATCATTTCAACATTTAAACGCAGGATACAGTAATAAACCTATCGTATGAGCATGCCGGAAGTTCGAAATTAAAATGATAATACAATTATTTACCAATTATTTACCAAATGGGGAGCCGAGAGTATTTATTCTCAGCTTCCCATTTCTTATAATATTATGGCTGGTTTCATTGTCTATAAGTACCTGTCGGGTACTCCTAGAGGACTCAAACGCCAAAGGCGCCGGAGGCTGGCAAGTATAGTTTCAAAATTGCAGAAAGAATATCTTAAATTGCAAAAATATAAGGTAATATAAAAGAAAAAGTGTGGTAACATAATTATAACAAAACGACAGGGGGTGCCAAAAAGAATGATTAGATGGATTGTTTTGGACATGGACGGCACACTTTTAAATGAAAGAGATCAGATTACAGAGCGGACAAGAAGCTGCCTGATCCGTTGTCAGGAAAGGGGAATCCGGATTATTTTGGCCAGCGGACGCAGCTACACGCGTCTGTTTCCTTATGCAGAGCGGCTGCAGATGAAAGAACATGGCGGTTATCTTATCGAAGTCAACGGTATGGCAGTGTACGGTCTGGAACAGGAAGAACGTCAGGTAATAAGACAGCTTCAGGAAGAAGATATACGGAAGCTCTTTCCTTACGGGCAGAGTATGGAGGTAGAAGTACAATGCTTTGAAGACCGGGCGGTTTACTACTGGATACCGGAATGGCAGGCTATAGAAAAAGAAAAAGAGCGGATTAAACGGGGGCTGCCTGTAGATTATCCGAATCTGGGCGGGGCATGGACCTGGATCACGGATACGACAGAGGGGTACCCGCTGCAGCTGCAGGTACAGTCGGTTGAAGAGGTGCCAAAGAAGCTGAATAAAATAAATTGTGTTGCGGATCCGGAGACAAATCAAAGAGTATACGACAGCCTGAAGAAACAGTACGGTGAATATTATGAGATAGTAAGAACCTGTCCAAGACTGGTCGAGATTTCTCCAAAGGGCATTACAAAGGGACAGACTTTAAAGCGCCTTATGGAAAAATACGGTATTGACCGTGAAGAAGTACTGGTATTCGGAGACGGTGAGAATGATGTGGATATGTTTCATCAGGTAAAATACAGTATTGCAATGGAGAATGCGGAAGCTTTTATCAAAAAGCAGGCCTATGCGGTGACCAAAAGCAACCGGGAGGAAGGTGTGGCACTGGTTTTGGAAAAACTTTTGGAAAGGATGGGGGCAGATGAATGAAAAGATGAAGCCAAGACAGCATGAAATATTAAAATTTTTGGCAACTTCTTCTGTTCCGCTGGATGTTGCGTTTTTTCAGAATGAATTTGATAAGAGCGAGCGTACCATCCGTTATGATATCAATGAACTGAAACGGATTTGTGCCGAAAAAGAGGTGGAAATACGGTACCGGACAAGATGGGGATTTTATATACCGGCAGAACAGAAAGCAAAATGTCCGGAGCTTCTGATTGCAGGACGGCCCGGGAAAGCGGCAGGATTTCTGATGAATGGGTCGGAAAAACGTATCATGGAACTTTTTTTTTATTTTTTTGTAAACAAAAAGGATATTCCGGCTGAACAAATAGCCGGAAAATTTTATATTTCCAGATCAACTTTTATGAGGATCATTCCGGGGTTTAATCAGTATTTTGGAGGCCGGATCCGTCTGCTGGCCCATAAGACAGGGGGATATGAACTTAAAGGAGATGAATTGATAATCCGCCATATTGTTACGGAATATCTGGCTTTGCTGTTTAAAGGCAGTTATACTCCGGAAGACTGGTATTTGCTGATGCCGGATACATTAAAAAAAGATATGAATCTTCAAAGACTGGTTACGATCAGCAACGAAATCAAAAAAGTTAACGCACAGTATAATGTGTGGATTTCCAATAGTGCTTTTTTAAACCTTTTATCCTATTGTATTGCGAGTGATATCCGGAATTACTTTTACAGCCCCGGGGATTTAGCCGATGAGGCACAGGGATATGCACAGACCCTTTTGAAAAGGCTTAATAAAAAAGTAAACGGCACAGAACTGAACTATCTTAATGCGGTCCTGATTGAAAACGAAATTGTTGTAAATATCCAGGAGACAGATGAAAGGAAAGTAAATTCCAGTCTGAAAAAGATTATGGAATATTTGAAAAAGGAAGAAAAGAAATTAAATTACGAGTTTGATATGACCGGTCTTTTCGAAGATTTGTACGGACACCTAAAAAACCTGTTGTTTTTGTACATGGTTTCAAAAGATAAGACAGAGGAGAATTATATTGTCATTCAGGAAGTAAAAGAAAATTATTACGATTTTTACCGTATGGCTGCAGAGTGTTCCAAAATACTGGAACAGGATTATGAAATTGAATTTACGGATACTGAAATTTGTTATATTGCCGTTTATTTATATAAAAACTGTAAAGAACAGGTAAATAAAAAGAAAAATGTTTTGCTGGTCTGCGGGACCGGAAAGGGCCTGTCACATCTTCTGTCAATCCGGCTGGAAAATGTATTTCCCATGTTAAAAATTGCGGGACAGGTATCCCCTTATCAACTGTCCAATATGAATTTCGGAAAAACAGTGGATTTTATTATATCAACCATACCGTTGAAGGTCACAGGAATACCGGTCCTTAAAATATCCCGGATCCTTTCAATGGAAGATATAAAGAGAATTCAGGAGTTTCTGGACTATGGAAAACTGGTGGATGAGATTCCTCTGCAGGAGCGGGACAGGGCATCTTTTAATTCCAAGACAGACCCGTTTGAAATAGCAAAAACAATGAAACAGGAAGCGGCCTCGAATAATCTGTCTTATGCAGCCGGTGTCATCAGTAAGTTAATTTTGACGCTGTTAGAATACACGTCAAAGTTTCCGGAAGAATACAGAATGAGTCAGGATGTACTTCTTGGATTGATTATTCATATGAGTATGGCTGTTCCGAGATGGTTTCAGGGGACAAGCCAGGATACTGTGGAAGAAATGGAAGAGGAATACATAAAAATAGAGGAGGACCACAGGGTAATCTTTGAGATTATGGAAAAATTTTTTGCATTGGTAGAGAACTCCCTGCAGGTGAGTATAACCATAGAAGAGAGAATTGCATTTTTTCTGTACATTGTAAAGGAGGAGAGAGACGATGAATGTACTGACTATTAAAAAAGGAAAGCTGGTTTCTCCGGTTAACGGGTATCACGGTGATTTAAAGGATATCCTGGTCAAAGACGGAGTAATTGCGGCTATTGAAGATATAATCGAGCCTGCGGGAACCGTTATTGATGCGTCCGGATGCATAGTAACACCCGGTTTTATTGATATCCATACCCATTGTTATCCGGAAACGCTCTTAGGGCTGGAGCCGGATGAGCTGGGAATACATCGGGGGTCTACGGCGATCCTGGACGCAGGAAGCAGCGGTGCCTGCAACTATGAACATTTTTATAAGAATTATATTGAAAAGAGCAAGACAAAAGTTTATACCCTTTTAAATCTGTCCAAAGACGGCCTGATGCAAGGTCATGAACTGGATGATATGAAAAAGCTTGATATTCTCTGGCTGAAAGAGATTTTGTTTCAGTATCCGGACAATATTGTAGGATTAAAGGCCAGAGCCAGTGCCAGTGTAGTGGGCACAATGGGCCTAAAACCCATTGCGCTTGCCGCCGGGACGGCCAGGGAAACAGGAAAACCCTTAATGGTACATGTCGGAAACCATCCGCCCAAACTGAAAGAGGTACTGAAGCTGCTTCAGAAAAATGATATCGTGACCCATGCCTTCCATGGAAAAGCGGGCGGTATTCTGACCGAATCAAATCACATCCTTCCGGAAGCTAAGGAAGCCAGGGAAAGAGGAGTTTTATTCGATATAGGCCACGGATCGGCAAGTTTTAGCTTCCGCGTCTTTGAGCAGGCATTAAAAGAAGGCTTTGACTGTGATCTGATATCTACGGATTTACATATTGAAAACTATAACGGGCCGGTTTACAACCTGGCTGCTGTTGTCAGCAAGACAATTAACTGCGGGGAAGAATTGGAGAAAGCAGTAACAAAATGTACCAGTGCTCCGGCCAGACACTTTGGTCTTAAGGGAGTAGGGGAACTTGCCGTCGGCATGACTGCCGACTTCAATGTGATGGAGTTCGCTTCCTGCAGGGAACATGTACTGGATAGTATTGGAGATTCTCTGGAACTGACTCGGAAACTGGTATTAAAGAAAACAATTTACAGCAGAGGTAATGAGAGTGAAATTTTTGAACACATTGTTAAAAGATAGCAGGCTGGAACTGTCAGTCCGGGATGATATTATCCGGTCCTATCAGGAAGTAAAAGAGAAATGGAAGGTTTGCGGTATTCCTATGGATGAAGATGCGGAATTCATGTTCAGCAACCATATCCTGGCTCTGATTAAAAGAATAAAGGCAGATTCATTTGTAGAAGACTTGGAGGAGGAAGATTTTAAGCAGGTATCGGAAGAAGCGTTTAAAACGGCAGAAAATCTTGTGGCAGATTTATTTAAAAAAGAACATCTTCCCCCCAATAAAACGGAAGTATTTCTTGTGGCAACTCACATAGAAATTGCTATACAGAAAAAAAGGAGGAAAAGATCATGAGTAAAGAAGTATTGGTAGTAATCGGGCACCGTATGGGAAAAGGCCAGGCGGTTGCCCGGGGCGTAGAAAAAGCGGGGGGAAAAGCAATTGTGATTCCGGGAATGGCAGCGGATATGAAGCTGGGAGATGTGATGCATGAAAATAATGCGGACCTTGGAATCAGTTTCTGCGGAAGCGGCGGTGCCGGTGCATTGACTGCAAAGACGAAATACGGCTATCCGGCCAGATCGGAACTGCGTTCCGTAGAGGCGGCCTGTACTGCCGTAGAAGAAGGCTGCAAGGTAGTTGGCCTGGGATTTCTGGATGTGGAAGAATTGGGGGAAAAATTAGTAAAAACTTATCGCAGGGTTTATGGAGAGTAGTATGCAGGGGGATCTTTGGCAAAAGCAGTTATTGGAAGAAATACATCATGAAGTTGTGATCACAATGAGCGGGGATTCTATGGAAGAGGTGACAGGCAAGATATTTCAGGCTATGCGCAAGCAGATATTCCTCAATATTAAGGGGCCAATTATCCAAATGGAAGCGGAGGAAGTCTATTTTCAGCAAGTGGATACAAAGCGCAGGACGGAGCATTTTATGTTCTTTTTCTGGCCCAGAGAGAAACTTACATTTACGGTTACTGCCAAAATCGTAGTAAAGGTAAAGTATCTAAATATTACAAAGGAGGATCTATAAATGTTAGAGATTATTATTTGTTCAGTGGTTATCGGTGCTTTAGGCGGAGGCTGTATAGCTGCCGGCGCTGCGCGTATGTTTCATGCACCAAAGGTACAGGCTATGGGAGCTTTTCGAACGCTGGGTGAAATGAATGCCTGTAACGGAGACCCGATTGCCCATTTTTCTTTTGGTTTGGGTTTCTTCTTTTCCGCCGCGGCCTCGGCTGTTGCAGCCGGTGCGCTGACGGGAGAGGTGCTGCACAGAATTGTCCCAAACTGGAGTGCGGCATCCCTGCTGGTAAAAAATAAAAATGTAGAAGAAACGGTCTGGAATCCGAGAAAGATGATGATAGCCGGTTCGGTGATCGGTGCGGTTGTCGTTGTCTTTCTGAATACCATGGCTCAGTTAATCCCGGAAAAGCTGTCTCTCATTGCGCAAAATGTACTGACTCCGGCCACCGGCTGGCTGATAAATCCGGTTATGCCTGCCATTTTCTGGCTGGCTGCCATTGATGCCGGCAAGGTAGTCGGATTATGGGCAACGGTATTAGGCGGCATATCCGCCCTGGTTTCCGGAAATGCGGTGCCCGGTATTGTTCTTGGGATTCTGATCGGAAAATCCGCAGAGGAAAGCGGGTATAAGAATAAAATGGTTCAGATATTGATAGCAATCGTAATTGTCATGTTTATTGCAATTGCTTACTTCAGAGGATTTTTTGGAAAGTTCATATAGGAGGAGACATAGATGGAGAAGAAAACATTTACAGAGAAATTTGATGCTTTTATGATGAAAGACAGTACCTTTATTCTGCTGGTTATGGGAGCGGCGGCAGCCATATTTTCAGGAACTTATCTATTTATTAAATTTGGCACCGGTGCTTTTAATGAAATCTCTATTGTTGCGATGTTGACCGAGGGAATGGGCAGTGGTGATTATGCGGCAGCTGCCGGCTTTGCCGCAGGGTTTTTGATTGCCCGGATCCTGGAAGGCCCGTTGGTAGGTCTGATGGATATCGGCGGAAGTTTGATGACCGGTGTAGGGATCGGGATTCCGGCGGTCTTTTTATCCATGGGCTGGAAGTTCCCGTTTTCTAATTTCTTTGCAGCATTGCTGGTCGGAGCAATAATTGGAATTACCATAGGCGGAATTATCATAATTATCCGTAAAGCAGTACCGGATGGTATGGCCGTAGGCGGAACCAGCATTATGATGGGAGCCGGAAATGCCGTCGGACGTTACCTCGCCCCGCTTATTATAATCGCAGCGGCACAGTATAACGTATATGCGGGAATTGGCGCTTTAATCGGAGCAGCATTTTTTTACAAATGGGAAAAAGAGATGACCGGAGGCGCAATTTTGGGCGCGATGATTCTGGGTGCGATTTTTCTATAAAAAAATATGAAACTATAAACAAGATCGTGCATTGTTTGTGCCGAAAGGCAGGAACAACGTTGGAGGGCATGCCGCATCGGCATGTTTGAAAGTATGAAGAAAGGATGCCATTAACAGATTCTATTTATTTGTGGCAGTATCGCAAGCCTGCTTGCGATATGCAATAGGTATAAAAAATGAGTGTATATCAGGATATAGGATTGAAAAGGGTAATTAATGCCTGCGGCCGTGTGACAATACTGGGTGTCTCTGCTTTGAGTGATGAAGTGGCACAGGCCGCGGTTGCCGGAGGACAGTCATATGTAGTGATTGAGGATTTGATTAACCGGGCCGGTGAGATTATTTCCGGATATACGGGAGGTGAAGACAGCTGCGTGACCTCCTGTGCTTCTGCCGGGATTTGTCTGGCAGTAGCCGGATTAATCTCAAAAGGCAGGAAATCCATTATGGACCGCCTTCCGGATTCTTCCGGAATTCCGAATGAGATTATTCTCCAGAAAGGACACAGCATTGAGTTTGGAGCACCTCTGGCGACAATGATCAGACTTGGCGGAGGAGTACCGGTTGAAGCAGGTACCGTAAATGAAGTAGCGCCCGAAGATATTGAAGAAGCAATTAATGATAAAACGGTTGCCTTGTTATATGTTAAGAGTCATCACTCTGTTCAAAAGGGAATGGTCGATATTGAAACCATGAGAGATATTGCTCACTGCCATAATCTTCCGCTTATGATAGATGCGGCGGCGGAAGAAGATTTCCGGAAATATATTGCCATGGGAGCGGATTTGGTGGTGTACAGCGGAGCCAAAGCACTGGAAGCGACAACTTCCGGATTTGTAACCGGAAAAAAAGAGTACATTGAGTATGCGAAAAAGCAGTACCATGGAATCGGACGTCCGATGAAGATCGGTAAAGAAGGTATTATGGGGCTTTTGAAAGCACTGGAGCTCTATGAGCATAAAGACCGGGAAAAAGAAGTAGAAAAGAATATCGCAAAAGTCAAGTATCTGTGTGAGGAAATTAATAAGATTCCGGGTCTTAAAGCAATACAGATTCAGGATGAAGCAGGACGTGCCATATGCCGTGCCAGAATTATGGTTGATACGGCGGTAAGTGACAAAAAAATGGAAGAAATCAATAAAGAGCTGCTTGCAGGAGAGCCTCTCATCCATTGCAGGGGAGAGTTTTTGAATCTGGGAAAACTGGATTTTGACCCAAGGCCGTTATGTGAAGGCGATAAAGAATTGATTGTAAGCAGATTAAAAGAAATCATGAAGGGATAAAGCAATGGGAATCAATTATTATAAAAACCGTGTATGTCTGAATGTACTTGCCGGAAGTTTAAAAAATGCGGAAGAAATTTATGAAGCAGCGGAAAAGCACGTAGTAGTTGGCGTGGTATCTGCAGGCTATCCGGATGTTTTAAGTGCGGTAGAAGACATGAAAAAGTATATGGAGGTTTTAGAGGAAAATCTTTCGGTTGGCCTGGGCGGCGGAAACCCGGCTCAGTGGAAGGCGGTTGCAGAGATTGCAAAGGAAATTAAGGCCAATCATTTTAATCAGGTTTTTTCCGCAGTTGGTTATACAAGAGCAAATGCAGGTAATGAGACAAGTCATATCAATGCGTTGGTATCTCCTGCCGGAACACCGGGCATGGTAAAGATCTCTACGGGGCCGGTTTCCAAAGATTGCAAAGAACCTGCCGTAATTCCCGTGGATACGGCAATTGCCATGATCAGGGAAATGGGCGGTAATTCCATCAAGTTCTTCCCAATGGGTGGTTTGAAATGCAGGGAAGAATTAATAGCAGTGGCCAAGGCTTGTGCCGGAAATCATTTTATTCTGGAACCGACCGGCGGAATCAGTCCGGAAAACTTTGGTGAAATCATGGAGCTCATCTTACATACGGGTGTGGAAAAAGTCATACCGCATATCTACAGCTCTATTATTGATAAAGAAAGCGGACATACAAAGATTGAAGAGGTAAAAAGACTGCTGGCGGTCATAAAAGAATTAGTATAGTTTTAGGATAAGAAAGAACTGCTTGTGTGCAAGGGAAGGCACATGGCAGTTCTTTTTTTATGTAATAGGATTAGGGTGTCAAAAGACACATTTTTAATTGTCTGAAAAGCCGGCAGGGCAAAATCAGACTTTTAAGAGATGGTTTCCTTTTTGCGATATTCCAGTGCAGTCATTCCGGTAATACTTTTAAACAATTTAGAGAAATACGCCGTATCGTAGTAGCCTACATTCTGTGCGATTATATTTACATGCAGGTTTGTGGTTTTCAGTAATTTTTTTGCTTCTTCCATCCGGATATTTATGAGTAACTGCAGTGGGGTATGCCCGTATTTTAATTTTGTGCAGCGTATAATATAAGCAGGGTGAAATGAAAACCGGTGTGCTAATTCCGTCAGATTAAAAGGTTCCGTATAGGAATGCTTTAGAAAGCCGTAGATTTCCTCGGCAAGATCTTTTTCCTGGGGTTTTTCACTGGATTCACAGATGTGGGCTATTATTTTCATAAAGAGAATCTGGTAATCAATTTGGGAAGAGGCTAAATTGTAGAACAGTTTCTGCTGATTATATTTATCGATCTTTACCTGGGATATCTGGTCCAGATACCCTTCAATATCCCTGTTATAATTTGGATTCATGGTTCCGTATTGGGGGATAGAGATATAAAATTTATCTTTCTGATAATATTTATTCTTATTCATCTTAGCCGGCATATACTGAACGGGCTTCTCTGAAAAAGAAAAATCACCGGCGGAATAAAAATGGATCCAGGAAAAGACCGTGTCTTCATCGCAATGACGGTAACCCGCATGGGTCCTGTCAGGAGCTAATATCAAAAACTGACCTTTCTGTACATCAAAATGTTTTCCATTTTCTTCCATATACATAGTTCCGCTGCGAACATAAATCAAATCAAAGGTATTATGAATTATACGCCGCTCATGTTTATCACCTTTGCGGAATATGGATATACCGCCTACAATTAAATGGGGCATGGGCGGGCTGATAAAATTAATAATCATTACCTTATCCTCCGAATAAATCATGCGATTATTGTATTATTTTATCACGATTTCACGATATTTACAAGAATAAACACATTTTGTTATATAAATAATGTTAAAATTGTCATATAACAGGTTTGTTTTCTTAATTATAAGATTTTAATTACCCAATTATAATAACTTTAATACAAGGGAGTCAAATTTCTGCACTATGAATAATGTAACCGCAGATCCGGCGATGGCAATGTTGATTACCCGGATTGTAGAAGGCAGGGACTGGATAAAAAATAAAATAGTAAATATTACAGAACATGAATGAAGCTAGGAGGTATTGGTATTATGTATTCAAATCAAAAGGGACCAGCACCCGATGAGATTGTACAACAGGATCTTGAAGAGATATACATAGGAAATTTAAATACGGTAGAGGCAGATTTAACCTTGCCAGGCCGGGGAAGACTTGGATCAGAATTTAGCTGGCAGTCAAAGGAAACACTCTCTATAAGTAATGCCGGGAAAGTAACAAGGCCTGCTTTCGGAGTGGGAAACCGGATCGTCCCTCTTACTGTTACGGCTCATTTTAAAAATGCATGCAAACAGAGGGAATTCCAGGTGACGGTATTGGAACAGCAGTGTGATACTACGTTTACGGAAATTCTTCCGGTAAACCTACAGGTGGAAATCGGCAAACCGGTAACTTTGCCTCCCGTTGTAATTGCAACGGAAGACACAGGGGTACGGGTAACGCTTCCCGTGATTTGGGAAGTGTTTGATATGCCGTCCTGTCCTTGTACGGTCCACGTTGCCGGTACGATTGAAAAAATTGATTTAAGAGCAGAAGCAGTGATAGAATTTCAATCCGATAATCAATCGGAACAGGAAAGCGTTCATGGTGTTAAGGCGGCTTCTTTTCCGGCAGGTGCGGTTAAACTGAAAGACGGGACTCTGTTTTATGAAGCACAGGAGCACATTATTGAGTATTTACTTCATACGGATGATGATCAAATGTTATATAATTTTCGGGCGGCGGCCGGTTTAGATACAAAGGGAGCTCCGCCCATGACCGGATGGGATGCGCCTGAATGTAACCTGAAAGGACATACGACCGGGCACTACCTGTCGGCACTTGCATTAGCATGGAGTGCCACACATGATTACGAATTAAGCAGAAAAATAAAGTATATGGTAGAATCTCTGGAAGAGTGTCAAAAAACGCTGGAAAAATCCAGCTGTCATTCCGGATTTCTAAGTGCTTACCCGGAAGAACAGTTTGATTTATTGGAGGAATTTACAACCTATCCGACTATATGGGCACCTTATTATACCTTGGACAAAATCATGTCAGGTCTGTTGGATTGTTATTCAATAGCGGATAATTCACAAGCTCTTAAAATTGTTACTAAAATGGGAGATTGGGTCTATGAAAGATTATCTGTGCTCTCCCAAAAACAATTGGATAAAATGTGGTCTTTATACATTGCCGGTGAATTTGGAGGAATGATTTCGGCAATGGTTCACCTGTATCAAATAACCCAAAATGAAAAGTATAGAAAAGCTGCATACTTTTTTTGCAATGAAAAGCTTTTTTATCCCATGCAGGAAAATATCGACACTTTAAAAGACATGCACGCAAACCAGCATATACCCCAGATCATTGGCGCGCTGGAACTGTATAAGGCAGGCAGTTCCAGCCGGTATTTGCACATTGCGGAAAATTTTTGGAATATGGTTACGGC
The DNA here is from genome assembly GCA_023391695.1 of Bacillota bacterium. GTDB lineage: Bacteria > Bacillota > Clostridia > Lachnospirales > Lachnospiraceae > Anaerocolumna. The sequence goes on from JAEWAK010000060.1 coordinate 101,609, forward strand.
CTCCCATGCCTACAGTATAGGAGGTGTCGGTGAAACAGAAATGTTTCATGAACCGGGCAGGATAGCGGATTATATCTCCAATAAGACAGCGGAAAGCTGTGCCAGTTATAATATGCTAAAACTTACTTCCGGACTGTCTGAATTATATCCTTCGGGTTCTCTGATGGACTATTATGAATTGGCTTTATACAATCATATAATGGCCTCCGGCAGCCACACAGAGGACGGCGGTACTACCTATTTTATGCCATTACGGCCGGCGGGGCAAAAGGAATATACGACCGATGAAAATACCTGCTGCCACGGTACGGGATTAGAAAGCCGCTTCCGGTACATTCAGGATATCTATTCTTATAGCGAAAACGAGCTTTATGTAAATCTCTATGTTGCTTCCGTATTGGATACGGACGATATAAAGCTGGAACAGGATTGGTCGAGTCATAATCCCGGTGACTCCTTATTCGTTTTAAAAACTGCCGGGACACGGACAATATGTCTGCGCATACCTGCCTGGACCGGGGGCGGTTTTACAGTCAAAGTCTGCGGGGAAGAACAGGCTGCAGAGCCCTCTGCAGACGGTTATATGCGTATCTCACGGAACTTTAGTGCCGGAGATACCATTGAAGTTCATATGGAGTATCGTTTTCGTTTTATACCGGCACCTGACCGGAGTGACCTTGTAAGTATTGCTTACGGGCCATTTATTTTAGCGGCGCTGTCTGAAAGTGAAGAATATTTGCAATGCCCTGCGGATACCGAAGTCATGAAGAACAGTATGGAAACACAGGATGTACCCTTACACTTTATTAGGGATGGAATTTTATATTTACCAATAGCAGAGGTCGATCAGGAAAAATATCATGTTTATTTCCGGTGTAAATAAGAAAAGGTAAAAAGAAAGCAATATTTACAAAATTTAACATATGTGGTATGATTGTACTACAAAAATAAATAGATAAGGGAATTTAGGTTCGAGGAAGAAACCTAAATGCAGTCAAAGCGGATATTCGCATTCCGCTTTGCGGCTGCTCTAATCCGTTAGGCAGCTATGCTGCCTGACAGGTTAAAATAATAAGCAGGTGGAGGTGAGGTGTAAAGTTTAATCGGTATAATCAGCATTGTCGGCTTCTTGGTTACAGAATTTTTACATACTCGAATATTCATTATAAGTGAGACGTAAAAGCAACTATTAAAGGCATTAAAATGCCAATGGGCTGTAACAAAATAATAAGGAGGGGTTATATGTTGTCAAAAGTTAAGTCATATTTATATTTTTTATTAGCTTTCGTTTTCATATTTACAACCGTCATTCCCTGCTCAGGTTCGGAAGCACAGGCAGCATCTGCAATAACATCTGATTTCACACAATTAAATGCAACACAACTTGTTTCTGCTATGGGTGCAGGCTGGAATTTAGGAAATCAACTGGAAGCCGCTACAGACGGTACACCCAGTGAAACAGCCTGGGGGAATCCCACAATTACACCGGCTCTTATTCAAAAAGTAAAAGCAGCTGGCTTTAACTCGATCCGCATTCCGGTTTCCTATCTAAGCAAAATCGGGAGTGCACCGAATTACACCATTGATGCGGCATGGCTTGCCAGGATCAAAGAAGTGGTCGATTATGCATATAGTCAGGATATGTATGTAATTATCAATATGCATGGGGACGGCTATCATACAATTACAGGCGGATGGCTTCTGTGCGATTCAAACGACCAGACAGCGATTAAAGCAAAATACCAGAAAGTATGGCAGCAGATTGCCAATACATTTGTAGATTACGATGAGCATTTGATCTTTGAATCAATGAATGAAGTATTTGACGGTACATATGGTACTCCTAACACCACATACTATTCAAACCTGAATGCCTATAATCAAATTTTTGTTGATACGGTCAGGCAAACCGGCGGGAACAACAGTGCAAGATGGCTGCTGGTTCCGGGCTGGAATACAAACATTGATTACACGGCAGGCAATTATGGTTTTGTAATCCCTTCGGATACTTACAGGTCATCCACTATTCCAAGTACGGAAAAGAGAATCATGATATCGGCCCACTATTACTCACCCTGGGATTTCTGCGGAGATACTTCCAGCCAGATAACCCAATGGGGAGCAACCGCCACGGACGCTTCCAGAGTATCGACCTGGGGCCAGGAAGACTATATGGAATCGCAAATCAAGTTAATGTACGATAAATTCGTTAAACTGGGATATCCTGTGGTGATTGGGGAATGTGGGACAATCGATAAAACCGGTGCGGATTCAACCAATACGGTTTATCGCCGGGCTTTTGCAAAAGCATTAAGCGCATATTGCAAGAATTACGGTGCCGTACCTGTTATCTGGGATAACGGATACAATGGCTCGAATGGTTTTGGACTGTTTAACAGGTCCTCCCTGACCGTAACACAACAGGGAATCATAGACGCTGTATTGGAAGGCATGAACACGGTTATTCCTCCCGATTCTACAATTTCCCCAACGGAAGCAACTTTTGACAAGAATACTTCCGGACAGGCAGATATAGCCGTAACCATGACATTGAAAGGCAATACGCTTAGTGCAATTAAAAATGGAACAACTGCATTGACAGCCGGAACCGATTATACGGTGTCAGGTTCAACTGCAACTATTTTAAAGAGCTACCTGGCAAAACAATCCGTCGGTTTAACAACTCTTACCTTTGATTTCAGTGCGGGTAAGGATACTGTTTTGACCGTGAATATAATTGATTCTTCGGATCAGTCGGGCAGCTTTAAGATCCAGGAATTTAATGGAAGCACCGCCGCTGCCGTCAATACACTTAATCCCAGACTTAAGTTTATAAATACAGATACCGCACCTATCCAGCTGTCAAAAGTAAAAATACGTTACTATTATACGATTGACAGTGAAAAAGAACAGAGTTTTACCTGTGACTGGTCTACGGTCGGTGCAGCTAATATTACCGGTACATTTATAAAAATGCCCACAGCCAAAACAGGCGCAGATTATTACCTGGAAATTAGTTTTAGCAGCGGAGCAGGCAGTCTTGCGGCAGGGCAGAGTATAGAAATTCAGACCAGAATAAACAAAACAGATTGGAGTAATTATACACAGACAGGCGATTATTCCTTCAATGCGGCAGCAACCGCTTATGTTGACTGGATTAAAATCACGGCTTACCAATCCGGTAATCTGATGTGGGGTGTAGAGCCGTAATCGAAACACTTCGTTGAAACCAGGGTGCAAATATAAAAATAAGTTTCTGGCTTTATTCATATATTTGAATAAAACTTAATTATTTTGAGAGTTGTTTATGAACGAGGAAGAAAGAAGAAAAATAATCAGTGATGATTATGCAGACGGTATTGTGGAATATGCTATCAGTCCGGAAGAATTCGCAAGATATGCAGGTGAAACAATTAACTATATCAATGAAAAATATGCTGTAATTTATGTACCGCTTTCAAGAATCCCTGACAGGCTGATCGGTCCGGTTGCATATTCCGTCATACCAAAACTATATTCCCTGCTGGATATAACCAGTCTTGAAGAAATGGGTGTTACAAGTATTCAAAGAACACCATACTTATCACTGAATGGGAGTGGGGTTCTGTTAGGTTTTATTGATACGGGAATTGATTATCAGAATCCTTTATTTCAATATGCCGACAGAACTACCAGAATTGTCTCCATATGGGATCAGACAGCAGTGAATATGCAGGCAGCCCCTGATATCTTTTATTACGGCACGGAGTATACGAGGGAGCAGATTAATCTTGCACTCCAAAGTGAAACACCACTTGATATCGTTCCAAGTACTGACGATTCCGGACATGGAACAACTCTGGCAGGACTTGCGGGCGGAACACCAAATGAGGCTGCCGGGTTTTCCGGGGCAGTTCCACTGTCAGAATATGTTATTGTAAAATTAAAATCTGCGAAAGCAGATTCGAGAAATTATTTTGGAGTACCGGAGAATGCAGTCTGCTATTCGGAAACCGATATTATGTTTGGTTTGACCTATCTGGTCAACACAGCCAGGAAAATGGAGCGCCCCATAGCCATATGTATCGGACTTGGAAGCAATCAGGGAAGCCATGAGGGATTAGGTCCTTTATGTGATCTGATTACGTCTTACTCAAATCAGGTCGGAATTGCAATTATCATTGCGGCCGGTAACGAAGGGAATGCCGGCCATCATTTTTACAGTGAGATTGACAGCAGTGTCGGTTATTCCCTGGTAGAATTAAGAATCGGAAACGGAGAAAATAATTTTTCCATGGAATTATGGGGCAATACTCCGGGCACCTATACGATTGACATTATTTCCCCCTCCGGAGAATATATCCCCCGTATCCCTGCCAGATTAAATGAATACAGAAGTATAAGGTTTATTTTTGAGGCTACTACCATTTTTGTTGATTATGTGATTGTAGAAGCCCAAACGGGAGATGAACTGATTCTGATTCGTTTCAGGAATCCTGCTCCGGGAATCTGGAGATTCAGGGTTTATGGAACTAAAATCAACTCCGGATTTCATATATGGCTGCCGGTACGGGGACTTATATCAGAAGAAACTGTATTCCTGTCGCCGAATCCGGATACGACTGTAACCGATCCGGGAAATAATCTGCTGGCCATTACGGCCACAGCCTATAATCCGGTCAATCAAAGTCTTTATTTGGATGCCAGCAGGGGATATTCCCGATATGATATAATTAAACCGGAGTTAGCTGCACCCGGAGTGGATGTCTACTCTCCTTTGCCGAATGGGGAATATGGGTTGACCTCAGGCACCAGTACTGCCGCCGCTCTGCTCACGGGTGTTACCGCCATGCTGCTTGAATGGGGAATCGTAAGAGGGAATGACCGGTCCATGGATACCTATCAGACTAAGAAGTATTTAATCCGCGGGGTAAACCGGAATCCTTCCTTAAGCTATCCCAATCGGGAATGGGGATATGGAACAGTCAATATCTATGGTACTTTTGAAAGTTTAAGAGGAGAGTAAGACTTGGGAAAAATTGGGGCTGTTGCAAAATTCAAAATTTAACTTAGATGGGAAGACCCAAGTACGTTAAATTTACTATTTTGTAACAGCCCCATTCGGAATTCTTATTTAATATGCAATTTTATTTTGGTCTGTGAAAGAGCTTTCGTCTGTTATGTCTGACTACCATATGCTGGTAAAAATTTTCGCAATTTTCATATTTTTCTGCGGTATTCCAGTTAGGAGCTTTGGTATTATATTTCAGAAAATCCAGATATAAATTTGTGCTGCCAATATACATAATGGCATCCTCCTTCATCATGATTATAATCTCTGTTATAGTCTTTCGTACGATTTAATTATACGTAGAAATTGACTTTTTGTATATGATCTGCTAGTCTGAATATAGAGGATAAATTTGGTATCAATAATACAAAACAAACGTTTGGTACATGAGGAGGTTGACCAGAATGGCGGTACGTTTTTGGGAACTGTATGAAGAAACAAAGGAACAGTTCCGGCTAAAGATAGCTGCAGGAAAAGCCGGTATGGATACGGTAGTAAGCTGGGTGCATATGCTGGAGGATGAAACGATCGTATCCAGGTTCCACGGTGAAGAATTGGCCATAACAACGGGTATGAAAGCAGTTAAGCCCGGCTGGCTGCTTCAGTTAGTCCAGAAAATGGCCAGGGACGAATGTGCAGGTATTATTATTAATACGGGAATGTATTTGGATCATATTCCGGAAGAAGTGACAGACTGGTGTGAGATACATAAATTTCCCTTACTTGAAATGCCCTGGGAAATATCCATAACTGAACTGATCCAGGCTTATTGCATGAGAATCATTGATCAGAAGCAGTTTGAAAAAAAGATAGGAAGTGCCTTTCGGGAGGTTATTCAGGGGCGTTTTTCGGAAGAGAATATCAGGCAGGTACTCGGAGAGCGGTATGATATAGAAGGAACTTTCCAGGTTTTTTGTATTTGTGTTAAAAAGACCATGGAGGATGAACTAAACTATAACCAGGCCATAATAAAGCTTGAAAATTTATTTGGCTTATGGAAAGGAAATGATAAAATCAACACCTCTTATGGTCTTATCCGGATGGAAGATTTTCTGGTGCTGATTCTGAATAACACAAAAGATAAACAATTCATGGAGCTGCCGAAGCTGATTTTACAAAGTTTTTCTTATTTTGCAAAAGAGAAGTGTTTCCATATGGGCATCGGACCCGGAATAAACCAAATTGAAAATCTTTCGGTGGGCTACAAAAGAGCAAGAACAGCTATGAAGATGTCTATTGGAACAGGAAGGGAAATCATACATTTTGAGGAAATGGGATTCTTTAAAATACTCTTTTCCCTCGATGATACGGATGTCCTTACGAATTATGCCAATGAAATATTAGGAGCCTTGGAAGCCTACGACGAAGCCCATGGTTCCAGTTATGTTAACACCTTAAGAAGTTATATTAAGAATGACCGCAGTCTTATGCGTGTTGCTGAGGAAACTTTTACCCATAGAAATACGGTGAATTACCGTATTCAGAATATAAAGCGGATTCTGGGCTGTGAACTGAGTGATACGGAGGAAATATTTCCTTATCAGGTAGCTTTTTACATCAGGGATATGAGTAAAAAAGCACATAGAGATGCTTTGCCAAAAACATTATAATCCATTCGCCCAACACGACAAACGCATAAATGTTCATTCATGCGTTTGTCGTGTTTGCCCAGTTACAGGCATTGATTTTAAGCTCCTAAGAATCTATAATAGTATTATAGAGAATGTGAGGTGACATTGGAATGAAAATTATTATGTATGGCACAAAGATTTGCCCGGATTGTGTGGAAGCGAAAGCTATATTGGAGACCTGTACTGCTATTGAGCTGGATTACAGAGATATTACAAAAAGTACGGAAACTTTAAAAGAATTCTTATACCACCGCGATCAGGATGAAATATTTGCCCCAATCCGGAAAGACGGTAAAATCGGTATTCCCTTTTTTATTCTGGAGGATAATACGAAAACTTTTGAGGTATACGATTTTATAGATGTGGAAAAACCGGTACAAATTGTGAATTCCTGTTCTATCGACGGGAAAGGACCGTGCTGATTTGCATATAAGTTAATCCTGTTTATAGAAGCTGAAAAAGAAAATATGGTTAAATGAGATGTAAGAGGGAGGACTTTTACATCTCTTTTTTTTAATTGACTTCATTTTTGTAGAAATATGTATAAAAACTTTGAAATAACTATTATTATGGTATATAATGGAAAGGAAAAATTCCGGCAATTTAAAATTTCTTTGAGGTGGAGATGTTAAAGTGAAAAAAATACCGAAGACGCTTCCTGGTATCATAAAAGTTATAAATGAATCCAATGATATGGATACAATAGAAACCATGGAAAACTACATTGGGTGTTATTATGGGATACCGGTTTTAATTATCGGCTCCGTTGTGAACTACATGATGCACCACGAGCTTAAAAGCTCTGTTCAGGACAGCATATTTATGTTACTATTATGCTTTTGTTTTATTATTACTCCTTACTTAAAACTGAAGACCAGAATGATAACTCATTGGATTTCCGTATTATTTTCCGTGGTGCTGATCTTTGTTACGGTAAGAGTTTATTCCTTTATCGGGCCGGCTATCTGGACCATTGCTTTTCTCAATATTATAATATCATCCGTAAGAATTACAAGGGTTATGTTAAACTATGTTACAGTTTCAACCCTCTTTGTAGGGATGTATTATTCCCTGGTGCTATCGAAAACTCCCTTTGCATTTGGAACAACCTATTATATCGTCCAAGTAGTATTATTTGCTCTGGTTATTGTAATTGCTCCGTTTCTCCATTTAATAAATCAGACCCATTACAATAGAATAAATCATATGTATATGACGGAAGTGAGACAAAGAGAAGAGCTTGAAAAAATGTACAAAAATATAGCACTCACTCATGCTGAACTCAGTTGCAGATATAATGAGTTAAATGATAAGAACATTGAATTAAAACGAAATGAAGAGAAATTATATCAGATCGCTCATTTTGATATGGTAACGGAATTGCCAAACAGAAAAACAATAATGGACAAAATCCATGAACTCATTGATAATCCGAAAGAGAATGCAATAAACTTTTACACCGTTTTTATCGATATTGATTCTTTCAAAAAAATAAATGATACCATGGGACATCATGTAGGGGATTTGTTTATTAAAAATGCTGCCGACCGTTTTCAAAAGCTTATTGATAAAGAGGACTTTATAGGGAGAATCGGGGGAGATGAGTTTGCTTTAATAATACGGAGAAATTTAAAGAAAGAGGATGCACATTCTTATCTGGAAAGTATCAGACAGGAGTTTTTAAAGCCTTTTATGATTGGAAATATTGAAATAAAGACCAGTGCAAGTTTTGGCGTGGCAGTTTTCCCCAATGACGGCGCCAGGCAGATAGAACTGATGAGGAATGCTGATACTGCAATGTATAAGGCTAAAGAACTGGGAAAAAATAATATACAGTTTTTTGAAAACGCAATGAAGTATGAGCTGTTGGAAAAAATAAATTTTGAAACTGAGTTAAAATCAGCATTACCTGATAAGGAAATATTTTTGGTTTTTCAGCCGATTTGTAATCTTAAAAATAATAATATACGGGGCTTTGAAGTTTTAGCACGCTGGAATTCACTAAAGCTTGGAATGATAAGTCCGGCTAAATTTATCCCGGTTGCAGAAGAACTGGGAATGATTGTTTCCCTGGGGGAATGGATTATAAAAACAGCCTGCACTGCCTTTAAAAATCTTCAGGTTAAATACAATATGGAAGCAGTGCTTTCAATAAATTTATCCGTGAAGCAGCTGGAAGCACCTAATATAATTAAGGTAATAGAGGAAGCGTTAAAGGAAGCGGATTTAGATCCGAAATACCTTGAAATAGAAGTAACGGAATCTATATTGATTCATTCCTTAGAAGATATTATAACTGTTTTGGAGAAATTAAGAAAAATGAATATAAGCGTGGCTTTAGACGATTTTGGTACGGGATATTCTTCACTGAGCTATTTAAGAAAGCTGCCTATAGATATTTTGAAAATTGACAAATCCTTTATCGATGACTTGCTTAAGGAAAATAATAATATGGAAATTATCGGCAGCATGATAACGCTTGCTCATAATTTAGGAATAGCAGTAGTAGCAGAAGGAATAGAAGAAGAAATTCAGATTACACATCTTAAGAAGCTCGAATGTGACTACGTACAAGGCTTTTTAATAAGTAAGCCGATGAAAGAAGAGGATTTGGAAGTATATATTGATAAAATACATCATAATTGAGCAGTGGTGGCTTTACTGCCTTTTGGCATACGCCAGGTTCTGAAAATAATACAATAAAATTGTCAAATACCAATATTACTGGTATCATAATAATAGAAGAATCGACATACAGACTTTAATGGGCTGTGATTTTCGGAAAGAGACAAATATGAAGGATTTGAAATAGATTATGAAAAAATTAGTTATTGGAATATTGGCGCATGTAGATGCAGGTAAAACAACATTATCAGAGAGTATGCTTTATTTAAGCGGTAAAATCGGAAAATTGGGAAGGGTGGATAAAGGGGACGCTTATTTAGATACCTATGAGCTGGAAAGGGCGAGAGGAATCACCATTTTCTCCAAACAGGCCGTATTTGAAATAGGAGAGACCCGGATTACCCTGCTGGATACCCCGGGACACGTGGATTTTTCAGCGGAAATGGAAAGAACACTTCAGGTGCTGGATTATGCCATTTTAGTGGTAAGCGGAAGCGACGGAGTACAGGGACACACCAAAACCTTATGGCGGCTGCTTCACATGTACCGGATACCTGTTTTTATATTCGTCAATAAGATGGATCAGGATGGGACGGATAAGGAAAAGTTAATAATAGAATTGAAAGCACAGCTGGATGACGGATGTATTGATTTTGGGCAAGCTAATACGGACAGCTTTTTTGACCAGCTGGCCATGTGTGATGAAATAATGCTGGAAGCATTTCTGGAAACAGGACATATAAAAACCTCCCAGATTAAAAAAGCTGTTATGGAACGCAAAGTATTTCCCTGCTTTTTCGGTTCCGCTTTAAAGTCGGAAGGCACCCTGCAATTTATGCAGGGTATTGAAAATTATACTATTGTACCTTCCTATCCGGAGGAATTCGGGGCTAAAATATTCAAAATAGCAAGAGACGAGCAGGGAAACCGCCTGACATACATGAAACTGACAGGCGGAAAACTTAAAGTGAAAGATATCTTAAAGAATCACAACTTGGAAGAGAAAGTCAATCAGATCCGTATCTATTCGGGGCAGAAATTCGAAGCGGTGAATGAGACAGAGGCGGGTTCCGTATGCGCGGTAACAGGACTTAGCAGGACCAGGACAGGCGAAGGACTGGGGATAGAAAAGGCTTCCGATTTACCGGTGCTGGAACCCGTACTGTACTATCAGATGATCCTGCCGGAAGGTTGTGATCCAAGGCAGATGCTTCCCAAGTTACGGCAGATCGAAGAAGAGGAACCGGAACTTCATATTGTATGGGATGAGCAATTACAGGAAATTCAGGCGCAGATCATGGGAGAGGTGCAGATTGAGATTCTCCAGAGCCTTATACAAAGCCGTTTTGGTGTATGGGTAGAGTTCGGTACGGGAAGGATTGTATATAAAGAGACCATTGCAGATACAGTAGAAGGGGTAGGGCATTTTGAACCGCTGCGGCATTATGCGGAGGTGCACCTGTTATTGGAGCCTGGCGAGCCGGGAAGCGGTTTAGAGTTTAGGGCGGATTGCAGTGAAGATGTACTGGGAAAAAGCTGGCAGAGACTTATTTTATCCCATCTGGAAGAAAAAGACCATAAAGGAGTTCTGACCGGATCACCTGTTACGGATATGAAAATTACTTTGGCAGCAGGGCGGGCCCATAATAAGCATACGGAAGGCGGTGACTTCAGAGAAGCTACCTACCGTGCGGTGCGCCAGGGTTTAAAAGAGACAACCTCCATATTATTGGAACCTTATTATTCCTTTCAGCTGGAGCTGCCTGAAAATATACTGGGAAGAGCAATGACTGACATTGAGAAAATGTACGGTACAAGCGAAATTTCCCAGGCAGGCGGCGGGATGGCGGTGCTTACCGGAAGCGCTCCGGTTGCAACTATGAGAAATTACCAGAAAGAGGTTGTTGCCTATACGAAAGGACTTGGGAAGCTGTTTTACAGCCTGAAAGGGTATGAACCCTGCCATAATACGGAAGAGGTCATGGAAAGTATCGGATATGATTCGGAAAGAGATGTGGAAAATCCGACGGGTTCCGTATTTTGTGCACATGGAGCCGGCTTTTTGGTGGATTGGGATAAAGTAAAGGATTACATGCATGTTGAAAGCTGTCTGCAAAAAAAAGCGGATTCCTCAGAAGAAGCAGCGCTAGGCCAGCCCTACCATACCGAGGAGAGGTGGATCAGTTTGGAGGAGATTGACAAAATTATCAATAACACCTTCTATGCGAACCAGGGGAAGAAGTCTGTCTGGAAAAGAGGCAGGACAGCCAGGGAGAGTTTCTATGAACCGGCTGCTTCTGCCGGCAGACAAAAAGAAATCAAGGAAGAGTATCTCCTTGTGGACGGCTATAATATTATCTATGCATGGCCTGAGTTAAAGGCGCTTGCAAAGGACAATATGGATGGGGCCAGAATGAAGTTGCTTGATTCACTAAGTAATTACCAGGGAATCCGGAAATGCAGGATTATCGTTGCGTTTGATGCTTACCGTCTTCAGGGGCATATAGAAGAAGTTATCGAATATCATAATATCCATGTGGTATATACCAGGGAAGCCCAGACAGCGGACCAGTATATTGAAAAGTTCGCCCATGACAACCGGAATAAATATAATATAGCAGTTGCAACGTCGGACGGTTTGCAGCAGATTATCATCAGGGGAGCGGGATGTGCCATATTATCCGCCAGGGAACTGAAGGAGGAGATCGAAAGGGCGAATGAAAGAATAAAGCAGGAATATCAGGAAAAACAGGAAAAGGGCCGTAGTTACCTGTTAGATGACTTGTCGAGGGAGGCAAAACAGCAGGTGGAAGAAATATTAAAAAAAGAAAAGGAGAGTGATTAATTTATGCTTTATGATAATTTTACGGCAGAATCGGTTCTTTAGATAATATTTTACATTACTTTGCAGGAGAAAAGCATACAAAGAAAAATTATTCCAGTTAAAATTAACGGAGGATGCATATGGGAATTTTATTGAACCGTTTATTAATTATTCTGAATGACAGTGATCCTAAATCAACGGATTATCATATTGCTTTTACCTTATTATCCAATTTCTATTCGATTTGTGAGATGTCCATAGGGGAAGTGGCTGACTTATGTTCCGTATCCAAGTCTACCGTATCCAAATTTATAAGAAAACTTAATTTTGAAGATTATGCGGAATTTAAAGCCGCTGCACCATTTATAGAAAACAAGTACGGATTTAAGCTTAATTATAATCAAAACATCGCTGAATATATAGAAGTGAACAGTTTGGTTTCTTATATTGATGTAATTTTAAAAGACATTGCCTTTTGCAAAAATAACATTAATATGGAGAGAGTGAAAGAATTAGCCGGAGATTTAGTTAATTATAAGAAAGTAGCAAGTTTTGGACTGTTGTTTTCGGAGTTGGGTGCCATGGATTTGCAGACAAAGCTGGCTTATAACGGGAAATTCATTATTACGAATCTGAGTGATGTGAAACAGGATGATTTTATAAACAGTGCCGAAGAAGATACCTTGATTATTATCTACTCCAATTCCGGTACCTATATTCAGCGCTACATGCTTTCGGAGTTTCAAACGAAAAAAGACTATTCTAAAATCAAGGCAAAAATTGTTTTGATAACCGGAAATGCAAGGATGGAAAACCATCCGGATGTAGATTTGTGCATCAGTTTTGGCCATCGCTCCACCGTTCAGACACATTCGGTCATCTATCCTCTGATCAATGATATAATTGTAATGGAATATAGAAAGCTGACCAGGAAAAAATAAGCAGGCAAGTTTCAGCCTGCTTATTTTTTTCGGGTTTATCAAAGAATATAGGTATAATAATACAAGACAACATTGTTTTAATTAATTGAGTTTCCAAAAAACGAACTTTTAAATAATTAAAAAAATATATGTTATTATTAGCCTGCAAACAAAAGTCCTTGGCCGAGGGTAAATAAAAAAATAAAATACGTGGAGGAAAATTTATTATGGCTAAAAAAAATTATGATGAATTAGCTAAACAAATAATTGCCTTTGTCGGAGGAGAAGAAAATATTACCGATTTAACCCATTGTGTAACAAGACTCCGGTTTAAACTAAAGGATAATGCGGCAGCAGACCAGAAAGCCTTAAAAGCTCTGGACGGCGTATTATCGGTAGTGATTGGAAACGGACAGTTTCAGGTAGTTGTTGGAAATGCGGTGGAAGATATTTTTAATACGATTTTAAAACTCTATCCGATTAAATCGGGAAACGGAAACGAAAATGAAACTCCGGAGGGAAAAAGCGGAAATATAGTAACCAGGGCACTCAATACGATGGCAGTTATTGTCAATCCCATTGTGATTGCTCTGGCAGGTGCCGGAATGATAAAAGCATTGCTGGTTATCCTGACGACAACCCTCGGAATCCTGGATAATACGGGAAGCACCTATATGATCCTGTCGGCAGCAGGAAACAGCGTATTCTATTTTCTGCCGCTGTTCCTGGCTTTTTCCTCTGCGAAAGCGTTCAATTGTAATCCATATATATCAGTGGCAATCGTAGGTGCTCTTCTGGAACCTAATTTTACCGGGTTGATGCAGAATGCCGGTGATGTGTCCTCATTTATGGGCATTCCGGTGGTATTGATGAAGTATTCCGGTACGTTGGTGCCGGCCATCATAGCTGTTTTAGTATATTCCAGATTAGAAAAACTGTTAAAGAAATTCATTCCCAAGAGTATTGAACTGTTTGCACTGTCCTTTGCCGCTCTCATTGTTATGGTACCCCTTTCCGTCATTGTAATTGGACCGGTTGGTGTATACCTTGCAAACGGAATCGGAGATTTTGTAAACTTTATGAGTGCCCGGAACGGGCTTTTGACCGGGTTGATCATAGGCGGCGGCTGGACCTTGCTGGTAATGATCGGAATACACTGGGGTGTGGCTCCGATTATGATTAACAATATCTCAGCCTATGGATATGACTTTATACGCCCTATGGTTGCGGCTGCGACCTTTGGTAGTGCCGGGGCTGCCTTTGGTGTATTCTTAAGAGCGAAAAAGAAAGCAACAAAAGCCTTTGCATTATCTGCCGTAGTTCCTGCATTACTTGGAGGGGTTACAGAACCGATTGTATACGGAATTTCCATTAAATATAAAAAGCCCTTTATAGCACAGATTATCGGAGGCGCTGTTGCCGGTGCATTTATGGGTGCCATGCATACAAAGGCATTTGTCTATGTATTTCCGGCACTGACAACTTTACCTGCATTCTTTGGTGATACCTTTGTGTATTATGCAATCGGAATTGTCCTTGCATTTACAATTACAGCCGCACTTACCTGGATCCTTGGTATTGACGAAGGGGCGGATGGGGAAAAAGAAGAGAAAACTGCAGCTGGTCCTAAGCCCGATGTAATACAAAATAAAGAGACCGTACTGGGAGCCTTTGCGGAGGGAAAGGTTGTAAAGTTAGAAGATGTGCAGGATGAAGTATTTGCATCCAGGACCATGGGAGACGGTGCAGCTATTGTTCCGGATAAAGGAATTCTATATGCCCCGGTTGAAGGAGAAATAGCAGCCGTTTTCAAAACCGGCCATGCAGTTGGTATGATAACTGATAATGGAACGGAGATTTTGATGCATATTGGGATCAATACCGTGGAAATGAACGGAAAAGGCTTCAAGGTATGTGTGCAGGAGGGAAAACAGGTAAAACGCGGCGATGTTCTGGTTGAATTTGATATAGAAGAAATAAAAAGGGCAGGTTATGACCCCACTGTTTTATTATTAATTACCAACACAGGCGAGCATGAGAATATTGAGATTACGTCATTTGGACGTGTGACACAGAAAGACGATCTAGTAAAAGCCAGGAGGATATAAGTTGAAAAAACAAAAGAATTTTTTTCAACATCCTGATTGTACGTGCGCAGGAGCGCACAGATGGGAGTTAAAATGCAGAATACTATTTTTCCGGAAGGATTTTTATGGGGAGGGGCAACCGCAGCAAATCAGTGTGAAGGTGCCTGGAATGAAGACGGGAAAGGAATGTCCGTTGCGGACTGTACCAGGTATAAGGGCGATATGGATCCCGGCGATTATAAAGCGCAGCATACCATCACCAGTAAGGATATTGAAGAAGCAATGCTAAGTAATGACACGGGCAAATATCCAAAACGCCATGGAATTGATTTTTACCACAGATACAAAGAAGATTTGGACTTATTTCAGGAAATGGGGTTTCAGACACTTCGGGTATCCATTCAATGGACGAGGATTTTTCCTGACGGTATTGAAAAAGAACCAAATGAAAGAGGATTACGGTATTATGAAGATTTATTTCGGGAAATGCAGAAGAGAGGCATTGAACCGTTAGTGACCCTGCATCATTATGAGATGCCGCTGTATTTGTCCAATCATTATGACGGCTGGTATCAAAGGGAAGTAATCGATTTGTTCCTGAAATTTTGCAAAACCGTATATAAAAGATACAATGGACTGGTAAAATACTGGCTGACCTTTAATGAGATCGACAGTGTGTTCCGGCATCCTTATACCACGGCCGGATTGGTAGAAGACCGCTATCCGGAAGAAAAATGGGAAGAAATCATTTACCAGGCTGTTCATAACCAGTTTGTAGCAAGTGCGCTGGCAACAAAATATCTCCACGAAATGATTCCGGATGCCCGGATGGGCTGTATGATTACCAGAACCCTGACATACCCTGAAAACTGTCATCCGCAGAATGTATTGACTGCTTTGAAAGAAAACAGGAAAAATTTCTTTTATTCCGATGTACAGGTGAGGGGAGAATATCCTGTCCACATTAAAAAGGAATGGGAAAGAAAAAATATTCAGGTTATTTTTGGGAAAGAAGATGAAAAAATCTTGAAAGAATATCCGGTGGATTTCGTTTCCTTCAGTTATTATATGAGCCGTGTTACAAGCATGGATGAAGAAGACAAAGAGCAGGTAAGCGGCAACCTCACAAGCGGAGTGAAAAATCCTTATCTGGAGACTACGGAATGGAACTGGCAGATTGATCCGACGGGTTTATGTATTTCATTGATTGAGTTATATGACAGATATGAGAAACCTCTGTTTATTGTTGAAAACGGGTTGGGAAGCAGGGATACGGTGGAACCGGACGGAAGTATACAGGATGATTACCGTATCCGGTATTATAAAGAGCATATCCGGGCGATTGCCGATGCCATGGAAGAAGGGGTAGAGGTTATGGGATATACCCCCTGGGGATGTATTGATATGGTAAGTATGTCTACCTGTCAGATGTCAAAACGATACGGATTTATTTATGTGGATTTGGATGACCTGGGAAACGGTACCTACGAAAGAAAGAAGAAAAAATCCTTCGATTGGTATAAACAGGTGATTGCCACAAACGGTAAAGACCTGGGATCTCATAAGAGATAAACTCATGAGAATAAACTCATAAGATATAGACTCATAAGATATAAACTAATGAGATACAAACTCAGATGGTAAGTTTTTAGTCACTCATAACTTCTTCTTTAAATCCATCAGGAGGCAATTCGGTTTCCAAAAGCAGACGGGTCACATAATCCTCAGGGTCTTTTTGCGCAATGTCTGAAACAATGTACTCCTCGTACGAAAAAAGTCCCAGGGGTATTTTCCTGGACGACGCATAGTTTAACATTTTCTCATAAGTACAATAAAGCTTCGAATAATCGCCCTGATGGTAAGCACAAAGATAAACACCATGTTTTCTTGCGGCAGGCTGTTTCTTAACAGGCTGCCGTATTTTCATATAAAGATAAGAGTAATTGTAATAGTCCTTATTTTTTATAGCATCGATGGTAAGAACAATACCAATGGATTCCTGTGCGCTGACAGAGTGCTCATTGGTAAAATGGATATATTCCTCCATAAATCTGGCAAAACTGTGGTCGTTGGCATTCTCCATATTATGTGAAAGCAGAATGGGTTCCTCCGGCAGATATACCAAAGTAATTTCCTCAGTGCAGTTGACCGCATCCTCAACATCCGTCTTTAAAGCAGATATCATATCCCGAATAGAGATCAGGTCATTGAGCTGCTGCTCCAAAATGCGGCCCTTTTCATCCAGCAGGTCTAAAAACAAAGCCGGGTTGCGGTTATTTAAATAGACTTTAATATCCTGTAATGACATTCCCAGCTTTTTCAGTGTCCGTATTACGGCAAAGGTATCGAACTGATGGTAAGAGTAATAACGGTAGCCGGAAGATTTTTTAATAATGGGGCTAAAGAGGCCTATTTCATCATAATAGAACAATATATGCTTTTCTACATTGCAGATCTTGGCAAATTCTCCGGTCGTAAAATATTTTTCCTGCATTATGCAATCTCCTCTTGACTATAAGGTTACTTTATAGTTTATAATAACCAAGTTGAATTCTATTGTCAAGGAGGGAGAATACAATATGAAACTAATAGTACACTATCTTAAAAACTACAAAAAGATGTTTTTGTTAAACATATTTTCTGTGTTCGGCTTTGCTTTGGTGGAGCTGGGTATACCCACAATTGTTGCGGATATGGTGGATAAGGGGGTCATGACAGGAAATACCCGGTACATATGGAAAATGGGGCTGATAATTGCGCTCATATCGGTATTGGGCGTAATGGGGACTATTTTATTGGGTTACTGCTGTTCCTATTTATCCACATCCATAACAAGAGATATCCGGAATGATATTTTTGGAAAAACCCAAAGCTTTTCACACAGCGAATTTAATAATTTCGGCATATCATCTCTGATTACCCGCACCAACAGCGATGCGTTTCAGATTCAGATATTTTTAAATATTCTTTTCAGGACCGCCCTGATGACGCCGGTTATGATGATCGCCAGTTTTGTACTGGTAATTCGCAGCTCTGTTTCGCTGTCGCTTATTATAGCATCCACTGTTCCGTTAATCGTTCTGGGTGTTATATGGGTAGGCAAAAAGTCAAAACCCATCAGCGAATACCAGCAAACATCACTGGAAGGCATTAACCGTATATCGAAGGAGAACCTGACCGGTATCCGGGTTATACGGGCATTTAACAACGACTGGTATGAAAAAGAACGTTTTGAGCAGGAAAACGACAGGTACAAGGACTATTCCAAGCAAATGTATAAACTTATGACTTTGACACAGCCGGTTTTCTTTTTGCTTATGAATCTGGCGGGGGCAGCAATTTTCTGGGTGGCAGGACATTTGATTGACAGCTCTTCGCTGGAGGTTGGACAGCTGATGTCGTTTATGGATTATTTATTCCATGCGATGTTTTCGGTTATGCTGTTCTGCACCGTATTTATGATGTACCCGAAAGCAGAGGTCAGTACCAGGCGTATCCGGAAAGTGCTTGATACGAAGCCGCTTGTTAAAAATACGGCTAATGTAATATCGTTGACCGGAGATGCAGATACGATCGAGTTTGAACATGTCACATTCGTTTATCCTGACGGAGAGGAAGCCGTATTGAAAGATATTTCCTTTCAGGTGAGAAAAGGTGAAACCGTGGCTTTTATCGGCAGTACGGGGTCGGGAAAGAGTACATTGGTCAACCTGGTCCCACGGGCCTACAACGTGACAAATGGCGTTATTAAGATAAACGGTAAATGTATCGAAGAATACGATATTCCGTCGCTGCGGGATGCAATCGGATTTATACCGCAAAAGGCCCAGTTATTCCGCGGCACCTTTGCTGATAACATCCGCTTTGGAAAAAAAGATGCATCCATGGATGAAATGATCCATGCCGCAAAGACGGCACAGGCATACGACTTCATTATGGAAAAAGGCGGATTTGACCAAAGAATAACCGAAGGTGCGACCAATATTTCAGGCGGGCAGAAGCAACGGCTTTCTATCGCCCGGGCGCTGGTTCGGCATCCTAAAATTTATATCTTTGATGACTCCTTTTCCGCCCTGGACTTTAAGACAGATGCGCTGCTTCGAAGAGAACTGCGCAGAGAAACAGGTGATGCCATTGTTATGATCGTAGCTCAGCGCGTGTCAAGTATTATGAATGCAAACCATATTATTGTTTTAAATGAGGGAAAAATAGTTGGCAATGGAACGCATAAAGAGCTTTTAAGAAACTGTCCGATCTATTATGAAATTGCAGCCTCTCAGTTAAGTGAGGAGGAATTGGCACAATGAAAATGCAGAAACAGAAGAAAAAATTAAATCTAAAATATCTGGTTAAAAACCTGGCGGTATTTCTTGCGCCGTACAAATGGAGTTTTTGGGGCGCGATCCTTATGATGGTGCTTACCATAGGCGCAATTACCACAGCTCCAAGCCTGGAGGGCAAGGTCACCACACAGCTTGCAAAAGATGCGAAAGAAATTTTGCGGGGCACTCCCGGTGCCGGAGTAAATTTTGAGATTATCGGAAAAATTATTCTGGTACTGCTTGGCCTGTATATGTTTAAAACAATTGTTCAGGCAATCGGAATATTTCTGTTAACAAACTCCATACAAAATGCAATGTTTGATTTGAGAGGGGCATTACAGGAGAAAATCAGGCGTCTTCCGGTCAGATATTTTGACGGAAACAGCTACGGTGATGTATTAAGCAGAATTACCAACGATGTGGAGACGGTATCGAATGCTCTCCAGCAAACTTTTATGCAAATTGTAAGCGGAATCTTTACCCTTATACTGGCTGCCATTATGATGTTTGCAATACAGCCGGTCATGGCAGGCATTGCGCTTCTTATCATCCCCATGAGTCTTTTAATCAGCAGTACGGTTATACGCAAGAGCCAAAAGCAGTTTTTGAAACAGCAGAACTCTCTGGGGGAGTTAAACGGCTTGATTACGGAGATGTATACCGGTTATAACGAGATCCTTCTCTACAATAAACAGGCCGATGTAATAGAGGATTTTAAAAAGACAAATGACAAACTTTGCCGCCATGCTTTTAAGGCGCAATTTATGTCTTCGCTGATATCACCTCTCATATCTTTGGTAACCTATCTCATTATTGGAGGTGTAGCGGTGACGGGTTCGTTGTTTGCCATCAGGGGCGTGATTGCAATTGGTGAGCTGCAGGCATTCATACGGTATGTCTGGCAGGTTAACGACCCCTTATCCCAGGTATCCCAGCTTTCTACCCAGATACAGTCCGCATTTGCGGCCATGCAGCGTATTTTTGAAATACTGGATGAGCAGGAAGAAGTCCCTGAGGCTGATCCTGCTGTGGATACAGGCAAAGCACAGGGGAATGTTACATTCGACGGGGTTGCTTTCGGCTATGGGGAGAATTTAGTGATACGGGATTTCAGTATTGAAATAAAGAAAGGCCAGATGGTGGCAATTGTAGGGCCTACCGGAGCGGGGAAAACTACCGTCATCAATTTGCTGCTCCGTTTCTATGATGTGAACGGCGGCCGTATCTTAATTGACGGAAAGGATATCCGGGATATGAAGCGGCAGGATTTACGATCTATATTTGGCATGGTTTTACAGGATACCTGGCTGTTTTCCGGCACTATTTATGACAATATACGCTATGGCAGACTAAACGCACGGAAAGATGAAATCATCGATGCAGCCAAAATGGCAAATGTACACCATTTTATTAAGACGCTGCCCCATGGATATGATATGGTGATCAACGAAGAGGGCAGCAATATCTCCCAGGGCGAAAAACAACTGATTACCCTTGCCCGGGCCATTTTAAAGAATCCAAAGATTCTGATTTTAGATGAGGCTACCTCCTCGGTAGATACAAGGCTTGAGAAAATGCTTCAGGATGCGATGAAAAAAGTAATGGCCGGCCGGACCAGTTTTGTAATTGCTCACCGTTTATCGACAATTCGAAACGCAGATATTATTCTGGTTATGAAAGAGGGGGAAATCATTGAGTATGGCACACACGATGAATTAATCAAAAAGCGTGGATATTATGAACAGCTGTATCGTTCCCAGTTTTCAGAGGCCTAATAAATAATTAACGGCGCAGATTGGTATATCAGGCGTATGAAGAAGAAAAGGCTGTTAAAATAATTAGAATGTTCACATTATGAGAATGTGAAATAAAAAGGCATCTGCTAAGATTAATTAGCGGATGCTTTCTGTTCTTGGCAGTGCAGTGAATTTTCATACGAATCAAACAAAAATGATAGACTAATCAAATAAAGGGCTTGACAACACGTCGTTTTTTTAATATAATCCAATTAGGATAAAGATGTCTGAACTTAACAGCTCAGACACCTTTTTTTTTATCTTATACCTTTAACAGGGTATGTGGAGAGAGGTGATACAATGATTAAAATGGAAAACGTAAACAAATTTTTTGGAGATCTGCATGTACTAAAAGATATCAACTTAGAAGTTGCAGAAGGTGAAAAACTGGTCATTATCGGACCTTCCGGTTCCGGGAAATCCACAGCCGTCCGCTGCCTTAATTTTCTGGAGGCGCCGACTGGCGGCCATGTCTATATTAACGGGGAAGAGCTGACACATAAGAATAAGACAAGGCTGGTCAGGGAAACCACGTCCATGGTTTTTCAGCAGTTTAATCTCTATCCTCATATGACTGTCTTAAAAAACCTGACTTTGGCACCTCTGAAACTATACCATAAGAGTAAAAAAGAAGCGGAAGACTTAGCGTATCATTATCTTGATATCGTTGGACTCAGGGAAAAGGCCCATGTTTATCCCACAACCCTGTCCGGCGGGCAGCAACAGCGTATTGCTATCGCACGTGCCTTATGTGCCCAGACAAAGATTATTTTGTTCGATGAGCCGACATCGGCGCTTGATCCGGAAACGATCCAGGAAGTATTGGATGTCATTATCAAATTGGCGAAAGAAAACATTACAATGGTGGTAGTTACCCATGAAATGGGATTTGCCCGCCAGGTTGCAGACCGAATTGTATTCATGGCCGACGGACAGATCATCGAAGAAGGTGTTCCGGAACATTTTTTCACCAATCCGGAAAATGACCGGGTGAAACAATTCCTTAGCAAGATCATCCGTTAAGGAAGACCGGTATGACAAGGCGGAGGCCTGGCTGTAACTTATAATCGGAATGGATTAACATTTTGAAAAATTGAATATAAGGAGGAGAAATTTATGAAACATTTAAAGAAATATGTAAGCCTGATACTTAGCGTACTTTTGCTGACATCCCTTCTGGCAGCGTGCCAGGGGAAAGACAGCGGGACAGACACACCTGCACCGACAGGTGATGACAGCGGTGCTAAAACGGTTGAAAGCACTGATAATACAGGCAGTGGAGAGACAACAGCTTCCGAATATCCGGCTGATGTGCAGACAATCATTGACCGGGGCGTTTTAAGGGTCGGTGTTAAGAATGCCGTAGTCGGCTTTGGCTATCAGGATCCGTTGACACAGGAATACAGCGGGCTTGAGATTACCCTGGCGCAGAAAATTGCGGAGGATCTTGGCATTGATGTAGAGTTTACCGCCGTTACTGCCGCGACGCGTACGGAGCTTCTGGATTCGGGAGATATTGACTGCGTTTTAGCAACATTTACCATTACGGATGAAAGAAAGGAAAGCTGGGATTTCTCCACTCCTTATTTTACAGATTATGTTACCGTTCTGGTTGAAAATGCATCCGGCATTACCTCACTGGAAGGTTTGGCGGATAAGAAAGTCGGTGTATCTTCCGGTTCTACATCAGCCAAAGCCTTAGTGAAAGCAATGATTGACGGAGAATTTATAAGCGGGGACAATTTTAATGAAGAGACCTTTGATCCGGCAACCTGGACCGAAGGAGTTTCTTTCCATCAGTATGATGATTATCCGACTATTTCCACCGCATTAAGTGCCGGTGAAATTGATGCATTTTGTGTGGATAAATCTATCCTTGCCGCTTACAACTCGGATAGCCGTTCTTATATAGCTGATAAATTTTCACCTCAGGATTATGGGGTAGCCACGAAAAAAGGTTCAGGACTTACCTCTGTTATTGAAGGGCTGATTACAGGTTGGCTGGCAGATGGAACGGTTGACGGTTTAATCGCTGAAAACGGATTGGAATAATCCGTTTAGCCGTTTGTTTTTACCTGCAGCAAAGCGGAAGGTGAATAACCGCTTTGACTTAAAAATGACAGGAGGAAATGTAGTGGATGGTTTATTTTCTATAACTGCATGGGAGAAGGTATGGACATATCGTGCTACCTTTCTATTGGGTTTATATAATACAGGCAGAATGGCGCTGTTCGCTTTGTTATTATCACTGATCCTGGGGATATTTTTCGGATTGATGGCCACCAGCGGCAGGAAAGTCCTGGAAGGAATAAGCCGTGTCTATGTGGAGTTGATTCAAAATACACCACTGATTCTTCAACTGTGTTTCCTGTATTATGCTTTGGCATTTTCAGGGAAAAGTCTTGGAATTATTATTACAGGAACTCTTTCACTGGGAATATATCATGGGGCTTATATGGCCGAAGTTGTCCGGGCCGGTATTGGCGCCATCTCCAAAGGCCAGTTTGAAGCTGCGGATTCCCAGGGGTTTAATTATATAGAAAAAATGTATTATATCATTTTACCCCAAAGTATTAAGATCATATTGCCGCCAATGGTAAATCAGATTGTAAACCTGATTAAAAATACATCATGCCTTTATATTATAGGAGGAGCGGATCTGATATCCCTGACTTACAGCTTTGTGACAGGTGCGACCACAGGAGGGGCATATGCACCGGCTTATCTGGTAAGCGGCCTGTTGTTCTTTGTTGTTTGTTTCCCCCTCTCCACTCTGGCAAGTATATGGGAAAATTCCCTTAAAAAGCGGGATCTTAAGACTGCTGACGGGGGTAAGACCATTTCGGAAGGGATGGTGGCAAAATAATGAATACGTTGGAAGACAGTTTATCCATATTGAAAAATCCGGCAGTCCTTAACTATATATTGAAAGGTGTTGCCTTTACAATTATAATCTCTGTCGTAGCAGTTGGGATCGGTGTCCTTTTAGGCTCCATCCTGGCACTTGTGCGCAACTATTGTACAACCGGAAGGACGAGAGTATTCAAGTGGCTGGCCACAGCTTATATTGAGGTTTTCAGGAATACACCGCTGCTGTTGTGGATATTCATCTGTTTAGTATTTTTTCCGTTTCCGGAAGTGCTGTCCAAAAAGATGTTTGGACTTACCTCAGTCGAGGTTAAACTTTTATTTAAAGGAGCTACGGCACTGATTTTGTTTACTTCTTCCGTTATTGCCGAAATCGTACGGGGAGGGCTCAACTCCGTAGCCCAGGGGCAATTTGAAGCGGGGCATTCCCAGGGCTTTAATACGGTACAGATTATGATCTATATCGTATTGCCTCAAGCTTACCGGAATATCATACCCACCTTGCTCAGCCAGGTTATCACGACCATAAAAGACTCCTCATACTTGGCGAATATTGCAGTTATAGAGCTGATGTCAAGGGTAAAGACATTATTAAGTGCGGCGAATAAATACAATGGTACCGGATCGGTAAATGTATCGGATGTATTTGTACTGTTTGGTGTTGCGGCTGTTATCTACTTCATAATCAATTTTACTTTATCTTCCCTGGTCAGATATATGCAAAAGCATCCGCGCATACCAAAGGGTGCAGCCCGTGTGTCCTGACAGGTTAGCGCCGCAGCAAAGAGGTATTCATATATCCGCTTTGAATTCAGAGAGGCAGATAGAAACAGGAGGTCTTATTTTTGGAAAACTATGTAGTTACAATTTCAAGACAATTTGCCAGCTTTGGCCGTTCAATCGCACAGAAGATGTCGGAGGAACTCCGGATTGAATTCTATGACAGAGATATCGTGGAAGCAACTGCAAAACGGATGGGGCAGCCCATTCCCGTTATCAGCAATGAAGAAGAAAATTCGAATTCCATATTCTTCCGCAGAAAATATCCTTTGGGTATGGGAGTTGCCAATATCCAGGACGAGATTTTTAATGTTCAGACCAACATTATACGTGATATTGCGGAAAAGGAGTCGTGTATTATTGTCGGACGGTGCGCGGGCAGTGTGCTCAAAGACCATCCCCGCTGCCTGAATATCTATGTCTATTCACCCTATGAGTGCAGATTAAAAAACTGTACGGATGTCTTGCAGATGGATCTTAAAGTTGCGAAGAAGATGATTAAGGAAGTTGACAAAGCAAGGGAGAATTACCGGTACCGTTATTGTCCCGAAGTGGATAATGTCTATGACGGTTATGACATTATGATTGACAGCAGCCGTTTCGGAATCGATAAGACTGCAAAAACCCTGGCGGACCTTGTAAAAAGTACGTTCCTGTCGTAAATCTCTTGAAAGAAGCCGAAAGTAAATCAATCGGCTTCTTTTGCATATAAAACGTTTTCGCTTTACAAATAATTTACAATATGGTAAAATATGTATATCATCGGCAATGGGGATATATTTTTGCCAAAGTTATGTATGGGAGAATAAATTTTTAATAAGGAGATGAAGGAGATGAAGGATATGATTGTATGTGTATAATGGATCGATTAATTGCAGTATAATCCCACTTGAGTAATTTTCTTACCTGAAAAATATGTCAGACACAATTTGGACTATTCGCAGGCTCTTGCCAATATGGACTTTCTTGGTGTTCACCTTAGTGACTCATTTTATAATTTTTCTTATCTTCTTTTCAAAAAAGGAACGGGAAAGGCTCCCTGGATTACAGAAGTATATTATCCAAACAATCACAAGCAACCCGGCAGATTTCTGATCTGCGGCACCGGGTGTTTCTGTAACAGTACGAAAGTGATCAACTCTGCCTGTGCAGCCGCCGGCAGTTGGACAACCCGGAGCAAAAAACGATCCGGGTACCCGAAAATAGGGGAATTAACATTTTAGGAATGGTAACTACCAGTAGGAATGTTTAATTTGTAAAATAATTAATGGAGGTAAAATATTATGAAGTGTTTCAAACGTATCAAATGTATCGTACTTTGTTTGGCGTTAGGGTTTACTATGTTATATACCGTACCATCCATAATGTCTGTGAACGCCGCAACCACGGTTGCCCATAATTTCACAACCAGTGGGACAAGCAGTTCTTTTTTTTCAATCTCAGGGAATCTTTCCACCTCTAAGGGAACTGTTACTTATAATGGTTTAACGCTTACGCAGTGCCTGAAAATTGAAACTTCAACCAATATCAGCTTTACGACGACAGGAACATCCACATTAAAATTAGTATTTAATAATGCCGATGGCACTCGGATAAAAGTGGACGGAACGAATTATGCAATGACAGGCGGGCTTGTGAGTGTATCCCTGGGAGCAGGTGCACATACCATTACAAAGACAGACGTGGCAAATCTTTACTACATAGAACTTACAACGGATGGAGGCGTTACACCGACCGTTACGCCGACCGCTACACCAACCGCTACACCCACAGTTACGCCAACCGTTACACCGCCGCCCACAAGCGGTGACAT
The DNA here is from genome assembly GCA_023391695.1 of Bacillota bacterium. Taxonomy (GTDB): domain Bacteria; phylum Bacillota; class Clostridia; order Lachnospirales; family Lachnospiraceae; genus Anaerocolumna. Next base: position 128,325 of record JAEWAK010000060.1, read on the forward strand.
TATTCTTTCACCTGGCGGTTCTGTAACCTTACAGGACGCAATTAATACGGTACAAGCTGGAAAGGCAATCTATTTGAAAGCCGGGTCGTATAAATATTCATCAACGATTCTTATCGCAGAGGGAAATAACGGTACTTCCAGCGCAATGAAAAAAATATATGCCTATGGTGACGGAGAACCGATTGTTGACTTTTCAGCCATGTCTGAAAATAGTTCTAACAGAGGTATTGTTTTAGCAGCTAACTACTGGCATGTAAGAGGAATCACAATTAAAGGCGCAGGTGACAACGGAATGCTCCTTGCCGGACATAATAATAAAATTGAAGATTGTACCTTTAGGGAAAACCATGATTCAGGGCTTCAATTGTCAAGGTATAATACATCCTATAATTCAATTAGCCAATGGCCCAGTAATAATCTGGTTACCGGTTGCTTATCGACGGAAAATGTAGATTCGGGACGTGAAGATGCAGATGGTTTTGCAGCGAAATTAACCTGCGGGAACGGCAATAAGTTTGTAGACTGTATTGCGATTTACAATTGTGACGATGGATGGGATTTATATACGAAATCGGATACAGGGGCTATCGGTGTAGTTACGATGGAAAATTGTGAAGCTTCCTATAACGGAAAATTTACCGACGGTTCAGTGACAGGCGGAGATGGAAACGGATTTAAACTTGGGGATGATACGGCATCCGTACCTCATGTATTAAGAAACTGTAAAGCCAATTATAATGCAAAGCATGGTTACACAGGAAATGGCAATCCGGCAACCTTTATCATGGACAATTGCACCGGTACCGGAAATGGCGGAAAGCTTTTTGACAGAATTACAAGTACAACATCCGGTTCATAATTACCGTAGCCTAAAGCTGCACAGGGAGATTGAACAGGGCAAAGCACGGTATTGGTTATAGTTTGCGTAAATTCAATTTGTATTCTGAAATATTTTAAATTGCCAACTTTGTTCCTTAATGGGAATAGAGTTGGCAATTATTACTTTATGCCCGTTTTTGGAGAGGTATCTTGACAAAGATAACGAACTCTGCTATTTTGCTTATCAGAAGGACTCTGTGGCCGGCGGTTACTTAAGGAGGTGAGAGGTTGCTGAAAGAGGAACGACAACAATATGTATTAAATGAACTCTATAAAAATGGAAAGGTTGTTGTGAATGATCTTTCCGTGCAGTTTAAAATATCCAGGGATACCATTCGAAGGGACTTGAGTGAATTAGAGACGCAAGGGGTTTTAAAACGTGTATTTGGCGGTGCCATTCCTTATAAGTTACCCGTTCCTGATATTGATGTGCGTAATCATGTCCAAAAAAGTGAGAAGTATATCATTGCGAAAAAAGCGCTTGGATTCATCAAAAAAGATAGTATGATTGCAATCGACGGAGGAAGCACAAATCTGATTCTGGCTTCGCTTCTGCCGCTTTCCATTTCCCTCCGGGTAGTCACAAACAGCTTTCCGGTAGCCAATGAATTGAGGAAAAGACCAAAGGTAGAGGTGATTTTTATTGGGGGAAGATGTGATAAAGGTTCCCAGACAACGATAGGGGATATGGCAATTATGCAATTGCAGAACTTTCATTTTGACCAGTGTTATATCGGGGTGTATGCAATGGATTCAAAAAACGGCGCGAGTATTCCTTCACCTTATGAAGCAGAAGCGGGAGTCAAGCAGCGGTTGATCGGATGCAGTGAGGAAGTGATAGTAATGTGTACGGTGGATAAGCTTGAAAAAAAAGCAAATTACAGGATATGTTCTGTGGATGAAATCAGTAAAATAGTCTGTGAAAATCCGGTGAACGAAAAACTGAACGGAAAATACAAAAATAAAATCATCTAAGCACGCACTTCATATGCGTGCTTTCTTTGACTTTTCTTGAAAACATGCAAAAATAAGCATATTATTGTGATTAAAACAGCATGAATAAATGCTAAAATGGTCTCGAAAGGTGAGGTGGCCATTATGAAGCTAAATGTAAAAAAAGAAAACAATTGTTTAAAAATAGGTATTTTAGGCTGCGGTACTATTTGCCAGGCGGCACATTTTGAAGCTGCGGTAAAAGCGAAGAATATAAAATTGGTTGCAATTTGTGATGTGGCGGAAGATTTGCTGGCCAAAATGGCGGCAGTCTATTCGCCGAAGAGAGTTTATAAGGATTATTCCGAGATGTTAAAAGATACGGAAATAGAGGCTGTTATCATCGGTATTGGTGACCAGTTTCATGCAGTATGTACAAAGCAGGCCCTTCTGGCCGGAAAACATGTACTGGTGGAAAAACCTTTGGGAGTCAATCTTACAGAATGTGAGGAACTGCGGAATATTGCCAAAGAAAAGGGTTTTATTGTACAGGTAGGAAATATGAAACGCTTTGACGGCGGGCTTGAGTTTGCCAGAAAATTCATTCGGGAAGAAATCGGAGAAGTCACTACTTTTAAGGCCTGGTATTGTGACAGTACGGGCCGGTACCAGGTTTGTGATAACGTTATGCCGCCAATTTATTCAAGCCCCAATATGAAAAAACCGGCAGGAAATCCGAAGGCAGATCTGGAAAAATATTATCTCCTGGGTCATGGGAGTCACTTATTTGATACTGCAAGATATCTGATGGGGAATATTACCAGTGTGGAAACCAAACATGTTGTAAAAGGAAATCTGTATTCCTGGCTGATTGCATGTGATTTTGAAAATGGTGCAATCGGAAACCTGGATTTGACAATCGCAGTGCGTGCCGACTGGCATGAGGGAATTCAAATTTATGGAACGAAGGGTACCGTTTTTGGGAAAATATATAACCCATGGCTCCTCAGAACCTCAGAAGTTGAATGTTGTAATGAGATGACCGGAGAAATAAAAAAAACATATGAACCGGACGGACATTTTTACCGGCGCCAATTAGAAAGTTTTACAGAAGTGATTTTAGATGGGAAAGAACAGACAGGTGCTGACCTGGATGATGGGATTGCAGCACTGAGAGCAATTATTGCATCCTATGAATCCCATAAAAATAACGGACAAAAAATATATTTGAAGAATATGACAGGAGGAATTTAAATGCAGATTGGAATATTTTCAAAAACCTTTGAGGGTAATTTAGAGACAGTTTTCCATAAGATGAGTGCATTGGGAATATATCACTCGCAATTTAATCTTGCTTCGGCCGGAATGGAAACGTTACCGGATCATATGAATGAAATGACCTTAAAAAAGATTAAAGCTACGGCAAAAAAATATAAAATTACTTTGGATGCTCTGTCCGGCACATTTAATATGATAGATCCCAATATACGGAACAGGGAAGAAGGAATCAGGCGGTTTGGAGTATTATGTGAGATTGCGGCCATATTGGAAATCCCCGTTGTTACCTTGTGTACCGGTTCGAAGAACCCGCAAAGTAAATGGAAATGGGATGATAAAAATCTCAGCAGTGAGGCGTGGAAGGAGCTATTGGAAACGACAGAGCAGATTTTAACATTTGCATATAAAAACAATATAATTCTCGGTATAGAAACAGAAGCAAGCAATATTATTAACACACCTCTAAGGGCAGGAAAATATCTGGATTATTTTAAGAGTAAGCACTTAGGAATTATTATGGACGGAGCCAATCTGTTTCTGCCTTCACAGATCAGTAATATGGAAGCTGTGCTAAAGGAGGCATTTGAATTGCTGGGCAAAGACATTGTGCTTGCACATGCAAAAGATATTTCTAATGAAAATGAACTGGATTTTGTTGCAGCCGGAGAAGGTGAATTGAATTTTGATATTTATATTCAATTACTTAGAAAATATAACTATCAGGGCCCGTTAATTATGCATGGATTGTCGGAAAAACAAATTCCCGGCAGCATGGAATTTTTGAAAGGGAAATTAAGTCATGCCTGATTTTATTCATAATAATATCTGCGTTGACTATTCTGTAAGCGGTATTGGGCAGTTTAATCATTTATTATGATAAAAACCATAATCGGGTGAAATTAGTTTACATTCCATATATACCTGTGATAAAATTTAAAAATATATGACTATAGAATCAAGATTGAGTATGGGCGTAAGGGTGGGATTGTGCTTAAAATCCAAAATCCCGGACTGGTATTATGAGATCCTGCTTCTAATAAATTAATGTGTAAACATGAAATGAAATCTCTCCAGGTGGATGAGAAAAAGAAAGAACAAGAGGTAAATATTATGAAACTGGTAATAATCCGTCACGGAGACCCCGATTATTCTATTGATTCCCTTACAAAAAAGGGGTGGAGGGAAGCGGAACTGCTGTCAGATAGAATTGCGGCCATGGAGGTAAAAGCGTTTTATGTATCCCCTTTGGGCAGGGCAAAAGATACAGCATCGGTTACTCTTAAAAAGGTGAATTGTGAAGCTGAGGTTCTTCCATGGCTGAGAGAATTCCGCGCACCGATTCTGGATGAAAGAACAGGCGAGGAACGTATAACCTGGGATTGGCTTCCCGGAGATTGGACGGAAGTTGAGGCGTATTATGACAAGAATCTCTGGCACACAGTTCCGGTTATGCAGGCGGGTCATGTTATTGACGAAGCGATACGTGTTTACACCGGACTTGACGATATATTAAAAGAGCACGGATATGAGCGGGAGGGGAAAATATACCGTGCCGTAAGGCCGAATAATGATACGATTGTTTTATTCTGCCACTTCGGTGTTGAATGCGTAATGCTGGGACACCTGCTGGGAATCTCCCCAATGGTTCTATGGCATGAATTTTTTGCCGCACCTTCGTCAGTTACCACTCTGGTTACCGAGGAGCGCAGAAAAGGCATAGCTTGTTTCAGAATGAGCTCTTTCGGGGACATTTCACATTTGTATGCTGCAGGAGAAAAGCCTGCATTTGCGGGAAGATTCTGTGAAACTTATGATAACATGGACGAACGTCATGACTGACGGGCAGTAAGCTTGTTTTACATATTAAGCTGACGCGGCAGATGACAAAACAGGCAGTACGATTTATCTGATATGAGTCAGACGGTATACTTCTTACTAATTAGGAACTAATTTAAATGTATAACAAACGGGGCATTGATCAGTCAAATGCTCCGTTTGTTTATGTTAAGAAGACTGCGTCCGCCTCCCATAATGACCGAGGTTTTTACAAATTATTCCTTCCTGTGTTGCGTGGTGTAGGTTCATCTCTCTATTGCCAGTATTTCACATAGGCTGTATAATGAAGCTTATAATTGTTTCGCGTTTACGGGAACCGTAAGATGCATGGAGATATGCATTATTTTACAGATAGGAAAAGGAGAAATCAGGATGAATACCAAGGAGCAGATAAAACCGCCTGTGGAAGTGGAATATGAGGAGGAGCTGCGGGCCATCCGGGCAAATGATTCGGCGAAAAAGCCCTTGAACTGGCAGATGTCCCCCCAGGCAGTCAAAACTTTTATTTTAGGCAGTAAAAATCCCGTTATCCATGAGGGAAAGGAATATAACATACAAAAAAAATATTTGGGGAATGATGCTTTAGTGGAGCGCTGCATAGTAACCCTGGCAGGAAACCGCGGTTTAATGCTGGTAGGAGAGCCGGGAACCGCAAAGACCCTGTTATCGGAGCTTTTATCGGCAGCCATCAGCGGGGTAAGCACCAATACCATTCAGGGAACGGCGGGGACAACAGAGGACATGATCAAATATTCCTGGAATTATGCCCTGCTTCTGGCAAAAGGGCCGTTCAGGGAAGCTTTGGTGCCTTCCCCCTTGTATATCGGCATGGAAAAGGGGATAATTACAAGGTTTGAGGAAATTACAAGAACACCGGCCGAAATACAGGACAGTTTAATCAGTGTCTTAAGTGATAAGGTACTAAATGTTACGGAGCTTAAGGAGGAAGGTTTCTTATTTGCCAGGCAGGGCTTTAATGTGATCGGGACAGCTAATACCAGAGATAAGGGTGTCAATGAAATGAGCAGCGCCCTAAAGCGGAGATTTAACTTTGAAACGGTATTTCCCATCCGGGAAGCCGCTTTGGAAAAACAGATTATCATCAATGAAGTCAATAAGCTGGCTAAGGAAAATAACATAGAGAAAACTGCCGATGAAGATATTGCGGAATTACTGGCCTCCACTTATCACGAATTACGGGAAGGCATTTCCAGCATGGGGCATCAGATTGATAAGCCGGCTGCCGTAATGAGTACGGCGGAAGCAGTTTCCGTTTATTATCAGACCCTGCTGACCGGCTATTATTACGGTGACGGAACCGTAAGTACAGACTGTCTGGTTCAGAATCTGTTAGGTGCGGTTGCCAAGGAAAGCAGAGAGGATATCGAGAAGATAAAGGGATATTTTAATACGGTAATCAGGGATAAAGGGAATAAAGAGGGCGGATTATGGATGAAATATTACGAAGCGAGGAAATGGATCAGATAGAGAAAATAACTGCAGCGGCTTTTTCCTATGAACAAAGGGCGGTATATTTTCCCGTCAGGCATCACAGTCCTGCCTGTGCTTATCATTTAAAAATGGTAATTGAGGAATATAAACCGGATTGCATTTTGGTGGAAGGTCCCGTAAGTGCAAATGAACTCCTTGCTATTATGACACATGAAGATACCAGAGCACCCTTTGCCATCTATTATTCCTACCGGGATACAAAGGGTTATGTAAGCGAAGAAAAGGAAGATTATAAATGTTATTATCCCTTTCTTGATTATTCCCCGGAGTTAGTGGCTGCCAGGGAAGGGCAGAGAAGAGGGATTCCGGTGGAATTTATAGACCTTCCTTACAGTGAAATCCTGATTGCCTCCGAACAGGGAAAAGGGCTTTTAAAAAATGAGGAAAAGAGTACCTATAATGATGATTACCTGTTATCGAAAAATAAGTACATAGAACAGCTTATAACCAGGGCAGGACTCAGGAGTTTTGACGAATTGTGGGAAAAGTATTTTGAAATAGGCGGAATGCAGGAGAGTACGGAACAGTTTGTAAGGCATATGCTGGCATACTGTGTCCTTTCAAGGCTCCATTCCGGGGAAGAGGACCTGGAAGCAGAAGGCTGCTTAAGCAGGGAGGCTTTCATGGCCCGGAATATAAGGAAAAAGGAGAAGGAGTATGAAAAGCTTTTAGTAGTGACAGGAGGCTTTCATACACCGGCCCTTATAAAGCTGCGTCAGGAAATGTACCGTCAGGATAACACAAAACCCCTTCCGGAATATTCTCTGCATCCCATGGAGAAAGGGACGGAAGGAACCTATCTTATGGCCTATTCCATGGAGGCCTGTGACAGACTTAACGGCTATGCCAGCGGCATGCCTTATCCCGGATTTTACCAGGATATTTATTCAGAGATAGAAAAACAAAATTCCAACGCTTTTGAGGATACGGCCTTAAAGTACATTGTTGCAACCGGCGGCGCGGTACGTAAAAAAGAAGGAGGCCTGTCCGCCTATGATGAAATCTGTGCCTTTTCCATGCTTAAGGGTTTGTCTTCCCTGCGGGGGAAGCAGGCTCCGGGCGTCTATGAACTTTTTGACAGCATACTGACGGCTTTTATTAAGGGGGAGTACAGTCCTTCCACAGATGCCCCCCTTCGTATCTTAAAAGAGAAGCTGACCGGCAATGGCATAGGCAGTCTGTGCAGAAATGCCAGGATTCCTCCCATCGTACAGGATTTTGAAGAAAAATGCAGGGAATTCAGGCTTAATATACATTCGACCCTGTCCAGTGAAGCAGCACTTGAAATATTTTCCTCTGAAAGGCACCGGGCCATCAGCAAATTCTTTTATCAGATGGAATTTCTGGATACGGATTTTGCGGTAAAAATCAAAGGACCCAACCTGCGGACCAGAAAAGACAGGAATTTAATCCGTGAAATATGGAAATATAAGTGGAGCAGTCAGGTGGTGGCGGCTCTCATTGACGTATCCGTATCCGGAGCCGGTGTTATGGAAGCGTGTACTGCTATTGCCTTAAAGCGCCTGAGGGAGGATATGAACAGTAAAGATGGAGCCGTTCTGTTAACCCAGATGTATGAAATGGGCATGAAGGAGCAGCTTTTAAAGATTTTATACCGGATGGAGGGCATCCTGCGCACGGACGGGGATTTCTTTTCCCTGGTTGATGCTTTGTCAAGACTGATTATGCTGGAGGAGCAGAACCGGCTGTACCGGACGGATATGGAATTGACGGGACTTATTGGTGTTGCCTGCGAAAAGATCATAAGCCTCCTGCCCTTTATGGCTAAGATAAAAGAGGAGGATTTAGCTTCCTCCATGACGGCACTTAAAACCATGTATCAGCTGATGCAAAGGGAAGCGTATCAGGAGAACCGGGAAATATTTTATGAGGCACTGCAAAAGTTATTGGCACAGGAGGATTTACAGGCGGGGCTGGAGGGCTGTATCCGGGGGATTCTTTACGGCAGCGGCCTTAGTACCGTTAATGAAATCGAGAGGGTCTGCTACGGTTACATGGCGGGGACCCATGACAAGCTGCTGTCGGGGGCCAAGCTGTTTCGCGGGCTTTTCTTTACGGCCAGGGATCTGGTATTTGTGGGCAATTCTTTTATTGTGATGATGGACGCTTTTATAGAAAAGCTGTCGGAGGACGATTTTATGGGAATCCTGCCGGAACTGCGGATGGCTTTTGGCTATTTTACGCCAAGAGAAATCGATGAGATCGCAAAAAAAGCAGCCGGACTGCATGGAAAGAAAGGGAAGGAACTACTGGCTTTAAAAGAAATATCCCCTCTGATCTATCAATACGGCAGGGAACTCAATGATACGGTATTAAAGAAGCTGTAACGATTCAGTTACAGGCGGATAAAGGCAGGTGAAACCAATGGCAGACCATATGGAGCAATTAAATAAATGGCGGCTTCTGCTGGGCAAATATGCAAAGGAGCATATTTCCTTCGAAGGAACAAACCTTCACTATATGGATATGGAAGAAGTAATGGATTATCTGTATGACAGGGAGTACGGAGAAGATTCGGGAGTCCGCAAGGAAGGCGGCAGCGGGGATTCCAATTTAACGGTTTCGGACTGGCTGAATAAAATAAGGGTCCTGTTTCCGAAAGAAACCGTGGAAATCATGGAACGTCATGCCCTGGAGAATTATGGAATGTCCGAGCTTTTGACCGATAAGGAAGTATTGGAAAAGCTGGAGCCGAATCGGGAACTGTTAAAAACGATCCTTCAGCTTAAGTCCATGATGAAAGGAGAGGTTCTTGACACCGCCCGGAAAATTATTAAAAAGGTGGCGGAGGAACTGACGAAAAAGATGGAACAGGATATGAAGAAAACCCTCTTAGGCAGGCTGGACCGGTCTAAATCCAGCCAGGTTCCGTCCATCCGTAATCTGGACATCAAAAAAACCATATCCGGAAACTTAAAAAATTATGATATGGAAAGCAAACAGCTGGTGCTTTCCCGGGTTTATTTTCATTCCAGGGTAAAGAGATACCATACCTGGCGGATTATCCTGGCGGTGGATGAAAGCGGCTCCATGCTGGATTCGGTCATACACAGCGCTGTGATGGCAGGGATTTTTGCAAAGCTTCCCATGCTGGATACCAGACTGGTCATATTTGATACCAATGTAGTGGACTTAAGCGGTTATATTGAGGATCCGGTGGAAACGCTGATGAGTATCCAGTTAGGCGGCGGAACGGATATTGCCCGTGCACTTACTTACTGCGAAGGCCTCATTGAGAATCCAAGCCGGACCCTGGTAGTGCTGATCTCGGATCTGTATGAAGGCGGAGGTTACCAGAGGCTTTATGCCGTGAGCAGGGGAATTATCGAATCCGGTGCAAAGTTAATCGCACTGACCGCCCTTGATATGGATGCCAATCCCAACTATGGCCGGAATGCGGCAGCCTGTCTGGCGGAGCTGGGGGCACATGTAGCTGCCATGACCCCGGAAAAGCTGGCAGACTGGGTAGGGAGGATCATCGGATGAGTGAATGGAAGAAGTTACTGGAGCCTGTTACGGAGGATTATCTGACCGGACTGACCAATAAAGGCATTGTAAAAAGAGCCTGCAAGGATCTGGAACAGGCGGCGTTAAGCCTGAAGGAGGAAGAAAACTGCCTTACGGTTAATGTGGAGGAAGTTACCTGTAGCCTTGTATTTCCACTGGGGGAGAGCAAATGCACCTGCCCTTCCAGAAGTATATGCAAGCATATTGTAATGGCTGTTCTTTATGCTAAGAATCAGTATGCCGGCTATAGGGAAGAAGAGAAAGAAGAGCCGTTAAAGGAAAATGAGCTTGGTGCAGCGGCAGAGGGCTGTAAGGAAACGGAGAATATAAAGCAAGAAGTATTGAAAGAGGCGGATACATACCAGGGGCAGGATTTATCAGCAGAAGAACAGGAAAATAAAAACGGTCAATATAGTGAAATAAATCAGGTGGAAGAGATCAGGGCAGAAGAATTCCGCTCCGTTTTGGATTATCCGCTGGTAAAGCTGAAAAGAGCGATCGGGGAGAAAAGGCTTCAAAATCTGTATTTTAATACCAGTCAGGGGCTGAAACCGGATATTGCGGTAAGTTCCATTATTACGGTCTTTTTCCCGGATACCGGTATTACTGTTCGCCTATTGGAACCGGTGGAATACTCTTCCTGCAGCTGTCATAAAAAGGAACTTTGCCAGCATAAAGCGGAAGCAATCCTTTTTTACCAGCTGCATACCGGAAAATTAACACAACAGGTTCTGCTGCCCGGGACAGAGGAAGGTAAGGCTGTCTCCATGGAGGGGGCAAAAGAGATGGGGGAACTTTTAAAAGGCTTTCTGGGGGAGCAATTGGCTGCGGGACTGGCAAGGAGTTCTCCTGCCGTAATGGATTCCCTGGAACGGCTGGCTATATTAAGCCATAACCAGAAGCTGCCGGAATTTGAAAGGCGGTTAAGGGAACTGAACGGGGAATATCAACTGTATTTTAAGAGGACGGCCTCTTTTCAGATAAATAATTTGTTAAACCGGCTTTGCAGCTTATACAAAAGGGCGGAGGCTTTGGCAGCTGCCCAAACAAAGGAAGAATTGGCGGCGCTTGCAGGAGAGTTCCGCAGCGGATATTTCCCCTGTCCGCCCTTGAGCCTGACAGGCATGGGACAGCGGGAGTTTCACAGCAAGTCGGGTTATGAGGGGGAAACCTATTATTTTTTAAGTGAAGATACCCAGGAATGGTACACCTATACCAACGTAAGGCCGGTTTTTTATGAAAATGAGAAAAAGAGGATCCCGGGCGACAAATCAAAGGCTCCATGGCAGCTTCCCTGCAGGCTGGAGGAGCTGGACGGCGCAAAGCTTCTTTTGTATAACGGGAAGGCCTCCGGGGAACACCGGCTCTCAGCCACCAGTGAAGCAAAAGCAGAGTACCTGGGAAGGCGCAGGCTGGAAAAGAAGAAACTGAAAAAGCAGTATTTTGATGATTTTTTAAAGTTGTTTGAAGAACGTCTGGCAGATTCCTGGCAGCAGGAGGGAGAGCTGGAGAACAGTCTGGTTCTGGTACAGCCGGCCCTTATAAAAAATGCTTCCTTTGACAGCATTAAACAGGAATATTCAATGGAGCTGTATGATAAGGAAGAACACCGGATTGTCCTGGAAGTTGCCTATTCAAAAACAGAACATTATACCATACGGTATCTGGAGCGTCTGGCTAAGAGAATCGGACAGGGGAATATGCAGGCGCCCTGCTTCTTTGGCTCCCTCTATATAAAGGAAGGGGCCATGAGACTGTATCCTATCAATTATTATGAAAACCTGGAGTAATAACGGTATTCTAAGCGGCAGGCGGAATATTACAAGTTTGGCCCCGGGTACCGCGAGGTGTTTTTGTGTCCTTGCTCTGCTCCGGTCACAGAACCCCCGGGTTTAACATGCGCGGAATTATACGGATGGCATAATTTCGGTGCACAAATTGTTACAATTCAGCCGTAAGACTGAACTGTAACAATAGAACAGTTATAGCCCGGAACACGTATAGGAGGAATAGGGGATGGAAACAAACGAGTATCTGACAGAAGTTGTATCAGAAATAGAAAGACTGCTTTCGGAATTATATACCAGCGGATTTCTTTCCGCTCATGACAGTACGCTGGAGGAGATGGAAAAAATTTCGGAAACCAGTATGCAATGCGGGCTTACCTTTGCCGCGGAGAAGTTAAAAGTACTGTCGGAGGAGGTAAAGGCAAACCGGCACCGGGTGACCCGGGATTTTGACCAGGCGGTATCTGTATTCTGCAGCCTGAATCAGTATTTATCCCTGTGTAAAAAGAAGCTGGCACTGGATAAGGTGAAAAAATGATAAAGCGGATTTTTTCACCATCCTGATTATAATGCGTGCAGAAGCACGCACAGGGGAGTTTAAGTTAAAAATGGGAACATAAACAAATGATAAACGAATTAAGAATGCGTTTAGGAGGAAAGGATATTGAAGAATCAAAACGAACTGCAATTGGAAAAAATGCTGGAGGTACTGGGGGGCTTTGGATTGAGCTCTGACTTGCTTGAGACAGCGGAAAAATACCTTTTAGAGGGGAACAAAGAACTGCTGCCTGCATTTCCGAAACAGGATTTATCAGAAATTAAGGAGGAAGACCAAAAGGCTTGTGTCCATTTATTTTCACATTTGATGAAAAGAAACCGGCTGAATGAAGCTCTCAGGTTATTCCATATCGTATATCAAATGGGGGGATCTACCAGTACCCATGTATTTCCGATCCAGGAATTGCGGTACAGCATCGAAAATAATGATTTTATCAAACATATAGAAGCATACCAGGCAGTCACTCTGTATGCGGAGGGTGTCGCTTATGAGAGATACCAGCTGCGGAGGGAGACGGTCAAAAAGCTTTTAAAGCTTGCCGGACACAGGAAGGAAGTGCTCACAGAAGCTCTTGACAACTGGCAGAGCAAATATGATAACGGTAAACTACTGGTTTATACCGCTTATTTTTCTCTGCTGAAAGAAGAGGAACCAAAGGCGGAAGGGAAAAATGGCATATTAAAGGGAATAGCAGGCGTTTTCCGTAAGAAGGAAGCCGGATATGCCGAAACCTCGGAAGAGGGAAGGCATATCAAAGACTTTGAAAAAAGTGTTATTGCGAGCATAGGCAGTCTGCTGCCCGTCAGTGACACAGAGAAAGAGTTAATACTGGAATACCTTAAAGCAGATAAGGAGGGAAACCGGTCCCTTAAGGAGGAGGCAGCCCAGCTGTTTAAAAAGCATCCCATGGATGAGTATCTGCTGGAACTGATGATCGGGTGCATTAATGTGCATTACGGTCTGTTCAGCCGCTTGCAAAGCCTTATGAAGTTATGTGCCTATGGAAATCTGGAAGGTACCTTAAGTACGGTATATAATTTTATGAAAAAAGCCGACACCGGTTATTTTGCGGGCAAATTCAAAGCCGATTTGATGCTGGAGGCCGTACCTTATATTATCTGGTGCGGTAACAAAGGGATAAAGGCGGCGCTGTATTATGAAATAGAGCATGATAATGAGGCGTATGTAAAGGCAGTGGGACAGGCTTCCCTGGAGGTTCATGCGGTGCTCATGGAAGCACTCAGGGAAAAATCACCAAAACAGTATGAAAGTATGGCTGCCACGGGCAACTTAGAACTACAGAGAAAAATAGCAGAGAGTATTCTTCCGGAGGGCAATGCAAGATCCGTGGTCCAGGATTTTCTTTTACATGACACAGGGATAGAAGCTTTGTATCCTTATGCCAAAGAATTACAGAGCGGCAGAAGCTATTATTACAGCCATACGGGGGAGAAACTGGAGCATTACATAAAAGCAAACGGATGTGATAATTTTTATAAACGCTGTATGACTTATCTGGTATTCCGTGAGAGCGGGTACTTCTTTTCTCATTATTTTAAATCAGACCCGGAGGGCGGATATCAATCTGCGGAGATCGAAACATTATTTCAATACTGGGAGGATACGGGGCTTGCTCTTTCGTATCAGTTGAATACTGCGGAGCTTATCTATGAGAGCCTGTATACAGAGCATAGAAAAGCCTCTTTTTTAGGCCATGTAGTTAACATATTAAAAAAATATTTAGTTGAAAAAGAAGAAGAAATGTTAAGGGCCTTTGAGCTGTCGGGAGCTATCGGAAGATTTATGGGAATCTGCACTCTGGGAACGGCTCCAGGGCAATATAAGCAAATTTTGCTGAAGGCCTTTTCGGATACCTCCAAACTGGTAATGGAACGTCTGGTTGAGATAATGGCGGAACAGGAAGAATGGGAAGCTGACGTACTGGACAAATTGAAATCAAAAAAATCTGCGGAGCGGGAGACTGCCCTGCTTATCCTTATAAAATGGAAGAAAGATTATACATCCGTCCTGGAAGAAGCATTGGCAATAGAAAAAAGTAAAAAGCTCCAGGATATGATAAAAAAACTTCTGTGTATAGAAGAAAGCGGGGAAGGCATCAGCGTTATCTCAGCAGAAGAATACGTCAGGGAACTGCATAAGGGCGGAAGAAAGAAAGGGCTTCAATGGGCTTATGAGACTCCTTTTACAACGGTGCACGAAGAAAATGGGGCGGAAATACCGGAGGAATATATGCAGGCCATCCTCCTTTGCTACTATAACATGGGAGTTCCGGGAGTAAACAAAGAGGTGCTTCGACTGACAGAGCCTTTAAACAAGAAAGAGCTTGCTCTCTATATGAATGAGCTTTTTGACAAATGGATGGAGAACGGAGCCGAGGCAAAGAAAAAATGGGTTCTCTATGCGGCAGCCATTCACGGCGGCGCCGATATTGTCCACAAGCTTCAGGCCGGCATTAACCAGTGGCCCCAGAATGCAAGAGGCGCCATTGCGGCGGAAGCTGTAAAAGCACTGGCCTTAAATGATACCCCAGCCGCTCTTCTCATTGTAGACAGTATATCGAGAAAGTTCAAATTTAAGCAGATTAAAACAGCAGCTTTAGAGGCACTTGGCTTTGCGGCAGAGCAGCTTGGCCTTACCACAGAGGAATTAGCGGACAAAATCGTACCGGATCTTGGCTTTAATGAAGATATGCAGAGAATCTTTGATTACGGAGAGAGACGCTTTTTTGTAACTATAACGCCGGCACTGGACATTGAGATAATGGATGAAAATGCAAAGAAGATAAAGAATCTTCCCGCCCCCGCCAAGAAGGACGATGAAGTAAAGGTACAGGCCGCCTTTGAAGAATTCAAACTGTTAAAGAAACAGATGAAAGCAGCTGTGGCAAACCAGAAACTCCGCCTGGATTTAGCATTGTCAGTTGAAAGAAAATGGGATACGGAGGCCTGGAAGAGTCTCTTTGTCAAAAATCCGATTATGCACCAGTTTGCAATTGGCTTAATCTGGGGAAGCTATCAGGGGGATAAGCTATTGGATACTTTCCGCTATATGGAGGACGGAAGCTTTAATACGGAGGATGAGGAAGAATTTGTTCTGCCGGAAGAAAGTAAAATCGGGCTGGTGCATCCCATTGAATTAACAAAAGAAAGTATTGAGAAATGGGAGGAGCAGCTAAAGGATTATGAAGTAGTACAGCCGGTGGATCAGCTGGCAAGAAAGGTATTTCCGTTAACGGAAGAAGAAAAAGGGAAAAAATATCTGGAACGTTTCGGGGGGTATGTACTGAATCCTATGTCCCTGTCCGGGAAGCTGCTGGGAATGGGATGGTACCGCGGTTCCGTACAGGACGCCGGAGGATATTATACCTTTTACAGAGAAGATGTCCCGCTTTCTTTAGGAGTTGAACTGCATTTTTCAGGCTCTTTTGTGGGCTATGAAACGGAGGATGTCACCGTGTATGAGGCCAGGTTTTATGAAGCCGGCACCATTAAGAGAGGAAGCTATGAATACGATGAAGTAACGGAAGAAAAGGCCATAGTGCTTGATAAAGTGCCGGCAAAATACTTTAGTGAAATCATCTACCAGCTGGAAAAAGCAACTGCCTCCAGTCAGGAAAGAGATGAGAACTGGAGGAAAGACCGGTAAGTTTTTAAAAAAGGGTATACTAAAAAATATTTTAAAGCTTAATATAATCGGATTAACAGCAGAGGTGTATCGATGGTTATTTATGAAGATATGGTTTATCTGGATTCAGGTTTTCCGTTCGAGATCAGACAGGTAGTATTAAATAAAAAAGATAATTGTGAAGGATCTTTTCACTGGCATAATTTCTGTGAAATTACTTATGTACAAAAGGGAAAAGGCAATTACTTTGTGAATGGTGTAAAATATGAGATGAAAGAAGGGGACCTGATTATTTTTAATAATGTGGAACCTCACGGCTGGATGATCCAGGATGATATGGATGTCCTGGTCATGACTTTTTCTACTCAGTTTGTTTCTGACCTGAACAGTGATTACTTAAAACCATTTGTTGAACGCGGAAGTAATTTCATGAATAAAGTAAGCAGGGCGGAACCTTACGCCAGTGAGATCGCTTTTGTTATGAATGAAATCTATAAGGAATATAGAGAGAAAATACAGGGATATGATTTATTGATAAAAGCGGATGTTCTCCGGATTCTTACCTTTTTAATCCGATACTGCCAAAATACATCCGCTGTCTTTCAGATCGAAAATCTGAGCCAGAAAAAAAGTAATATGAAAAGGCTGAAAGAAGCTTTTCAATATATCAATGATCATTATACGGAGAAAATTACATTAGGTGAAGTAGCAGGGGCCGTGTACATGAGTGAAAACTATTTCAGCGCATATTTTAAAAAAGTAACCAATACCAGTTTTATTGATTATATTACCTCCCTTCGGTTAAAAAAAGCCGGTGAACTGATGAAACATACGGATATGAGCATGGTGGAAATTGCGCTGGAGTGCGGTTTTAATAATATGTCAAATTTTTACCGTATCTATAAAAAACATGTCGGTGAATTGCCGAAGCGTAAATGAAACAGTGAAAAGAAGGAAATAAAATAGCCTGTCCTTGTAATGCATTTATATTGCAAGGACAGACTATAGGGGAGATCATAAGCCAATACAGATATCGGTTACAGTTCGATCATGGATACCGCGAGGTGTCTTCTGTGAGTGGAGCAGACCGAGGGTCACGGAAAAACCCAAGTTTAACACGCGCGAAATTACGCAGCTATGCTTGCATTTCAGGAGAGCCCCGGCTTTTTCTGATAAGTTAAGTCAGGGTAAAAGGTGATATTCATCCAATATGGAATTTACCTTTATCGGTGTCCCTGTTTGCAGGGAGCGTTTCATGGCTTCCATAATGGCAATCGTATGGATGCCTTCCTTTAAGTCCGGTACAGGTGTTTTACCGGCCAACAGCATTTGGGCAAAATAATCTATATAATTCTGATATTCGCCTGCATGGTGGGTTTCACCTTCAAAACGGAAATAATAATTATGCTTTTCATCATAGCAGTAAGTATTTTCATTATAAAATTCTTTTTCGTCTGTATCCAGTGCATAGGGCTTTTTGCCTTCCGGCAGTTGGTTTTTTAAGGTTTTTTGATGCATTACCAGTTGGTTATAGCCGCCTCTTGAAATTCCTTTTGTACCTCTTAAAGTGCACTCGATCGGAAATTCAATTTTTTTATTCAGACAGGGAGTTGCATAGGAACCTTCAACAGTCGCATAGATTCCGCTTTTATCTTTAGCCAGAAATGTAAGAGTATCTTCTACGTTTAATCCGAATTCTTTGGTGTTTGAACTGACAACTCCGTAACCAAATACCTCTTCAATATCAGGCAGATACCAGGCAGCCAGATCTATAGCATGTATCATAAAATTATACATCCATGAAAAACCAGCCGCTTTGCTCCAGGGACGATCCAGAAACCACCTTGAATCACTCTTATAATGGGCTTCCACAGTTACCAGCTCCCCTATCGTTCCGGCTTCATACAATTCCCGCTGGTGTTTTACTGATTCAAAGAATCTGGTACTTTGTCCAA
Organism: Bacillota bacterium; assembly: GCA_023391695.1. Lineage (GTDB taxonomy): Bacteria > Bacillota > Clostridia > Lachnospirales > Lachnospiraceae > Anaerocolumna. Next base: position 146,237 of record JAEWAK010000060.1, read on the forward strand.
TAAATATTTTTTTACCGGTTTGTTTTTGGCATTCCAATAATTCTTTTGCATCCGCCAGCCCGATCAGTACCGGTTTGGTGCATATTACATGTTTTCCGGCCTGTAAAGCCTGTTTGATATGGGCTGCATGAAACTGATCCGGTGTGTATATCCCAATTACGTCAATTGTTTCGTCTTCCAGCAGTTCTTCATAGCTGGTGGTGTATTTGTCCAATTGGAATTCTTCACAGCGATGCTTGCAAAGTTCCTCATTTAAGTCGCAAATATTACCCAGTATAAAATGCTCACTGTTTAAAGCGGCTGAAATGATACTTCTTCCTTCTCCAAGTCCTACAACTCCTAATACAAATTTGTTTTCTACCATAGTGATTCCTCCGTAATATACCTGCCGATGATTCTGTCAAACCTTCCACAGTAATATGAATTCCTGTTTCTTTATACTTACATCATAGCCGGATTGGGGGTATATTTCCTCCACTATTTAAAGAAATTATGTATACATTTTTAACCTTACAAGTAAATTCCCCGCTTCTTAGCGGATTGCAATTTTACGGAAATGAAATTATAACTTTGTCAGGATTCGGGTTTAAAAACAAATTGGTCCTGGTTACACAGTCTGTTTAAAAAGCTTTATTATCCCGGTATTATTTAAGTGGGATAATAAGGATAATGTTATAGGCAGGCCAAACAGACCGATTACTCCAAACAATTGGGCACCAACAAACATACTTATCAGAGTTACGACCGGATGCAAACCAATCTGGCTTCCCACGATCTTCGGCTCAATAATATTTCTGATTACCGTAACAGTCAGGTATACAATAAGCAGGCCGGCCGCCAGCGGATAATTTCCCTGAATAGCAGTAATAATCATCCAGGGAATCATTATGCCTCCGGTTCCCAGTACCGGTAATATATCAAAAACTGCGATAGTAAAAGCAATAATTATGGAATTGGGAACTCCAATAATTGTGAGGCCTATGGATAATTCTACAAAGGTGATTCCCATTATGAGTGCATAAGAGCGTATGCAGACAAACAGTGTTCCCACAATATATTCTTTTATATGTAGAATCAGGTCGCGGCCTTTTTCGGGAAACTGCCGTATCACAAACCCGGTGAGTTTATCATAATCCCCTGCAATAAAAAAAGAAGAAATAACCATGAGGAGCAGTTTTATAAAAAGTCCCGGGAGGGCAGAGGCGTAGTTAGATACAGTGCCGACCACTTTCATGGAAAGTGATGAATTAAAATCCCCAAGGGACTTTACAAACTGGGAAAACAGGTCATTTAAAGTAGTAACCAAGGCAGGATCCATACGATAAACTGCCTGTTCGATTCGATCAAATAATACAGTTAAAACCGGTGCTACATACTCGGAATAAACATCCGGCAGCCTTGAAAAAAAATCAGTGCAGAATGTAAACAGCCTGATACCAAGTAAGGAAATCAAAACTCCGATCGTACTGTAAAATAGCAAAATAAAGAAAATAGAAACCAGCTTATAAGGAAGCTTAAGTTTGCTTGAAACAAACCTGGAAGGTTTGTTTAATAAATAAGCTATTATAAAAGCAAAAATAAAAGGTGTTATTAACCCCAGACCATATTTGACGATAAAATAAATAATTAGTGCAATTAATGCTACATATAAAAAGTTTACAATAAATTTTTTCCTTTTTTCGTATTCCATTAAAAAACCTCCATTTAATTAAAATTGCAAAAAAGCATAGCCTGCAATCTTTTAAGACGTAGGTTATGCTTTCTACATATAAATAATTTATGTTAATTTATGCTTTTTATTTTTGCCGCTACAAGTGCCATCATCCATTATGTTGAAAAAATCCTTTCTTAAATATGTTCATTATAAACAAAAGGAATTCTTAAGTCAATACGAAACAGATTTTTAATAATTTTAAAATTAGCCTGGAATACACCTGCCCCAGGAAGTTTATTACTACAGTTACAGAATTGCAAATACTATAATAATCGAAAACAATACGGATAACACTAAACTGACTTAAAACCATGAGCGAGCAGATACCGGCTGTGGTTATGCAGGCAACAGTTGCCAAGCTCATGCCGGAAGCAGATTTCTTTACTTCCCGTATCCAAGTAATTTTTCTTTTTAAAAACAATGTGTTATAATTAAACAAATAAAAATTTTAACTATAAGTACATTAGAATATAATAAAAGGCAGGTTTTAGCTGCCGTGTGAAGGACACAGATTGAAATATTTACCATAAACCTTGAAAAAGCGGCTCATTTTATTCCGCCCCTCTTGGGAAAAACTCAAGAATTTATTACAGATTACGAAGAATATTAGTGTAGCAGGATTGAAAAGAAAGGATAATAAAAAGTTATGTGGGTAATGTATGCTTTTGGTTCGGCACTGTTTGCAGGAATAACGGCCGTGATTGCGAAAATAGGAATTAAGAAAACAGATTCTAACATAGCTACTGCAATACGTACTATAGTAATCCTGATCTTTTCATGGATTATAGTTTTCGTGATTGGTTCACAGAATTCCATTACGGATATCAGTAGTAGAACTTTGATTTTTTTGATCCTGTCAGGTATTGCAACCGGAGGTTCCTGGTTATTTTATTTTAAAGCTCTCCAGTTAGGAAATGTGAATAAGGTAGCCCCGATTGACAAGTCAAGTACCGTAATGACCTTTATTTTAGCATTTCTCGTTTTAGGAGAAAGCATAAACTTAATTAAATTAACAGCCATTATTTTAATTAGTGTTGGTACATATCTGATGATAATCAGAAAAGATGCGGAACCGGACAATATGAAAGAGCAGAAATGGCTGATTTATGCAGTCCTTTCCGCAGTATTTGCCAGCCTGACTTCCATACTTGGTAAAATCGGAATTCAGGGAGTCGAATCCAATCTGGGTACGGCAATACGCACAATTGCAGTATTAATTATGGCTTGGGTAGTCGTATTTGTTTCCGGTAAACAGAATGAGATTGCAAAGATTGACAGAAAAAGTTTAAGTTTTATCTGTTTTTCCGGTATTACAACGGGGGTGTCCTGGTTATGCTATTATAAAGCTTTGCAGGAAGGAGAGGCATCTATCGTTGTTCCGATAGATAAATTAAGTATTGTAGTTACGGTTGCTTTTTCCTGGTTCTTCCTGAATGAAAAACTTTCTAAAAAATCTTTTATAGGGTTACTTTTACTGGTATCAGGGACGTTGCTGCTTTTAGTATAGTGTTTTTTACAGGCAAGGGACGGTTTACTGTATATATCCGATATTATAAAATCTGGGCTTGCCCTGTGACTTAATCAGGGATATTTTTTAAGACATGTTTACTCCGTAGTCCTTTCTTTTGATCGGAAGCTGAGCTAATATAATGGCAATGAATAGTAATATGCAGCCTGATAATTCCTGATAGGTAAGTGATTCACCTAATATAATCCACCCGCCCAAAGCAGAGAATACCGACTCCAGACTCATAATTAAGGAAGCAATGACCGGGTTTACTTTTCTTTGTCCCATTATCTGGAAGGTATATGCAATTCCACAGGATAAAATACCCGTATACAATAATGGCAGCCAGGCATGAAAAATGGAAGATACTTCAGGTTCTTCCGTAAAAACCATCACTATGGCTGAGAGTAAACCGCTTATAAAAAATTGAATGCAGGATAATTTTACACTTTCCACGGCGGGAGAGAAATAATCAATCACCAATATATGTATGGAGAAGAAAAAAGCACTCAGGATAAGCAGGAGATCTTCGGAAGCGACTTTGAAGCCATCGGTAATACAAAGTAAATAAATTCCGCATAAAGCAATGAGTATGCTGATCCATAAAGTGATACCCGGACGTTTTTTGAAAAAAATACCGATGATCGGAACTATTATGATATACAATGCGGTAATGAAGCCTGCCTTTGAGGCTGTCGAATAGGACAATCCTATTTGTTGTAGGTTGCTGGCAACAAATAATACAGTTCCGCAAAGGATGCCTCCTATCCATAGTTTTTTATTTTTCTTTATTCGATGCTGCTCTTTATTCTCTTGCCGGTTTTTATTATACATGAGACAGATACAGGGGAGCAGTGTAAATGCTCCGATAAACATACGGACGGCATTAAAAGTAAAGGGGCCGATCAGGTCACCTCCAATGCGTTGGGCAACAAAGGCAGTTCCCCATATAATTGCAGAAAGGAGCAGCAGGGATTCTCCAAGCAGTGAATTCTGTTTCATAAACTTTACACCTCTTTTGTATGATTTATAATTGCTTAGGACAATTAGTCTAATTCTAATACAATATCAGGTGATTTACAAGAAATAAGTTATTTGAAAACCAGAATACCCTGCCGTTAAAGAGGTAAGAAAGCCCATTAAATGTGAGCTTTTTAAAATTATATGTACCGTTTTGGAGTAAAAAACTACCAACTAATATTGATAGCTGGTAGCTCTTTATGTCAGTGGACACCCCTTTATTTTACTCAAAAAACATCCACCAAAATGGAAATCTTAAGTCAAAATCATGTCTCCTGTCGAATTCTTCTCTTCTTTCCATCTCATGTCTTCTATCAAAATCCATTCTTCGATTAAATTCTTCCCTCATTTCATTCCTTCTATCGAAATCTCTTCTCTCAAAATCTCTTCCGTCGGAATCTCTTCTCCTATAATTTTGAAAACCATCCATAAATAATCCTGTTTCTATAATTTAAAATGTACTTTAATATATGCGAAATTATAATATTGTGACACTTACGGCCAACTGCTGCTTTGGCAGCTGCCAAAAGAAGACAATCTTTACCGTTATCCTTTTTTGATCCCAAACAGGAAGCGCGTAACGGCTGTTCTTCTGCATAACTCATACATAAAAATTGTTAAAATAAAAGAAATTGCAACAATACTGACATACTGAATTAATGCTGTATGAACCTGTTTTATAATTATATAACCCACAATTACCACAAATGATTGATGGAAGAAATAGAATGGAAATGCCGCAGGTGTAAAGTATTTTGTAAATGCATTATTAAATTCAAGGAAACGTTTTCCCAGGGCGATAATTGCCAATATACCGATCCAACTTAACATTCTCTGCTCGACAGTCCATAGGAACCCATTTGTAACCTCCATCCGGTACATTATGCATCGTATAATAATTAATATTATCCATGCGGTTCCAAGCGGAATGTAATATTTCTGCAATCTTTCCTGCACTTCTTCCATACTCAGCACAAAATATCCTAAAAGGAAGCATGCGGCGAACTCACCGATACTCTTACCGCCAATATCAAGTATAGGTGTGCATATCAAAATAATGATAAACATGGGCAGTATCTTCAACATATTCAGCGTTCTGCCGTTCAATTTCTTTTCCTGGTTCTTATACCACATCATGAGCGGCAATGAAACCATAGATATTATAAACAGATAAAGCATAAACCACGTATGCCCCGGTGTAAAATGTCCATCATATCCGCTGAAATCCGTCAATGTAAAATATGTAGATAAATGTTCAAAGTAACTTCCCGTATAGCCGTTAAAGTATATGTCTGCAATATACGGCTGTACTGGTATTAGTAGTATAATTGCGGACAAAATCGGAATAAACAGCTTGAAAAATCTCTCTTGCACATATTGCTTGGCTGTTCTCTTTTTCAATGCATATACAGTTGATATTCCTGCCAATGCAAATAATACTGACATCCACCAGGGATAAACACCAATAACAAATAAGGTTGCCCATGTATTGCTTTGGCTATGTATATACCAGCTTTCTCCCAAGTTATTAAATATCATAGCCGTATGATATGGTATCAATAATAAAACACATAAAATCCGTATATTATCAATATAATACTTTCTCATCATTTTTTCTCCTAAATTACAAGTTATCAACCAATTCACCCACATATGCCTTCATGAATGCTTCCTTATCTCCATCTCCAACTATATTATCAGTAATTTCATTCCAAAATGCAGGATGTGTCAAAGAGGATAATAGTGATATGATCTTTATTTTCATCAATTCTCCACTGCAGATTGGATTACATTGACTAACCAGATTGGTAAAGGCTTTAAACTGCAGTTCGATTCTTTCTTTTGTTTTAGAGTCTATCTCATAGTTCTGGTACATTATCTGCTCTGAACGAAGTATGCCCGTTGAATTCATCTCCTTTTTCATAAAACGTAAACAGAAGTCCTTAGCCTCTTCCTTAGTTATTTTTTCTTTTCTAAGTATCTCAATACATAACGCTCTAAGATCCTCCCAATACTGTTCCATCATGCAGGAAAACAAATCTGCTTTTCCGCCAAAATAATAACTGATAGCAGCAACATTTACATCAGCTTCTTTTGCAATTTCCCGTACCGATATAGAGTTCATATCTTTTTTCTCCAATAATGAAAAGGTTGCTTTCATTATCATTTCTCTCATTGTTACCTCCATTAATTTACTTAGCCTGCCTTTCATTTAACAGTCATTTTAAATAATTGATTAAAACAAATGTTTTAATCATATGTTTTAGTATATACCAATTACTTTATTTGTCAAGATTATATTATCTATATGCAGCTATACGAAAAAAGCCTTGCAAACACTGTACTTGCAAGGCTTTTTTTTCATCGTTGATATTGTTACCGGATAGCAATAGGGATTAATTATCTTTTGAATGCCGTTCACCAATCTGGAAGGCATCCGCATGTTCAAACATATATTTCACAGTAATCGGTTCCTGGTTCGTAAGCTTTTTAAAATCGTCTGTAAAGGTATCCATTTTTCCGAGACGAATTGCCTGAGCAAAGGTTACCATACCCTCTGAAGAAAACGGAGCCTCGGAATCTTCTTTAAATTTGCCGTCGGTTGTTCTTGGCACACCCATTGCATCAAATATTGCATAGTTTTCTTCATCTGTTATTTCCTGATAGGATACGTGATTACCGGTAGCTGTATTACCGCATTCGATAAACTCGGAGATTGTCATTAACCTGGGGCCGTTGATATTTAAAACGGCGTTGTGTAAATCGGTTGAGGCAAGAGCACAGGCTACTGCTTTTGCACAATCCTTTCGGGATATATAAGCCATTTTTCCATTACCCTGGCTGTTTTTTAATATACCGTCCATTTTTGCGAAAGTGAAGTAATTTGTAATCATTGCCTCCGCATATTGGGAATTACGAAGGAAGATATAATCCAGGCCCATGCCTTTAATGTAATCTTCCGTGTAGGCATGATCGATTTTTTCAACACTGGGATTCGTTTCATCTGCCGCATTGACTAAAGAGGTATAGATGATTTGATTAACACCGGCTATTTTTGCGGCATCAATAACATTTTTGTGTGCATTTTGACGTTTCTTTCCAACAAAGGGCATAGAAATCAGGGCGACTTTCTCTGCATTTGAAAAAGCTTTTGCCAGTCCCTCCGGATTATTAAAATCTGTAACATGGGTTTCGATTCCCTGTTCCTTGAACTTTTTTAATGATTCCGGGTTATAACCGCAGAAAATAACCTGATCTTTGTTAACCAGTTCTAACAGGCAGATAGCAGCCTGATAGCCTAAATTTCCATCAACACCGGTCAATAATAATTTACTCATAATGGATACACTCCTTTTTCAGTTAATTTATAACCTTATATTATGTTAAAAAATAGACAAAGTCCAATAAGAAAAAGCAATGAGCTATTTGAAAAACAAATTTTGTATATGTTTAAGAAAGGGTTTCAATGCTGTATTTTTATTATCTTTCAGATAGCCTATTTCTATGCGGAATGTATGATGTGTAGCTTCTAATGGAATTAAACGGATATCATCCTTTAAGTAAGCAAGATTATAGTTTTCCGGGAAAAAACCGATTAAATTTTCTGTTATAATATAAAATAGTTCTGTTTCCACATCATCTACGGTCCGGAAGATATTGGGTTGATAACCGTCCCTGGCCGCATTTTGAAGCATTAGATGATAGGAAGCTCCAATGCTGGTTGGATTCAGCATTATAAGGGGGTATTGATATAATTCCTCCGCGGTAATGAATGCATGATGAAATAGAGGGTGGTGGTTATTTACTGCCGCACAATATTTTCCCTTATATAATGTGTAGGTCTGAATATCCGGTTTGCCTTTAAACTCCGAGTCAAAGGCTACTGCAATATCATAAATTCCTTTCTGAAGAAATTCTGAGATGTCCTTTAACAGGACTTTATTCAATTCCAGTTTAATACCGGGATGTAATTCATTAAAAGAAGGGATAAAACCCAGCAGACTTTGAATATCGGTTACCGCTGCGTATTCTATACTCAATACCTGAGTCAGATCCTTTTTGTAATTTGCAATTTTTGCTTTCATATGATTGTACTGCTTCCATAAAACAACTGCTTCTCCATAAAATAGCCATCCTGCTTTTGTCGGTTCGATGGGAATTTGCTTTCGGTCAATTAATTGAATATTAAACTCTGTTTCAAGGGAGGCAATCTGCTGACTGATGGTTGTCTGTGATACGAAGTTTTTCCTGGCTGTTTCTGTGAAATTTCTGCATTCTACCAGATCGATAAAGTATTTTATCTTTTCAATATTCATCCTTACCTCCTAATTTATTCCTTATAGTTTAAAAATCTTTCTGTAATGGCAGCAGGTATTCTATAATCTGTTCCAAATAGAACGGAAACTGTTTAGCCTATTACCAGTGTTTCTATTTTATATTATAAATCATAAGGAGGTGAATGAAAAGACTTACCATATTCAGTACGGAATTCACTGCTCACAAGTTTAAGATAAAATGGTAATATATGCTTTTAAACAGCTCAACTTTTTCGCCTAACATGTAGAGATTTCCGGAGGTTGGCCTAAGCATGGATAAGAGTGTTTTAATGGTCGTTGTCTTTCCGGCTCCATTCAGCCCCAGAAATCCAAAGATTTCCCCTCGGCTTACTTCCAGTGACAGATTATTCAGGGCTTTATATTCGCCGAAACTTTTATACAATCCGTCTATTTGTATTGCTTTTGCAGTAATGTTTTTTTGTTTTGAAAATATACTCATAGTCTGTAACTCCTTTCATGTTGTACCCGTTTATGCTAACAGTATAATGTCAACTCAACCTCAATTTTTCTTTAGTAAAATTTTTAAACACAATTTTAGCACCTTGAAATTTTAGCAGGCCAATAAGCGATGGATACAGAATTTTTATGGTAAAGACTCTGGAATTAAATACCGATTTGATTTTTTAGAGGAAATGAAACAATTATATCCTCGGACCGGTTTATTGCTGGAAGGACCTTAGGGCACGGATTTAGAGTAGGAGTAGGGCCGACCCGTCTGCCATTGTTAAATATTAGAGATAAGACCTTGAAAATAAAGAAGATAAATGTTATTCTAAGGATAAGAAAATTGTTACAATTTGTAAAATGATTATGAATGATTTTAGGATACTGCTATTTGTTACAAGATAATAGATATATCAAAAGGTAATGTAATTGCTTTTTACAAAAGATGAGTTAAGGGAATTGGGGGAAGAAAATGAAGGAATATAAAATATCAGAAAAACAAATTGAGATAGGAAAAAGAAAAAGTTTGATCTATGCCGCACCTATTATTCTAATTGCACTAATTACAGGGTTTTTTATCGGAAATTCCGGTTCTGATTACAGTTATATGTATGTGACGCTGCCTCTGTTAATTTTAATTATCGCCGGTGCAGTTATTATAGGTATGAAGTATGGTAATAAAATAAATAATGATTCTTTCTCTTCTTATAAAATTGAGTTGCTGGATAATTCTATAAAAAAATATCAGAAAAATACCTCTGTAATAGAAATTGATAAATCAGAAGTAAACTCTATTACAGAAGTTGTAAACAAAGGTATTACAATTAGAACAAATAATTTAACCAAATATATCTTTATATCAGTGTATGTTGAAGGATATTCAGAATTAAAGGAATTATTATCTGAATGGATGAACATTGCAGCAAATAAAAGAAATAATGATCAATTCTTAAAAATTATTTCAGCTGCCGGCATAGCTCTTGGATTTGCTCTTGTTATGTTATGCGACTATTCCTACATAGTAATCCCTGTTGGAGTTGTAATGATAATAGTTTTAGTATGTAGTCTTGTAATGAATCTAAAAAATCCTCATTTAGATACCAGGATAAAGAAAAATTCATTAATAACAATACTTCCAATTAGCTTCATTTTATTAAGAGTATTATCATTTATATTATAGTTTCTGTTAATTCCATTACAATGAAAAGGTTCTTTCAGACAGTATAAATAAAAGCTGCCTCTAAGGCCCCCTGGGCAGCTTTTATGACCATTCATGGCACCTTGTTTGACCATAATCTGAAATGGTAAAAACAAGCGTACTCTCAATCTGAGCCGTATCTTTTAAGAGGTACAGGAAAGCAAGATAAAGATTTATGAACGATTGTATGAAGGGTTAATGCTGTGTCATTTCCAAACTGCCCTTAAAACACCTGACAAGTGTATCTGCCATTTCTTCCGGTGATTCTTTACAGTCCCGGTCCAGCCAGCGTTTTAATACCATTGTAAAACCGGCTTGGAAATACACAAAATGATACATCATTTCATCTTCTGACATCAGACCTAAATTCTGGTAATAGAGTTTCATGGTATACCATAAATCCTGAAATCCTTCTTCGATGGGAAAGCTCTTCCGGTTTTGGATGAAATTACGGTAAAAATTTCGGTATTGACTGACGTAGCGAAGAAAAATAGCAATATATTTCGAGGAGAAGAAGTTATTATTATCGGCACCGGAATCTTTGTATAAATCAAGGAGTTTATGGTTTAATTCATCTTCGGTTTTTTCCATCAAATCATAAATATCCAAATAATGAGCATAAAAGGTTGAGCGGTTTATTCTGGCCTTTTTGCATATGTCTGTTACAGTAATCTGCCGCAAATCATGGATTTCAAGTAATTCGAGCAATATTTGCCGTATTATTTTCTGGGTATTTCTAAATGTCCTGTTATTTTTGGTATTCATGTAAGATCTCCTTGTAATAATCCAACAATTGTCGGATTATTGATGGTTGATAAAATGATTATAAAATACAATAATATAAGGTGGCAAGAATAATTTTACTTTATGGGTTTGGTAAACATAACCCATAAAGTAAAAGAACTGAGTATACATGAAAAAAACAGGAGGTATTAAAATGGCTGGTATTGGTAAGCTGGAAGGAAAAGTAGCATTAATAACAGGAGCAGGCAGTGGAATAGGATATGCAACTGCGAAGCTTTTTCTGGAGGAAGGGGCGAAAATAATAGCTGTGGATTATTCGGAAGAAGCTATGAAGAAATGGAATGAAGTAAAAAATGTAGTTCCTTTAAAAGCTGATGTAACGAAGGCAGATGATATTGAAAAAATGGTGTCGGAGGCAGAAAAGAGTTTTGGCAGACTGGATTGTATCTGTAATATTGCCGGTATCAATGACTTGAATTACCCTCTGGAAGCGACGGACGACGCACGCTGGGACCGGGTAATGGATATTGATTTAAAAGCACCTTTTCAAATTTGCCGCAGGGCAATCCGTACAATGGTAAACGGCGGAGGGGGAAGCATAGTTAATATTGGTTCCTATGCAGCGGTTCGCGGAAATCACGGACCCAGCTATACGGCAGCCAAGGCAGGGCTGACCGGACTTACTAAGAGTATAGCATTTGGATACGGTAAAGAGGGTATCCGCTGCAATATTATCAATCCGGGAGGTACGAATACCAATATACATCAGAATTCAGGAGGAGCTTATCATGAAGCCGGTCAGGCATTATCTAAAATTATTGCAAGCCTGCCTGTAAAATGGTATGGTGAACCGGAAGATATCGCGAAAACCTGCCTGTTTCTGTGCAGTGATGATGCAAGGCATATCAATGGAGCAGTAATTGCTGTTGATGGCGGTATGGCTTGCTGTTGATAGCAAAATAAATATTAACAGCCCTTGTTATTTTAGTAATGTATCTTTCTGAATTGACTGGGGCTTATTTGTTCCTGTTTTTTAAAAACGGAACAGAAATAATTTGCATCCTCAAATCCGGACAAGGAAGCAACTTCCCTTATCTGCATTTGAGGATTTTGCAGCAGGAGTTCTTTGCTTTTTTTTATCCTTACGGAATTAATATACTGAAAAACCCTTATATTCGTCGCTTTTTTAAATAATGTACAAAGGTGCGGCGCTGTGACACCGGTGGTATTTGCCAAATCTTCAAGAGTTAAAGGTTTGTTATAGTTTTGTTCAATATATTGAAATAGCGGCTTTAGCTTGAAATATTGGTTATATGCATTAGCATTGCTGTTAACAGATGCATATTGGACAATGTCGGTAAGTAGAGAATAGATGATACCGGAGTATTTAATGCCCTTTAGGGTACAATCCGATTGCCCGATCTCTGCCGTACTTCGAATTCTGAAGAGAAAAATATCGGGCCTGGACAGATAGAAAGCGCCGGATGTTTTAATACCGAACGTATCTTTTAGAAAATGTCCTACCTGATGCCCGTCAAAGACAATCCAGTCCACGATCCAGGATTGGCTTACGGCATAATATTCATGGGGTATTCCTTTTATTAAGAGCATAGCGGTGCCTTCCTTGATTCGAAAGGTCTTTCCGCCGGTCACTAATTCCCCTTCCCCTTTTATGCATTGAATCCACTGATAGTAATATTCATTCCGCGATATAACGTGTTCCTGATTCCAATTGTATCCTGCGTCTATAAGATAGTACGGCAGTTCCCTGTCCGATTCTGTAATCACAGGCAAGAGTCTTTTAATCATGTTTTCACCTTAATATTTTAATAATATTCATAATATTGTCAGATTGAAGTGTATCCCGGGGATATATATAATTAAGTATAACAATATAATAGGTAAGCTGCAAGAAAAGATAAGATTATATTTCAGTCATTTTGAAAGCATGAATCGAAAAAGGATGGAGAATTATTATGAGCAGAGTTGAAACAAAGATTATGGACGGATGGGAATTTACATTAAAAGAGCCTGAAGATCAATATTTTAAGCCGGTGAAGCTTCCTCATGACTGGGCAATCGATGCTCCCATAAAGAGAGATATGAAGCAGGGAGAAGCGCAGGGGTTCAGAGACAGGTGGGGAATCGGATGGTACAGAAGGACGCTTACATTTGATGAAATAAAACAAAGCTGTGTTTATCATCTGGAATTTGACGGAGTTTATGAAAACAGTACGGTATGGATAAACGGTATGGAGGCCGGCGGCAGAAAATACGGTTATTCAAGATTTACACTGGATATTACGGAGCTCATTCATAAGGGAGAAAATTTACTGCTGGTCAAGGCCGATAATACCTCTTTTCCGGCAGACAGATGGTATTCAGGGGCAGGTATATACAGAACCGTTAAACTGCTGGAATTGAATAAGAGGCATCTCAACCCGGAAGAAATTCAGGTGAAAACCGCTGTAAACGGAGACACGGGTATCGTTACCGTTAGGACAGGAGACACCTCCCTGATAAAAGCAGTGATATCCCATAACGGTATCCTTTTATCAGGTGAATCAAATAATGGAGAACTTTATATTGAAATACCTGAGGCAAAGTTATGGAGTCCCGAAGAACCAAATTTATATGATCTGGAATTATCGCTCATTGAAGACAATCAAATTATTGATACATACGGAATGAAAATTGGCGTGAGAGAGATCAAAATGGTTCCCGGTGAAGGAATGTATATCAATGGCAGAAAGACGAAAGTCAAGGGACTGTGTATCCATCAGGAAGCGGGATGTCTGGGAATTGGCGTACCTCCGGAAATATGGAGGGAGAGGTTTATCAGATTTAAAGAAATCGGATGTAATGCCATTCGTACCGCACACCATATGCATGCTTCAGAGATACTGGATATCTGCGACGAATTGGGGCTGCTGGTATACGAAGAGCCTTTTGACAAATGGACCGGCGGTGCTTATGGAAGGTATTTTGACACGGAATGGAAACGTGATCTGGAGAGCATGGTAAAAAGAGATCGGAACCATCCCTGCATCTTTATCTGGGGCGTTGGTAATGAAGTTGAAAACCAGGCACAGGAATCTATGCTGAAGATACTGAAAATGCTGAAAGAACATTTGTTAAAACTGGACGATACCAGACCGGTTTCCTATGCCATGAATCCCCATTTTAAATATGAAAGTAATGTGGATATTTCCAAAGTAAAGGATATTCAGCAATTTGTGGACGAAATAAGTGATACGGAAATTTATGATCTGGAAGAAAGAGTAAAGCGTATCCGCAGAATTGCGGTACTTGTCGATGTGATCTCCTGCAATTACCAGGAGCAGTGGTATTCTGAAATACACAAGGCAGTTCCGGATAAACTGATTTTAGGAACGGAAACCTACCAGTTCTTTCGGGGTTATCCGGAACAGATGCAGAACTTCAGTGAGGAAGTTCCCTGGATGGATGCAGAGAAAAATGATTATGTAATAGGCGGTATGCTTTGGACCGGTATTGATTACCTGGGAGAATCCATGGGATATCCTGCCAAAGGCTGGGCCGGTTCCTTATTCTGTACCAATAATGAACGTAAACCCATGTCTTATCTGTATGAAAGCTATTGGTCGGAGAAACCCATGGTATATTTGGCAGTCATGGATTATTCCCTGCAGGATGAAGGGGTGAAAGAACATTGGGATGCGCCAAGATATGCAAGCCACTGGAACTTTCCCCAGTTTCACAAGACGGTCCTTCCCTATATGATAGCAACCAATTGTGAGGAAGTAACCTTGGAGCTAAACAATAAACAGTTTTATGTGAAGAAACCCTGGGAATATCCGAACCGGATGATAACCGGCTATCTTCCGTATATACCGGGAACAATAACGGTAAGAGGCTTTATAAAAGGAGAAGAAGTATGCCAATATACCTTAAAAACAGCCGGGTCTGCCGTAAAGCTTGAGTTTGATGGGGAAGAAATCAAATTGGAGGCCAATAAAGGATATACAAAGTTATTCACAGTCCGCGCAAAGGATCAGGTAGGAATACCGGTATTTCGTGAAAGTGCAAAAGTCACTTTTCATATTACCGGACCCGGGGAGCTTGTCGGCGTGGATAACGGAGATCTTTGTTCAAGTGAGCCGTATGACCGGAATTGGATGCATATGTATCATGGCAGTGTCAGTACGGTTGTCAAACTAACCGGTGAAGAAGGACGAATAGTACTGTCGGCGGTTTCCGAGGGGATGTATATGGGCAGGCTGGTTATCCATGTCACGGAAGCGGTATAAAAGGCTGGAGGTTTTAGGAAATAAAAGGCAAGGATTTTGGAATGCAAAATCCTTGCCTTTTCTCCATTGTGGGAAATGGAAAGTCCGCAGGTCGCTCCTTAGAATAATTGGAGCCGCTGAAGCAAAATTTTCAGCCGTAATTTTCCGTACAGATTTGTACCGATTCATGTAGTTGTTAATCGTATCCAGAAAGAATTGGGACTTTGCTTCGGAAGAAAATAGAATCAATATGATCGGAAATGCGTATTTCGTGGAAGAATTTGAAAAGAGAGTAAATGATTTTTTTGTTATAATAAAAAGTAAATCAAGACCTGTTTTTGTTACTAGTATATTTGAATTTATCATTGGATGACTTGAAGTTATACCGAAATTACGGAATGGCTGGATAAGATACCCAATAAATATAAAGGAAAAGGAGTGAAGAAATTGTCAGATAAGATAAGGAATTTATTTTTAAATCCTGCAGAGGAATACACGCCCATTCCATTCTGGTTTTGGAATGACAGTCTGACGGAAGAGGAAATTAAAAGACAGATTCAGGATTTCTATGAAAAGGGAGTCAATGGCTTTGTAATCCATCCACGGATAGGGCTTCCGAAAGAAATTGAATATCTTTCCGATGTTTTTATGAAATATGTAACCTGTGCCGTGGAAGAGGCCAAAAAGCGAAATATGAAAGTCATCTTATATGATGAAGCCATGTACCCCTCCGGCTCCGCGCACGGCATGGTGGTGAAAAATCATCCCGAGTATGCCAGCAAGGCATTAAAAATGACAGAATATAAGGCAGGTGGAGAATTTCATAAAAAGCTCAGTAATCAGGAAGCAGAAAGAATTGTTTCGGTACAGGCAGTAAAGAAAATGTCCCATAAGGAAATCCTGCCGGAAAGCATAAGGAAGCTTCCGGTTGTCAATAACGAGATTCATTTTATAACAGAAGATTCCGGAAACTGGTCCGTGTTGTTGTTTGCTGAGACCTTCACCGGCGGGCATATCAGAGGAATTCATTTTGGGGAAGACGATGGGGAAAAGGATGCGCCGGCTTCCAGTAACCTCCTGAATATGGACGCTATGGAGGAATTTATAAAGCTTACCCATGAAAGATATTATCAGGTGTTAAAAGAGTATTTCGGAAATACCATAACCGGTATTTTTACGGATGAACCGGGTATTATGGGAAGAGGCAATATGAAAGGATTCATTCCCTGGACCGGAGGCTTTCTGGATTATTACATAGAAAAAGGAAACTGTGAGCTGGATTTGCCTTTCCTCTGGTTCGAAGACAGAGAAAAATCCGCCGCTGCAAAACGAAATTATGATGAGACAGTAAATAAAAGAATGGAAGAAAGTTATTACAAACCTATTTCCGAGTGGTGTGAAAAGCATCAGATTGCCCTGACCGGTCATCCGGAAGCCAGTGATAATATCGGATTTTTAAAATACTTCCATATACCTGCTCAGGACCTGGTCTGGAGATGGGTTGCCCCGGAAAACGGTTTAGCCCTGGAAGGCATCAACAGTACCATGGCCAAATGCAGTTCGGACAGCGCCAGGCACAGAGGTATAAGAAGAAACGGAAATGAGTGTTTTGCCTGCTGCGGAAAAGATAAAATAGAATGGGCATTTACTGCCGACGATATGAAATGGTATATGGACTGGCTTTTTGTCCGGGGCGTCAATTTACTGTTTCCCCATGCTTTCTTCTATTCCATTGACGGTCCGAAAAGAGTGGGAGAGAGGCCCCCGGATGTGGGACCCAATAATATATGGTGGCCCTACTACAGGCAGATTTCCGATTATATGAAACGAATGAGTTATCTTATGACGGACAGCGTAAACCTGGCCCAGGTGGCAGTGTTGTGCGGAGCCTATCACTTACCCTGGAAAATTGTGAAGCCTTTATATGAGAATCAAATTGAATTTAATTACCTGGAAAATGAGCTGTTTCTTTCGGAGGAGTGTGTAATCGCCGGCTCCCGTATCAAAATCGCCGGGTATCAATATAAAGTATTGCTGATCGAAGACAGGCTGCTTGTGAATAAGAAAAATACGGATAAAATCCAGCGCTTTGCGGAAAGCGGCGGTCTGGTTCTGGTTTACGATCAGGAGGACGTTAAACTTCCTGTTAATAATATTACTCTGCTCCGCTCCTTAGAGGAGAGCGTAAACAGGATCAGCGAAGTTGCTGAGAGGGATTTTTATCCGGCTTCACCGGTAAAGGATTTAAGAGTAAGCCACATCCGGAAAGAGAGATCCGAATTCTATGTACTGGTAAATGAAGGGGAGGAAGAAATCCGTACCCTTGTCACATTAAAAACCCTGGGCAGCATAGAACGGTGGGATGCTTTGAAAGGGACCATGGAAAAGGCGGACATTATCCGTAAGGTCGGGGAAAGTTCCATGGATATCGACCTTTTTATGAAAAGACGGGAAGCAGTTGTTTTGTTTGTAGATACCACGAAATCACCTGAGATAACTCCGGCATGTGAAAAGAGTCATCAGGAAATAATCCTGCCGGATAAGGAGTGGTATATGGGTACCAATATGGATAATCTCACGAAAACGGTAGGCTTAATACCCTGGAACGAGAGGAGCGGTTTTAAAAATTTTTCGGGCTCCATGATTTATAAAACTGTTTTCCGGGTAAACCAGTCCCCGGGATATAAAAAAGCGGAACTGGATCTGGGAAAAGTACATGAAATAGCACAGGTCACCTTTAATAACCGGGAAGCAGGTGTTCAGATGTGGACTCCTTATACCTTTGATGTGACGGACTTAATAAAGGAAGGCGAAAATATTCTTATCATAGAAGTGAAGAATACCCTTGCTAATAAAATCTGCGGCCGGAGCCTGACCTCAGGTCTTCTTGGACCGGTATCCTTAACCCTTTTTTACTAATTTTATTAATAAATATTAAAAGTAGATATATAAACGGAGGAAGGGATGCCGATTCCTCCCTGAAAGGAGTTGTAGATAGATGCGTTACCAATTACAACCATATAACAGAAAAACCGATAAAGAGTGTCCCCCGATCCCGGAATTAACGGATGGGTTTTTCCAGGAACCGGAGGCCCCGGCAGACGGTATGGTGCCAATGAGTATTTGCACGGACCCCCTCCCGGCAGGCACTTATGCCCTGCATATTTCCATGAAAGCCCTGCAGGATACGGACCAGGTCTTTCTCTTTACCGGAAGAAAACAGCTTCGGGACGTGATATCCTTAAAGCAGGGAGAGCAGTATAAGAGGACCTTTTATCTGTCTTTAGCCGAGATTCTTCCCCGTAATTACACAGAAATTCATCCGGTCAGCCGCTTATTCTTTACCTACTGTACCAAAAGCCCTGAAAATGTAGTTCTGGAGCCGGAGGCCTGCTATGGGGAAAGCACGCCCGCCATCCCCACCGTCTTTTTGTGCGGGGATTCCACCGTCACCGACCAATCCGGTGAAATTCCCTACCACCCCGGAGCCTGCTATGCCTCCTGGGGACAGGCGCTGCCAGCTTTTCTTCAAACTTCCGTTGCAGTAGAAAACCAGGCCCACAGCGGCCTGACTACGGAAACCTTTCGTAGTGAGGGTCACTTTACAATTGTTGAAAAATATATCCGTCCCCATGACCTCTGTTTGTTCCAGTTCGGCCACAATGACCAGAAATTACCTTATCTGCAGGCAAACAGGGAATACCCAGAGAATTTAAGGAGATTTGCGGAAGAAATCCGCCGAAAAAAAGGTATTCCCATTCTGGTAACACCCCTTGGACGGAATATCTGGAATGGGGATCGGACCTACAATGACCTGCTTAAGGACCACTCACAGGCTGTTAAGGATCTTGCCGCAGAAATAGGTACTCCATTAATTGATCTGCATGACTTTTCTGTCCGATTCCTGACGGAACATGGCATGGAGGAGTCTAGCGGATATTTTCACCCCGGAGATTACACCCACACCAATGAATACGGTGCTTACCTTTTTGCCTCCTTCATTGCCAGAGAATTGCACCGGCTCCATCCGGAGGTGGTTTCTTCCATACGTCCTTCTCTTTCTTTTCTGCCGCCGGCTCATCTCTGGGACAGCCTGAACCGGACCCAAAACCGTATTTCAGACTCTACACAGAAAGAGCAGTTTGACAGCATGGAGAAGACCACAGAAGTCCTACTTGAAGCGCTGCGGGCGGCAAAGGCTGGGGAATCAGAGAATAATCATAAAAATTTAAATTAATAGGAGGGAAAAATATAATGAATTCAAACCCAATACGCAACATCTATATTTGCTTTCCGGGGGCAAAACATAAAGTATTAACCATGAGCTATGATGATGGCAGGGAGGAAGACCGGGAGCTTGTAAAACTATTCAATCAATACGGAATCAAAGGAACTTTTCACCTGAATTCAGGATGCAGCGGCAATCGGATACCACTGGCAGAGTATAAGGAACTTTATGAAGGGCATGAGGTATCTTCTCATACGGTGACCCACCCTACGCTGGCCCGATGTCCGATCGATCAGGCAGCAATGCAGATAATGGAAGACCGAAGACGCCTGGAAGAAGCGGTTGGATATCCGGTTCGGGGTATGTCATATCCAAACGGATCGTATACAAAGGAAATCAAAAGACTTTTACCGGCTCTTGGTATCCGTTATGCCAGGATTGTCGGAGATTCCGATAGCTTTCAGATTCCGGAAGATTTTCTGGAGTGGAAGGCAACCTGTCATCACAATCATAATCTAATGCACTTAGGGAATGAGTTTTTAAGCTTACATAAAACGCAGTATCTTTATATGATGTATGTATGGGGCCACAGCTATGAATTTACAAATCACAGTAATTGGACTTTAATGGAAGATTTTTGCCGTATGGTTTCTGATAAACAGGATATATGGTATGCCACCAATATTCAAATAGTGGATTATATGGATGCTGCAAAACGTATGCAGTTTACGGTAAATGGAGACCGTGTGTATAATCCGTCGTACCAATCGGTCTGGATCAGTGTGGATGGAAAGTATATGGAGATTAAAGGCGGAGAAACGGTGGTTTTTTAAGACAAAGCACTATTATAATCTTTTTTAAGGTTACGGTAAAAGTACCGGAAACTGCCGGAACGGAAGTCTGCATATAATCCTGTCTCTGACGGATAATGGAGAGCCGGCTTTGACAAGCTGCAAAAGAATAATTCTATTAATAAATAATAAGGCATGTTAGTGATATATCTAAATACCGGAAACCGCCTGATTGTGCAGTGGATACCTAATTTTTATGTGATGAAATAGAAATGGCATTAGAAGAGCATGAATATGGCAGGGCAAAAAGGCTGACAACCTTAAAAATACATGCATCAATTAAAGGGGAGGTTTAAAATAAATGAACTATAATAATCCGGTCATACGGGGCTTTCATCCGGATCCAAGTATATGTAAGGCTGGAAATGACTATTATCTTGTAACAAGTTCTTTTGAATACTTTCCGGGAATTCCGGTATACCACAGTACGGATCTGGTGAACTGGAAACAGGC
The DNA here is from genome assembly GCA_023391695.1 of Bacillota bacterium. Classification (GTDB taxonomy): domain Bacteria; phylum Bacillota; class Clostridia; order Lachnospirales; family Lachnospiraceae; genus Anaerocolumna. Next base: position 167,001 of record JAEWAK010000060.1, read on the forward strand.
CGGAAATTGTATCACCAGGAGCTCACAGCTTTCCTTAAAAGGAGCGAAAAATTCCGGAGGGATCTGGGCACCTACGATTCGTTACCGGGAAGGGACTTTTTATGTAACAGCTACCCTGGACGGATTAGGGAACTTCATTATATCAACCAGTAATATCAATGGGGAGTGGTCGGAGCCTGTATGGGTGCCCATGGGAGGAATCGACCCCTCTCTGTATTTCGAAGAAGACAGCGTCTATTACTGCACCAATCAGAGCCTGCACCCGGGGCAGGAAGAGATTACCATGGCTCAGATTGATATCGGTACAGGCAGGCAGGTCAGTGAAATCAGAACTCTGTGGGCCGGTACCGGAGGCGGCTTTCTGGAAGCACCTCACATCTACCGGATCGGGAATTGGTATTACCTGATGACCGCAGAAGGAGGAACCAACTTCAACCATATGATCACCATAGCAAGAAGCGAAAAGCTGTGGGGAAGCTATAAGAGCTGTCCCGGTAACCCCATTCTTTCAAACCGGCATGATACCTCCAAGGAGGTACAGTGTGCCGGTCACGGGGACTTTGTTCAGGATGGGAATGGGAACTGGTGGCTGGTGCATCTGGGAATCCGTCTTTCCAGAAGAACCATGAGTCATCTGGGCAGAGAGACCTTCCTGACTCCCGTGACTTGGAGAGATGGCTGGCCTGTTGTGGAGAAGGATGGAAAAGCCAGGCTGACTGCAAAGGGACCTTTGTGGGAGGCGCAAAAGGAGAAGTCCGGATTTACGGCGGATTTTAAGAAAGAAACCTGGGAACCGGAATGGATTTTCTTACGGGAGCCGGAGGCATCCTCCTATTGCAGGAAGGATGGAAAGCTTGTGATAAAGCCCTCATCAGGAATAGAAGACAGGCAAAGCAGTCCGTCCTTTGCCGCACTAAGACAATGTGATTTTGCCTGCCGGGTGGAAACGGGATTAAATTTTAACCCTGCCGGGGAAGAGGCTGAGGCCGGATTATTGATTTATCTTTCATCTGATTTTTATTACCGCTTTGGCAAAAAAAGAATTGGCGGAGAGAATTACCTGATGATAGAGAAAAAGGCAGAGGACTTTCAGCAGACAGCCTGCCGAATAAAGATCAGGGAAGGGCGTCTGCGGTTAGTGATCGAAGCAGATAAGGAAGCCTATCATTTCTATTATGCGGTAGGGAAAGAAAAACTGCAATATGCCGGTAAGGCTTCCACACGGTTCCTTTCCTGCGAATTGGCAGGAAAATGTTTTACAGGAACGGTAATTGGCGTTTATGCATTATGTTCCCAGGATACAACGGCAGCGGAATTTGACGGCTTTGATATGAGATAGAACACTATTATGATTTGAGTAAGTACACTATACGGTGAAAATGTCCGTGTAGGATACTTACTTTTTTATTTAGACAAAATCAGTTAGGAAGGCCGGCATGCGAATAAAGCTATGAAGAGTATAATGAAACAAGTATTATTCATGAAAATTATATGTTATACTTAAAATATCTAAAGCGTTATAAGGAATGGAGATTCCATTTTAAAATAAAATCCTGAGAGTGAAAAGGTTTAAAGAAATGCACTTTCAACCTTAAAAGTTTTATGCCTGCGTAACCAAAGTGTGTTTGCACACTTTGCGCAAAACTTTAGATACGCAAAAATATGCACAGAAATGGAGAAAAAATATGAAATTACTTACCTTTCGATATAATAATATTGAAAAAATCGGTATTATGGATTCCTCGGAAAGATATGTTTTACCTTTAGAACAATTTGGGATTCCGTGTCAAACCATGAATGAGTTAATAAAAAGTGAGGAATATATTAAAATTTTAAAAGGGGCTAATTATGCAGAAGCAAAAGAAAAGATATTATATTCGGATGTAATTAAATGTGCGCCCATACCTTGCCCAAACCAGGATGTGATATGTCTGGGAATAAATTATATGGAACATGCAAAAGAATCTGCCAAATTTAAAAATGAGAAGTTCGACGGAGAAAGACCTTATGCAGTTTATTTTAGTAAAAGAGTAAATGAGGCAGTGGGGAGCGGGGTGGGAATTCCTGCCCACACAAACATTACGGATCAATTGGATTATGAAATTGAACTGGCAGTTGTTCTTTCCAGGGATGCTAAAAATGTTAAGATAGAAAATGCATTCGATTATGTTTTGGGATATACGATTTTGAACGATATCAGTGCACGTGACATTCAAACACGCCATAAACAGTGGTATTTTGGAAAAAGTCTGGACGGCTCGACACCTATGGGACCCTGGATCGTAACAAAGGATGAGGTGGAAATACCGCCTAAGCTGCGTATTAGTTCTAAAGTAAATGGAGAATTGAGACAGGACAGCAGCACGGATATGCTTATTTTCCCGATTGATTATGTTATAAGCGAATTAAGCCAGGGTATGACTCTGAAAGCTGGAACAATTATCTCAATGGGTACGCCGGCAGGCGTCGGAATGGGAATGCAGCCACCGGCATTTTTACATATAGGTGATGTGGTTGAATGCCATATTGAAAAAATAGGTACGCTTACTAATACTATTATAGAGTGATGAATCCGGTAATGCTGATATTGCATGCTATGAATAAAGGCATCATAGCCATGAGTTTAAGATTGGCAGGAAATACCTGGGTTTAATAAGCCTGATACAATTCAAATCAGACTAACTGTCTTGTTTTTGCGGATTATATAAGATAGGATTATATAAGATACTAAATAGAAAAAAGGTGATTGTCGTTGATGAACAATCACTTTTTTGCCGTCTATAACGCACATTTTATTGTCTTTGTAAATGGATTTGGATGTATCGCAGATTACAGAATCAGTGGCAGTAATAAGATACAATTTAATTCATGTTCAGCCATTAATGTTAATTAACCCATTCATCAGGCTTCTAAAATCCGCCCATGAATGGTCCATAATAATATATTTTTTTGGATACTTTTAAAGATGCTATATAGAAATAAACAAAGATATGGTGATGGGTTTTGGATAAATATTATGCAAAATCCGACAAGTGCTATCAAAAATATGACATTTTCCACAAATTACAACGTTATTTGGGACTTTAGATGTTGACATAATAAAAACCATAAGATAATCTTTGAGTTAGTTACTTTAATAATTTGGTTCAGAGTAGAAAGGAATATGAAAATACAAAAAGTGATAAAAAACAGATTAAGACTAAAACACCGGATTATGATAGCAATCCTGTGTGTATTAATTCCTGTATCATTGGTTTTTACGGGGATAATAAAAGAAGCCATGAGTCAGATTCAGGGTCAGGTAGTACAGGCAAACATGAATAGTTTGCAAATATATCATAATACACTGCAAACAGAAGTTGAGATGGCAGAGCAATACTTAAATAATCTGACCTGGGTAAATGAGGATTTTAAAACATTTTACAGTGCGGGCAATATTTTAGAGGTGGAGAAAGCAAGTCAGGCTATCTTAAGCGGTATCGAGGAAATATTTCAAACGAATAAAGATATAACGGCTTTTATTATATATGATCCTGAAAATGATATTTACCGGGCAAAGTATAATCAAATCGTGGCATATGGAAAAATAAAGCAGGGAATTGAGCTGGAATTAAAGCAAACATTAAATTCGAAAGAGGATAAACCGATCGGTTGGTTTTTGATGAAATGTTCAGAGCGCTGGTTATTGAGCCGGATTATCCAAAGAAAAGGTGCATATGCAGTCTGCCTGATTGATCTGACACAGGCAGTAAGAAATGCAAGGCTGATATACGGCATAGATGGAGAAGTGTTTTTCTTTAAAAAGGGGGAAATTCTTGCAAACAAGGAATGGATGACGGAAAGCGGAATTAAATTGGATTATACGAAAGAAGAGTTTTATTATACGGGGAAAAAAGAGGATTATATTGTTGTACAAAAGCAATTAGCCGGATTTAAGGTGGCTCTGGCTCTACCCTCTGAAAGAAATAATGAGAGGGTAAAAATTCTTTATTACAGCCCGTTTATCTATTTAGGTGCGGCAGTATTTTCCTTAGTCTTTGTTGTCCTGTATTTAAAACACGAATTATTTATACCCATGGATAATCTGGTAATTACAATGCGCAGGATACAGGGAGGTGACCTGACGGCAAGACCGCTCAAATACAAGGGAATCGAATTTGCCCAGGTACACAGCACCTTTAACAGTATGATGAGTGAGATTACATCCCTGCGTATAAAAGGCTATGAACAGCAATTAATGGCGGAAAAAGCCCAGATGGATGCGTTACGCATGCAGATACGCCCCCATTTTTTCTTAAATTGCCTGAAAAGTATCTTCGGTCTGGCCCAGGCCGGGAAGACGGAAGAGATCCAAAAAACTGTTTTGTGCCTGTCACCGCATTTAAGATATATATTTGACATTAATACGGAGGTGATTACCCTGGAAAAAGAACTGCAAATGTGTGAAAACTATATTTCACTGCAGGTTGCAAGCAGGAGCGGAACACCGACGTGTAATCTTTCCGTGGATACCAAAGTATTAATGCTTAAGGTGCCTCCGGTCAGCATATTGACATTGGTGGAAAATTGTATAAAGCATGCGATGGCACAGGATGGGTCTCTTATCGTGCAGATTATTGCAAAAAGCTATGAAATTGACGGCCAAAGATTAGCGGATATCATTGTCAGGGATAATGGACCGGGTTTCCCGGCAGGGGTTTTGGAGTTATTGAATAATGGGAAGGAGACGGAAAAGAATGGTATTTGTGTGGGATTATGGAATGTTGTAAATCGATTCAAGGTACTGTATGGAGAAGATTTTGCTATTACATTTTCAAATAATAACGGAGCACAAATTGAAATTATGTTTTTAATGAAGGAAGAAGAGTGATTAAAAATCACTTTTTCATAAGTAAAAAAAGCATTTTCACAAGAGTAAAAGTAAAACATTTTCAAAAGAGTAAAAGTAAAGCTTTTTTACTCGGAAAGAACCCGCACGGCGGCTTCTTTCATCTGATTTTGTGCCGCAGTGGGCGGCGGAAGGAGAGGTAAATATGAAACTCCTGATCGTAGATGACCAGGCTTCTGTTGTTGAGGGATTATTAAAAGGTATCCCTTGGGATGAGTTGGGGATGGAAAAAGTATATACCGCATTAAATGCTCTTGAAGCACGTAATATTCTGAATAAGGAAACCATAGATATAATGCTGTGTGATATTGAAATGCCTGTGGAAAGCGGATTGCAGCTTTATGAATGGATGAATAAGAAAGGTTTTTCAGCCTATTGCATTTTCCTTACCAGTCATGCTGAATTTGAATATGCGCAGGAAGCGGTAAAACTGGGGGCTTTTGATTATATTTTACAGCCGGCGTCCTATGAGGAAATTTATCAGACGGTAAAAAAGGCAGTCAAGGTAATCCATGTGAAAGTCTATAAGGATAAACTGTACAATAAGGGAAAAGTTTTCAGGCAGCAGGAAAAATCCATAGCGGGCAACACTATCCGTAACTGGTTAAGGAGTGCGGGTAATAATAAGGACATGCATACGCTTGCTGAACTGGAGGTTTTGCCGTGTCTTGGCGAACCCGGATACTTAATGCTGATCCATATTGTGAAATGGAGCACTCTTTCGGAGAAATGGGAAAACACATTGCTGGAAATTTCATTGGAAAACATTGTGAGTGAGATTTTTGCCCCGAATAATCAGCTGACAGGTTTGGCATTTATCGAAGAGAACACTTTTGCAATGTTATTACAGGGGCGTGATAAGGAAGAAATCTTAAGGGAAAGTCTTATCAGACAGCTCCAGTATCTGAACAGCGTTTGTGAACAGTATTTTAAATGCAGTATCGCCTGTTATTTTAACGGTCCCTTTCTTTTGGAGAATTCGTTGGAAATTTGGCCCGGTTTGATAGCACACAGAGATAATAATGTACTTCTTAAAAGCGGTGTATTCCCTATGGGACCACTTGAACAAAAGAGTAACCATATGTTTCGAATCCCGCAAATAAAACACTGGCACGAACTTATGAAGGAAGGCTTTGCATATACGGTGGAGCAGCAGGCCCTGGGGCTTTTGGATGAGATGTGTGAGAACGGTACGATTAACCGGATTACCTTACGGTATTTTTATCAGGATTTTATGCAGATGTTATATAATTCAATGGACGGGAACCAGCGTATGCTAAATGATATGTTTGGTACGGCGGAAGGGCTTGAGCTATACAAAAACGGCATGAATTCTGCCCCGCAGATGAAACAGCTTATCAGTTTTGTTATAAAACATTTCCGGGTTATTGATAATCAGGAGGATCCGAAGGCATTGGTACGGCGGGTGATTGAGTATATCGACCAGAATCTTGAGGATGATATCAGGCGGGATGAACTGGCTTCACACATACACCTGAATCCGGACTATCTATCACGGATTTTTAAGAAAGAAACCGGTGTGAACATAAAAGAATATATCACAGAACAGAAAATGCGTGCTGCCCGGGGATTCTTACGTACGACCGGTTTACCCGTCAGCTATATCGCGGCTAAAATGGGGTATTGCAATTTCAGCCACTTTTCTTTTACGTATAAGAAAGTGATGGGCAGAACGCCCCAGGAAGAACGTTCCGGTATAACGGAAAAAGAAAATTAAGATATTAACAAAACAGACAGCAGAGATGTTGTCTGTTTTTAATTTGTTTGTATACATTTGTACACTTCATTTTTAACATATAATTTAATTGTCCCCGGTTTTTAAGTATAAATTAGAAAATCAGAGTTGCAATAACAGTTTTTTTACAGAAGAGTCGGAAACACGATAATTCAGTACGGAATTATTACAGTTATGTTGGAGCTATATTTATATAATTAAGACTAGGTATATAGCAATAGCATTGCCAGGAGACAAAGGAGGCGGCTGCGGCAATGCCTGAAGAAATAGAAAAAAAGGAGATTTATCAAATAAGCGGCTTTTGGAGAAAAGGAGCAGTATGATGAATAAAAAAGATATACTTATATTCTTAAGTGACCAGCACGCAGGCCTCTGTACGGGATATGCCAAAGACAACGTGATACGTACTCCGAATCTGGACAGGATTGCAGCACAGGGCACAGTTTTTGAAGAGGCATATACTTCCTGTCCGTTATGTGTTCCTGCAAGGATGTCGATGCTGTCAGGCCAGCTGCCAACGAAAACGGGGGTTCTTGATAATGCCGGTTCTATTTCCTCGGATCAGGCTACCTTCCTCCACTCTCTAGGGGCTGAAGGATATGAAACAGTTTTGTGCGGAAGGATGCATTTTGAGGGGCCGGACCAGCGGCATGGGTTTACGAAAAGAATTTTTGGCGATATTACTCCGATCTATACCGGGGAGAGAAGTGCATTCAGGGAGATGAAGCACTTTGGACTTACTTTGACAGAAGTAGGCTGCCTGGAGATCATTGGAGGAGGAAATTCACCTACACTGGAATATGACCGGCATGTCATCCGGACAGCTTTGGAATATCTCGGTAAAGATCACGAAAAGCCTCAGTGCATAGTCATTGGTACCTATGCACCTCATTTTCCCTATGTTGCTCCCATTGAGCTATATCAATATTACCTGGATAAAGTAGAATATCCCCTGACTTTAAGCAAAGGCTGTAATCACGAACATCCAATTCTGAAAGAAAAACTGAGGGATATATCAAAGGACACGGTTATAAAGGCAAGAGCTGCTTACTGGGGAATGATAGAGTTCATGGACAGGAATATAGGATTTGTATACGATGCATGGAATGATTATTTAAAGAGGAACAAGAAGGAAGGTGTATTCCTTTATCTTTCAGATCACGGGGATCAGGTTGGGGAAAGGGGACTCTATGGTAAAAAGACTTTTTTTGAAATGTCAGCCCATATCCCTATGGTATTTCAGGGCAGCGGTATTCAGGCAGGCGCGAAGATTAAAAATCCTTGCAGCATCATGGATGTGGGACCAACTCTTTGTGAACTGGCAGGTGCAGAACAACTTCCTGAACAGGACGGAAAAAGTCTGATTCCACAGCTGGAAAGTGGTGCAGAAGAAGAGCGGTATGTCCTTAGCGAAATTTTGGAAGGGTCAGTTAACCAACAAAGAGTGCCGGGGAGGATGGTACGAAAGGGCAAGTGGAAATATATTACTTATGCCGGGTACGAAGATTCCGACCTGCTTTTTGATCTGGAAAAAGATCCGCATGAATTGGAAAATCTTATTGATGAACAGCCTGTGACAGCAAAAGAGATGAAAGAAATCGCCAATAAAAATTGGGATACGGAAGAAATAATAAACAGGTATGCAGTCAGGGAGAAGAATCTACAGATTCAGGCCCGATGGATTAAGAATACACAGCCTGACCAAAGTGAGCGGTGGATAACCACACCGGAAGCTTTGGAACAGCCGGAAATTTTCTATAAGTCCGGTATAGAGCTGCCGGAGCATATAAAAAACAGAATAAAAAAAATACTGGAGAGTGTTTGAAAAATGCTTGTGCCAAACTGAAAGCTCTGCTTTGTGGGAGGCAGGAAATGATTTTGAGTGCGTAGCGGGTAACGGCAGGGAGCCGAAAGGTATACATATGGGGTAAATTATTTTGTGTTTACGATTAATGCTATACTTAGTAAAAGAAAATTAAGAAATTAAAAGGCAGGCAGCAGTGATTATGTTGTCTGTTTTTTATTATACGAAAATTTTATTATACTTAAGGGGCATAGTCTAATTTACGATAAAAGAAACCGGAATTATGACAGACTGATACTCCTGTATCTTTTAAAATAAAATAAAACTTACTATACGGAGGAGAACGATGAACAAACGACCGCATATTATAATCTTCAATCCGGATCAAATGCAGAATGCCGCATTGGCACATATGGGAGAGAATCCGGCAGCCAAAACTCCTTTTTTGGATGAATTTGCCGCAAAAGAGGCAGTTTCTTACCGGAATGCATTCTGCCAGAATCCCGTGTGTGTACCCAGCAGATGCAGTTTTCTGACAGGATTATATCCTCATGTGCATGGCCATCGTACCATGAATCATATGCTCCATGCCCACGAAAGCAGTATATTAAAAGAATTAAAAGAGGACGGATATTATGTATGGATGAATGCCCGGAATGATTTTCTGCCGGGACAGGAGGAAGGAGCTTTTGAAGCACATGCAAATGAAATTTTTTACGGTGGAGATGTTCTGCCTGCACCCGGTCCGGTGAATCCGGGAATGCGTGGTGAGCCGGGCGGAAAATACTATTATTCCCATTATCAGGGATGTCTTAAAACCGATGAGAATGGGATACGTTACGGCAGTGATGATGAAATCGTGGATGCGGCAATTCACCGCGCGCTTAATCCCATTGATGAACGGCCTCTCTGCCTGTTTTTAGGCCTGGTAAACCCACATCCGGAGTATGGAGTGGAGGAGCCTTATTTTTCTGCCATTGACAGGACAAAACTTTCTCTAAGAATTAAGGAACGCTGTCCGGGTTCCTTTGAACCCAGAATTGAAACGATGATCAGGGAAAACCAGGGAATGGACGGATTTACGGAAGAAGACTGGGATGAATTACGTGCCTGCTATTTAGGAATGTGCCTGAAGGTGGATGATATGTTCCGCCGGTTATGCGATGGGCTGAAAACAGCGGGGATCTATGATGACTGTGCTATTTTCTTTTTCAGTGATCATGGGGATTACCAGGGACAGTTTGGTCTTACGGAAAAAAATCAAAATACCTTTTATGATAATCTTACACGGGTTCCGTTTTTAATTAAACCTCCGAAAGGTTATGAGATAGATCCGGGAATCAGCGACAGTATTGTTGAACTTGTGGATTTCTATGGAACAGCCATGGAATTTGCCGGAGTGAAACCGGACCATACTCATTTTGGAATCAGTCTGAGAGGTAATATGGCAGACCGCAGCCTGGCTGTCCGTGAATATGCCTGTTGTGAAGGAGGACGCCTTGCCGGTGAAATACATTGTGATGAAAGCCATGTTGACGGAGAAGCGGGAGTCAATCCCCGTAATACATACTGGCCTCGTATAAAGGCGGAAGAGGACGATAGGGCCCATACGAAAGCAACTATGCTTCGCACAAAGAAGTATAAATATATACGCCGGTTATATGAACCGGATCAGTTGTTTGATATGCAGAACGATCCGGGTGAGACACATGATCTTGCAGATAACGGGGCATATCAGGGCATAGTATCGGAAATGCGGCTGAAAATGCTGGACTGGTACCAGTCTACCTGTGATATTGTACCATTTACCTATGATGACCGTTTTAATTATGAAATGACATGGAACAGGGTAAAAAATATATGTCCTCCCGGCCGGATGGAGGAGATACAGGCTCTGATACGAGACGGCAAAATGTCGATGTTTGAAATTATCCGGTATTGTTCCGGCCTGCAGTCAAAATAAAACATTTTCAGATCATATGGCCGGTTAAAAAGTCGAAAAAATGATAAAATATTAATTTTTTTGATAAGGATCCGGATGTGCGAAAACAGATGGTCGGAAATATGATAGCTGACATCTTGAATTTTATAGTGAAGAACGGAGAAATTTTTTATAATTTCTGTAAGACGATTCAGTTTGCTTTACTTATCGTTTGGAATTCAATCTGAAGAAAGGAGAAAATAACATGTCAGAAAAAGGTGAGGTTCTGGTTGAAGTAAAAGACATGTGTAAAAATTTTGGAGTGACGGTAGCTCTTAAATCTGTGGATATCACCATAAAGCGCGGGGAAATCAGGGGGCTCATCGGTGAAAACGGGTCGGGTAAATCTACGGTTTCTTCTATTATTGCAGGAATACAGCCGGCGACCAGCGGTGAAATGTATTACAAAGGAAAGCTTTGGAAACCGGAAAATACCTTGGAAGCTGTTAATAACGGAATTGGGATGATTGTGCAGGAAGCGGGTACGATTGACAATGTCACAGTTGCGGAAAATATTTTTCTCGGTAATTATCAGCCATTTAAGAGAGGTATGTTTATAAGCCGGTCAAAGATGAATGCAGAAGCCAAAAAAGCTTTGGAAAAGATTGGTGCATCCCATATTAATCCGGCATATCCTACCCACTTATATGACATGCAGGAACGAAAACTGATTGAGATCGCACGGACTATGTATAATGATCCGGACCTTTTTGTGGTGGATGAAACAACAACTGCGCTGTCACAGAAAGGAAGAGAGCTTCTATATACACTGATGCATAAAGCGGCAGAGGAAAATAAAGCAGTCGTCTTTATCAGCCACGATCTGGACGAATTAATGGAACATTGCGATACCCTTACCATTCTCAGGGATGGCGTCATTATTGATAACATAGAGAAAGCCGCCTATGAAGAAAATGATATCAAGCATAAAATGGTGGGGCGTGAGATTAAGGGAAATTATTATCGTGTGGATACGGACGGATGCAGTGATGAAGTGGTGCTTAAGGCAGATTGTATTACCACAATGAAAGACCTGCTGTGCTTTGACCTGGAATTACATAAAGGTGAGATTTTGGGAGTCGGAGGACTTTCTGACTGCGGTATGCATGAACTTGGACGTGCACTTTATGGTTTGGAGGAAGTAGTGGACGGAAAAGTTGTGATTACACAATCCAATACCGTTGTAAAAAGTCCCCAGATTGCTTTTAAAAACGGAATGGGTTATGTCTCCAAGAACCGGGATACAGAGTCTTTGGAACCGAATGCCTCCATTGGTGCCAATATACAAAGTACCGGTTATAAGAAGAACCGTTTGTTTGGTCCTTTTATGTCAGGCAGGAAAGAAAAAGAATATGCCATGCTCCAAGTGGATGCCCTGGCCATTAAATGTGTGAATATACTCCAGCCGGTAAAGGCGATGTCAGGAGGAAACAAGCAAAAGGTAGTATTCGGAAAATGGATCGCAGACGATGCGGATATATTGATACTGGATTGTCCTACCCGCGGTGTGGATATTGGTGTAAAAGCGTCTATGTATCGACTGATATATGAAATGAAGAAAAAGGGTAAATCAATCGTGATGATCAGTGAAGAAATGCCTGAACTTATCGGCATGTCAGACCGTATTCTGATTTTGAAGGACGGAAGACTGAACGGGGAATTTTACCGCAAAGAATGTTACAACGAGCATCAGTTGATTGAGAGTATGATTTAAGAAAGGTGAGTAATATGTCTGATACTGAAATTATGAAAGGCGCGCCCCGTCTTAGCCTGACGGACCGTGTCAGTATTGTTAAAAATAACCCTTCTTTTTCCTTTGCTTTTCCGATTGTAGTTCTTCTTCTGATTATTTCAGTCTTTGGAGCCGCAACGGGAGGAGATTTTTTTGGAAAAAATATATTCATAGGTATATTTAACCAGGCCATTATTATCGGTACCATGGCTACGGCAGTTTCTTTTATATATACAACGGGTAATCTTGATATCTCCGTGGGAAATGCCATGGCGCTGTCCGCAACCATTGGAGCATTGGTGTTTAACCTGACGGGAGATGTTAATCTGATGGTTGTTTCGGCAATTATTTCCGGTATACTGCTCATGCTGTTTAATTGTACAATGAGTGTTATATTCGGAGTAAAGTCCATTACAGTGGCTATTGTTATGATACAGTTGTACAGTGCTATAGTAAGCGATATTTTAGGACCGGAGACTTTGAAAGTTGATTATGCAATGTGCAAGATAATGGAAAATGCCGGTTTCCGGTATGCTGCATTTATAATATATTTTATATTGTGTTTTGTTGTATTCCATTTAACATCGGCCGGACGGGAACTGCGTTTCATCGGCGGCAATGAAATCTGCGCGAATCAGACCGGAATGAATGCCAACAAAGCGAAATATATCAGCTTCTTTATGGCGGGTATCGGAGTTGGACTGGCAGCAGTATTTACCATAATACGTACAGGCTCGGTCAGTACCGAGGTAGGAAACGGAATGGGAATGGATGTTATGCTTGCCACTGTTTTGGGAGGTATGTCTATTTTCGGCGGAGCGAAATCCAACACTTATGCAGGCCTTCTCGGAGCATTGACGGTTTCGGCTCTTAATAAGGGATTATTGATGGTCGGCATTTCACCTACGGTAATCCAGGGAGTACGGGGAGCCATATTCCTGCTGCTTGTATATATGAACAGTGAACGCCCCCAGACCTTGCCGACAAGACAGCAGGTATAGGACAGGGTATCTATAAGGTAGCAATAAAATTTTATATAAAGAAAGGGAGAAAAATTATGAAAAAAAGAATTTTAGCATTGGCTTTAACAGCAGTCATGGGCTTCAGTCTGATCGCCTGCGGCAAAAGCAATACCGGCGGTGATAATACGGCGGTGGAAACCGGCAAAGGAACGGCAGAAACAGAACAGACAGGCGGAACAGATAACCAGCAGAAGTCACCTCAGGATTTTAAGACTTTTAAAATCGGTGTCTGTGAACCTCAGGCCATTGATGAGGTCGTGATCCGCCGTGACTATTATGAAAACTATCTTGCTAAAAAATATAATGTGGAATTTATATTTTCCGAACAAGTAAAAGATACGGATGATGAATTAAGCTTTATTGAGAATTGTGCTGACCTGGGTGCCGATGCGATTATCAGTTACCGTTCAGAAGATGCGAATCAAATGGTTCAGGTATGCCAGGAATATGGTATGGCTTACGTAATAAATAATCAGCGTTCATCATTGGTAGAAGAGGCCTTTACAGGAGGGTATGAGAACTTTTCCGGTTCCTTTGCTGCCGACCAGCCATATGTAGGAAGTTTGTTTAAGGAATGGCTGACAAAAAATGCTTCCAAGGACGGAAGTGAAGGCTTTTTGATTACTTCTTCTCTGGCATATAAAGGGAACACACAGCATTCAGAGTGTACGGAAGCCGTTTTATCAGCACTTCAGGAGAAGTATGGTCTGGCTTATGAAGACACAATTAAAAATCTTGCAGTTGCATCCGCACCTATTGAGGTTGCAAATGATAAAAATATTAAGATTTATATTTATCCAGGTGTTTCATCACAAAACGAAGGTTGGCTGGCCGGTGTCAGTACGGCTCTTCAAACAGGAAATTACGGAGTATTTATTCAGTCCGGACAATCTTTTACTGAGACAGCGGTTGTTGTTGACGAAGTGGAGAAAGCATTTAAAAGAGATATTAAAGTGGCTTCTGTGGCTTCCATTTCTGATTCACTTTTGAATGCCTTCAATACAAAGGATGCTTTTGGTAATACTTCCATTAATATGGCATCGGTAAAGTCAACCAGTCTTGTAAGTAGTATGGGATTTGTAAAAGTATATAATGCATTAACAGGTTTTAGCAGCCTGAACGTACAGTCAAGCGGCGAACCGTCGGAATTACTGTTTAAAATGTGGGCGATTGAGAATCCGGAGCAGATGAGCACACTCTCAAATTGGGATGTTGCGGGAGGTAACAAGTGGATTGTGGATTATAATGTAATTGACCAGGCACTTGGGATCTATCACCCAGACTTGACTTATGAAGGGATCCAGTCTGTTTATGACAATGTAAACTATGATGAAGCAAAATCCCGTCTTGATTAAACAGACTATTCTATTTGTTATTATTTGAAGGAAGGAAACATTCATGAATCATAAAACAATTATTTATAAATTACAAAATGTGCTGAAATTAATCGTACTGCCTGTTGTTGTGTTTATAATATTTGAAATCATTGACAGATTGGTAACGGGTAAGGGAGTAATCAGTTCTAAAGCCGATTTGAGAGTGCTTTTCCGTACGGTCATTACCTGCTATTGCTTTGCCATGGCTCTGAATTGTAATCTGCTTTTAGGGCGTATGGATCTCTCCGCCGGTGCACAGATGTTTATGGGATGCATCTTCGGAGGAAATATTGCCCTGCAGCTTAATTTGGGAGGTATAGGAATTCTCGTATTAAGTATAGTAATCGGAGCTTTATGCGGGCTTTTAGTGGGAGTTATTTTTGTTAATTTGCGTATTCTCCCAATGGTACTTGGCATTGGTATGACACTGATTTTTGAATGTTTTTCTTTTGGTGCTTATAACCAGCAGGGACTTATGCTGTATGGGAAAAAAAATGTTGAGATTTTATCTGATATAACGTTCATATTATTAATAGCAATCCTGCTTATTCTTGTTATGACTTTTTTATTCCAGCATAGTACCTTTGGTTACAGCCGCCGCGCGATCCAGGGAAGTCAGAAATTAGCAGCCGATTCGGGTATTAATATTTTTAAAAACTGCATTTTATGTTATATACTTGCAGGTGCGCTGGTTGCCTGTGCTGGAGTTTTTGATACGGCTTATAAGGGTACGTTAACACCTGGTTTGGGAATGAGCAGCAACGGCAGTGTATTCAGTAATATGTTCCCGATGTTCTTAGGTATCTGGCTTGGATCCTTTGTCAGTAATCCCGTAATCGGTGTTCTCGGAGGTGCGGTAAGTGTTAAATTATTGACTTTAGGGCTTTCCAAACTGGCCTTGGGAGGAAGTACCCAAAACATTATTATCTATTCTTTATTCTTAATCTTTATGATCTACCGTACTAATTCCAGTAAAATGGAATATCTTAAGAAAAAGAGAGTGCGGATTAAATTGGCCCAGGAAACCAGGCGGGCAGGACATCTTCAAATTACTTAAATAATGGGGATGCTGTAAATAAAATGAATTTGCAGCATCCCCATTTAAACCATAAACACTTTTTAACCGGACTTAATTTAAGAAAGGAGTTCATAAAATGCGGGCTATTATGATTATGTATGACTCTCTCCGCAGGGATATTTTGTCCTGCTATGGAGAAACAACGGTTCATATGCCAAATTTTGAGCGTTTGGCAAAACATACGGTAACCTTTGACAACAGTTATGTCTGCAGTCTGCCTTGTATGCCGGCCAGACGTGAATTACATACGGGACGTCCGAATTTTTTGCATCGCAGTTGGGGCCCATTGGAACCTTTTGATGATTCCATGCCTGAAATATTAAAAAAGGCTGGAATCCACACCCATCTTGCTACGGATCATTACCACTATGTACAGGACGGAGGGGCTACCTATCACAACCGTTATTCCACATGGGAATGTTTCAGGGGACAGGAAACGGATACCTGGATAGGAAACTGCGCTCCAAGAGAGACAGAGTATGCTCCTCAATTATTAAATCCTCAGTCACAGCCTGAACCGCTTAAAACCATTAGAAAAAGAGGGGGATGGCAGAATATGGACAACCGCACTGCCTGCAGGGCGGAAGCAGATTATCCTCAATCCCATACCTTTGACAGCGGCATCGACTTTATAAACCGTAATGCAGAATATGATAACTGGTTTGTACAGATTGAAACTTTCGATCCTCATGAGCCTTTTGATTCGCCTGATAATTATCTAAGCCGCTGGTTTGATCCTGATAATGCGTTTGAGAAGGATTGGCCTCCTTATGCACCTGTTAAAGAAGATCGGGAAACCATTGGGAAAATGCGCAGGAAGTATTATGCATTGGCAGAATTTTGCGACAAAAGCCTTGGAAGGGTCCTGGATATTATGGATGAGTATGATATGTGGAAGGATACCATGCTGATCGTAAATACGGATCATGGATTTATCCTTGGGGAGCATAACTGGTGGGGAAAAGGTTCCATGCCGGAATACAATGAAATTGCCCATACACCTTTATTCCTATGGGATCCCCGCAGCAGGGTTTTAAATGAACACAGGAAAGCATTGGTTCAGACGATTGATATTGCTCCTACTTTACTTGACTTCTTTCAGCTTCCCATACCAAAGGATATGCTGGGAAAACCGCTTAAAGCAGCGGCAGAGAAAGACGAAGCGGTTCGTGATTACGGTATATATGGAATACACGGCGGACCCATTAATATCACGGATGGCCGTTATGTATATATGCGGGCAGTGCGCACTAAAGATGCGGAAATTGATGAGTATACACTTATGCCAACCCACATGACCATGCCCTTTTCCGTAAGTGAAATGCAAAGGGCGGAATTTATGGAAGGCTTTACATTTACCAAAGGATGTAAGGTTATGCGTATTCCTGCAGCTGCTAGGGGAGCTGTAAAAATTGAGAAAGATTTATTATTTGATTTAAAGTACGACCCAAAACAGGAAAATCCTGTCCATATGCCGGAGGTGGAGAAACGTATGGCTGAAGCACTTGTTATACTGTTAAAGGAGAATGAGGCACCTGCAGGAATTTATGAGCGGTTTGGTTTAATATAACCAATAAAATGAGGAGGAACTAAAAATTGAAAATTCTTTTTATTGATTGCGATACGTTAAGGCCGGACCATTTGGGCTGTTATGGCTATCAGAGGCCGACCTCACCATATATTGACTCGATTGCGCGGGATGGAGTGTGTTATCAGGACTATTACTGTTCGGATGCACCCTGTCTGCCTTCCCGGGCCGCCTTGATGACGGGACGGTTTGGCATTCATACAGGGGTAGTCGGACATGGCGGAACTGCGGCTGATATGAGACTGGATGGGGAGTGTCGTATTATGATGGATACGAATACCAGGGACAATCTTCCGGCAGTGATGAAACGATATGGAATGAATACCGTTTCTGTCAGCTCATTCCCGGAGCGTCATGGTGCCTGGTGGTTTAACGCAGGCTTTCATGAATGCTATAACGTCGGAAAAAGGGGGCTGGAAACGGCGGATGAAGTGACACCTTATGCCCTTGACTGGTTAGAACGTAATAAAAACAGAGAGAACTGGTTCATGCATGTACATTACTGGGACCCCCATACACCGTACCGTACTCCTTTGGAGGAAGGCAATCCCTTTGAAAACACGCCTCTTCCCCAGGAAGAATGGATGAATGAAGAATTATTGCAGGAGCATAGGGAAAGGGAAGTCGGACCCCATTCGGCACAGGAATTATCCATGTATGATG
This sequence comes from Bacillota bacterium, assembly GCA_023391695.1. GTDB lineage: Bacteria > Bacillota > Clostridia > Lachnospirales > Lachnospiraceae > Anaerocolumna. The sequence goes on from JAEWAK010000060.1 coordinate 184,889, forward strand.
ATGGAGTAACACCAAGGTTTCCAAGACAGCTGGGACAAATCCGTACGATGGAAGATTATAGGAAGAATATAGATGATTATGACACCGGAATCTGGTACATGGACAAACATATCGGTAAATTGCTTGAATGGCTGAAAGCAGCGGGGATCTATGAGGAGACGGCGATAATCGTAACAGCGGATCATGGGGAAGATTTGGGCGAACTTGGAGAATATGATGAGCATGGCTCGGCAGATTATCCCACAACGCATATTCCGATGATTATTAAGTGGCCGGGTGCGGCTAAAAATATTATGTCCTGCGGCTTGCATTATAATCTGGATTTGCTGCCGACCCTGAAAGATTTGTTGGGACCCCTTCCGCCTTCGGAGGTATCTGAAAAAATAGTTGGAGTATGCAAGACACCGGAATACGATGGTTTCAGTTATGCCAGGACATTGACGGAAGGAAAGGATGACGGACGGGATTATCTGGTAGTCAGCCAGTGTGCCCATGTCTGCCAGCGCTCCGTACGGTTTGAAGACTGGATGTATATAAGAACATATCATGATGGATATCATTTACATCCGGAAGAGATGCTGTTTAACATCAAAGAAGATCCATACCAGTTGAAGGAACGTGCGAAGGAGAAGCCGGAGCTTTGCTGGAAGGGAACTTATTTGCTGGATCAATGGTATACAGAGAATATGAAAAAAATGGTACATAAAAGTCAGACCGATCCAATGTGGACGGTTATAGCAGAGGGCGGACCGTTTCATTGCAAGGGACATTTACCGGAGTATTTAAAGCGCCTCAAGGATACCGGACGCGGCTGGGCGGCAGAAGAACTGGCGAAAAGACATTCGGATGAATTAGAGAATTAATGCCGGTTTGCATAGTTTAAATGGAGAGACAGCGGAATTGGAGGTAAGAGTGAAAGATATTTTAATTTTTATGAGTGACCAGCACAGCCCTCTGTTTTCCGGGTGGGGGAGTGAGAGGGTGGATACTCCGAATTTAGCACGTTTAAGAAATGAGGGAACTTCCTTTGATGCTGCATATACATCCTGTCCTCTTTGCGTTCCGGCAAGAATGTCGATGATGTCAGGGCTCTTACCGGGGAAAACAGGAGTTTTTACTAATAATGATACGCTAAGCAGCCAGCTCCCCTGTTTTACCCATGCCCTGGCGGCTGCCGGTTATGAAACGGTTTTAATAGGCCGGATGCATTTCGTGGGTATGGACCAGCGCCATGGATTTACAAAAAGATTGGCTCCGGATATGACACCCACAGGATGGAACAGGCCGGTGGAACAACTCAAAAAGGAGAGGGGAGATTTTGCCCGGACTTTTGGGGAACCCTGGTGTACTGAGGTTGTCGGCGGCGGCGAATCTCCCGTATTGCATTACGATGAACAAATCGTGGGGACAGCCCTGGAATATTTAAGACAGGAGCATGAAAAGCCCCAGTTTATTATGGTTGGCACGTATGGCCCGCATTTTCCTTATGTTGCCCCGGACGAGCTTTATCTGAAATATTTGGACAGAGCGGGAATTCCAAAGTTTTTTTATAATATTCCGGATTATATGGAGGATTTTGAACTTCTGAAAAAACGCTGCAATCAGGAGGTGACTGAAAATACGGTAAGAGGTGTTTATGCTGCATATTGCGGAATGATAGAGCGAATGGACAGCCAGATCGGACAAGTCAGGGATGCCTTTTTAGCCTACACGGAGAAGAAGAAAAACGGACATATTTTTGGGTATCTTTCCGACCATGGAGACCAGGCCGGGGAAAGAAGGATATTCGGAAAACAGACATTTTTTGAAAAATCCGTGAGAATACCAATGATTTTTGAGGGCACGGAGATAAAAGCGGGGAAGAAAGTCCTGTCGCCGGTTAGTATTATGGATCTTGGGCCAACGTTGTGTGAGCTGGCGGAAACTGCCTTTTGTGAAGAAGCAGATGGCAAGAGTATGAAAAAGCTGTTGACGGAGGATGGAGCGGAAGATTACGAACGGGTTATAATCAGCCAGTTTATTGATACCTATAAGGAGAAAAATCATTATGGTATTATGATCCGGTATCGGGAATGTAAATTTATCTCCTATCACGGTTATGAGAAATTTGATCTGTTGTTTGATTTGAAAAATGATCCGGATGAAACAGTTAATATAATAGAAAGTTTGCCTAAACTGAGAGAATGGTTTATAAAAATTGCAGGCCAATATGGAAATCCCGAAGAAATTGAGTTGGAACAATACCGGCGGGCACGTAACCTGAACTGGTTCCGATATTACGAGAAAGCTGCCGGATGGGAAGAAACAGAACGTTGGACAGACAATCCGCCAAGTGCGAGAGGAGAACTTAAAATTGTTGCATACAGAACAGATAAGGAGAAAAGAATATGAATCTTATATTTTTCCTGATATGTTTTATTGCTTCCGTTATTGGGGCAATTTGCGGAATCGGAGGGGGAATAATAATCAAGCCGGCCTTGGATGCTTTGGGAACAATGAGTGTTACAGCCATAAGTTTTTTATCAGGCTGTACCGTACTTTCCATGACCGGCTATACCGTTATCCGGTCGAAGCTGGAAGGCGTTTCGAATATCAATATGAAAACCGGAACACCACTGGCCGTTGGAGCAGCTTTTGGCGGTATAGCCGGTAAAATGTTATTTGAAAGTCTGGCATCCGTATTCCCCGATAAAAACATGATTGGAGCCATACAGGCCGCATGCCTGCTGATTATCACAATTGGAACCTTAATTTACGCTTTGAACCGGTCAGGAATTAAAACCTATCAAATGACAAATCTGCCGACGTGCCTGGTTTTAGGCAGTATATTGGGTATTCTGTCATCATTTCTGGGGATTGGAGGAGGACCCGTTAATCTGGTGATTTTATACTATTTCTTTTCCATGCCTACGAAGGCGGCAGCTGAAAATTCCCTGTATATCATATTGTTTTCTCAGCTTACAAGCCTGATAAGCACCTTATATTCAGGTAATATACCCCGGTTTCAGCCCGGTTTGCTGATTCTGATGATAGTGGCAGGGATAGCCGGGGGCGTATGCGGGAGAAAGATTAATAAAAAAATAGATGAAAATCTGGTCGATAAATTATCAGTTTATATAATGGTTGTTTTAATTGGTATCAATGCTTGTAATATTTGGAAATTTATTTATTGAATTCAAAATATTTATACTTATAGAGATAATCTTAGATAATGTAAAATTTTATAAAGTAAAATCTATAAAGTAAATTCTATAAATGTAAAATAGTCGTTTATATGATAGAAATAGTCGTTATTTAAATAGATATTCCGGTTGAGAGTGTAATATTATTTATATATAACAAGAAATCTTAATACCTTTACTTACGAAGGAGAAATTTGATATGATGAAATTGGGAGCTAAGTATCAGGTTAAGGGGAAAGAAAAGAAAAACCTGTTTCAAAACAGTGGATTTAATCTTATGAGGAAAGGAGTTACCGTTATGAGGCTTTCTGCTTCGATACGAGTAAAGCTGATAGCATCCTTTCTGGTTCCGATTATCTTTATTATTATTCTTGGCGTTGCATCTTTTCATAAAGCAGCACAGGGGATCCGCAGCAGTTATGAGCATTCTACCAGGCAGGCGGTTAATATGACGACCCAATATCTTAACCTGGGAGTGAATTCCATCAAAACATTGTCCAACCAGTATATCAATGATAATGAGACAAATGAATATTTTTTCGGATTTTACAGCAAGGATACACTGGAAAGCAACAGCTATCATAGAAATTTGAACAGTTCTGCCATGACAAAAGCATCCGCAGACGATTTTATCTCCAATATTAGTATTATTTCCGATAAGGTGAAATCAGTAACAACACTAAATTCCCAGGCCGATAATATCTGTGCCGGCTTTTTTGAAACGGAACTGGGCAGGGGGGTAAATAATTCGAAGGATTCTTATTGGGTCGGAAGCAATGCGTACCTGGATGAAAAACTGGGAACCGGACCGGAAAGTTATTCGTTAAGGCTTATCAGGAACTTTGCGGGAGCGGATGCATTGATTGTAATAGATATGGATATCAATACGATTCTGGATATACTAAAGAGTATAGATTTTGATAAAACCGGTACCATCGGACTGGTAACCGGGGATGGAAAAGAGATTATTTCCGGAGACCGGGGAAATGATTCAAAAGCCATATTTACGGATAAGGATTTTTATCAGGAAGCAGCTGCAGCCGAAGATATCAGCAGGGCATATTATGTAAATATGAATGGGAAAGAGAACCTGTTTATCTATTCAAAACTGGGCGGGACCGGGGCCATGGTTTGTGCGGTTATACCGAAAAGCACCATACTGGGCCAGGCTGACGGTATTAAACAACTTACGGCCATAATCGTGATCATTGCCTGTATCCTTGCAGTTTTCACCGGATTGTTTATTTCAACAGGTATTGACAGGACGATTAAAAATATCATATCAAAATTAAAAAAGGCGGCAGGCGGTGACCTGACGGTTGATTTCAGTATGAAAAGAAAGGATGAATTCAAGATCCTGGCAGATGAAATCAATGAAACTTTTTCCAATATGAAAGAACTGATCGGGCAGGTAAAAGAAATGAGCGGAGATGTGTCCGAAGCTTCGATTGATGTTACAAAAACTTCAGAGGCATTTCTAAAAACGACACAGGACATATCAACAGCTATGAACGATATTGAAAGAGGGGTTATGCAGCAGGCGGAGGATGCGGAGGAATGCCTGAAACAAATGGATAAACTCTCAAATAAGATTGTGCAGATGGGTGAGAATACCGGCGAAATAGGCAGAATAGCAGAAGGCACGAAAAAACGTATTCAGGAAGGAACGGTTGTGACCGGGGAACTGAACCACCAGACCCAATCAACGATTTCGATTACAACGGGCATTGTCAGGGGAATCGAAGAACTGAATCAGAAATCCATGTCGATCGGTTCTATCATTAACGTTATCAATGATATTTCAAGCCAGACAAATCTTCTTTCATTAAATGCATCAATCGAAGCCGCAAGAGCCGGTGAAGTCGGCAGGGGTTTTGCGGTTGTGGCAGACGAAATAAGAAAACTGGCCGAACAGACAAGGCAATCCGTAAATGATATAAGGGACATCATAGAATCCATTCAGGGTAATACGATGGAGCTTGTGAAATCAGCAAAAAGTGCCGAAAATGTCTTGGTACTGCAGGATACCGCAGTAAAGAATACGACGGAATCCTATCTGGGAATAAATGAGAGCGTGGATAATCTCATGATACATTTAAAAAGTATTATTGAAAATGTAAATAACGTGGAAGATGCAAGGACCAGTACTTTGGGAGCCATTGAAAATATCTCAGCCGTACTGGAAGAAATCGCTGCTTCAAGCAATAATGTCAACCAGATATCAAGTAATCAGCTGGAGTCTGTGGAATCACTGAATCAATCGGCAGGCCAGTTAAATCAGAATTCGGAGCAGCTGGTACAGGAAGTACAGCGATTTACAGTATAAGAACCAATCTATACTGTTATAACATAATTCGGAGTAATACAGGCAAGACCTCAATTAATAGAAGGAGAAATCTATTTCTATTAGTTTGAGGTCTTTTTTTAAAGAAAGGATATGCTTCTTTTGTAGCTGTATCAAGGGGCTGCCAGGAACACACTTATATGATGGAAAGAATGGGGAATTCCTCCTCCCTGCATGCAGGAGGTGGAGCTGGTGAGTGAAAGTATATGATTTACTGCAGCGTATTACTTTAAGTATCGGTTTCACCAGGAACACTCTTAGACTGTGTCTGGTGATTGACTTCTTCAATCAGCAATTCTATAAAGAAGTAAAAGGTAGGCGCATCGTCCAATATGGATTCACTATACAGCCTTGTTATACAGGGAAGAACAATTTTGACATCCGTATATTTAGCAATCGGTGGATTTTCAGTCATGGTAATTAATATAATTTTCGCACCGCTCTTATGACAGCTGGTTACGATATCATGATATACTTTTCCGCCGCTGATGGAAAAAATTATGACTGCATCTTCTCTGGTTAAAATCTCTCCCAAAGCTTCCATTGAATTTAAATCATTAAGAGCATGGGCGTCTATGCGGCATCTGTTTAAACGAAATGCCAATTGCTGTGCGGAAAAGAAAGAATGATAATGTCCAAGTATAATTATCCTTTTTGCGTTAAGGATCGTTTCAGCTATTTCTTTTAGTTGTGTAGAATTATATAAAGTCTCTAATTGACCAAAACAATTAAGATATTTTTTGTAAACAGAGTGTAAATTTTCTGAGTCTGCGGAAGCAGGAGTTTTCGCTGACGCATGAGGAGTATTCATATAACGGTTCATTTCATATTTAAATTCCGAAAATCCGTTGTAGCCCAGCTTTTTGCATAATCGTACAACATTGCTGCGGGAAGTATTGCAGCGTTCAGCCAATGCCTCTGCCGAATAGCGAATAACATCAACCGGGTATTTGGTTACATAATCGGCTACAAGGCGCTCGCCGACAGTAAAATTTGATATATTATTATTTATTTTTTCTAAAATATTCATTTATAAATCTCCTTTATAATCATTATAATAACAAAAAAAATAAAAATTGTCCATTGAACAATTGTTCAAATAAATATTGACCAAAATGACCAAACGGTGTATACTAAAGATGCCAGTGTACCGGCAAGCGATTGGTATGGATATCAGCTTGTCGGTATACCAGGAGGATCCCTCAGATTTTAATATTATAAGGAGAGAAGATATGCAGAAAAACTATGAGCAGATGTCAGAACAGATTATTGCCTGTTCTGGGGGTGGAAACAATTTTCTTACGGTAACGAATTGTGCAACAAGGGTAAGGGTTACCTACAAAAATATTAACGCAGTTAATATTGAGGAAATGAAAAAAATTGAAGGCGTTTTATCGGTTATTGTTAATGATGCGGTTCAGATTGTAGTAGGTCCGGGTGCCTGTAACAAAATTGCGGGAATTATACAGGAAAAATTGAATGTACCTGAGGATACAGAAATAGCCGGCACGGATACAGGAACAAATGAAACAACGGTGAAAAAGAAAAAAAATAATATTTTTAGAATTTTCTCAGATATTTTTGTACCTATATTACCGGCCATGATTGCAGGCGGTGTATTACAAGGGTTAAGCAATGTGTTGAAAAACTTTGCTGCCTCCAAAGCAGCCGGTGCCGGTATAGAAGCAATTGGTGATTTAACGGCAGCCCAGGTGTGGCTGCAAAATTATCATCTGTTAAGTCTGAGTAATATTATTGGAGTAATTTATGCGGCAGTATTTAGTTTCCTGGCAATTTATGTAGGTTATAATGCGGCAAAAGTGTTTAAGGTTGAACCGGTATTAGGCGCAGTGTTAGGATGTATCACTTTGCAGGGAACTCTTACCAGCCTGGGCTCAGCAGCAGGTCAGGGAGGGCTGATTGGCGTAATTCTTGGTGTTTTTGTTATGTCATATGTTCAGAAAGCAGTCAGGAAAGTAGTGCCGAATGCAGTGGATGTAGTTATAACGCCGGTATTGACAATGCTCATTATAACAGTACTTATGGTTAAAATATTTATGCCGGTATGTGGTATACTATCGTCAGCTATTGTAAATGGACTTATGTGGCTGCTTAATACCACAGGACCGTTCGGAGGTTTTGTATTATCCGCATTGGCACCCCTGTTAATATCGACCGGACTTCATCAGGGTCTGACGGCAGTTCATATGGAAATGATCAATAGTCTTGGCAGGGCACCCCTCCTTGCAGTTCAGGTTATGAGTAATGCCGGAATGGTTGGCGCTTCCTGTGCAATCTTTTTTATGACAAAACAGAAAGCTGTAAAAGATGCCTGCAAAGGTGCAATACCGACAAGTTTCCTTTGCGTAGGAGAACCGGTTATTTACGGGGTATGCCTTCCCTCCGGATTCGGGTTTATTACAGGGTCTATCGGGGCAGGTGTCGGAGGCTTCTTTATCAGACTTTTTGATGTAGCATTCAGTTCTATGGGTATGGCAGGCATGTCGGCAATACCACTGGCTGCAGACGGCAAATATCTATATTACATAATTAGTTATTTTATAGGTGCTGCAGCAGCATTTCTATTGACACTGTTTGTCGGGAAGGTAAGACATTACCAATAATAGTTAATAACGGATAGTACTTTGGGGTGAGTTAAAATATCTGGAAAGTAAGAGGTTAAAGAAAAATGAGAGCAATTATGGTAATGTTCGATACCCTGAGTAAACGATTTTTATCTTCTTATGGGTCGGATTGGACAATCACACCAAATTTTAAAAGACTGGAAGAAAAATGTATCGTATTTGATAATTTCTATGGCGGAAGCATGCCGTGCATGCCGGCCAGGCGTGAGCTGCATACGGGCAGATATAATTTCCTGCATCGGGGCTGGGGGCCTTTAGAACCATTTGACCGTTCTGTTATTGCAGAATTGAATAAGGCGGAAATTTATACACATTTGGTTACGGATCATTCCCATTATTTTGAAGATGGCGGTGCAACCTATCACAACCGGTACGATACCTGGGAAGGCTTCCGTGGGCAGGAAGGAGACCGGTGGGTTCCCCAGATTTGTTCCAAACCATCCTTAAATAGAAATTTACTGAACAAACAGGGAATTTCGGCGGTACAACACTATGCAAACCGAAGCAGGATCACCGGTGAAGAGAAAATGCCAAGTGTAGAAACAATCAATGCAGGGCTTGAATTCCTTGATCATTATAAAACAGAGGACAATTGGTTTTTACAGATTGAGTGTTTTGATCCGCATGAACCTTTTTATGTGCCGGAAAAGTACCGTGAAATGTATCACTGCGGTACATCGGAAGATGCATATAACTGGCCCCCGTATAACCCGGTAGACAGTACTGTGACCTGTGATAAATTAGACGGGCTGAAAAAAGAATATGCGGCGCTTATTACCATGTGTGATCATCACCTGGGGCGCATTCTGGATTTTATGGATAAAAATAAAATGTGGGATGATACCATGCTTATTGTAAATACAGATCACGGTTTTTTACTGGGAGAGAAAGGTTTTATGGGTAAAAACTACATGCCGATGTATGATGAAATTATTCATATTCCTTTCTATATACATGATCCAAGATATGTAGATTGCACAGGCAGAAGAAATGCGTTAGCGCAGACAATCGATATTGCCCCGACTCTGCTGGAATATTTTAATGTGCCGATAGAAAATTATCAAATGGATGGAACACCCCTAAAGCCGGTCATAGAAAATGATGAAAAAATTCATGAAAACCTTCTTTTTGGCATTCATGGTGGTCATGTCAACATTTACGACGGAAAATATCTGCTGATGAAATCCCCGGAAAAAGAAAATCAACCGCTTGTAAGCTATACTTTAATGCCAACAAACATGAGAGAATTTTATAAAAAAGACATACTGGAACAGGGTATCATGATAAAGGGAAATCGTTTTACAAATGGGATTCCCTGTATAAAGTATCCGGATAAAACTTATATTGACCCGATGCAGTTTGGGGATTTATTATTTGATCTGGAAACAGATCCGGGACAGGAAAATCCACTGGATAATAAGGATATTATGCAGGAAATGTGTGCCAAATTGAAAAAAGAAATGAAAAAAACAGAAGCTCCGGAGGAGGAATTCATACGAATTGGATTGGTTAAGTAATGTAAAACCGATAATCAATAACTAAAAATCGGATTATACTTGTCTGGTGATACAATGATTATTTAAGTAAATATAATCGGCTATAACATACCTGTAATGTTGCAGCCGGTTCAAATGAAGCAGAATGGAGAAATAGAAAATGGGACTATTCGATAAAATTTTAAAAAAGTCACAGGAGGTTCCTGCGGAGGAAGTTTTGGCAGCTTATGCGGAAGGAGAATTAATATCGATCAAAGATGTGAATGATCCGACCTTTGCTGAAGAAGTTTTGGGAAAGGGAGTTGCGATTATACCTGTGAAAGGAGAACTGTATGCGCCAATTGACGGAATAGTTACCATGCTGTTTGATACCAGACATGCAATAGCCCTGACAACTGCAATGGGGCAGGAAGTTCTGCTTCATATCGGTATTGATACGGTGGAATTAAAGGGCGAATACTTTACTGCAAATGTAAAAGTCGGACAGAAAGTTAAAACAGGTGAATTGCTGATCCGTTTTGACAAAGAAAAAATCCGGGAAAAAGGATTTGATACCGTAATTCCGATGGTGGTTACCAACCAAGAGGACTTTAGAGAGTTTCAGTTTGAAGAACCCGGTACCGTGAAAAGCGGGGAAACAGTAATGACAGTTTACAAATAACGATTAATAGATTTAAAACCGGAGGATAAGAATGAGTCAGTTTAGAAAAGATTTTTTATGGGGAGGCGCAACTGCTGCGAATCAGTTTGAAGGGGCGTGGAATGCGGATGGAAAAGGAATATCGGTACCCGATATGTGTACGAACGGTTCCCACAGCACCCCTAAGAAAATAACATCAAAATTCGAAGAAGGAACCCTGTATCCAAGCCATGAAGCAATTGATTTTTATCATCATTACAAAGAAGATATAGCACTGTTTGCAGAAATGGGATTTAAAGTCTTCCGTTTATCCATAGCCTGGACAAGAATTTTCCCGACGGGGATGGAACAGGAGCCGAATGAAGCCGGACTCCGGTTCTATGATGGGGTATTTGATGAATGCCGTAAACATGGGATCGAACCATTGGTTACGATTTCCCATTATGAGATGCCATACGCTCTGGTAGAAAAATGTAATGGATGGGAAGGAAGGGAATGTATTGCATATTTTGAAAAGTACTGCCGGTTGATTTTTGAACGATATAAGAGTAAAGTTAATTATTGGATTACTTTTAATGAAATCAATTCGGGAACATCGCCGTTGGGTAATCTGTTATCACTGGGAACCGTAAAGGGTTATGAAGGAAGTATCACGGAGCTGCCGGATTGTCCGGAAGTGAGATTTCAGGCTCTTCATCACCAGCTGGTTGCCAGTGCAAAAGTAATTAAATTTGCACACGAGAAGTATCCGCAGTTTAAACTGGGAAATATGATTTGCTTTATTACCACATATCCTTATACCTGTAATCCGGATGACATATTAGAAGCGCAGCAGCAGATGCAGATGAAAAACTGGTTCTGTTCCGACGTACAGGTAAGAGGTACTTATCCGGGATATGCAGAAAGATATTTTAAAGATCACAATATCCGGGTAAAGAAGGAAGCGGGAGATACTGAAATCTTAAAAGAAGGAACCGTGGATTTCTATACCTTCAGTTATTATATGAGTAATTGTGCGACAAAAGATAATGAGACAGCTCAAGCAGAGGGGAATTTGTTTGCCGGAGTGAAAAACCCTTACCTGAAAGCAAGTGACTGGGGATGGCAGATCGATCCCAAGGGACTGCGCTATACATTAAACGCCATCTATGACAGATATCAGATTCCGTTAATGGTTGTTGAAAATGGTCTCGGTGCATATGACAAGTTGGAGGAAAACGGAACAATACAGGATACTTACCGGATAGAATATCTTAGGGAACATATCGAACAAATGAAAGAGGCGGTAGCGGATGGTGTTGATCTGATGGGTTATACACCATGGGGATGTATCGATCTTGTCAGTGCTTCCACAGGTGAAATGGCAAAAAGATATGGCTTCATATATGTGGAAAAATATGATGATGGAACCGGTAATTTATCCAGAAGAAAAAAAGCATCTTTTGAATGGTATAAAAAAGTTATAGCAACAAACGGCGAAGAACTGGAGCTTTAGAGATTCCTATGCTGAATTTAATATTTTTTTTAATATGTTTAAGTGCATCGATTATTGGAGCGGTTTGTGGAATCGGCGGAGGCGTAATTATAAAACCCATGCTGGATGCTTTCGGAATTCTAAGTGTTGAAACGATTAGTTTCCTGAGCGGATGTACCGTGCTTTCCATGTCCGCATATTCCGTTATAAGCGGTAGAAGGGAATCTCATATAAAGCCTAAAATTGGACTCCCATTAGGAATCGGTGCGGCAGTTGGCGGACTTATTGGAAAATGGATGTTTTCCTATCTGTCTTCCTTATATACCGATAAAGACAAAGTTGGGGCAATTCAGGCCGTCTGTCTTTTAATAGTAACAATCGGAACATTGGTTTATACAATTTATAAACAGCGTATAAAAACATATCGGCTACAAAATATATTCTTTTGCGTTTTCATAGGTTTATTCCTCGGGATACTATCTTCTTTCCTTGGAATTGGCGGAGGTCCGATCAATCTTGTAGTACTCTTTTTCTTTTTTTCCATGAGTACGAAAGAGGCCGTTGAAAATTCTCTTTATATAATTTTTTACTCTCAAACTGCCAGTCTGATATCGTACATTGTAACAGAAAGTATACCGGACTTTTCCGGTCATTTATTGGCCTTAATGGTGACCGGAGCTCTTGCAGGAGGAATTTTTGGCCGGACATGGAACAAAAAAATAGATGAAAAAACAGTCGATGTATTATTTGCCGGTTTAACGGTGGTATTGATTCTGATTAATATTTATAATATTATAAAATTCATAACTTAACCGTCAATTTTCTGTTTTCAGCTTTTTATTTATAATTGGTTCGCAATCCTTTCACTGTATCATACGGATACGAGTGAGAGGATTTTTTTGATTTATGTTAAATACATTTTTGGTTTATTGGGATAATGAAATGTAAATTAGAAGCATTAATGATACAAATGTCATAAAAGTAACAATATGAATCACGAAAATTATAGCAAAATAACGGAAAAAAAGATAATATTAATATGGACAGTTCAGAATTTTTTTGATAGAATGCTATGGAAAAAAAGGATTGATGAGTAATTACAGTTAATAATAGGAGAAGAGAATGAAGAGAAAAATTGGATCCCGAAACTTAAATAAAGAAATTACTTTAATTGTGATGATGGGTTATATTGCTTTGCTTCTGCTGCTATTATGTATGGATTATTACTTAATAACGAATTATCAGGAAAAGAACCGAGAAAAGGAAGAAAAGGCTTTAACAGATTGTGCAAATTCGGTTAAGGAAGCAATGGATGATATTGATGACTGCATTTATGACATATATGCGAATAATAAAAATTTTAATTCTTTAACAGGAAAATTAAATGAAACGGAGGAATATAGTAATGCTTATGATTTATACAAAACGCTGGCTAACAGAGTATTTTTAGAAGACGATTTACATGGAATATATATTTTTTACGGCGGGCTGAAGAAAACATGGTATACTGGAAAGACGGAAATTCTTTCGGCAGATGTACAAAAATATATCAGTGATGAATTAAAAAGAGAATTAATGAATGATCAATATCCAGGAAGCAGAATGACATTGATTACGGATGATAGTGTATGTATCGTAACAACATACAGGAAGGGAAATGTTATAATCAGCGGCGTTTACAGCTTGGGATGGATTGAAGAAACTTTAAAACAGCAGTTCGGAGAAACAACGCAGGTATATATTGTTGAAAATGGGCTGTTACTTTCTCAAACAGAAGAAACCGATAGTGTTAATATAGTTGCTAAAACTAAGAAAGAAGAAAATAAGTTCAGAGTCTGGAAAAATAATCAGTATTTTTATGGACAAAAGGCAGAGAATAGTAATTTATGGATATGTATGAGCATTCCATGCCATTTATGGACCTATTTGAACTTACCTCAATTGTTGTTGATAATTATAACGGCTTGTTCTGCAATAGCTGTCATATTTCTTCAGTTCTTTATTCGAAAAGAATTGGTCATGCCATTCCGTGAATTAACAAATACTATGAATCAGATCAGGCAGGGTGACCTGCGAGCAACCCCCAATTTGAAACATCACTTTTCAGAGATTCAGGAGGTAAATGAAACACTGATTAATATGGTATCGGAGCTGGAAAGACAAAAAATGCTTTCTTATGAGGAAACAATAGAAAAACAGAAAGCTCAGATGCAATATTTACAATTGCAGATAAAACCGCATTTTTATTTAAATGGACTGAAAACCTTAAATGCTTTAACCATGCAAAAAAAGTGGGACAAAATTCAGGAACTTATCTTTAATATATCAGAGCATTTAAGATACCTTCTGCAGGCCGAGAGAGAATTAGTTATTTTGGAAGCAGAAGTGAATTATGTACGCAATTATATTAGTATGCAAAAGTATATGACGGGAAGGCGTATGGAATGTAATATTGATATGGATGAAGGTTTGGATAAATACCAGGTTCCCACGTTATGTCTACAAACTTTTGTGGAGAATAGTATCAAATACGCTAAACTGGGTGACAGTTTGTTGGTTTTAAAAATCAATATTAAAATACAGTTGCTTCGGGGTGAAAATGGAGATTTTTTGGATATTATGATATCGGATAATGGAGAAGGATATCCGGATAGTGTGTTGGAGGAAATAAACGGGAACTCTCAACTGGGTAAAAAAAGTATTGGAATTAATAACCTGAAACGAAGATGCCAAATTATTTTTGGAAAAAAGGCCGAGTTTAATTTTTATAATGTAAATGGAGCCGTAAGTGAATTGATTCTGCCTGTGCGGGAATGAGGTAAATTATGAATATTTTGATTGTAGATGACCAGAAAGAAATTACGGAAAGCCTTAAAAATGGAATACGGTGGGGGGAGCTGCTGGTCGAACAGGTATATACAGCCTGCAGTGCCAAGGAAGCCAAACTTATTATGGTTAACTTTGCTATTGATTTGTTGCTTAGTGATATAGAGATGCCGGAAGAAGACGGTTTGCAGCTTTTTCAATGGGTGAAAAAAAAGTTCCCTGATATTAAATGCATATTTATTACATCTCATGCAGAATTTGAATATGCACGAAATGCGTTACAGTTAGGTGGTTTTGATTATATCTTACAGCCAGCCCGGTTTAAAGACATTGAAGCTGTTATTAACAGAGCCAGGGAAAAGATTGAAAAAGAGAGAGAGATACGGAAGCTGGAAAATACAAGAAAGCTTGTAATAAAGCAAAGAGATAATATATTGGAGGCTGTATTTTCAAAATTGCGCCAGAATAAACAACAGGAAGCAGAACAGATATTTATACAATTCATAGAAATGTTCCGTTTAGAATACAAGGAGGCTGCATTTTTTACATTGGCCGTACATGTAACAAGCTGGAACCGCGACGAATATTCATGGAATGAAGAACTGGTATGGCTGGTTTTTCGAAATGTACTGGAAGAAATATTTATAAATGTAAAAGGAAAAACATGTATATACTCACTTTCAAACTATAAATTTGCTATATTACTGGTAGCTGAAAAATCGCTTTTTAATGAAGAACAGTGGCAGCTGGGACTTAAACGGTTTTATTCTTTTTTAAAAAAACATATGGATTGTAGTATATCAATGTATGTTGGAAAGGAGATGAAATCTCCTTTCGCAGAACAACTGATGAAATTATTAGAACCTCAAAATAACAGTTATATGTCAGAGAATAAGGGAATATACACGCTGACAGAAAGTGTAAGAATAGAAAAGGGTGACGCAGATGAGATGCCAATTAATAAGGCGATCGATTATATTAGAGCTAATTTAAATAAGAATATTTCACGCTCGGACGTAGCAAACCATGTTCATCTGAATGAAGAATATTTTTCCAGGCTTTTTAAGCAATATACAGGTGAAACGTTCAAAGATTATCTGCAGATTGAAAAAATGAAAATGGCAAGAAATCTCTTAGAGCATTCAAATTTATCAATTAGTATTATCGCATCGAAAGTTGGGTATGATAATTTTTCACATTTTTCTAAAATGTTTAAAAAGGTTGTAGATAAATCGCCTCAAGAATATCGGAAAGAAAAAAGGTCATAGATTGTATAAAGATATAACTTAAGATTAAAGAAGAATTGATTCGTGCTACAGAGGAACGAAAAATTCTTCTCTTTTTTTGATGAGGAAAAGTTTATGAGGTGACGACCTTCTGTAATGTCACGATTTGACTAATCGTAAATCATAAAAGTACTAAATGTTTACCGGAGGATTAGATATAAGTCATAAATATACTATATAAAATCACTAAAATTATAGAGAATAAGATAAAAAAAGTATATGATTTTAGACGTAAACATAATAAAATTGAATTTACTTTAGGAGGTATTGGGATGAAAAAAGGTAATCAAAAAGCAGTTATGATGTTTGCTATTATATCAGTACTGCTGACGTTAGCAGCTTGTGGCGGCAATCAAAATAATAATTCAAAAAATGAGGGGGCTCCATCCGGTAATAGTGAAGCGAAAAAGGTGACAGAAGTAAACTTAAGTATTCCGACGCTTTATGACATGACTGATTCAGAGGAAGTAGAAGCAGAAATTAATAAGATAGCCGAAGAAAAATATGGTGTTCATATTAATCTTGGATTTGTTGCGGTAGGTAACTGGCAGCAGCAATCCAATCTTTTATTAACAGGTGATGAAGCGGATGTTATTGCAATTTTTCAGACTCCACTTACCGCATATGTAAAAAACGGTCAATTGGAACCGTTGAGTACTTATTTCGAAAATACATCGGAAGATTTTAAAAATGTCTGGACAGAAGAGCAGTTGAAAGGAACCAGTGTAGACGGTACCATTTATGCTATACCTAATTTAAGAGGATTCGGAGGTCAATTTGGTTTAAATATTGATTCTGAAATTGCAGAAGAGTTTGGCATTCAACCACTTCAAAAACTTACTATGGAGGATATAGATGAATTCCTTAAGAAAGTTCATGAAAAATATCCCGAAAGATATGTTTTGGCACCGAATACCGGATATACAATGACTAACGGATGGGCCTGGGATGGTTTGGGTGATAATAAGTATATCGGTGTACTTCCAAATCGTGGACAGGATACAAAAGTTCAGAATCTTTTCGAAACGAAAGATTTTAAGGATTTTTGTAATTGGACACGTAAATGGTATACGCAAGGGTATATAATGGCAGATGTTATGAGCAATACAGAAGCCGGAAGACAGTTAATTGCAAACAAAAAGGCAGTTTCATGCTTTGATAATTTTACGGTAAACAAGATTGATGGTATAACACGTACTCTTGTTGTTGAAGCGTGGACACCGGCTAATTCATATGCAGAAATAGGATATGGTATTAATTCTAATTCAAAGCATAAAGATGCGGCCTGGACAGTTTTACAATTATTATATACGGATAAAGAAATCGGAGGCTTATTAGGCAATGGAATTGAAGGCAAGCATTTTATCAAAAATGAGGACGGGACAGTTTCTTATCCGGATGGTAAAACTGCAGCAAATGTAGGCTATCCTATGGCTGATATATATTGGATAACTCCTTATGCAGCAAACTCATATCCACTTAAGTCCAATGGAGCAACTTTTTTTCAAGATTTAATTAATTTTAATAATAATACATTAAAGTCAAAAGCATATGGTTTTTCTTTTGATACCAGCAGCGTAGTAGACCAGTATTCGGCATGCAGCAATGTTATGGATAAATATTATGGTGCTTTATTAGCAGGTGTGGTTGATATAGAACCAACTATAGAACAGGCAAACAACGAGTTTAAAGCAGCAGGATTAAACGATATTATAACAGAAAAACAGACACAATTGGATAAATTTTTGGCACAGTAATAGTAAAAATAAATATTATTGATAAAAGAGAGCCATTTTCAATTAATAAATATTTTTGAAAATGGCTTTAAACAAGAAAAGGAGTCTGAAAATGCCTGATAAAGCAATTAAAAAGAAAAAGACAGGGTGGTACAGAAGAAAAACAGCAATTGCACTGTTTTCTATGATGATACCAGGCTTAATCTATCTGATAATTAATAATTACTTGCCAATGACGGGACTTATTATAGCATTTAAAAGATTTAATTACAGTCAGGGAATATGGAAAAGTGATTGGTGCGGATTCAATAATTTTACCTATTTATTCAAAACTCAGGATGCAGTTAATACAATCAGAAACACTTTGGGGTATAATTTGGTTTTTATTATATTGGGTAATGTACTATCAGTAACAATTGCTATAATGCTCAATTTTTTGAGAGGTAAAATGAATAAGCGAATCTATCAGACACTTATTCTGATTCCATATTTAATATCGATGGTAGTTGTATCTTATATTGTTTATGGTTTTTTGAGCCAGGATAATGGATTTTTAAATAAATTAATTGCTCAGTCTGGTTTTGATAAGATAAGCTGGTACACAGCAGCAAAATATTGGCCGTTTATACTTGCATTTGTATATCTATGGAAAACATTTGGTTATCTGAGTATTTTGTATTATGCAACAGCAATTGGCATTGATTCATCCTTATATGAGGCTGCCACAGTTGATGGAGCCAATGGCTGGAAGCAGGTATGGCATGTGACTTTACCGGGACTGAAAGGAACAATAATTACAATGGTACTTTTAGCTATAGGTAGAATTTTCTACTCGGATTTTGGGCTGTTTTACCAGGTCCCTATGCATTCAGGCTTGATTTCATCTGTAACTGACACTTTGGATGTTTTTGTATATAAGGGAATAACCCAGTTAAATGATGTAGGACGTGCCTCAGCTGCGGGATTTTTACAATCAGTTTTAGGATTTTGCCTGGTTTTATCAGCAAATTTAATTGTGCGTAAATTAGATAAAGACAATGCATTGTTTTAAATAAAAGGAGAGAATATGATATCTAAGAAAAAAACAGGACAAATTGTTCTGAATTTAATATTTATATTACTCTGTATAATAAGCTTGGGGCCATTTTTACTGTTATTATCGTCTTCTCTAACAGAAGAAGCAACTTTAATGAGAGAAGGTTATAATTTTTTCCCTAAGAACTTTAGTATAGAAGCCTACCTGTACCTATTCGGGAGCAGTACAAAGATAATAAAAGGTTATGGAATAACTGTTTTTGTAACAATGATTGGTACTACTATAAACCTTTTGATGACTATTTTATTTGCTTATCCTTTATCCAGAAAAGAATTACCGGCCAGAGGAGTTTTTGCTTTTATCGTATTTTTTACCATGTTATTTAATGGAGGTATGGTACCAAGTTATATGATGTGGACTCAGGTTTTTCATATCAAAAATACATTAGCTGCATTGATAGTTCCATCTTTAATGATGAATGCTTTTTATATTATTATGATGCGTTCATTTTTTCAGGCTAATATTCCTGACGCTTTGGTAGAAGCGGCAAGAATTGATGGATGTGGAGAATACGGTATTTTATATAAAATTATTATGCCCCTGTCAAAACCAATACTTGCGACCTTAGCTTTAATGGTAGGGCTTAATTATTGGAATGATTGGGTTAACAGCCTTTATTATATAACCGATGAAAGTAAATTCAGTATACAGGCAATTTTGAATACAATTATAACGAATATACAATATCTGACAAGCGGGCAATCTTCTTCAGCGTCAAGTGTGGACATGTCAAGTTTGCCAAGTGTCGGAATTAGAATGGCTATTGCAGTAATCGGAATCGTGCCAATCTTATGTATTTACCCGTTTTTCCAGAAATTTTTTGTTAAGGGTATTGTGGTTGGAGGAGTCAAGGGTTAACGGAGCCGGTTTTATAAAATATACTAATTATTTCTAAATAAAAGGAGGAATTGTCATGAAAGCAATTATGGTTATGTATGATTCGCTTAATAGAAATTATCTTCCCAATTATGGAGGAGAATTGGCTAAGATGCCGAATTTTAAACGGTTACAGGAACACAGTGTCGTATTTGATAATGCATATGTTGGCAGCTTGCCATGTATGCCGGCAAGGAGAGAACTCCATACCGGAAGATTGAATTTTCTGCACAGAAGCTGGTGCCCTATTGAGCCCTTTGACGATTCTATGCCTGAAATTTTAAAAAATAATGGAGTTTATACCCATCTGATATCAGATCATCAGCATTATTGGGAAGATGGAGGAGCCACCTATCATACCAGATATCAATCCTGGGAATGCATTCGAGGGCAGGAGGGGGATCCCTGGAAGGGTTCTTTGGAACCGGTGGTATCACAAAGCAGCTTTGGAACCTCGTTTATGGAAAAGCAAAATAAGGTAATAGCTAATATGCATAGGCAGGATTGGTTAAACAGAAGTTATTTCCAAGAGGAAAAAGATTTTCCGCAGGCACAGACATTTTCAGGCGGATTGGATTTCATTGAAAAAAATAAGGATTATAATAATTGGTTCCTTCAAATTGAGACCTTTGATCCCCATGAGCCATTCTTTTCACCTAAGGAATATCAATATTTATATTGGGATAAGGGAGAAGAAATTCCTGCATATGATTGGCCTCCTTATGGACCGGTAGAAGAGTCCGATGAGGTAGTGGCTAATGTCCGTAAAAAATACTATGCGTTATTATCCATGTGTGATACCTATCTTGGTAAAGTGCTGGATTTGATGGACCGCTATGATATGTGGAAGGATACCATGTTAATTGTAAATACGGATCATGGTTATATGCTTGGCGAACATTTGTGGTGGGCTAAGGGTTTGATGCCGCTTTACAATGAAATGGCCAATATTCCTTTGTTTATATGGGATCCAAGATGCAAAAAACAGGGAGAAAGACGGAAAGCGTTAGTACAGACAATTGATTTGGCACCTACATTATTGGAATTTTTTGGTATTGATATATCCAAAGACATGCAGGGAAAGGTTTTGAAAAATACAATAGCTGCGGATGATAAGGTGCGGGACTATGCATTATATGGATTCTTTGGTTCCATGATTAATATTACAGACGGCGTTTATACTTATATGCGTGCTCCTTATAGAAAAGAAAACAAAAAACTGATTGAATATACCTTAATGCCTACTGCAATGCGTGCAAGATTAAGCCCGGCGAAACTAAAAGATATGACACTTCATGAGCCATTTTCATTTACGAAAGAATGCCCTGTTATGGCAATACCGACAATAGAGGAATGGGGAATGCTTGCACCTTGCTACCGATATGGCGATAAATTGTATGATTTAAGAAATGATCCAAAACAGGAAATTCCGGTAGATGACATAGAAAAAGAGTTGGAAATGATTTGGGCAATGAGAGAGTTAATGCTTGAAAATGATGCTCCGGCGGAACAGTTTGAAAGGATGGGTATACCATATGACCGTCAGTTAAAAAAAGAGGAATTATTACTGCAAAGAAAAAGGAAGACCATTTACAGCCCTGTGGAAAATTTAATGAATTTTACTTGGGACAAAGAGGCTGAATGGCAATTTACAGCTCTAATTAATTTGGCTTTGCCTTTTTATAAAGTTGAAGATATTTATTCACTGTTTGAGAAATATATGAAAGATTATAAAGCTGAGGTAGTAAATAAAGAGAGAATTCTGAATTTTATGAGGAGTATAATACCGGAAACCAGCTCAGAAGCGGCGGAGTATACATTAAAAATGATTTCTAGGTTGGAGTAGGTAATTTAAGTTTTCTCATCCAACATGCCGCTTTGGAAGATACCGGGAAATGTATATAAGCAGATGGGGTATCGCTGGCAGAGCTTCAGTATAAGGTCCAGCCTTGTGGGAAAATAGGGAATTACCCCATACACTGGACCCCAGGTCTTACCCTGGAAGATTTTTATGCTAAGCTTGCAATAAATTATTTAAAGTGTGAGATAAGTAACTGTATATTTGGTCGAGGCGAAGGAAAAACCGGAACCAGGGGATACTTGTTCTATCCTAAATTCTCAATTTCGTAAAGACTTTCACGTATAATAATCTGTGTCTTTACATAATTGAATTTGTTGATTTCTACCGTAGGATCAATCAAATATTCAAATATTGTTTTAATAATACGATACCCCTGGTCGTTAGGGCTTTGTGTTATGGAAGCTATAATGCTGCGGTCTGAAAAACCTTCTTTTGCCTGCTCCGATAAATCATAAACGATAATTTTCAATTTACTGTAATAGCCGATTTCTTTTAAAGCGTGAAAAATTCCGTTTCCGCTAAATGCACTGGGGCAGACCAGCAATGTAGTATCCGGAAACTGCCGGAATAATTCTTTGGTAAGTTTATAATCCTCTATATCATTGTCTGAAAACTCATAGATACCCTGAAGGATTCCGCTGTTATTCCTGAACAGGTTATTCTTCAGGCTGTCAGCCCTCTGCTGATGTCCCAGCATATGAAAAGATGGAGAAAAAACAAGAAGTTTATCCTCCGGCCTTGCTATAATATTAATTAATCCTCCTGTGATATTGCCCACGGATGTATAGTTGCAGCCGATATAACTGATGAATTCCGTATCTTCCAGTAGGGCAGTCAGGAAAAATACAGGGAATTTGTTCCGGTTTAATTCATTCAGTTTTTCTTTGACACCGTCATCGTTGATCGGAACAATGGCAATGGCGGTGGCTCCCTCTTCAATGGCCTCATCAATAAGATTAAGTTGTACCTTGGGGTCAAAGTTCATGCCGCGCTTAATAACAACTGAAATACCATAGTCGGAAATTTCTTTTGCGGCAATTTCAACACCTTTAATGACATCGTCAAAAAACAGGTTATGGGAAATGTGAAGAATTACTGCGATCTTATAATTTTTATTTCTTGTGGACAATGATTTCGCAATGGTATTTGGTTTATAATCAAGTGCTTTTGCTATTTTTTTTATGCGGTCCGCAACTTCAGGATTTACACGTCCCCTGTTATTGAGAGCGCGGTCTACTGTTCCCGTGGAAACTCCTGCTAATTCGGCGATTTTCTTAATCGTAATACTCATTTTATAATTCTACCTTTCAATATTTATCTACACCGGTTAAATATAAAGTGTTTATCGATCCGGTCAATATAGAAAACAGAGACTACCCGGCAGAAGTACTGTCAGAGATTTATGCTGTTAATATGACAGACTGCTGATCTAAGGTACTATGTTTACAAATTAATGGTAATTATACAATACATAAAAAATCAGTGTTTTGCAAGGGTCTTGTGGAAATTAATTACGGCTATATTTCGGATATGTAATTTAATGGTGTTATCGATAACATTTATTATGACATAAAAAGAATAAGTAATATATAGTCAAAATAAACAAAAAAAATAATGTAAATAGTTATATATATACAATTATAATATATTATATAAAAATATGATTGACATATTACCTGATTCACATTATTATAAAAATACAAAGCGTGTACGAACACGCACTTGTGACTATTATATCAAGGAGGAAATGTATGAAAAAAGCAAAAATGAAACTAATTGTATTGGCGTTAACCTTAACACTTG
The DNA here is from genome assembly GCA_023391695.1 of Bacillota bacterium. Lineage (GTDB taxonomy): Bacteria > Bacillota > Clostridia > Lachnospirales > Lachnospiraceae > Anaerocolumna. Next base: position 208,154 of record JAEWAK010000060.1, read on the forward strand.
CTGCTTTGGTAGTTGGGGGATGCAGTAAATCCGGGTCCGATAAGGATACAGGTACGGTAAACGAAAATTCGTCCGGAACATCAGAGGGATCGAACTCCGGAGGCGAAAAACTTATTGTCGGTACCATGCCTCTTACGGTAGGTGTTCCGGTACAGTATGCCTATGACAAAGGCTATTATGAAGAAGAGGGATTAAATGTTGAAATCGTGATCTTTTCCACGGGTTCTCCCATTAACGAAGCATTTGCTGCAGGGCAGTTAGATGTCGCTGCCAGCGGCCTTGCATCCGTTTATTCCCTGGCAAACGGGACAGCCTCCTGGATCGGTGAAATCAATACGACAGGCGGTATGGGAGTTTATGTAAGACCGGACAGTGAAATAGCAAAGGTAAAGGGGCAGGTTCCGGATGCACCGGATATTTACGGTTCCGCTGAGACGGTAAAAGGAATACAGATACTTGGCCCCCTTGGTACAACAGCACAATTTAATGCAATTTGTTATGCGGATAAACTTGGCCTTGCCAGTACGGATATCAATCTTGTACATATGGAATATGGGGCGGCCTATTCCGCGTTTGAAACGGGCCAGGGAGATGCGATTGCTTTAAATCCTCCGTTCTCGTTCCAGGCGGAAGAAGCGGGATATGTCTGTGCAGGTACTTTCGAAGACACGTCGGGGGTATCACTATTGGATGGTATCTTTGTGGATAATAAAGTCTTGGAAGGCAGAAGGAATGACATTACGAAATTTATAAAAGCTACTTATAAAGCATGTCAGGAGTTACAGGATGACAATCTGCGTTATGAATATTCTATGAAGTGGTTTAATGCTAATGGGAAAGAGTATGATGAGGCAACACTTAAAAGTGAGATGAAAGTCCGTAAATATATGACGGCAGAATCCATGACGGCAAGTGATTATGTATTTGGTGAAGGAATGACGGATATTGCGGGATTCTTTAAAAACGACGGAAAAATACTGGAAGAAAACCTTCCTAATGTCAAGGAATCCTATGATGTGTCTATATTGAAGGATGCACTGGGTATCGACGTTTCTGTTGACAAAGAATAATAGTTAATAGTAAAAGAAGGGCCATGCGGGAAAAGCAGAGCCCTTCTTACAGGAAATCTAAAGACTTGAAACGATTAATGTAAAAAGGTGGTCAGGTATGAAACAAAAAACATTTAGATATACCGCAATCTCGATTTTGTCGGTCGGTTTTGTTATTTTTCTATGGTGGATGATTACAGATTTATTAAAGTTGTTTCCGTCCTCCATGCTTCCAAGCCCTATAAGGGTAATAAAGACATTTATAATGAAATTCTATGATCCGGCTCCGGATGGAGCAACCATGCTTCAGCATATGGGATCCAGTTTAAAGGTAGCACTGACCGGTTATATATTAGGGATTCTGATAGGAGTACCCCTTGGTATTTTAATGGCGTGGTTTAAAACGGTTGATTTATTTGTAAGACCTATTTTTGACTTATTAAGGCCCATACCCGGTATTGCATGGATTCCGCTTATGATTATGCTTTTTGGTATCGGTATTATGTCAAAGGCAATGGTTATTTTCCTGTCTGCTTTCATTGCCTGTGTGGTAAACTCCTATTCCGGAGTCCGTCAGACGAAAGATGTACATCTGTGGGTTGGCAAGACATTTGGGGCATCTAATCTGCAGCTGTTGCTAAGGATTGCGATCCCAACCTCTCTTCCCTTTGTTATGACGGGGCTAAGAGTATCTCTCGGTGCGGCCTGGAGTGCTTTGGTAGCGGCGGAACTGTTGGCTTCCACAAGAGGACTTGGTTTTATGATACAGCAATGCCGCGGGCTTTACCGGCCTGATGTTATTATTGCGGGGATGATTGCAATCGGTGCGATCGGTGCGGTATTAACCAAACTAATTGGGATGCTTGAAAAAGCAGTTCTGAAAGGAGAAAAGTGGTAATGAAGGAAAAGACAAAGAATAATCTTATAGCGTTTGCTGCAGCAGTTATATCCATTACTGCCTTTATCCTTCTGTGGTTTTTGGGAACAAACGGTACAAAACTGGGAGAAGTCATGCCTGGACCTGTAAAGGTAATAGGGGACTTTTTGGGAACATTTACACACCCCATAGGTAAATATTCCATCCTGGGGCATATCGGCTTTAGCTTATCCCGCGTGCTTGTGGGCTACCTTCTGGCAGCGGCGGTCGGTATCACATTGGGAATTTTAATGGGATGGAACAGATATATTGAAGCAATTTTTAAACCTATTTACGAACTGATTCGTCCCATTCCGCCAATTGCCTGGATTCCTCTTGCTATTTTGTGGTTTGGCCTGATGGAAAATGCAAAATACTTTCTTATATTCCTGGCTGCATTTAATAATATAACCTTAAACGCGTACCACGGCGCAAAAAGTGTAAATCCGGTACTCATTGGTGCTTCGAAAATGTTGGGGGCTAATAAATTGCAGACATTTTTTACGGTCGTACTGTGGTCTTCCGTACCGGCAATCTTTGCAGGGCTGCAGGTAGCGGTATCCGTAAGCTGGGCGACCGTAGTAGCCGCTGAAATGGTAAGGTCCTCGGAAGGCGTGGGCTGGATTATTGTCAATGCACAGGAAATGAATGATATGAGTAATGTTATGGTGGGGATTATGGCAATCGGAATTGTCGGCTATATCCTGGCCGTAATTATGAGAAAGGTGGAGGAAAGATTATGCAGATGGAACAAGGGCGGAAGGTAAAATACATGATTGAATGTACCGGTGTAAAGAAAGTGTTTCCGTCTGAGAAAGGAAATGCTGAAATAGTACAAAAACTGGACCTGAAAGTGAAAGAAAATGAATTTGTGGTCTTGTTTGGACCCGGCCAGTGCGGTAAGACAACCATCATAAATATGATTGCGGGACTGGAGCCTCCAACGGAAGGTAAAGTAGCGGTAAATAATAAATCCGTAACAAAACCGGGGCCGGACAGGGGAGTTGTATACCAGACAATTTCTTTGTTTCCCTGGTACACGGTTATGAAGAATGTGGAATATGGGCCCAAAATGAGAGGGATCCCGAAAAAAAACCGGCGAATGCTTGCCCAGTATTATATTGATCTGGTTGGATTAAAGGGATTTGAAAAATCTTATCCCGTACAGATTTCCGGTGGTATGAAACAAAGAGTGGGTATCGCCAGGGCGTATTGCAACGAACCCGCAGTTATGTTAATGGATGAGCCTTTTGGCGCGTTGGATGCACAGACGAGATATCTCATGCAGGAAGAGCTGGAACGGATATGGCAGAAAGAAAAACGCACCGTTGTATTTGTAACAAATAACATTGAAGAAGCAATTTATCTGGCGGATCGGATTGTCGTATTAAAAAACTGTCCGACCAGTATCAGGAAAGAATACGAAATAGATCTTCCAAGGCCAAGAAACCTGGTAAGTCCGGAATTTCTGAAACTTAGAGAAGAAATATCGGAAGTTATAGATGAAACGAAGTAGTGAGGAGTTGCTATGGAAAAAGAAATAAAAGTCAAGGTAAGAAATCTTACAAAAAAATTTGGGGATCTGTTAGTTTTGGATGATATGACCTTTGATATTGAAAAAGGAGATCTGCTTTGTGTTGTGGGGCCTACCGGATGCGGAAAAACCACATTTTTAAACAGTCTGACGAAACTGTATGATATTACTTCCGGAGAAATTCTGGTAAATAACGAACCTGTAAATTTAAAGAAACATAACATAGCTTATATTTTCCAGGAGACTTCCACCATGCCCTGGCTGACCGTGGAGCAGAATGTTTCCTTTGGACTGGATATAAAAAATATACCGGAAAAGGAAAAAAGGGAAAGCGTGGAGGAAGTGCTTGATATTGTGGGCCTGGCGGATTTCAGAAAATATTATCCCAGCCAGCTCTCGGCCAGCATGCTCCAGCGGGTTGTGATTGCAAGAGCATTTGCAACCAAACCGGAGCTGCTTTTAATGGATGAACCCTATGCACAACTGGATATTGAGCTCCGGTTCAAGTTAGAAGATGAACTGGTCAAACTATGGAAAAGAACAGGAACAACAGTACTTTTCATAACTCATAATATTGAGGAGGCCGTATATCTTGGAGAACATACCATGATATTAACCAACAAACCTACAAAAGTTAAAACTACCCTGGATAATAACATACCAAGGCCAAGAAATATTGCGGCGCCGGAGTTTGTAGCGCTTAGAAATCAGATAACGGACTTGATAAAGTGGTGGTAAACAAGGGAAAGGAAAAGAAGTATGAAAGTTATTATGTTGATGTTTGATTCCCTGAATCGGCATTTCTTACAGCCTTATGGCTGTGATTGGACCAAGACGCCTAATTTTGCGAGGCTGGCGGAAAAAGCAGTTACATTTGATAACTGTTATGCAGGAAGTTTACCCTGCATGCCTGCCAGAAGAGAATTACATACCGGCAGGCTGAATTTTCTGCATCGATCCTGGGGACCTATTGAACCGTATGATGATTCGATGCCGGAAATTCTCCGGAAAAATGGCGTATATACGCATATGATCAGTGACCACCAGCATTATTGGGAAGACGGAGGAGCAACCTATCACCACAGATATGATACCTGGGAAATAGTCAGGGGACAGGAAGGTGACAGATGGAAAGCTTCCGTAAAAGCTCCTGAAATACCGGAACACTTAGGCAGAGCCTGGAAGCAGGATGTTGTAAACCGGTCTTATATGAGGAACGAAGAAGAGCAGCCGCAGACAGAAGTTTTTAAACTGGGATTTGAGTTCCTTGATAAGAACAGGGCAGAAGACAACTGGTTTCTCCATTGGGAATGCTTTGATCCCCATGAACCTTTTTATGCGGTGGATAAGTATAAAGAGATGTATCCACATCATTACGACGGGCCTTTGTTTGACTGGCCGGATTATAAACAGGTTGAAGAGACACCGGAACAGGTCGGTCATTGCAGAAAGCAGTATGCCGCGCTTCTTAGCATGTGTGATTACAATCTTGGCAGGCTTCTGGATTATATGGATAAGTACCGGATGTGGGAGGATACCATGCTGATAGTTAATACGGACCATGGCTTCCTGCTTGGGGAACATGATTTATGGGCGAAATGCGTACACCCGTTTTATAATGAAAATGTCCATATTCCGTTATTTATCTGGGACCCCCGCAGTAAAAAAGCAGGAGAAAGAAGGGATGCCCTGGTTCAGACCATTGATCTTGCACCAACTATTTTAGGAGCATTTGATATCCACAAAACCAAAGACATGGAAGGCTTGAATTTAAAGGAGGTTTTGGAAGAAGACAGAACCGCACATGAGTATGTATTGTTTGGATTACATGGGGCACAGGTAAATATTACGGATGGCAGGTATGTTTACATGAGGGACTATAACAGTGATAATATGCCTCTTTACAATTATACGCTTATGCCGACCCACATGAGGACATTTTTCTCACTGGATGAAATTATTACAATGGAAAAATCACAGGGATTTTCCTTTACAAAAGGATTTCCTCTTATGAAAATAAAATCCCGGGAGGATGCAAGCGGTGATACTGCGTTAAAATGGAAGTTCGGGACAAGACTTTACGATTTATATAGGGATCCGGCTCAGACAGAACCCATAGAAGATAATAAGACGGAGCAGCGTATGATTGAAAACATGCTCCGGCTCATGGTGGAAAACGATGCGCCGATTGAGCAGTATGACCGGTTTAACCTGACGGAGGATTATAATAAATACATCAGAAAATAAGGCCGGCTTTTATATATATAGATCAGCCTAAAGTGAAAGGAGAGGCTTATGCGGCCAAGGGTGCGGCATAAGCGTATCTTTTCGTGCGTTGCGTTGCCAGGAAGCGGAAAGGATAAACAGATGATATATGCTTTACTTTTACTGATATGCTTTTTAGCATCCATAATTGGATCAATCTGTGGAATAGGCGGAGGTGTAATTATAAAGCCGGTAATGGATTCTATCGGGCTTTATGATGTTAAAACAATAAGTTTTTTATCCGGATGTACGGTACTTTCCATGAGTGCGTATACCGTTGTAGTCTCAGGAATAACCCAGAAAAACAGTATTAATTTTAAAATTGGGACGCCATTAGCAATTGGGGCGGCAGTTGGAGGAATCCTCGGCAAAGCGGCTTTCCAATCTATGATAAGCCGGTATGATCAAAATTCGGTGGGTGCCGTCCAGGCAGCTGCATTGATAATAATTACGGCAGGTACTTTGCTTTATACAGTATTTAAATCCCGCATTCCTACCCTCAGGGTAAAAAACCTGGGAGCCTGCATCCTGATAGGGGCACTTCTTGGAATTATGTCTTCTTTTTTAGGTATCGGAGGCGGTCCGGTCAATCTTATCATTTTATATTATTTTTTTTCAATGCCGACCCAGGCGGCAGTCCGGAATTCGTTATACATAATACTTTTTTCACAAATAAGCAGCTTGTTACATTCGATCATATTGAAAACAATACCGTCTTTCAGCCTGGGTATATTAATACTTATGTCAGCCGGCGGAATTTTGGGCGGTTTTTTCGGCCACCGGATAAATAAAAAAATTAAATCAAAGACAGTAGAATGCCTGTTTATTAGCTTAATGATTGTCATTATATTCATGAATATTTTAAACTTAATAAAATATTCATAGTAAAAGAATAGATCTTTTGATTATATTAAATCTATTAGTGTACTGTCTGGCTGCGTTGTCATCAGTCAACGTAGCATACTTGCTGCTGCCTTCGCTGCGTCCCCTTCCTCTGCCTTGCAGACTGAAAATTCATCCTGAGCAATTGATTGTAGAAACAATTTGTAGGCACACTCTAGTGTACCGACAAGCAATTAATACTGCAAAATATTAAGTATGACAATTTGTAATGGGATCATACCTTGTGAGTTTGTGAAAATGACTAAAAAGAAGAATGTAAATTTATTGAATCTGGCAATAGTAAATAAAACAAAAACCATATATAATAAAATTCAATATTTGTTTTTGTTAACTTTTTTTGAAAACGTTTTTAAGGGGTATGAAATGAGAAATTCAATACATGATGTGGCGAAAAGAGCCGGGGTATCAACTGCAACAGTTTCAAGGGTAATCAATAACTATGGCGGTGTTAAGGAGAGTAAAGTAAAAGCCATAAAAGAAGCACTGGAATACTATGATTATCAGCCAAGCCAATTTGGCCGCGGGCTTGTAAAGCGTACTTCCGGTATGATCGGTGTCTACTCACCATTTCTGGGGACCACAATGTTTGATGATGGTTATTTGATCGAATGTTTGCGAGGGATAGATAAAGTAATCAGTAAAAGTAACTACAGCCTTCTGTTAATTAATGAAGTAGAAGAATATTATAAAAGCAGTAAGAGCAAACCGAAGTTTTGGGATTATGTCAACCAAAGCAGGATTGACGGTTTGATTGTACTGAATGTACCAAGTGATGACAGGTTGGAATCAGCGCTGTCAAACATTTTAGACAGTGATTTTCCGGTGGGATACATCGGGCAAAAATTTCACGAAGCCGGATTGAATGTATATGCACAGTACCAGGAATACATGTTTGACATGATGGAACAATACTATCTAAGCGGACACCGGAAAATATTTTTCCTGGCAGACAGGTATCATTCAAAGGCAATTAATAAACTGAAAAGCAGCATAGAATCCAAATACAATGATTTTTCTCTTATGCTCTTTTTTGCAGATTTTGATAACCGCGATATAAATATCCTTATTGATATACTTGATAAATATATTGTGAAAGAAAAATGTACCGGAATTATATGCGGTACAGTCGATAATGCGATAAAGGTCGTAAGCACATTAAATACCATGAATATTAATGTACCTGAGGATGTTTCGCTGATTGCGGTAGAACATAAAAAGGGCGAGGGGGCCTTGATGCTGCCCCAGATAAATTGTTACTATGTGCCCGCTATGGAGATGGGTGAATCGGTTGCTATGAAATTAATTGACAGACTTCAGGGAAAACAGATCGAATCTGCATCGAAAAATTTTAAAACGCAATATATTTTAAGAGGATCTGTCAGAAAGCTGCCGGAGCTTAATTAATAAGTTAATAAAGAAATTAATTTATAAAGAAAATAATTAATATTTTTGTTTTGGAAAGTATTAATTATTTATGTGACGCAAATTAAAAACGTTTTCAAATTTTGAAAACGTTTTTAAAATAAACATAATGAAAGGAAGGGCGAAATGAAAGCAATAATGGTTATGTATGATTCTTTAAATAGGGAAATGCTGGAATCATACGGATGTGACTGGACGATTACACCGAATTTTAAGCGACTGGCAAAAAAGACGGTGCAATTTGATAATTGTTATGTAGGAAGTATGCCATGTATGCCTGCGAGGCGGGAGCTGCATACAGGACGCATTAATTTTTTTCACAGAAGCTGGGGACCTATGGAACCTTATGATGATTCCATGCCGGAGATCTTAAAGAAAGGAGGCGTTTATACACATCTTGTAAGTGACCATCAGCACTATTGGGAAGATGGGGGTGCAACCTACCATAACAGGTATTCTTCCTGGGAGATAGCAAGAGGTCAGGAAGGGGATCTTTGGAAGACAGATTTAAGATACGAATACGATAAAGATACCGTATTTGTAAGAAAAAGAGATATGCTCGCATACCCGGCTTATGCGGCAATGCTCTCTCATGATGTTATAAACCGCAGAAATATGGACACGGAAGAAAAGACTTCACAGGCAGTAACTTTCGCCAGCGGTATAGAATTCATTGAAACAAACCATTGTGAGGATAACTGGTTTTTACAGATTGAAACTTTTGACCCCCATGAACCCTTTTACACTTTAAAGGCGGATAAGGAGTTATATCCGCACCATTTCGCCGGTGATGCGGAGGCAGACTGGCCGCCTTATGCACCTGTTATGGAAGAGGAAGCAACGGTACAGCATGTAAGGTATGAATATGCCGCCTTATTGTCAAAGTGTGACAGATATCTTGGCAAGGTACTTGATCTCATGGATAAATACGATATGTGGAAAGATACCATGCTCATTGTGAATACAGACCACGGCTTCCTCCTTGGGGAACATGGCTGGTGGGGAAAGACAGCAATGCCTGTTTATAATGAAATTGCACATGTGCCGCTATATATTTACGATCCGAGAATACAGGAATGTGCCGGGCAAAAGAGGGATTCACTGGTTCAAACCATTGACCTCGCTCCGACACTTTTAGAATTCTTCGGAATGGAAATTCCAAAGGACATGGAGGGAAAACCTCTCTTTCAGGTTATGAAAAAGGATGAGTCTGTCAGGAATTATGCAATTTTTGGCTATCATGGAAGCCAGGTAAACGTGACGGATGGAAGATACGTATATATGCATTCGGCGGCCAATCCGGATATGCCCGTTTATGAATATACCTTAATGCCGGCCCATATGCGGCAAATGTTTCAGCCGTCTGAGCTGCAGGAACTGGAACTGGCAGAGCCGTTTGAATTTACGAAGGGATGTAAGGTACTTAAAATAAAGGCGGTCAACAGAATGGGAGATACGACCTCCTTTGGTTCAAAACTATTTGATTTGGAGAAAGACCCGCATCAGACGGTTGAAATTAATAATGAGATAGTACGCCGGAACATGTTAGGTTATATTAAAGAATACATGGAGAAAAATGACGCACCAAAAGAGCTTTTTGACAGACTTGGAGTCTGATCCTTATAGTTAAATGGGGAAAACTATAAGACTTTATTAATGGAAAAAGGCAGCAACTGTATAATGTGAATTTATCGGTGTAAAAAGGCCGGTAAAATAAAATTAGGAGGATATTTATTCATGAAAAAAAGCGGAGAAGGGCAAAACAATAATTTTCAAAAAGCTACTACCTCGGAGGTAATCCGTTATTCTTTCGGCGGACTCGGCTCCAATATTCCTTTTATTCTGATGATGACATTTCTTAATTACTTTTATACGGATATCATGGGAATTTCTGCCCTCGTTGTTTCCGGGGTTATGCTTGTTACCCGTATTTTTGATGCGGTTACCGATCCTCTTATGGGTATATTGGGAGACCGTACCCGTACCCGCTGGGGCCGTTACCGTCCATGGATTATTGTTGGAGCGCCGTTGCTGGGTTTATTTACCTTTCTGGTATTTTACACACCGGACCTTAGTCAAAGTGCAAAGGTAGTTTATGTATACATTACTTATATTCTTTACTCAACATTTTCTGACTTTGCCAATATTCCCTATCATTCCCTTACACCTGTAATTTCTCAGGATCCTAACCAGCGTAATGTCATTGTATCGCTGAAACAGGGAATGGGCATTATCGCGCAGTTGATTATAACCAGCTTTGGTTTGAATATTGTTGAGGCCTGCGGCGGCGGGCGTATCGGCTGGGCCTGGTTTGGGGCTTTGTGCGGCATTACCCTGACTGTTTCCTTCTATATTTGTGCTTCAAGTGCTAAGAAATATGATAATTTTTCCACCTTACCGGAGGTAAGCAAAGAAAATAAAGTAAAGTTTTCCGACCAGATGAAGATAATTGTAGGAAACCGTTCCCTTTTATCTCTTTTAGTATCCTTTTTCTGTATTTTGCTGGCGAGTTCCATTTCTTCCGCAGTCAATGTATATTACTTTAAATATATTTTAAACAGAATGGATCTGGTCACCATAACTTCATTTATTTCTATCCTGGCATCTGTGGCAGTTATCGTCATTATGCCGCCGTTAGCTAAAATATTTGGTAAAAAGCGCATCTATATTACGTGTGATTTAATCAGTGCAGTTTCACTTGTGCTGCTGTGCTTTAAGCCTAATGTTACGGCTACCATGCTTTGCATTGGGCTGGGCTGGTTCAGCTTTTTTTCACGGTTTCCGTCAAATCTCGGCTGGTCCATGCTTCCGGAATGCGTTGATTATTCGGAATGGAAATTTGGCATACGCGGTAACAGTACGATTACAGCATCTCTGACATTTACAAATAAACTTGGCACTGCTCTGGGCGGTTTTCTGGCCAGTTTTGTAATGGCTCTTGCCGGGTATGTGGCTAATGTTGAACCTACGGCTGCGGTAAGGAATACTATTGTTTTTCTTAGGTTTGGACTGCCTGCAATCCTTACTGTCATATCTGCAATTGCAATCATTTTATACAATATTGACAATGAGATGATACAGCAGATCCGTACGGAACTGAATAGGAAAGCATCTGGGGATAAAACTGCCGAAGCCGGAGAATAGAACGAAAACATATTTAGATAACGGTAAATTGTGTGTATTTACAGTAATTAACAAATGCTGGGTTTGTGCCCGGAGTGTTACAGATACATTCCGGGCAAGGAGTAATTATTTCAACATATTAATTGAGGAAGACGAAATGTTTTTTATTTATTTTGCAATGATTGCGGTCAGCTTGCTGGCATCCGTAATAGGGGCAGTCTGCGGTATCGGCGGCGGGGTGGTTATCAAACCGGTACTGGATTCATTAGGAGTGTTAAGTGTGGAAACGGTTGGTTTTTTGTCCGGACTTACCGTTTTGTTTATGTCTTCTTATTCTACAATTCAAGCAATCTATTCAAAAGATTCCTGCGTAGATAGGAAGACGAGCATTCCTGTTTCCATCGGAGCGGCTGCAGGCGGAATAATAGGAAACCAATTATTTCACCTATTAAAGGCTGCGTTTATAGATATTGACTTTATAGGCTCAATACAGGCGGCAGGTCTGTTTGTACTGACATTTGGGACACTGCTTTATACCATGAATAAACGTAAAATCCGTACCCATCACTTGTCAGGCGGGTTCGTCTGCGGGCTTGCGGGCTTGTTATTGGGCGTATTTTCTTCTTTTCTTGGAATTGGAGGAGGGCCGTTTAATCTTATTCTTCTGTCATACTTATTTTCAATGGAAACAAAAGAGGCCGCTCAAAATTCTTTAATCATTATTATGTTTTCACAAATAGCTAATTTTACACTTACTGTTATTACAGGAAAGGTACCGGAATATAATACAATGCTTTTGATTGGGATGGTCTGCGCAGGAATATTTGGTGGGGCCATTGGAAGAAAAATCAACAAAAAAATTGACAATGCAGCGGTTGACCGATTGTTCCGGTGGATGATTATTGTTATTATGTTGATTTGTGTGTATAACATTAAAAAATATATGCAGTCATAATGCCGGAACCTTTACCGCTGTCCGGGTTGTGGGAAACAGTACCCAAATGTAAGGAAGAAAGTAAATGGCTTTTTTAACTTAGTTATATGTCAAAATGTATGTCAAAGCAGTTCAGATAAGATAGAAATTGAGAAATTGATTGGAGACATATTATTGTATTTAATGTGATTTATATATATAATAAAAAAGTAAATGTAATAAAATTGTGAGCCTTAGATTTAATAAAAATATGCATATGTAGTGAGGAGAAATGAAATGCCGCCAATGAGTGTTTTGATAAAACCGGCTTCCGGTAATTGTAATATGAAGTGTGATTACTGCTTTTACTGTGATGAACAGAATAAGAGAAGCATTCCGTCATTTGGAATTATGAGTGACCATACCTTAAAGAATGTGATGCGTAAAACAATACTGCATTCAGAGGGTTTTTGCTCCATTGCATTTCAAGGCGGGGAGCCTACTCTGGCAGGTATTGATTTTTTCCGCAAGGTAATTGAGTATGGGAAACATTATAACAGAAAGCATATAAGAGTCGAATATGCCCTGCAGACCAATGGATTAAATATAAACGAAGAATGGTGCCGGTTTTTTAAAGAGAATCATTTTCTCATAGGTTTATCGGTTGACGGAACCCAGGATATTCATGATAAATACCGTCATACAAAGTCGGGAAATACGACTTATGAACAAATTATAAAAGCTGCCGGGCTGCTTAATAAATACGGTGTGGATTATAATGTTCTGACGGTGGTACACAGGGAAGTGGCCGGACGAATTGATGAAATTTATGATTTCTACAAAAATAATGGTTGGGATTACCAACAGTATATAGCCTGTCTGGATCCTTTATATGAAAAACCGGGAAAGTATGAATATTCCCTGCTTCCGATAGAATATGGAAAGTTTTTGACGGATTTGTTTAACCGGTGGTTTCACGATTTGGAAATGGACAAACAGCCCTTTATCAGGCAGTTTGAAAATTATATCGGTATACTTCTGGGCAGGGGGGCGGAAGCCTGTGACCAGCGGGGAACCTGTGGAATCCAATATGTAGTAGAAGCAGACGGCAGTGTTTATCCCTGTGATTTTTATATGCTGGATGAATATAAATTAGGAAATATGAATGATACGACGATAGCTGTAATGGATGAAAAAAGAAAAGAATTAAGATTTATAGAAGAATCATTTAAATTAACCCAGGAATGCAAACAATGTGAATATTATGGAATCTGCAGAGGCGGCTGCCAAAGGAGCAGATTTAAAACCGGTAATGAATTGTATAAAAATTATCTGTGTGAGGGATATAAAGAGTTTTTCAAAGCATGTCTCCCCAGAATGATGCAGATAGCTGATATGATAAAAAGAAGTAATCAGAGGTAGCTTATGAATAAACATAAAAACATTGTAATAATTTCGGCAGATCATTAATTCCCTATTTGATGGGCAAAGAAGAAAAAGTAAGGGATGCCGTATTCTGTGAAGGCGGTTTCCGTAAAGGGGAAGAACATTGCAAGGAAAGCGGGGGTCAGGGAGAGCCGGTACCTGCCAGACTATACTACCCAAGGCAATTTTTGCAATATTCGGATGAGATGTATAACGGCAAGGCTATCATGTGCAGGACGAAGGACTATAAATATATAAAGAGGCTTTATGAAAAGGATGAGTTCTATGATCTAAATAAGGATCCTTTGGAAACAGATAACCGGATTGACGATGTAAAATACAGTGAAATCATAATGCAGATGAAAGAGAGGTTATTGGAACATTATATTGATACCTGTGACGCAGTTCCTATTAGTAAGGACTTAAGGATGGATAAGAATTTTCCGGGTATGCTTTAATTGCGGTAAATTTTTGGTGGATAATATTCCGCTTAGAGCATTATTTAGTTTTGATCCTGAATTAAATAGGGAGTCAGGATTAAACTTAGTAAAAAGCAGACGATCAAAATCAACAGATTTGATTCGTCTGCTTTTTGTATTAAATTTAGCTTGATGACTTGGATAATGGTTTTATGAATTAATTTATCATTTAGAGATCATATGATCCAGAGACTTGTCATTACACATTTCATTATGTATAATTACATATAAATTAAACATCGTTATTGGTGTTTTGTATAGTCTGTTTAAATTGACAAGTACTGTGAAGCAGTAGTTTGCTGAAAAAATATTTATAATAAGAGAGGGATTAAGCGATGATTACGTCAAAAGAATTTGCAAAGTTGATAGGGGTTTCACAATCTACGGTTTCACGCGCAATGAATGACAGTTCATTGGTACCGGAAGAAAAAAGAAAAATCATTCAGCAAAAAGCGGGGGAATATGGTTTTGCTTTAAACAGTCAGGCTAGAGGACTTAAAATGAATAAGACGGGAACAATTGGTATATTGTTTCCAAAGCATTTTATTGACATGAATTCGAATATGATGCTTGCACACCTTTATGATAAGATCCAAAAAGAAATGGCTCAATATGATTATGATATTATGGTTATTAATAATGATAATAACAGTGATTTTTCATCTTTTGAAAGAATTATTAAAAGACGTAAGGTGGATGGTTTCATTGTATTAAAACTGGAATTAAGTAATACAGAAATGCAATTAATTGAAGAAAATAAAATCCCATGCGTTTTTATAATGAACACAGAACAACAGATAAGAAAAAATATAAATTATTGCTTTTCAGACAGCGAGTATGGCGGGTATTTAGCCGGAAAATTTTTTGGAAAGCAAAAAGATTACCAGAAAATCTTTATTACGGTAAAAGAAGAAGCCGATGATGCAGGAAGAAGATATCAGGGATTTTGCAGAGGTTTAAGAGAATATCAATATGAAATAACTGAGAACGACATTCTTTATTGTAATTTGATGATTCCTTCTGCTTATGAAACGATTATGGAAAATCACAAGAGATTAATTAATAATAAGACTGCAATATTTTCCTATAATGATACAATTGCAATAGGAGTATATAATGCATTAAGAGATCTTAATATCAATGTCCCGAATGAAGTACAGCTTATTGGTATGGATGATATACCTTTAGTTAGCTGGATTAGACCTGCTATTTCAACAGTTCACGTTAATACGGAAGAAATGATTCCCAAAGCATGCTCTTTTTTAATTGATAAAATTGAAAACAAGCAGGGAACAATTGGAGAATGGATAAAACCGCAACTAATACTAAGGGATACAACGTTGAAGTAGGTATATAATAAATTGAATCCGAATTGGTGATAATGCATAAAAAAGATAATGATGTTTGGATAAAATATAAGAAGTGACGGCATAAATTAATTGTTTTATAATTTTTCATTGACAAATTCACTAAAAAGGTGTAAAGTATGAAATGTGAATACGTATTCAAGAAGTCTGTCAGACTTCTTAATATTTTCACAATAATGCATACGTATGCATAACATACTATTTAAAAAATCAAAATCAACAGGAGGAAAAAATGAAAAAATTATTTTTAATGCTAACATTAGTAGCAATCATGACGGTGGGATGTTCTGGCAATCCGAATGATACAAAAAATTTAAAAAGTGATTCAACTACGGCTACATCAACAGATGATTCAACTTCTGCAAAAACGCCTACCTCGTCCGGGAAAAAACTGATTATTGGAACAATGGCAAATGCTTTGGGATTGCCTGTGCATCAGGCTGATATTGCAGGTTATTTTAAAGATGCGGGACTTAATGTACAAATTGAAATTTTTGCAACAGGTGCGCCTATTAATGAAGCTATGGCTGCTGGAGACTTGGATATGGCGGTAAGTGGGATGGCTTCAGTTTACGGACTGGCAACGGGAATGTATACCTATGTTGGAGATGGATGTATAACGACTGCTGGACAGTCAATATATGCGCGTGCCGACAGTGAAATTGCAAAAGCAGGTAATAATAATGGTATTATTGGAAGTGCAGAAACATTAAAGGGAAGTTCCATTCTTGGACCGCTTTCCACTACAGCGCATTATCAGGCTATTAAATATATTGAATCTGTCGGTTTGACTTCAAGTGATTTTAATATGGTTTCAATGGAATATGCGCAGGCATATCAGGCTTTCATTACTGGAGAAGGAGATATGATTGCAACAAAACCTCCGTATTCAAGTCAATTAGATTCTAATTCTGATTATGTCAAAGTATGCGATTTTAATTTGATTTCTGACAGTCCAATCGTCGATACAATTTTTACTCAGAATTCTGTAATGGAAGAAAGACCTGAGGATGTTGAACTGTTTTTGGAATGCTACTACAAAGCTTGCGAAGATCTTGTAAAAGATATTAATTACCGCAAAGATACAGCAATGCGCTGGTATGTAGAAGAAGGAATTACATATACGGATGCAGATATGGATAGTGAAATAGAGCAGCAGACGTATCATACGTTTGATACCTTATTAACAGATTCTTATCCATTTGGAAAATTTATGGTTGACATTGGAGATTTCTTTGTTAATCAAGGAATGATTGAATCGGAAGATTATCCTAATATTCAAGCAAGTCTTAATTCATTAATAATTGAAAAGATCAAAGAACGTTTGGGCAGGTAATATTATTAATTCTTAAAACTTAAAAATAGGGTAAGGCTCTGTTAGATGAATGCAGATATTCTATTCTTTATGATAATATCAGTATTTTATTCTGATAGAGCCAATGAAAAACAATTTTTAGAAGGGACATCAATTATGAAAGAAAAAATTAAAAAAGCAGAGAAGAAGTATTTAGTTGTATCCATACTGTCAATCTGTTTTGTAATACTAATCTGGTATCTATGTATTGATGTTTTACATTTGAAATCGCAAAAAGTCTTTCCGGGACCCGTTAAAGTAATGAAAACATTCTTTGAAAAATTATATGAAAAGACGCCGGATGGAGCGACATTGCAGCAGCACTTAATAGCCAGTTTAAAGGTTGCTTTCATGGGATATGCACTCGGAGCAATTACCGGAACTTTGCTTGGAATAGCTATGGCGTGGAATAAATGGGTGGATCGGTTAGTAAGACCGCTTTTTGATCTTATCAGACCGATTCCAGGTCTTGCATGGATTCCTATGTTTATATTGTTATTCGGTATAGGGATTACTTCGAAAGCCTTAGTTATTTTCCTTGGAGCCTTAATTGCCTGTATTGTTAATTCTTATACAGGGATCAAGCAAACGCAGGATGTTCATATGTGGGTAGGAGATGTATTTGGAGCCTCTGATGCACAAAAATTATTTAAAATAGCATTACCTACTGCAACACCAATGATTTTTACAGGACTTAGAGTGGCACTCGGAACATCCTGGACTGCACTTGTAGCGGCGGAATTATTGGCCTCTACAAAAGGATTAGGATATATGATTCAACAAGCAAGATCGATTTCGAAACCTGATATCATTATTGTAGGTATGATTGCAATAGGAGCTGTAGGAGCGGTATTTGATGCTATTTTGCATGCCATTGAAATTAAAGTAGCGAAAGGAATGAATGCAGATGAGTAAAAGAAATAAAATGCCGGATAGAATAGTAGATGCTACAGCTGCTTGTATATCGATTGGTTTATTTTTACTATTCTGGTTCTGGGCCACCAAAATGACATTGGCAGGCAATTTAATACCGGGACCAATAGAGGTTTTACTTGCAGTATTCCATGGGATAATAGGAACTGTCGGCAAGCATAGTATTATCGTTCATGTAGGATATAGTCTGTTTCGTGTAATGATAGGTTTTACCATTGGTGCATTAGTCGGTATTATATTAGGAGTATTGATGGGGTGGTATAAGATGGCTGAAGCAATTTTTCAACCTTTGTTCCGTATTATCAGACCTATTCCACCAATCGCATGGATCCCTATTTCTATTATCTGGTTCGGACTTGGTGAAAGTGCAAAAATATTTTTGATTTTTTTAGCATCTTTTGCTAATACGACTTTAAATTCATGGGCTGGAGCAAAGAGTGTAGATATGACCGTTGTAAATGCTGCTAAAATGCTGGGGGCAAGTGAAAGACAGATCTTTTTTGAAATCGTACTGCCGTCCTCAGTTCCTAATATTTTTGCAGGTCTTCAGGTAGCATTATCAAGCAGCTGGGCTACCGTTCTTGCAGCAGAAATGGTGCGTTCCTCAGAAGGACTTGGCTGGATGATCGTAGCAGGAATGAATAATAATGATATGGTCCAGATTATGAGTGGCATTGTTATGATCGGTGCCGTTGGATTTATTCTTGCAATTATTATGAGAAAGGCGGAGGAGGTATTATGCCGTTGGAACAAAAGCGGGAAGTAAAGCATGTAATAGAATGTACAAATGTGTGTAAATCATTTGTTACTCCAAATGGTAAAGCGGATGTTGTTAATGATTTTAATTTACAGGCCAAAGAAAATGAGTTTTTGGTGCTGTTTGGGCCTGGACAATGTGGAAAGACAACAATTATTAATCTGATAGCAGGTTTTGAAGAGACTACGTCCGGAACGATTCATGTTCAGGGGAAAACCGTTAAGAAGCCGGATTCAACAAGAGGAGTAGTATTTCAGTCAACAGCGCTTTTTCCGTGGCTAACCACAATCGGAAATGTTGAATTTGGACCAAAGATGGCCGGAGTCTCAAAAAAAGAAAGACAGGAAAAAGCACAGAAATATATAAATCTTGTAGGCCTTGAGGGCTTTGAGCATTCTTTCCCGGTACAATTATCCGGTGGCATGAAGCAAAGAGCAGGAATTGCCAGAGCTTATTGTAATGAACCCGAAGTTATGCTGATGGATGAACCTTTCGGCGCATTGGATGCCCAGACGCGCTATCTGATGCAGCAGGAATTACAGAGAATTTGGGAAGCAGAAAGAAGAACTGTCATTTTTGTTACAAATAATATTGAAGAAGCCATATATTTGGCAGACAGGATTTTAGTATTAAGTAACTGTCCTGCGACGATAAAGAAAGAATATATAATTGATATGCCAAGACCCAGAAATTTGGTATCACCGGAATTCTTAAGATTGAGAAAAGAAATTACATCTGTTATGGACAGCACATTATAAGTGAGGTAAAAATGAGCGAAAAAGTTAAAGTTAGAGTTGATCATCTTACCAAGAAATTTGGCGATTTACTGGTTTTAAATGATGTTTCCTTTAATGTGAATGATGGAGATTTATTATGTGTTGTTGGCCCTACGGGATGTGGTAAAACAACATTCTTAAACAGTCTGACTAAAATTTATGATATTACCGCAGGAGAAATTCTTTTGAATGAGGAGCCTGTAAATCCGAAAAAGAACAACATCGCATATATTTTTCAAGGAAATTCCACGATGCCTTGGTTAACAGTCGAGCAGAATGTCCGATTCGGTCTGGATATAAAACGGGTACCGGAAGAAAAGAAAAAAGAGCTGGTGGCCAAATACCTTGAGATTGTAGGACTAATAAAGTATAAGGATTATTATCCCAAACAATTGTCAGCAAGTATGCTTCAGAGAGTCAGCATAGCGCGTGCATTTGCAACAGAACCGGAATTACTGTTAATGGATGAACCATATGGACAATTAGACATAGAATTGAGATTTAAATTGGAAGATGAGCTGGTGAAATTATGGCAGTTGACAAAGACTACGGTAATATTCATTACACATAATATAGAAGAAGCTGTATATCTTGGTAATAAAATCATGATTCTAACCAATAAACCGACTACGGTTAAAAGGGTAATCACAAACGATTTGCCGCGTCCGAGAGATATAGCGGTACCTGAATTTGTAACGTTACGAAATGAAGTAACTGATTTGATTAAATGGTGGTAGTAAAGTGAAGGAATGGTAAAATGTAATTTCATTATCTTGATTATCTGCATGCAGAGCACGCAGATGGGAGTTAAGGAGTATTAATAATGAGAGCGATAACTATTATGTATGATTCACTGAACCGTAAATATCTTCCTTGTTATGGCGATGTTAAGACCATTGCACCAAATTTTAAAAGATTGGAAGAATATACTGTTATTTTTGATTCTTTTTATGTGGGAAGTCTGCCATGCATGCCTGCCAGAAGAGAACTTCATACAGGAAGATATAATTTTATGCACCGGTGCTGGGGTCCGTTAGAACCTTTTGATGATTCGATGCCGGCAATTCTCGGAAAGCATGGAATATATTCACATTGTGTAACGGATCATGCGCATTACTGGCAGGAAGGCGGAAGTACGTATCTTACAAAATTCTCATCGTGTGAAATGATACGCGGACAGGAAGGAGATTTCTGGATCGGTAAAACGAAAGGATTCACACATAATATCGATTTACACAGGCAGGATATGGTCAACCGAACGGAGATGATACCGGAAGAGAATCATCCCCATTATAAGACTTTTCGTGCAGGTATGAAGTTTCTGGAAGACAATGTGGATAATGACAACTGGTATTTACATATTGAGTATTTCGACCCTCATGAACCGTATTTTGTTCCTGATAAATATAAAAAGCTTTATTCAGAAGAAGAGATAGAGTATGACTGGCCGCTTTATGGTGAAGTCGAACAGAATGCGAAAGAAGTAAATGAGGCTGGGATGAATTACCGTGCTGTACTGTCAATGTGCGATAATTATTTAGGAAAAATACTGGATTTTATGGATGAACATGATATGTGGAAGGATACCATGTTAATTGTAAATACAGATCATGGATATATGCTTGGAGAACATGGTTTTTTCGGAAAAAATTATCAACCTAATTATGAGGAAATAGTACACACACCTTTTTTCCTATGGAATCCTGAAATTGGTCTGGCTGGAGAAAGAAGAAAAGAGTTGGCCCAGACAATTGATATAGCACCAACTATTTTGGACTATTTTCATATAGATAAGCCCAAAGATATGTTGGGTAACTCTTTGCTTCCGATTATAAAAAATCATCAGAGAATTCATAATTATATTCTTTTTGGCTATTTCGGAAAGCATGTAAATATTACGGATGGCCATTACGTCTACATGAGAGCAGGAAGAAGTGCAAATGAAGGTTTGTTAAATAACTATACACTTTTACCGCTTCATATGTTCGAGCCTTTTTCCATTGAAGAACTGGAGGGTACGGAGAAAGTACTGGTTGAAAAATTTGGATTTACCAAAGGAGCACCAGTTATGAAAATTCCTGCCAGTGGGAGGACATCTCCTAAAAATACTTGTTATATGTTTGAAGAACATATGAAATACGGAGATATTTTATTTGACTTGGATAAAGATCCGGAGCAGATTCATCCATTAAAAGATAATGAAGTTGAGCGAAAAATGACAGAAGCAATGAAGAAGCTGATGGATGAGAATGAAGCCCCGATAGAATTGTATAAAAGATTAGGTTTGTACTGATTATGATTGGAGGGTAAGTGTAAAGAAAAAGCATCTTCACAAAATGAATAAGAAAGCATAATTCACTTTATTTTTATGAGATAACATAGGGCAGTATCCGGCCGGTAAAGTTGAAAGAAAATATAATCAGAAAGGAAATGCCGCATAAGAATGATTCAACCTGTTTTTGTGTGGCAGTATCACAGTCGAGTATGTGATATGTAAAGGGTATAAAAATGGATAATAAACCTTTAAATATTATTTGGTTTTGTACAGATCAGCAAAGATGGGATACGATACATAGTCTTGGAAATACATATCTTAGAACGCCAAATATAGATAAATTGATTAAGGAAGGGGTGGCATTTACAAGAGCATATACGCAAGCGCCGGTATGTACTCCAAGTCGTTCGTGCTTTTTAACGGGAAGATATCCCAGAACTACTAAGGCATCATTTAATGGAAATGATACCTATTCAAAAGATGAAAAATTAGTTACGAAATTGCTGGCGGACCAAGGTTATGTATGCGGACTTTCCGGAAAACTGCATTTGACTTCTGCACAAGGGAGAATGGAAAAGAGAACGGATGACGGCTATACATATATGAAATGGAGCGAACATCCCAATGATGATTGGCCTAACGGCGAGAATGATTATCAGAACTGGTTAAAAGAGAAAGGGATTAAATGGGAAGAAATTTACGGCGGAAAATATACCAGCATGGCAACCTGGCCGCCTAAGCCCAATCCAAATTTTACCGGTAAAACGGTAGGTGTACCGGCAGAATTTCATCAAACTACCTGGTGCGTAGAAATGGCAATTGATTTTATTGAGAAAAACCGGGAGAAAGGACAGCCGTGGTTAATTAGTATAAATCCTTATGACCCGCATCCGCCGCTTGATCCGCCGCAGGCTTATAAAGACCGGTTAAAAATAGAAGATATGCCACTTCCTTTATGGAAAGACGGTGAGCTTGATAATAAGCCGCCTCATCAGCAAAGAGATTATTACCAGGGAGGACAGGATGGGCAGGCAGACCCTTATCCGACACTGACGGATGAAGATAAGCGCGAAAAATTCAGAGATTATTATGCGGAAATAGAATTGCTTGATGACCAGTTTGGAAGATTAATGGATTATCTCGATTCCATAGGCGAGAAAGATAATACTTTAGTAATTTATATGAGTGACCATGGAGAAATGCAGGGTGACCATGGACTTTATTGGAAAGGTGCATATTTTTATGAGGCTTTAACACATGTACCATTAGTCATGTCTTGTCCATCAAAAATAAAAAAAGGAATTAGGAGTAATGCTCTGGTTGAATTAGTAGATATTGCACCTACAATAATGGAGCTGGCAGGATATGAAATCCCGTTTTATATGCAGGGAAAAAGCTTGGTACCGATTTTAACCGGAAAAGCTTCTCCTGATTATCATAAGGATGCCGTCTATTCAGAGTATTATTACTGTATGAAAGGAACTCATGAGGATATTTTTGGTACAATGTATTTTGATGGAAAATACAAAATTGTTAATTATCATGGTAAGCCATATGGTGAATTATATAATTTGGAAAATGATCCAAATGAATTCATTAATTTATGGGACAATCCCGAGTATGAGCCAATAAAGGAAGAATATATAAAAAAGAATTTTGATAATGCTATTTTGAAAACCATGGATTATTCACTAAACAGAATTAATGAGTATTAATTACAATTTCTTTAAAAGCAGGTGAATTAACAACATAAAATAGATAAGAAATTGTTAAACAAAAAAGGAGGATACAAAATGGAACGAACTATGCTTCAGCAAGTAATGACAGAACCAGGGAAAATAGAATTTCATGAAATACCGGTACCTAAGCCCTTATCCGGACAAGTTCTTGTTAAAATTATGAAAATTGGGATTTGCGGCAGTGATATCCATGTTTATCACGGAAAACATCCTTTTACAAAGTATCCGGTTACCCAGGGGCATGAAGTGTCGGGACAAATTGAAGAACTTGGGGAAGGGGTCAAACAGTTTAAGGTTGGAGAAAAAGTAACGATAGAGCCGCAGGTAGTATGTGGAAACTGTTATCCGTGCCGCCATGGAAAATATAATCTTTGTGAAGAATTGAAAGTTATGGGCTTTCAGACAACAGGAGCAGCTTCCGTATACTTTGTGGTAGAGGCAGCTAAGGTAACGAAACTGCCTGACGATATGAGTTTTGATGAGGGTGCAATGATTGAACCTCTGGCAGTAGGGATTCATGCTGTAAAACGTATCGGAGATATAACAGGAATGAAAGTTGCAGTGTTGGGCGCAGGTCCAATAGGAATCCTTGTTGCCCAGGCAGCGAAAGCGTTAGGGGCAGAAAGCGTTATGATAACAGATATCAGTCAGTTCAGACTGGAAAAAGCGAAAGAATGCGGAGCTGATTATATATATAATACCAGGAATGTAGATTTTGGAGATGCCATGCTTAATGCTTTTGGTCCTGATAAGGCGGATGTCATTTATGATTGTGCCGGTAATGATATAACTATGGGACAGGCGATTAAGTATGCAAGAAAGGGAAGTACGATTATTCTAGTAGCAGTATATGCCGGTATGGCAAATGTTGATTTGGCCGTATTAAATGATCATGAATTGAATTTAGATACTACAATGATGTATAGGCATGAAGATTATGTGGATGCCATTCGCCTGGTGGAAGAGAAGAAAATAAAATTAGAACCGCTCATGACAAAAACTTTCAATTTCACAGATTATCTTGAAGCTTATAAATACATAGATGAAAATAGTGAAACCAGTATGAAAATTCTGATTGATGTACAGGCATAGAATTTAAGGATGCTTTTAGCATCCATTTGAGATTTTAAAGAAGGATAAAGAAATGATTATATATGCCATAGTAATGTTAATCTGCTTTATAGCATCATTTTTTGGCGCGATTTGCGGAATAGGCGGCGGAGTTATCATAAAGCCGGTTTTGGACTCATTAGGAATTATGAATGCCGAAACCATTAGTTTTCTTTCGGGTTTTACTGTACTAACTATGTCCGTATATTCCGTAAATAAAGCTATATTGGCCAAAGATTCAACGGTAAAATTAAAAACGGGAATTCCTGTATCTATAGGTGCAGTTATTGGAGGGATTGCAGGCAAGTATATTTTCGATGCACTGAATTACGGTTTTTCAAATACGGAATATATCGGTTCTATTCAAGCATTGTGTCTATTAGTTATAACCTTTGGCACGTTGATCTATACAATTAAAAAACATTCTATTCATACATTGCATATTAAAAGTATTGCGGTATGCATTATTGTTGGTGTAGTTCTTGGTTTCTTTTCTGCTTTCTTGGGAATAGGAGGAGGACCGTTCAATCTTGTAATTCTGTCTTTCTTTTTTTCAATGAAAAGCAAAGAAGCAGCACAGAATTCATTATATATAATCATGCTTTCGCAGTTTGCAAGCTTATGCTTTGCCGTATTTAGTGGAAAATTACCGGTTTTTAATATATATGTACTTCTAGGAATGTCTTGTATGGGGATTTTGGGTGCCATCATAGGAAGAAAAGTTAATATGAAAATTGAATCTGCTGTTGTTGATAAACTTTTTATTGATATAAATGTAGTTATTATTGGAATCTGTATCTACAATATTTTATATAAAGTTATCTGACACCGAAAATCGTAGTATTGTGGATTACACAAACCGCACTTAGATTTTATAAAAAACATCCGGTTAAATACTCCCCAAGCATTTATTGGCCTTTTATAAGATTATCACACACTGGAACGTCTTTTGGCTTACTCGACTGAGAGGGAGGTAACTGAAATAGTCAGCTGCTCCCTCTTGATTTATAACGGGATGCTTATAATTACGGTATCTTTAAAATATCGTTGGGATAAATAATATGTATCCGAAAGTTACGAAAAGAAAACCCATAAATAAGTATTGACAATCAGGTTATGATAAAGTATTATATTTTTATAGAAAACGTTAACTATAAGGAAAAAACAATGGGAAGAAATATTACAATTAAAGATATTGCGCAGCACACCGGGCTGTCAATTACAACTGTTTCAAGAGCATTAAACAGTAACTACCCGGTAAGTTCAGATGCAAGAAAGAAAATAGAGGAAGCGGTTTCGGAATTAGGATATCGTCCTAATTTAGTGGCAAGAAGTCTAAAGAGTAACAATACCAATACAATCGGTTTTGTTGTTGCGGATATTTCAAATCCATTTTTCATGAAAGTAGCAAAAGGATTAGAAGAAGAGCTGGTTAAAAAAGGATACCAGATAATTTTGGCCAGCAGTGACGGCGATGCTGAGAAGGAACGGGATATATTAAGGATGTTTCTGGAGCGCCGGATTGACGCGCTTGTTCTGGCATCTTCAGATACCTCGGCTGAAATGGTAAGTAATGTAATAGACAGTGATATTCCGGTCATATTAGTGGACCGGATAATAGAAGGAATTAATGTCGATGTATTTACGGATGATAATTATAATGCGGCGTTTGAATTAACTAAACTGCTGATAGAACAAGGTCATCGCGATATTGCATTTGCCAATGTTATGCTGGGTATCAGCTCCGGAAAGGAACGTTTGGAGGGAGCATTGTCCGCCATGAAGACCTGCGGCATTCCTGTTAATAAGGAATGGATCAGTGAAAGCCAGTTTACCAGTGAAGAGGCGGAAGCCTGGATCTATCATTTATTTGCCGGGAATTCAAAGCATCCTACTTCAATTTTCTGTGCCAATAATATTGTGGCAGAGGGTGTTATGGTAGCCTGCAAGGCTTTGAAGCTACGGATTCCGGAAGATATTTCAGTTGTATCGTATGGCGAAATAAGTATGCAGGCATTAATCGAGCCGAAGATCACACATGCGAAGCAGGAACCGTATGTAATGGGCGGAATTGTTGCCAAGCAGTTGTTAAAACACATTCGGCAAAGAGAAAAATACGACCCGGTTACCTTCCGGATGCCTGTTAAAATTATTGTTCAGGGATCAATAAAGACAATAAAGTGAAAAATAAACACCTCGTTGAGGTATTTATTTTTAAGCCTATAGAAAACGTTTCCTATAAATATAAGGAGAATAAATATGCCAATTGTAAAAATGTCAGAGATATATGCAGATGCGTCTGAGAAACAATATATTGTGGGAGCCTTTAATGTATTTAATTTAGATACAATGCATGCAGTGCTTCAGGCTGCTGAAAAAGAAGAATCCCCTGTGATACTTCAGGTATCCATGGGGGCGCGTAAATATATTCCCTCACTGGAACTCTTTATAAGTATCATGAAAATAATGGCGGATACGGTAACGGTCCCGGTTAGTATCAATCATGACCATTGTTTGGGTATCCAGGCAGCAAAAGAAGCAATCGATGCCGGAGTAAACAGTGTCATGTTTGATGGTTCACATCTTAGTTTCGAAGAAAATATTTCTGCTACCAGGGAAGTGGTTGAATATGCAAAAGAAAAAGGGGTTTGCGTTGAAGCTGAATTGGGCTGTTTACCGGGATTTGAAGATGAAGTTTTTGCAGAAAATGCTGTATTTACCAATCCGGAAATGGCAAAAGAATTTGTGGAACGTACCGGGTGTGATTTTCTGGCCGTTGCGGTAGGAACTTCTCATGGAGGAGTGAAATCCGATAATCCTTTACTTCTTCATTTTGATATATTGGAAAAAATTCATGAAATAATACCCAGGGTACCGCTTGTATTACATGGAGCCGCATCCCTGCCGGATGAATTGATTACATATGTTAACAGGTATGGCGGAAAGGTTCCAAATTTAAAAAACTGCAGTGAGGCAGATATTAATAAAAGCAGATTTTATGGGATTTGTAAGGCAAATATGGATGTTGACAATTTTCTGGCCTATACGGGCACCGTTAGAAAGGTACTTACCGAAAAACCTGAAAAGTACGATCCCAGGATATATTTAAAGCCTGCAAAGGAAGCTTTTGAAGAAGAAATAAGACATAAGATGAAGCTCGTGAATCAGAGTTCGAATCATAACTGGCTGAAAGAACAGGGGGAAAAAAATGATACGCTCAATTTGTCTTAATCCGGTCATTGATCGAAGCTATTATATCGATTCTTTTGTAACAGGAAGAAGGATTGGAAATCTGGTCCCTGCCGTTTCACCGGGGGGAAAAGGAATTAATGTGGCTAAGGTGTGCAGGCAATGTAATGTGCCGGTAATATTATATGGTTTTATAGCCGGTGCGAATGGGAGCCTGATAAGAGAATACGTTGAAGAATCCGGGATTACTGCCAGGTTATTTGAGACAGAGGGGAATACACGGGAAACCATTAATATTCTGGACCGTGTACAAAACCAGGAAACCGAACTGGTGGAGGAAGGACCCGCTGTGCCATCCGATCAGATACGGCAGTTTATGCAGATGTTAAGAGAAGATATTATGCCAGACGATATTGTGATTTGTTCCGGAATCAGTATTACAGGGGCGCCGGAAGATATTTATGTAAAGATAAGTGAAATCTGTAAGGAAAAACAGGCAAAATGCTTTCTGGATACAAATAGTGTGGACAAAGAGATTTTAATGAAAGGAAGTTATTTTCTTTATAAACCGAATCATAAAGAAGTGTGTGAATTATTTGGAAGGGATATAACCTGTGATGTGGTGCAGATCGCTGAAATGGCCGGTAAACTGACCAAACAATGTGAATTCATTCTGGTATCTTTAGGGGAAGAAGGAGGTATTTTGGTAGGTAAAAATATCAGATGTCATCTTAAGGTACCCAAGGTTGATGTCGTGTCGACAATCGGAAGCGGTGATTCCAGTGTATCCGGATTTGCCATGGGACTGGAACAGGGGATGGATATTATCCAGTGCGCCAAATATGCAATGGGCTGCGGGATTTATAATTCCACACAAAAGGGTATTGCGTGTGTTAATAAGGCGGCAGCATTAAGCCTTATGAATAGAATTGAGGTAGTTAAATTATAAAATGTACAGGAGGAATTACAAAATGAAAAAGAAGTTTTTAGCATTAATTTTAGCAGCAGCAATGATGGGAACATTATTGACGGGATGCGGAACATCCAAACCTGCCGAGACAGACAACAAGACAACGGAAACATCTGGGGCAGCTGAGTCGGAGCCGGAAGAGACGCAGGAAAATACAGATCCGGTCAAACTTACAATTATGGGAGGAGCTCAGCTTGTATCCGTAGCAGAAGTTGTCCTGAAAGATTACCTGGCAGAACATACTAATGTATCGATTAATTTTGAAAAATATTCTTATGCGGAATATCCGACCAAGATGAAAGTGCAGCTTTCCGGCGGAGACAGTACACCGGATATTATGCTTATCCATGATTTGTTTGCTTCCCAATTTGTCAGGGCCGGATATTTGGAAGACCTGTCCGGCTTATTTTCCAAAGATGAAGTATTACCGATAATGGGTCCGGTAACCGATAATGGCAAGGTTTACGGTTTACCGAATCAGGTTACCAATGAGTACGCATTTGTTTACAGAAGCGATATCTTTGACCAGTTGGGATTACAGGTACCGACAACCTTTGATGAATACTTTAACACAGCTTTGAAATTAAAAGAAGCGGGTTATTATGCAGGTGCATTTGATCCGTCGGACACGAAAAGCTTTGAGTTATTTAAATCATTTGTTATGATGCTGGGCGGTAATATCCTGGATGATAACGGAGAGGTTACCTTAGATAAAGCAAAAGAGGCAATGGAGCTGATTAAAAAATGTGTGGATGCAGGAATCTGGCATACGAGTACGGAGAGTGACAGCGAAGCATACTGGACTGCATTTAATGCGGGTAAAATAGCCTGCACGCCATGTATTGCCGCACATGCATCCTATTATGAAAGTAAAGTAGACCCCAATGGGAATGGCGGATATGGCAAGCTTGTTGTAACGGACCCGATTTCCTTTAGCGCAGACGGACGTAAAAACTTTATATTCAATACGGAATATTATTGTATTAATGCAAAATCAAAATACAAGGAAGCTGCAAAGGATATAGTATCCTATTTGGCACTGAGTGAAGAAGCAGACTTAAAATTCTCTAATGTGAATGAAGACGGTGTTATGGCACAGTATTCGACCGGATCCATTGCAGGTCTTAAGGCAGTTGCCAATGCTGATTTAGACGGCTGGAAAGCTTATGGCGGGCAGAATGTAGTAAGCTATCTTGCCAAGTCAGTACTGGATACCAATCCGGAGATACCCTACGTTGATGAAAGAAGTAATGAAATTAATACTATTATAGCAGGAGCTCTTGGCGAGGTGTTTCTCAATGGCAGATATACGATTGATGAAGCGGTTGATATTATAAAAAAGAAAATTAAGGAAATTTAAGCTGTTTGGAGGGTTTAATTATGAGCCATACATGGAATGAAATAAAGCGCTATAGGCATTGTTATTTATGGTTGGCACCATTTTTTCTGTTATTTTTTGTTTTTTATGTGTATCCGGCAGTCTATGGTTTTTTAATCAGTTTAACCAAATATAACGGAATGGGGACTTTAGCCAATGCAGAGTTTGTCAGCCTGGATAATTATACGAAGCTGTTTCAGGATAGTACTTTTTGGCTTTCATTAAAGAATACATTTATTGTATGGCTCTATATTATTCCGACCAGGACATTTTTAGCTTTAATTTTAGCAACAATATTGAATTCTTCAAAAATATTCGGCAAAAGAGTATATTCGACGGTAGTTCTTGTACCATATATTACGGCTGTTGCTGTCGTGGCAATTATTTTTCGGATTATGATGACAACAGAAGGCGGTCTGATTAACGTTATTTTAAATAATTATTTTGGAATTCCCAATATTAAGTGGCTGGATTCCACGGTTATGTCTAAAGTGTCTGTTGCTGTTATGAATGTCTGGAGGATGACCGGATACTTTTCACTGGTATTACTGGCCGGAATGCAGAAAATACCTAATTCTGTAAATGAAGCGGCCAGTATCGACGGTGCCGGCCGGCTTACCCGGTTTTTTAAGATAACAATGCCGTTAATGATACCTGAAATCTTTTTTGTAGCCATGATATCTACTATCTGGATTTTCCAAAATGTCGGTGACATTATGGTGCTGACTCAGGGCGGTCCTTTGGATTCATCCACTACTCTGGTTTATTATATGTACCGGAATGCATATGAATATTCTAAAATGGGCTATGCCGCAGCAATTACCTATGTGTTGTTTATCATACTGGCTTCCATGAGTCTGTTTGTTGTAAGAAGTTATTACAGGAAAGCGGAGGATTAAGGTGAAAAATAAAAAGCATATATTTCACCATCCTGATCAAAATGCGCGCCAAAGCACGCAGATGGGAGTTAAGGTGAAAAATAAAAAGCATATATTTCACCATCCTGATCAAAATGCGCGCCAAAGCGCACAGATGGGAGTTTAAGATGAAAAAAATAAATTTAAAACACGGTATGGGTTTGATAATATCGATATTTTTACTGATTTTTGTTGTAATTATTACCTGCTTTCCGTTTATCATGATGCTTTTAGGAAGCTTTAAAGAAGATTATGAGATTTTTACCTTGTCACCTTCCCTATTACCACGAAACGGTTTCCGTTTTAAAATGTATCAGCTTTTATTTGATAACTGGCCATTTTTGAGGAATATGCTAAACAGCATAATTGTTTCCGTTACTACAACTATATTATCCTGCATTTTTTGCACTATGGCAGGATTTACGTTTGCAAAATATAATTTTCCGTTTAAAAATATATTATTTATTCTTATGCTGACTTCCATGATGATTCCTTTGGAAACCAGATTGGTGCCCACTTATATGCTTGTGCAGGGCTTAGGAGGAAGTAATAAGTTTTGGGCTTTGATTGTACCCAACGCCATACCTGCATTTGGTATTTTTATGATGCGTCAGTTCGCAATGGGTGCAATACCGTTGGAAACCATGGAAGCTGCAAGAATGGAAGGTGCGATAGAAAGGCAGATTCTTACTAAGGTAGCATTTCCCATGTTGAAACCGGCAATTGCATCATTAGCAATTCTGGCATTTATGAATAATTGGAATGAATTTTTGTGGCCGATTATCATTACTACAAAAAAGGAGAAGCTGACCGTAACAGCGCTGCTGCGTTCCATCGGGGATACTTCCATGAACGGAAACTACGGTGTCTTACTTGCCGCAGCTACGTTAAGTGCTTTACCGATTTTAATATTATACTTATGTTTTCATAAGCAAATGATTAACGGAATTTTGGAAGGAACAGGAAAAGAATAAATATGAAATTAGAAAATAAGATTTTATTGATTACTTATCCGGACAGTTTAGGAAAAAACCTGAAAGATTTAAATAAATTATTACTGGCCAGTCTTAAGAATGCGGTTTATGGAGTTCATATTCTTCCATTCTTCCCTTCTACAGCAGACCGGGGGTTCGCGCCGACTTGTTATAATAAAGTGGATGAAGCTTTTGGGGACTGGGAAGATATTGAAGCGATTGCAAAAAGAGTTCCTGTAACTGCAGACTTTATGATAAATCATATATCGCGGTTTAGTGATTATTATCAGGATTTTCAAAAAAATAAAGACAATTTTCCGTATAAGGATATGTTTATCCGTTATAAAGACTTCTGGAGCAACGGAGAACCGACGAAAGAGCAAATCGATCAGTTATTTAAAAGAAAACCAAGAGCTCCTTATGTGGAAATAACTTTTGAAGATGAAACCCGGGAGAAAATTTGGTGTACTTTTAGTGAAGATCAGATTGACCTTAATTTCAAATCGGAAATGACGAAAGAATATATTCGCAATACTTTAAAATCTTTTGCAGGCCATGAATTATCCGTAATAAGGCTGGATGCGTTTGCATATACAACGAAATATGAAGGAACAAACTGCTTTTTTGTTGAACCCTATATTTGGGATGTTTTGGAGTACTGCAGAGATATATTAACAGAATCCAATATACAGATGCTGCCTGAACTGCATGGACATTATTCAAAGCGCCTTGAATTATCACAGCGCGGCTATTATGTTTATGATTATGCTCTGCCCATGCTGGTACTGTATTCGCTGTACTCCGGAAAGAGTAAACGTCTCGCCGACTGGATAAGAATATGTCCCAGGAAACAGTTTACAACTCTGGATACCCATGATGGGATCGGAGTTATCGATGTCCAGGACCTTCTGAGCCAGGAAGAAGTGGATTATACTACGGAACAGTTATATCGTGTGGGAGCGAATGTAAAAAAGATTTATAATTCGGAACATTATAATAATCTGGACATATATCAGATAAATTGTACCTACTACTCTGCACTGGGCGATAATGACCAGGCTTATTTACTGGCAAGGGCACTTCAGTTTTTTACCCCTGGTATTCCTCAGGTGTATTATGTTGGACTGTTATGCGGAAGGAACGACATAAAATTATTAGAAGATACCAAAGAAGGAAGAAATATTAACCGCCATTATTATTCTATGGAAGAAGCGGAACAGGAGCTGGAACGTCCGGTAGTAAAAGATTTGCTTACTTTAATGGAATTCCGTAATACCTGCTCTGCATTTAACGGTGATCTTACGGTTTTAAATGATGGGGAAAATATTATTATAACCTGGACAAATGGCCTGACAGAGTCCAGGCTGGAAGCAAATTTGCTTACACATGAATTTCGTATCATCGAGAATTTGAATGGGAATGAAAATATCATTTTATCTAAATAATATAGGCTTCAAAGGTAAACAGCCAACGAATCCTTAGAAAGAATTAAACCGGTTTGGCGAATACTGCATACTATCAAGGAAGTGGAGATGTTGCAAAATAGTTTAATTTACTCTATGAAAAGGATTGGGTGTATATAATACATTTTAGGTGCTTATCCCTCGCACGTTCAGAACGCTTCGCTTCACAAAATGTGCAATCGCAGAATTTATTTTGTGATTAGTAAGCTCTAGTTAAAATGTATTATATACACCCAATCCTTTATTTAGGGGGCCATTGCAACAATTTTGCAACAGCCCCTGAGACTTATTTGTCGGTATAAACAAAATACGTGAATTTACTTATTGAAACAGATCCGGATACAGCTGTTTCGCAAGTTTTTCTAATCCGTCCAAACTCTCATAGCTATAGCCAAACAGATGATTGTAATTCGCAACGAATACCTGCTGATTTTTAATGGCATCCATACCTTCAAGCTTTGGATTTGTCAGAACTTCGTTAATCGTAAAGTTTTCATCCTTTTGCGTTGCATCTTCACCTTCCGTGTCCCAGTGTAATGTGATGAGAACATCCGGATTTGCTGCAATTAAAGATTCAATATTAACATCACCCTGTACATCTTCAAATGCATTTTCAAGTTTGAGCATCCGGAACATGTCATTAAAGAAAGTTTCGTTATAAGCAGAATAGACAGAGAAACTTTCAGGGTCGCTCACATGGATATATGCGAAGGTTTTATCCTGTTCTATGACACTTAAAGTTTCTTCAACTGCCTGCTGTCTTTCTCTTAACTCACCCGCGAATTTTTCTGCTTCTTCCGATACATCGAAAATTTTCCCGATCATTTCAATGTCTTTGTAAATGGATTCGAATGTCCCGCCGGTTACAGAAGATTCCATTACATATGTTTTTATACCCATTTCATTTAAAGAATCGACCGTTCCCACACCCCAGTCAGCATTGTCAAAAAGTCCGCCGCGGCCAAAAATAAAGTCAGGGCTGACGCTCAATGCAACCTCTTTGCCGATATAGGACTTTCCAAGATCAGTAAGTTTATTGAATTCTTCCTCTACCGATTCATCCGGAGCACCGAATACACCGCCAACACCTACGATTTTATCGGCGAGACCAAGATGAATTAAAAACTCGGCGGCAGTACGTGTTGTTGCTACGATTCTTTCGGGTGCCTTCTCAAAGGTGATCTCTTTCTCCTCCCATTCCGTACTGCCCTCCGCTTTTGTATAGTTTTTGATTACGAGCGGATAAACTGTACCGGTTTCTTCTGTGGCAGGGGTTTCTGCCGTTGTTTCAGACTGAGCTTCAGTCTGGTTTTCTGTCTGTGCAGCAGTAGCAGGAACTTCATTGGATACTTCCTGCTCCTTGGAACTGCAGCCGACCAGTGCCAGTGTTAATATTACTGCCATTGAAAATGCAATTATTTTATTCATAAAATTCTCCTTAAAATTATTATATAAACTAAATTATCGATGCAAAGGATTATTGTGGTGATATAGATTTCCGTTTCCCGAATAATAATTATTTATCAATGATATAATGACCTCCTTTAATTACATTATTATTTCTATTCGGATACGGTTAGCAAGAACTAACTCTTGAAATATATCATACGATTTTTTCTGAGTCAAGGGTTAATAATTAAAATAATAATAATTATCAAATTCGGATGTCTTGCTTAACCGCCTGCCTATGAGTAGTCCATCTCTTCAAGGTGTTACAACTGCTGTTTCAATTGGCAGCATGGGATTATTGCTTAAAATAAGATAAAACGATTATAAGCATTTATTCCATTGTTTTTACCATAATTTATAGTTACCATAGAATAAAAAATAACAGAAAGGGTGTTTTAAATGAAAAATACATTAAAAGCAAAAGCAATGAAAGCTTGGAGGGACTCAACTGAAACAGTAATATAGCTGCGTAGTAGGTTATGAGCCGCAGCAAAGCGGAAGATAATATCCGTTTTGATCCCTCCATTAAAATTGGAGGATGGAATATGAAGTTTCAATTTAAGAAATTTTTCTCTTATTATAAACCCTATTTAGGTTTGTTTTTCTCTGTTTTATTATGCGCATTGGTGATAGCCGGAATTACCCTGGTATTTCCGTTACTTACCAGATATATTACGAAAACGGTATTGCAGGGCACTAGGAATGATGCAATGAACCTGATTTTAAGGACCGGTGCCATAATGGCCGGGCTGATTGCTCCGCAAATGGCCTGCAGTTACTATGTTGACTACAGGGGACATGTAATGGGGGCTATGATGGAACGGGATATGCGTAATGAATTATTTGAACATTACCAAAAGTTATCCTTATCCTTTTATGATGAACGCAAAATCGGGAAGTTAATGTCCGGAATTACCAATGACCTGCTTTCCCTGTCGGAATTGTATCATCACGGCCCGGAAGACTATGTGATATATTCCTTAAAGTTCACCGGTGCATTTGTTATCCTGTTCAGTATCAATTTTAAATTGACATTGACTGTTTTTGCTTTTTTACCGTTTATGGCTGTTTTCTCTTTTTATTTTAACAAAAGGATGCGTATAGCATTAAAAACAAACTGGGATCGGATCGGCGATATCAATGCCCAGGTTGAAGAAAGCCTTTCGGGTATCAGAGTTGTAAAATCATTTGTAAATGAAGAGATTGAAAAGAGAAAATTTGCTTTCGAAAATAACCGGTTTCTTGAGAGCAGAAAAAGTATATATAAAAATGAAGCCTGCTTTTATAACGGTATGAATACTTTTATACAGTCGATTACCGCTGCTGTAATTGTTTATGGCGGTGCAGGTATAATAAATACTTCTTTGGATCTGGCCGATTTAATAACATTTTTGCTGTATGTCGGCAATCTCATTGAACCAATACAGAAATTAAACCATGTTGCAAGACAGTTTCAGGAAGGAATTGCCTGCTTTGAGCGGTTTACGGGTATTTTAGGGACGGAGCCGGAAGTGAAGGATCCGCCGGATGCTGTTGTTTTAAAAAATGTCCGGGGAAATATCGAATTTAAAAATGTGGCATTCCGATACCACGAAGATCATAATTATGTACTCAAAAACCTGTCCCTGGAGATAAAATCCGGAGATTATATTGCATTGATAGGGCCTTCCGGCGTCGGTAAAACAACCCTTTGCTCACTAATCCCGCGCTTTTATGAGACAAGTGAGGGAGAAGTGCTGTTTGATGATATAAATATCAAGGATATAAAGATGGATTCTCTAAGAAGGAATATAGGCGTGGTGCACCAGGAGGTTTATTTGTTCGCCGGAACGGTACAGGATAATATTCGCTATGGAAAACCGGATGCAAGCCGGAAGGAGATAGTAGAAGCCGCAAAAAAAGCCAATGCCCACGAGTTTATTATGAAACTGCCGGAGGGATATTGTACAGACATCGGCCAGCGCGGTGTTAAACTGTCCGGAGGCCAGAAACAAAGGCTGAGTATTGCAAGGGTTTTCTTAAAGAATCCAAGCGTTTTAATTTTTGACGAGGCAACAAGCGCTTTAGACAATGAAAGTGAGAAGGTAATCCAGGATTCATTAGAAAGCTTGGCCCAAAATCGTACGGCCATAGTTATAGCCCATCGCTTATCTACAATCAGAAATGCGAAAAGGATTGTTGTGTTAACGGACCAGGGCATTTGCGAACAGGGAAGCCATGAAGAATTAATTTCATTAAACGGTACCTATGCGCATTTATATAACCTGCAATCAAAAATTTAACCTACCTGGGAACGGATATCAGGGGGCTGCCAGGAATTAATGGATTTCCTTCTACTGCAGTTATTGCGCAATGCAATAACTGCATTTTAAGTGCAAACTTGAGAAAAAGTACTGAAAAATGGAAAGAAAAATGGAACATGAAAAAATGGCTTCTCGCTTACAAAACCTGCATTTCGCTTACAAAAGTGGCGTTTCGTTTACAAATATTCAGTTGTCAGTTACAAAGATTGTATCTCGGCTTACAAAATGGCATCTCTAGTTACATTTAAGTAGTTATTAAGTGAAATATCCGGAGATATCCAGAATTGAGATTTGAATGTCAATAAATATTTGTTACATATTAATAAAAATTTATTGACATTCGATAAAATATAAAATATTATTTATTTATTTATCAAATAATTAAAATAATTAAAAAAGTAATTAAAAGTAAAAAATAAATAGTAAATTAAATCGAATATTTGAAACTCATGAGGTGGATATATGTATGATATTACCATTGTAGGAGCTGGCCCCGCAGGGGCTAATCTGGCACGATTAATCGGGGATAAATATAAGGTATTGCTAATAGATAAACGGGAACTGGATAATGAGAATTCCAAACACCCTGCAAATAAATGCTGCGGAGGATTGCTGGCACCCGATGCCCAGAAAATGATTGCAAAGCTGGGTTTGGGGATACCTAAAGACATTCTGGTTGATCCGCAGCTTTTTGCCGTAAGAGCCATTGATTTAACGAATAATCTGGAAAGGCTGTATCAGAGATTCTATTTTAATATGGACCGGGAAAAATTTGATCGATGGCTGGTTTCCATGATTCCGGCGGGTGTCGATAAAAAGTTTAACTCCTTTTTTAAAAGCTTTGCAGAAATACCGGAGGGATATGAAGTTACATATACTTATAATAGACAGGAGATATCTGCAAGGACAAAAGCTATAATAGGTGCTGACGGTGCCTTCTCGAGAGTAAGAAAGTCTGTCAGTAAGGATATAAATATTCCTGAAAAGTACATCGCAATTCAGGAATGGTTTGAATGTCCGTATCATATACCTTATTTCACGGCAATTTTTGATGAAGAAATAAGTGATTTCTATTCCTGGATCATACCAAAGGAGAATTATCTGTTATTGGGAGCGGCTCTCAGGCCCAGGGAGAATACCCGGGAAAAGTTTGATACACTGAAAACAAAATTAATAAAGTCAGGCTTTCCTTTTGATAACAAAATAAAAACTGAGGGTGCTTACATTAACAGGCCGAAAAAGGTATCACAATTTTATGCAGGAAGGGAGGGGATAGCCCTGGTCGGAGAAGCCGCAGGTGCCATTAGCCCCAGCTCTGCGGAAGGAATCAGCTACGCATTAAAAAGTTCCCTGTACCTGGCTCAGAGTCTTGAAGAGGGAATCGACGGATTTTTGGACAGATATAAACAGAAGATAAAGGATATAGAGTTAAATATACTCATTAAAAATTTAAAATCTCCGGCTATGTATAATCCATTTCTTAGACAGTTAGCTATGAAATCAGGTTTGCAAAGCATTCATTAAATTGATGCAGAGGAGAAGGTTCAGCGGCATTTTTATCTCCGCAGGAAACGGTAAATTATAAATTAATTTATAATTCAATATTTAACATGCAAGAAACTGCAGGAAGTTATGTTTCAGTTTATAAGTAACTTCCTGCAGTTTTACATTTTATAATCTACCTGTTGAAAAATTTTTAAAAGAAATTTAAATTAGGATTGTAATACATAAATTTTTCCCTATAATAATACATAAACAGTATTAAATATTATATACGATGTTTTCAACAAAAAGGATAAAATCAGGAGGAATATGTATGCACTATATACCAGAAGGGTATACAAGCAAGACAACACTAAGGGAAACCGAAGCAGCCATCAAGCTTATTAAGGATTATTTTGAAAACTGTTTAGCAAAAAAGCTGAATTTAACCAGGGTTTCGGCACCTTTATTTGTATTGCCTGAGACAGGACTAAATGACAATTTAAACGGTGTTGAACGGCCGGTTTCCTTCTCCGGAATTGGTACACAAAACAGAAAATGCGAAGTAGTTCAGTCACTTGCAAAGTGGAAAAGGATGGCGCTGAAAAGATATAAATTCGGAGCCGGAGAAGGCCTGTATACGGATATGAATGCAATCCGGTGTGATGAAACACTGGATAATATCCATTCCATCTATGTGGACCAGTGGGATTGGGAAAAAGTAATTTTAAAAGAGGATAGAACCGT
This sequence comes from Bacillota bacterium, assembly GCA_023391695.1. Lineage (GTDB taxonomy): Bacteria > Bacillota > Clostridia > Lachnospirales > Lachnospiraceae > Anaerocolumna. The sequence goes on from JAEWAK010000060.1 coordinate 247,366, forward strand.
CGGTACTTTAAAAGATACTGTTAACAAGATTTATGAAGTTTTTTTAGAAACGGAACAATTTGTTTGCGGTAAGTTCTCTCTGTTTGAGGCGAAATTGCCGAAAGAAGTAACATTTATTACAAGCCAGGAGCTTGCGGATCTATACCCCGGACTTTCGGCAAAAGATAGGGAAGCAGCCTTTGTCAGGGAAAAGAAAGCCATATTTATAATGCAAATAGGCGGAATACTTAAGAACGGGGAAAGGCATGACGGGCGTTCACCGGACTATGATGACTGGAACTTAAATGGTGATTTGATTTTGTATCACAATCTTTTAGACATAGCATTCGAAGTATCTTCCATGGGGATACGGGTTGATGCAGAAGCCATGGACAGGCAGCTAAAGGAAGCGGGTGCTGACGACAGAAGAGAATTGCCGTATCACCGGGATGTTTTAAATGACCGTCTGCCATTTACCATAGGAGGCGGAATCGGGCAGTCCAGAATTTGTATGTATTTCATGGATAAGGTTCATATCGGGGAAGTTCAGTCTTCCGTCTGGGAAGATGACATGCTGGAGTATATGGCAGAAAAGGGTGTTGAAATTCTATAATATTAAATCGACTGGCGCAGCCTTTATTACCTTAACCGGGTATTGGAGGCATGCGCCTTCATTTAAGCATTTTCACTTATTTTTATTCCGGTAAGTAACAGGCGGATATCCCATAAAATTTTTAAATACCTTTGAAAAATAACTTGGAGTATTAAAACCGGACAGACTGCTGATTTCTGTCACGGGCATATTGGTATTGGCCAGGAATTTCGCCGCAACGGATACCCGGTGTTTCAACAGATAAATAGTAGGAGACATACCGATACTTCTTTTGAAACAGCGGAAACATTCACGTTCACTGATATTGGCTGCAGCTGCAATCTGCTGCAGTTCGATTTGCTCTGCATAGTTATTATGGATAAAATCCAGCATCTTTTTCGTACGTACAGTATCATAATTTTCTTTCAAATGATGTTTTGCAATATTGTCCTGAAGATTTTTGACCAGGTAAAACCATGCCTTGGAAAGACATTCACGGACCAGGATTTCATAACCGTATTCTTCGCAGGTATATATTTTATAACCTTCCAAAATGCATTCAATGATGCTGTTCTGCCAGTCTGTCTCTGCGGTCAGACGTACGTAGCTTAATGAGTGGCAGGTAAGCAAAGGAGTTACATATTTTTGCTCAAAAATACTTTCCGGCGGGCCAAAAATGAGCCTTGGATGAAAAACGAAGGTGATCAGGTTACAGCCGTCATTTCCTGCAATCTGCATGGAATGAAGAACGTTTGTATTGATAAAAACCCCTTCGCCTTTTTTTAACGTAATTCCGGTTTCGCCAAAGTTAATATAAATCATTCCGCTGTGTACTACAACCATTTCAATTTCTTCATGCCAATGCCAGGGGATATCTCCCGTAATGTATTTTGTAATATCTGAAAAATAAACCGCACATGGGAATAGGGGAGTTCCCCGTGTAATCAGTTCACGGCGGTTTTTATCTACCACAACTTCGGTTATCTGCATACAAGGTACTCTCCTTTTCCTTTTACCCACACACGTTTTATTTTGCTCTAAATGGCGGAATAGTTATATTTTACGGCAATATTGTTATTGATTAAAGAAAAATGTGTCATTATAATTATAATAACCTGATGAAAAAGTGTCAAGAAAAGCAGGGATTTAAATGCATACTCCGGGTTCTCAATTTATACTCAATGCAAAACAAAATGTATTTATGGGAGGTGATGGTATGAAGGGCGTCATATTTCGGTTTAATCGAATTCTGTCCCAGGATTTTGGCAGACAGAAAAGGGCATGGATGTTATTCAGTCTGATGGAGTTTTACAAGGATATTTCTCAGCTGGATTTCGATAAATATGTGTATGGACAGAGTTATCAATCGATAATGGAATATATGGCAGGCAGGCCGCTGTCAGACACGGAGGTTTGGGAACTTGCCGAAAAACAGGAAGAAATGTACCGGATTTTGTGCAGGGAAGATAAAGCGCATATTTCTCTGGCCTGCGGAGCCGAGTTCCTTCTAAGTGAATTAAAAGAAAGAAAAATTCCGCGTTTACTTGTGGTAGAGTCAAAAAAAGCGGATTTCGATTTTTATATCGAGAATTTCGGAATGAATGAGTGGTTTTCTCAGGAAAGCATTATATGTGAGGATAACTTTGTACCAGGCAAGCCCAATAAAGATATTTATGAACGGGCGATACAGGCAATTAACCTGCCCGGAAAGAATTGCCTGGTATTCGAAGATACCGTTTCCGGAATACATGCTGCCAAAAAAGCAGGCATTGGAAAGATTGTAGTGATAGCGCCCCAAATGGATCAATATATTTTTGAAAACATGCGGGAGGTTGAGGAGGTTATCGGGAATTTCCATGAATTTGACCGGATTCTGTTAAGTGATTTTATATAGATAGACAATACCTGCTGCCTGTGTTGCGGCAGAAGCTCCCATGGTGTGAGTCGGGAATGTAAATAAGGAGATATGGTATGATTAAAGCAGTAATTTTTGATTTTGACGGAACAATAGGTGATACGCTGCCACTGTGTATAGCGGCCTTCCGAAAGGCCATTGAGCCATTAACGGGTAAAAGTATATCGGATGAGGAAATCGTTGCAACTTTCGGCCCGAGTGAAGAAGGAACAATCATGGCACTCATACCGGAGTTTTATGAGCAGGGGTTAAGTAATTATCTGAAATACTATAAAGAACTGCACGGCATGTGCCCTGAACCGTTTGACGGGATTAAAAGCATCCTCAGGTTTTTAAAAGAGAGCAATGTAATTACAGCCTTAGTAACGGGAAAAGGAGAAAAAAGCTGCAATATATCGCTAACTTATTATAATCTGGAAGACAGCTTTGGCCTTATTAAAACAGGTTCCCCGAAAGGCCAGAGGAAAGTAGAGGGAATCAGGGAAGTGCTGGAATATTTTAATTTAAAATCCAATGAAGTAATTTATGTCGGAGATACAGTCAGTGACATTCATTGTGCAAGAAAGGCAGGAGTACCTATCATATCGGCAACGTGGGGAAGCTTTGCAGATGCGGTTGAGGTAAGCAAATATCATCCGGACAGGATGTTTCAATTTGTTTTGGAATTGAAGGAGTATTTAACCGAACAGGTAAGTTCCCAGGGATTGCATATTTTGTGAAGCGGATCGTTCTGAACGTGCGAGGGAAAAGCAGTTAAAATGCATTATTATATACCAGAGCCTTTTCATAGAGTAAAGAAGTTATTTTACAACAGCCCTTTTTGGGCATAAATTTCAAACAATGGAGTTGCAGAATATAAATTCCGTTCCCAGTCCTCGTAAACCTGTTCGCCTATATCATCCTCAGTATTAACAGAAGAAAAATTTAAATCTTTCAGCAAGGCCGTATCCCAGGCCGGGCGATCAGTATCGGACAGGGGCAGGCCTTCAAAAATAGTGGTATCATCGTCGTAGATTTTAAAGACCTGCTGAAAACGGTTATAGTATTGCTGTTCGTTTTGCCGAACCCATGCCATCAGATCCTTATCATAAAAAGGAAGGTGCCAGTTCGCATCATATATGAGCAGGGTGCCTCCCGGCTTGAGAACACGGTGGAACCCGACATATACGGCTTTTGGGTCATCCAGGGTCCAGGTAACATTTCTGCTTACCACCAGATCAAAAAAGTTGTCCTTAAAGGATAATTTATTTATATCCATATGATGGAACTGTGGGGACACACCAAGGCTTTTGGCATTGGCTTTTGCGTGTTCCAGCATACCCGCAGACCGGTCGACGGCATACACATTATGCCCTTCTTCCGATAAAATACAGGAAAAAAAGCCGGGACCGCAGCCAACATCCAATACCGTCAGTTCTTTTCCTGGTATAAAATGCTTCAGTATCTGCTGCTTCCATGCATTTTTCCTGCTGTCCGAAAGTTCCCCGTTGACGTATGTGTTATAAAAATCTCCATCTTCCCAATAGTTTTTATTTTGTTTGTTCATAAACCGCACCTTTTATCCTTATTGTTTTATTTTCTCCAGCTGATTAGTAAACGCTTTATTTATGTTATAAATGCCTCTTATAACATGAAAAACCGTTTATAACATGAAAAACTGTTTATGACATGAAAAACCGTATATGACATTAAAAACTGTTTATGATATTAAAAACCGTTTATGACATTAAAAACTGTTTATGACATGAAAAACCGTTTATGACATTAAAAAACCGCCTATAACATGAAAAACCGTCTATAACATGAAAAACCGTCTATAACATGAAAAACTGCCGGTATCATGAAAACCGCCGGGAGGAAACCCATGATGCGCGGGAGTCTAACAAGCCGGACTTTTTATACTTACAGGCGGAATGTCAATAACCGGGGCGATTAACCGGGACGGACAGCACGGAGTCAAGAAGAAGTTTTGTATAGCTGGCCGCCGGGTTATGCAATATCTGTAATGCCTCACCGGTTTCTACGATTTTACCGGCCTGCATTACCGCAATCCGGTCACACAACGCAGCCGCCAAAGGCAAATCATGGGTAATAAACAGAAGTGCCATATTCTTCTCATTCTTTAACTTTTTAAACAGGGCAATCATCTGTGCCTGTACCAAAACATCCAGAGAGCTGGTCGCTTCGTCACATATTATCAGCTCAGGTTCGCAGAGGATCGCACGGGCAATGGCCACTCTCTGGCATTCTCCGCCGCTGAGCTTTGAAACTTTTGCATCAGCGTAGGAAGTCTTAAGCCCAACGTATTCCAGTTTCTCAAGTGCCCTCATACAGAGTGTTTTCCGGTCCCACAGGCGGTATGACCTGGCTCCCTGCATAACTGCCTGAATGACAGTGTCCCGCGGATCAAATGAATCCCGGGGATTCTGGAATACCATTTGAAGCTGCTTTCCGACCGGCTTTAAATAACGTGAATCATTTATTTTGAGTCCGTTAAAAATTATGGTTCCCGCATCCTCTTTTAACAGTCTTGCCAAAATGTTTGCGGCGGTGCTTTTCCCGCAGCCGCTTTCCCCCACAAGGCCAAGACATTCACCGTGGTCAATTGAAAAACAGATATCATCTACTGCGGTGATTTTTTTCTTTTTCTTATTAAAGCTCTTTCTTAAATCATTAACTTCAAGCAGTGCCATTTATTATACCTTTCAACTTAAGGGACATCAAAACACCATACCCGGTGGGAGATCCCGATCTTTTGTTCTTCCGGTTCATACTTCCGGCATATTTCTTTGTATTTCGGACAGCGGTCCGCAAAGGGACAGCCGCTCATATCCCGGGTAAAGGCAGGCGGCGTACCGGGAAGTCCCTGTGATATGGTACCGTTCATATCCGGTATTGCTTCCAGCAGGGCTTTCGTGTATGGATGCAGAGGAGTTACCAATAGTTCAGCTGCATTGCCGTATTCCACAATCCTTCCGGCATACATAACGGCAATTGCGTCCGACAGTCCGGCAATCACTCCGAAGTTATGCGATACCACAACCATGGAAACCTGATAGTTGTCTCTTAACAGGCGCATTTGCCTCACAACTTCCGACTGGGCGGTCACATCCAGAGCACTTGTGGGTTCATCTGCCAGTATTAATTTGGGGTTATTGATCATTGCAACAGCAATTGAAACACGCTGGCACATCCCGCCGCTCAGTTCGAACGGATATGAGTTTAATATGCGTTCCGGTTCTTTTAACAGTAACCGCTCCATCCATTCCTGAGCTTTCAGATTGCTTTGTTTTTTCTTTATTCCGCTCCGGTGCATTCTTATTGTTTCATAAAATAGATGGGATATTTTTTCCGCAGCATCCATGGACAGATATGCATTCTGGGAAATGAAAGAGATATCCGAGCCGCGCAGCAGGCGCAGGTTCTCTTTTGATATCCCGGTCAGATTTCTTCCGTCAAAATCAATCTGTCCCCTTATCACGGAATTATTTATATTTAAAACCATAAGGGAACGCAGCAGAGTAGATTTGCCGCAGCCGCTTTCACCGACAATTCCCAGTACCTCTCCATAACCAAGAGAAATATTTACATTTCTTACTATTGGAATATCTCCATAGGAAATACTGAGATTTTCTGTTTTAAGCAATAGGTTTCTTTCTGACATGGTATGCCCCCTTAGATTAGTGTGTAAGTTAGTGTGCCGGCAGCTGATATCTGTATCAATTGTTTATCGGTACACTAATACTGCCTTGCATAAATATTACTTATTTCAGCACCTGCTATCTCTGCCGGTGTGTGCCCGCATCATTCAGCGCAGAGCGCCGCCGTGCTTCCTTCCTCCGCCTTGATCTGGCGAAAATATCAGGTACTGATTATAAGCGATATTTACGCAGAGTATTACCGGTTTTCCAGATAGACATTTGCGTCGAGCATATAGTATTCTGACGGATTGGTGTGAAGGTCTTTCAGATTCGAGCCCATAACATAAATGAACTTGGAATGGCCTGCAACAATGTATCCGGCATCGTCAATTATTATCTGCTGGATTTCCTTTGCAAGTTCGACACGCCGGTCACTGTTAAATTCCGTATCAAGCTCCTCAATCAGGGCGTCTGCAGCTTTGTTTGAATAACCTCCGTAGTTGCTGCTGCCTCCGGTATGGAAAGCGATATCGGCAAAGTACTGGGGGTCGCCGGTCGGCACCATGGTAAAGCTGACCATAAGCAGATCAAAATCCTTTGTCTTTTGCTGCTCCGTAACAGAATCATAAACTTCGACAGAAATAGAAATGCCGATATCTTTTGCGGTGGAAGCGATTTCATTGCAGAAATTTGGAAGTTCTGCCTTGGTATTGTAGGTCGACAAACGCAAGGTAATATTTTTGCCGTTCATCTCCCGGATCCCGTCCCCGTCGGTATCAATATATCCTGCCTCATCAAGGAGCCGGTTAGCTCCTCCAATGTCGTAGGCATAACCGTTTGCACCGCCAAATGCCATAAAATCCGGATACAGGCCGGTGGTTGTAACAGAGGCACCCTTGTTAAGTACTTTGGCATAATTATCTTTGTCGATACTCATGCTGATTGCTTTTCTTAAGGAAATATCCTGCAAAAACTCATTGGAAAAGTTGATAAAGATGACCTGGCCTCTGGAACCGGATACTCCGTCAATCTTGTATTTTGCCGTATCGGAAAAAAGCTCCAGACTTGCGGCAGGCATGCTGACGGACAGATCGCTTTCACCGTTTTGCTGCGCCATTGCCAGTGTGCCGGTATCGCTGATAATATTTATAACTGCCCCGTCAAGTTTGGGTTTTCCGCCCCAATACCCGTCATAGCCCGTAACCTCTGCACGGGTTTTGACCTCATAGCTTACCGGTTTGAAGGGACCTGTACCAACAGGATTAACCTTAATGTCATCAGCCCCGGTAACATCAATGATACCGGTCAGAGGTTCGCAGAGACTGTTGTAAAAGGCAGGGACCGGCTTGTTGGTGGTGACAGTCAGGGCCTGGCCGTCAGCCAGTATCTTATCGATATATAGAAGTTCATTAAAACGGGAGTTCATTTCCATAGTTCTTTCCCAACAGGCTTTCACGCTTTCGGCAGTCATTTTTTTACCGTTTTGGAAGGTTACATCCTCCCGGAGTGTTATGACCCATGTATCGGCATCCTTCCTCTCGCAGGAAGCCGCAAGGAAAGGCTGGGGCTTCAAATTTTCATCGAGCTTATATAAGGTTTCGGTAATGCCCCAGCGGGAGGTATACCAGCTGTTCCAGCTTTCTGCGGGATCGAGACTGGACGGACACTGGGTATCCGCAAAGTAAGCAATATTCTGCGTGGCTGTTGTCTGCTCTGATCCAGACAGTGGTGCCTTTTCGACAAAAGCCGTGCTTTTGCATCCTGTAAAAACCGTAATACTGAGTACCAGAAGTATACTCAGTGACAATATTCTATGTTTCATTTTTTTCATTTTTATACCCCTTTCGTATCGCAAACAGGCTTGCGATATTGCCACATAATAAAATGCGAAACAAGTTTCGCAGATTGAAGGAATCTGTTAATGGCATCCTTTCTTCATACATCCTTTTTACTCTCAATCTTTCCGTCATAATACTGCTTCTGCGGTATCATAAATAATTGAGAAGAATTATGGCATGAGCATCTGTTGTACTCATTCCGGAATTCTTTCTAAGGGAACATTTTTTTATAATTCACTTTGTGAAGACGCTTTTTTTTTCATACTAACTAAGGTTCTGGCGCAGGCTCCGGCATAAATCGGCACAAATCTTTCCTGCGCATGTTTTCCGCACATTTGAAGTTTGTGCCGTTAATTTAACCTGTCCCGAAGCTTTTCACCGAACAGGTTAAAAATTGCAGCCGTAATAAATATGGCCAATCCCGGAATCAGAACCAGTCTTGTATCTGTCTGCAGGTAATTGCGTCCGGTATTCATCATAGCTCCCCACTCAGCCATGGGTTCTTTCACTCCTGCACCGAGATAAGAGAGAGCCGCTATCTCCATTATCATGGATGCAATACCAAGGCTTGCATTTACGATAAGCGGAGATATAATATTCGGAATAATGCGCCTGAAAAGGATGGCTAAATGTGTTTCTCCGCACACCCGGGCCGCCTTGATATAGGTATGCTGCCTGGTTCCAAAAGTCAGGCTTCTTGCCAGCCGTGCATATTCGGTCCATTCAACGAGACACAGGGCAATGATCGTGTACTGTATTCCGATCCCTAACAATCCGGCAATTGCAAGGGCAAGAATTATTTTCGGAAAAGCCTGCATAACGGTTATGAATTTCGTTAAGACCGTGTCAATTATTCCGCCGAAATAAGCCGAAACGCCCCCTATTATGGTGCCGAAGGAAAATACGGTAAGAATGATTGCCGTACTTGAAAAAATCGAGATTCTGGCTCCGTAAAGTATGCGGGAGAGCATGCACCGCCCCAGTGCATCGGTTCCCAATGGAAATTGTTCACTTGATTTTACCTGGGCGTATGCCAGATTGGTCTTATAAGGATCATTGGGAGACAGGACAGGTGCAAGCACAGCAATAGAGAGCAGGATAAGAATGAGTCCCGCCGCAAAATAAAACGCTTTCCTGTTATCCTTTGAGGTTTTGTTTTTCACATCGGTTACCTTCTTTCTTATACCTGTTCCCGTTTCATCCTCGGGTCCACAAGGGCTGATATAATATCCACGGCAAAATTGACAATAAGATAAGCCAGTGCACACCATAGGACAAAGCCCTGCAGTACATAGTAGTCGAGTCTGGCAACGGAACTCACTGCCAGACGCCCAAGACCGTTAACGGAAAAGATTCCTTCAATTACAGCAGCCCCGCCAAGAAGAATTCCCGTATATATGCTTATACAGGTAAGAATGGCGGCCGTGCAGTTTTTAAGAACGTGGCCGAACAAAATTGTGTGCCGCCGGACCCCTCTGCTTACGGCTCCCTGAATATAAGGCTGCTCTAACTGTTCCAGAACAATAGCACGGACCTGGCGTATCATCTTGGAAGTACATTGCAGGATCAGTACAAAAATCGGCATAATAAGGCCTTTGCCGCCGGAGTCCGCAATTACGGGCAGCAGCTTAAGTTTCAGGCAAAACAGCCACAGCATAACCAGTGACAGGAGAAACGACGGTACGGATATACCTATGAAAGAAAAGACCCGCAAAATATTATCGACCCGGCCATCCGGATGTACGGCACAGTAAAATCCAAGGGGAACAGCAACAGCCACCGTTACTGCCAGGGAAATAACAGCGAGATACAGGGTCGGTAACATATGTCCGGTAAGTTCCTCCGATACCGGCCTGTTTGTTGTAAACGAAGTCCCCAGATCGCCCTGAGCCACCTGGATAAGCCAATTCCAGTACTGAACCAGAAACGGCTTATCCAGTCCCATAATATGCTCCTGTTCCGCTATGGCTTCCTCAGAAACGGTTCCCGCATTATTATCGGAACCGGCCAGCCACAGTTCCGCCGGATTCCGGGGAGAAAGATATAACACCAGATAGGTAACCAGGGTAATCCCTATCAATACGAGCAGGTTGTGCAGCATATGAGTGAGTATTTTTGTAAGAACTGACTTTTTACGATTCATATTATTAACTTTTCCTTTTAACGGTTATCAAAAATTCCGGGAACAGTTTATAGCGCAGCTGTTCCAGCTCATTATATACATAGGTGTTGATATTTTCACGGACATCAAACTCATATTCGGGTTGACGGCTCCAGAATTCTATGTCCCACCCGGGGCGAGCCTTGTAAGTCATCGGAAGCTCAGCCGCCAGTTTTTCCAAATGGGAAGCCTTGCCGTAAATAAAACCGCCTTTCTTTAATACTTCATTCCGGTTTGCTTCAATTTCAGCCTGTTTTTTCCTGTTATTCAGATAACCGTACCATTCCGCATCGAAATAGAGCATGGTCCCGCCTTTTTTTAATTTAGACGCCCAGTGTTTAAGCTGTTCTTCCGGGTTGGTCAGTGTCCAGGTAACATCTCTGGATAATATCAGGTCAAAGCTTTCGTCATCAGAAGGCAGCCTGTTCCCGACCTGGTGAAAACGGATGGAAACCTGGTTAAGCCCGGCGTTTTTTCTGGCTTTATCAAGCATTTCCGTATTCATATCCACTGCCGTTACCTTATGTCCGCGAAGGGCGGCCAATATAGAGAAAAACCCGGGCCCGGTTCCGATATCCAGGATATCCAGGGGTTCATTTTCGGGAATGGAGCCAAAAATCAGGTTCTCCCAAGCGGTTCTTTTATCACCAAAAAGCTGGGTCATGCTCTGCTCGCTGTAGCTTGCGGAACGCTCATCCCAATACTCGCTCATTTTTTCTTCAAGATATTCATTTGTTTTTTTCAGGTGCATAATGCTGTCCTCTCATTCTTATCCGTCTTTCTTCTTTCTTAAAAGGGATAGCTTTTGGTTCACGGAACCATTTTACAGGTTACGGATAAACACTTACAAGCCCACCAGGGGGATATTTTTAAGCAAATTGCAGAAAGTGTTGCAGTTTGGCCACGAATACCGTGGAATAGCGTGAGGCTTTTTCTGAGGCTTCGCTCCAGCCACAGGAAACAAAAAGGCCGGATGGAGAGGCGATGAATGTCGGTAAACCATTAGGTCCTTCCGGTAGATTATTTTTGTGTATCACCCAATATTCAGTTTCATTGATACAAATTTGGTAAAGATGCCTAATTTGAATGTAGAGAAGTCAGAAATTTTGAATAATATTTCAGAAAAAGGACATATGACCTTTTTTGCTTTTCGGAAATGTAATAGAATATCAACGGTATATGAAACGGACAGAACCTGATTGGATTTTATAAGAGTATATCTTACTTTTCAGGTTCCTGGGATTGTTTATGAAAGGAGGAAGAAAAATGGTAGATTACACAGAGGGATCCGGCAGACAGTACCATGTCCAGCTAAAGCCGGGGGACGTCGGCAAGTATGTTATATTGCCGGGTGACCCAAAACGGTGTGAAAAGATTGCAAAGCATCTTGAGGATGCAAAACGGATGGCCGACAGCAGGGAATTTGTTACTTATACCGGTTATCTGCAAGGGGTAAAGGTCAGTGTAACTTCTACCGGGATCGGAGGACCGTCGGCGTCGATTGCCATGGAGGAACTGGTCAGATGCGGTGCGGATACTTTTATCCGAGTGGGTACCTGCGGAGGTATGCAGGATAATGTTATGGGAGGTGATATCATAATCGCCAATGGTGCGATTCGAATGGAAGGCACCAGTAAAGAATATGCGCCGATTGAATTCCCTGCGGTACCGGATATACAGGTTCTGAATGCTTTGGTGAAAGCGGCGGAAGAAGCCGGGAGTCCTTATCATGTGGGGGTTGTACAATGCAAGGATGCTTTTTACGGGCAGCATGAACCTGAGACCAAACCGGTCAGCTATGAATTGAAGGATAAGTGGGAAGCATGGCTGCGCCTGGGCTGTCTGGGATCGGAAATGGAATCGGCCGCATTGTTTGTGGTAGGAAGTTATTTAAGAGTCAGAACAGGCTCCGTATTTCTGGTTGTTGCGAACCAGGAACGTGAGAAAAAGGGACTGAGTAACCCACAGGTACATGATACCGAAATTGCAATAAAAACAGCAGTAGAAGCAATTCGAAATCTGATCCAAAAGGATGGCGGACAGGTGGACTAGACCATATGGTGGTATGTCATTAGAAATGCTATATGAAACGGCATAAATAATCGATCGTTTCATATCCAAAAACTTTTGACTCTGCATATAGAAGTACACACAATAAAAGGAGATTAAATTATGAAAAAGAAAATGATCGCTCTTATTTTAACCGTTGTCATGGTTTTATCCATGACCGCATGCGGAAAATCAGGTACAACAGGTTCAGCAGACAGTAACAAGGAGGGTGCTTCAACCGGAAAGACGATCCGGGTTGGCATGGTTACGGATGTCGGCGGTGTAAATGACGGTTCCTTCAACCAGACTTCCTGGGAAGGATTGCAGAAAGCTTCGAAAGAATTAGGAATTGAAGTTAAATATCTTGAGTCGGAAACCGATGCGGATTATGCGCCTAATATTGAAACCTTCGTTGATGATGAATACGATTTGATTATTTGTGTCGGTTATATGCTTGCGGACGCCCTGAAGACATCTGCCGAAGCAAATCCGGACCAGAAATATGCAATTCTTGATGATTCCAGCTGTTCCGATCTTCCCAATGTTACCAGCTTAATGTTCGAACAGTCCCAGGCTTCTTATTTGGCTGGTGTTGTGGCAGGTATGATGACGGAGAGTAATAAAGTCGGTATTGTTCTTGGTATGTCGAATGAAACAATGAACCAGTTTGGCTACGGATACCTTGCAGGTGTGCTGGATACCAATCCGGAGGCCGTGGTTTCACAATACAATGCCAATGCCTTTGGGGATACGGCGGTCGGTAAGAGTGCTGCGGTTTCCATGATTACGGACGGCGTTGATGTTATTTTCCACGCAGCCGGCGGTACCGGACTTGGCGTAATTGAAGGCTGCCAGGAGAACGCTACCTGGGCAATCGGTGTAGATACGGATCAAAGTTCTCTTGCACCGGATTATATGCTTACCTCTGCTATGAAGCGGGTGGATACCGCATGTTATAAAATTGCGGAAGCGTGTAAAGATGGTAAATTAACAAACGGAATTATTACCTATGATCTTGCTTCGGACGGTGTCGATATTGCTCCTACCACCGATAATCTTACCGAGGATGTAATTAAAGCGGTTATCGTTGTAAAAGGAAAGATTATAAGCGGAGAAATTACCGTTCCTAAGACAAAAGATGAGTTTGAAGCAAAATATGGAGATGTATATGAATTAGATTAAATCTGATACATATAAGGAGGTAATCAAGTTGAGAGATATTTCAATGGAACGGGTCAATCTGACCAGAAATGAAATTCTGGAAATAATTAAAAGTGCCACACTGACCCATGAGCAAAAGATAGCAAATATGGCAGCTAAATCGGATTCCCTGATGGAGGTACTAGACCTGCCGGAGGGACTTGATGAACTGATGAATGTACCGGCTGAACAGAAATGTATCTGTGATCTTAGCGAAGGACATGCACCGGTACGCCCGCGCTATATTGTAGTTGATTATGATAAGTTCATGAAAGAAGGCAGTAAGTTCTTACAATTGGGACCGCCGAAAGATTTATATGAGGCATTGAATTCTCTCTTAATTTTTTATAAACATATACCGAGTGTTACGAATTTTCCGGTATATGTGGGGCAGTTGGATCTTCTTTTAGAGCCGTTTATCGGTGATGTGGAAGAAGCACAGGCCAGGAAGCTGTTAAAGCTCTTTTTGACCCATGTGGACCGGACGGTTTTAGATTCCTTTTCTCATGCCAACATCGGGCCAAAAGCGACCAAAGCCGGCCGGCTGCTGTTAGAAGCAGAAGCAGAACTTAAGAATGCGGTGCCAAATCTGACGCTGAAATATGAAGAAGGCGTAACTCCGGATGATTTTGCATTGATGGCAATCAATACGGCTTTACAGAGTGCAAAGCCAAGTTTCGCCAACCACAAAATGTTTAAAAATGAATTAACTGAGGATTATGTAATTGCCAGCTGCTACAACGGACTGCCCTATGGCGGAGGTGCGTATACCCTTTGCAGGCTTATACTTGGCAATATTGCCAAACGGGCAAACGGTATAAAAGATTTCATGGAAAAGGAACTTACTCTTGTTTTGGATATTATGGCACGTTACATGGATGCCCGGGTACGGTTTGAAGTGGAAGAAAGCGGTTTTTTTGAACATAATTTTCTGGCAAAGGAAGGCTTTATCCACAGAGAACGTTTTACCGGAATGTTCGGCATGGTAGGTCTGGCGGACTGTGTGAACCTTTTAATGGAAAAAGAAGGAATGCAGGGGCGTTTTGGTAAAGACGATAAAGCCAATGCCCTTGGCGTGGATATTATGGAAAAGATCGTGGAATTTAATAAGAACCATAAGAGTCCATATTGTGAAATCTCAGGCGGCCATTATCTGCTCCATGCACAGGTGGGCCTTGCCGAGGATGAGAACATAACGCCGGGGACCCGTATTCCCATCGGGGAGGAACCGGAGGAACTGATTGACCATTTACTGGTGCTGGATAAATTCCATAAATATTTTCCTTCCGGTACGGGCGATATTTTCCCTATCGATACAACGGTTCATAAAAATACGGATTACCTGTTGGATATAATTAAAGGAGCTTTCCGTAAGAATCTGCGGTACCTGTCTTTCTATGAGAAGGATAGTGACTTGATCCGTGTCACGGGGTATTTGGTGAAACGTTCCGAGATGAAGAAATTAGAGGAAGGCCAAAGCGTGCTGCAGGATACCACCGCTTTGGGGCTTGGTGCGGCAAAGAACGGACATATTCTGTCAAGAAAGGTCCGCTGATATGCAGGCAGTTGTGAATAAAATTATACCATTCAGCGCAGTGGACGGACCCGGTAACCGGACTGTGGTTTTTTTACAGGGCTGTAACTTAAACTGTAAATATTGCCATAATCCGGAGACCAGAAAGATTTGCGTCCACTGCGGCAGCTGCATAGAAGCCTGTCCGGCAGGGGCACTTAAAATGGAGCAGGGAAAAGTACGGTACGATGAGGAAAAATGTGTACAGTGCGATACCTGTATCCATACCTGTCCCTATGACAGCAGTCCGAAAACACAGGTCATGTCATCTTTCGAAGTGTTTCATTCTATACAAAAACAAATTCCTTTTATCAGTGGTATAACCGTATCAGGAGGGGAATGTACTCTATATCCTGAGTTTATAAAGGAATTGTTTATTCTCTGCCAGTCGGCAGGCTTATCAACCATGATCGACAGTAATGGTATGGTTGACTTTTCAGACAAAGGGGAGCTGTTAAAGGTAACCGACGGTGTCATGCTGGATATAAAAGCCTTTGATAAGGAGCAGCATGAAAAGGTGACCGGTGCAGAAAATAAACAAATCCTTCATAATGCAGTTTTACTTGCGCAGTGCGGGAAGTTATATGAAGTACGAACGGTTGTGGTGCCTGATTTATTTGATGCAAAAGAAACCATTCAAAAAACAGGAAGACTGTTAAAACCTTACCTGAAACTTCGGGATATCCGATATAAAATCATAGCATACCGTCCGATGGGGGTTCGGAAGGAGTACTCGCACTACGAGGTCCCGGAACAGGATTATTTAAAAAGTCTGGCCCTTCTGTTAAGAGAAGAAGGTTTTCAGAATATAATCATTATTTAACCTTACTGTTGTCCCGTACTTACGAAGTGTAAGCGTAAGAGGCGGGCTCGGGATTTACTTGTTTAGCCAGTTGTGGACTTCTGCTAAAATGCCCGGGAAGCAGGTATAAGGTTAGCGCCGCGGCGCAGCGGACCCGCGAATATCTACTTTGATAGATCAAGGAGGAACAAGTTTGGAAAAGATAAGTCATTTGGACGAAAGTACGGTCGTTATTTCCATGAAGGATATTGTGAAGAAATTCGGCGATTTCACAGCAAACGACTGCATTAATCTGACCGTCCATAAAGGTGAAGTACATGCCATACTTGGAGAAAACGGAGCTGGGAAAAGTACCTTAATGAACATTCTGTACGGATTGTACACGCCCACTTCAGGAGAGATCAGTATAGGCGGAAAGCCGGTTCATATTAATAATCCAAAGCATGCCATCGAGCTGGGGATCGGTATGGTCCATCAGCATTTCATGCTGGTACAGCCCTTCACGGTTACGGAAAATATTATTTTAGGAATGGAAATGGTAAAGGGACTAACCGTTGATTTAAAGTCAGCCAGAAAGAAAGTGATCGAGCTTTCGGAAAAATACGGCATGCAGGTGGACCCCGATGCCAGGATCGAGGATATTTCCGTAGGCATGCAGCAGAGGGTGGAAATACTTAAAGTTTTATACCGTGGGGTCAATACCCTGATCCTGGATGAACCCACCGCATCCTTAACTCCCCAGGAAATTAATGAATTGATCGAAATCATAAATCATTTGGTAAAAGACGGCAAATCAGTTATCTTAATTACCCATAAATTAAAGGAAATCAAGGCCACTTCAGATTACTGCACCATTATTCGCCAGGGAAAATACATTAAAACCGTTAAAGTTTCCGAGGTCAGTGAAAAGGAACTGGCTTCCATGATGGTGGGACGTGACCTGGAATTCACAGCCAGTAAAAAACCTTTAACGCCGGGAGAAACCGTTATTGAGGTGAAAGACCTCCATGCCAGGGATTACCGGGGCGCGGAGATTTTAAAAGGCTTGAATCTTAGTGTACGCCGCGGTGAAATCGTAGGGTTAGCCGGAGTTGACGGGAACGGACAGTCAGAACTGGTGGAAATTTTAACCGGCCTTCGGAAGGGAGATTCCGGTGAAGTAACTATGAAAGGGGAAAATGTTTTCAATGCAAGTCCGAAGACAACCTTTGATAAGGGAATTTCCAGTATTCCGGCAGACCGTCAGAAACACGGCTTAATACTGGAATACTCCGTGGCAGATAACCTGATATTACAGAATTTTGAAAAAGAACCCTTTTCCAAAAAAGGAATTTTAAAGAGAAATCCCATCCGTGAACAGGCAAAAGAGCTGATCGAAAAATTTGATATCCGCCCGGCAGACAGTGCGAATAAGCCGGCCGGCACTTTATCCGGCGGTAACCAGCAGAAGGTCATTATAGCCAGAGAAGTGACGAATAACAAGGATCTGCTTATTGCGGTGAATCCCACAAGAGGACTGGATGTAGGTGCCATTGAATTTGTTCATAAGTATATTGTGGAACAGAGAAATAAGAATAAAGCAGTGTTGCTGGTTTCCTTTGAACTGGATGAAATCATGAGCCTGTCCGACCGGATCGAAGTTATTTTTGACGGAAAGATTGCCGGTAGTGTTGCCGGAAGTGACGCAGATGAAAATACACTGGGATTAATGATGGCCGGAGGTTTAACAAATGAGTGAAAAGAAAAGCATTTTAAATAGTAATGCACTGTATACCCTGATTGCCATCGTGATCGGTTTTTTCGTAGGTGCCCTCCTGCTTGTGATGGCAGGAATTAATCCGGGTGAGGCTTATGGCAGGCTGTTTCATTCCGTGTTCAGTAAACCCAAATCCATTGCCTGGTCGATTATTTATGCAAGTCCCTTGATTTTTACAGGACTCAGCGTCGCCTTTTCCTACCGGATGGGTGTCTTTAATATCGGAGCGGAAGGCCAGTTTGTGGTAGGCTCCCTGGCCGCCTGTGTTGTTGGTATTCTGGTGGATGTACCGCCGGTACTCCATGTTCTTCTTTGTATTCTTGCAGCAGCGGCAGCAGGGGCGTTATGGAGTCTGGTAGTCGGCTTATTGAAGGTGAAGAAGGGGATTAATGAAGTTTTATCCTTCATTATGTTTAACTGGATTGCCTTTTACCTTTCCAACTACGTAGTAAATATTCCGGTTATCCATAAAGAAAGCGGCGGAGAGGCAACCAAAGATATTTTGCAGTCGGCGACTATTTTCCTGCCGCAAAGTATCCGTGATGCGCTGGGATGCTTAAATGCGAATTACGGCTTTCTGTTAGCGGTTGCCGCGGCAGTCATTATCTGGTTCATCATCAATAAAACGACCTTGGGTTACCGGATTTGCGCCGTAGGCTTCAATCAAAATGCCGCGAAATACGGCGGAATCAATTCTGGCAGGACGGTTATGTTAGCAATGGGAATTTCCGGAGCTTTGGCAGGGCTTGGCGGAGCCGTACAGATACTCGGTATGTCCACCAGAATCAGCCAGTTTGCTTCCCAGGAAGGCTTTGGCTTCCAGGGTATTACCGTTGCACTCATTGGCGGCGGGGATCCCATCGGCTGTATTTTTGCAGGACTCTTTTACGGAGCAATGAAATTCGGCGGTTCAAAATTAAGCTTAATTAATGCGCCGTCGGAAATTGTAGATATCATTATGGGTACCATCATCTTCTTCATTGCAATTTCTTATGTATTTAAGAAGTTCTTTTTATCGAAGAAATTAAAGAAAAAGGAGGTTAAATAAATGGATTTCATAATTAAAAATTTAGGTTTGATCATTAATGCAACACTGATTGCAACTCCTCCTTTATTATATGCCGCCCTTGGTTCCTGCTTCTCGGAGCGCAGCGGTGTTGTGAATATCGGCATTGAAGGGATGATGACAATGGGAGCTTTCACCGGTTCCGTAGCTGCCATGTATACCGGAAATCCATGGCTCGCCTTTTTCTGCGGCGGTCTGGCCGGCGCCCTGTTCGGCCTGATTCATGCCATAGCCTGTATTTCCTTTGGTGCGGACCAGACCATATCCGGTACGGCTATTAATTTCCTGGCACCGGGGCTTGCGGTTTTCCTCTGCAAGGCTATGTTTGATAATTCTTCCAATACACCGCCCCTGGATTCAGCAGATAAATTACCGAAGTTATTTGATGGGGTTTTCCCGGTGGGTTCCTTTTTAAATAATGCCCTGAATACCTATTCCGCGGCGTACCTCTGCTTCATAGCAGTGGCTGTTGTGTGGTTCGTATTTTACAAAACCAGCTTCGGACTGAGGCTCCGCGCTGTCGGGGAACATCCGAAGGCCTGTGATACACAGGGAATTAATGTATACCGGATCCGTTATATCTGTGTTATTCTGTCCGGTTTCCTGGCAGGACTTGGCGGCGCTTATGTAACACTTGCAACGGTAAACCAATTCCGGCCCATTGTTATTGTAGGACAGGGTTTCATTGCCATAGCGGCTGTTATATTTGGAAAATTTACACCCCATGGAGCGATGAAAGCATGCCTTTTGTTCGGTCTTTGCAGCGGACTTAAAGTACTGGCAAGCTCCGGGAACCAGGTTTCCCCCAATATTATTTCCATGATTCCTTACGTGGTTACGATTATTACTCTTATTATATTTGTAGGTAAAGCAAGAGTTCCGGCAGCGAACGGTAAGCCTTATCTGAAAGCAAAGTAAGTTTTTTTATTATTGGAAATATTAGAAGATAGCACACAGACAGAAGTAAGGTAAAAAGTAAGGCATATTTTTCAAGAGCCCGGGAAGGGGAGCTGAGTGGAAGAAAATATAGATAAAGAAGGTGCCACATTCATATTCTTTCACTATTATTTGGTGGCAGTACCGTAAAGGAATTTGCGGTGAGTGATGGGGGATAAACAATGGACAGATCAGCGTTAGTTAAATTGGCTATAAAAGCAAGAGAGTATTCCTACAGTCCTTATTCCAATTTCAGGGTAGGGGCCGCGCTTCTTACGAAGTCGGGGAAAGTATACGGCGGCTGTAATATTGAAAATGCCGGTCATACTCCAAGTAATTGTGCGGAGCGTACGGCATTTTTCAAGGCCGTCAGCGAAGGTGAAAAAGAGTTTGAGGCCATTGCGATTGCAGGAGGCCCGGCAGAGGGGATCATAGATTATTGTGCGCCCTGCGGCGTGTGCCGGCAGGTCATGATGGAATTCTGTGATTATGAAGCTTTTGAAATTATACTTGGCAAATCAGAAGATGATTATCAAAGCTTTACATTAAAGGAACTGCTGCCAATGGGATTTGGGCCAAAAGATCTGGGTGCAGACAGGAATAGAGGTTGAGGATATGTATAAATATAAAAGGATTTTTACAATTGTTATTGATTCCCTGGGAATCGGTGCCATGGACGATTCCGTAAGCTATGGCGATGTGGGTGCAGACACATTGGGTCATATTTCTGAAACGGTGGAAGAATTCCATATTCCGAATCTTCAGAAACTGGGACTTGCAAACCTGCATCCCTTAAAGCAGGCAGCGCCGGTGAAGCAGCCTAAAGGGTATTATATGGCCATGTCGGAAGCCAGCTGCGGCAAGGATACCATGACCGGCCACTGGGAGATGATGGGACTTAAAATTGAGAAACCCTTCCAAACCTTTACGGATACCGGTTTTCCCAAAGAACTGCTTGAGGAACTGGAAAAACGTACGGGAAGAAGGATCATCGGTAATAAAAGTGCCAGCGGAACAGAAATTCTTGACGAATTGGCGGAAGAAGAGATCAGTACGGGAGCCATGATTGTTTACACTTCCGCAGATTCTGTTCTTCAGATCTGCGGGAATGAAGAAACCTTTGGCCTGGAAGAATTATACCGTTGCTGTGAAATTGCAAGGGAACTGACCATGAAGGATGAATGGAAAGTAGGACGTGTTATCGCTAGGCCTTACGTTGGTAAAAAAGCCGGCGAGTTCAAACGGACCAGCAACCGGCATGATTATGCGTTAAAGCCATACGGAAGAACCGTATTGAATGTACTGAAAGAAAAAGAATTCGACGTGATATCGGTAGGTAAAATCAATGATATTTTTGTAGGAGAAGGCATTACCGAAGTTTACAAATCCAGGAGTTCCGTACATGGAATGGAACAAACTCTGGACATTGCCGGAAAAGACTTTACCGGTTTGTGTTTTGTCAACCTGGTGGATTTCGATGCCCTGTGGGGGCATAGAAGGGATCCGGTCGGTTATGCAAAGGAAATTGAGCAGTTTGATGTAAAACTGGGATTTTTATTGGACAAACTAAAGCAGGACGATCTCCTGATCATTACAGCAGACCACGGTAATGATCCGACCTATACCGGAACGGATCATACGAGAGAAAAAGTTCCGTTTATCGCTTATTCACCCTCCATGAGGAAGTCCGGTCCCCTGGAACCGGCGGCTGCTTTTGCAGCGGTAGGCGCGACCATAGCAGATAATTTTAAAATAAATATGCCGGAAGAAACGATCGGAACCTCTGTTTTGAATCAGTTGATTTAACTTATCAAGGAAATAGGGCTGTTGCAAAATATAAGCAGCAGCCCCTTAAGGTAAAAAGGTAGACTACATGAAAATAGATGCAAAAAAAATGTTTTATGCCCTTTTGGGTATTTTCCTGATTGGAATGGGTGTTGCCTTAAACAGCTGTGCAAGGCTTGGGAATGACCCTATCGGGATCGTATATGACGGAGTAAGAAATATAGCAAATCTTAACAGCGAACAGTTGGGTACGGCTTCCAATATAGTGAACTGCGGATTGATTTTACTGCTGATTTTCACCGGAAGAAGATATGTCAATATCGGGACCCTTATATATATTCTGCCCTATGGATTTTTTGTTAATTTAGGGACAAAACTTTATGATAATTTATTCTCTTCAAATAGTATACATTTCCAGTGGCTGACGGTTGCGGCCGGCTGCCTGTTATTATATACTGGAGTTGCCATATTTATTGTTGTTGATATCGGTCTGGATCCGTTTACCGGTGTGGTTATGGTAATTCGGGATAAAATTAAATGGGATTATAAACGGACAAAGATTATGTTTGATATTATTATGGTCGTAATTGGAGCGGCCCTTGGAGGCAAATTCGGAGCGGTTACATTGATTACGGCTTTGACTGCAGGCCCGGTGATTCAGTTTTTCTCAGGTCAGTTAAAAAACGTGTTTTCAGAAAGGAAAGCTTAAATCAGATGGAACAGGAGTGGCTACGGCAATTACCCAAAATAGATTTACATTGTCATCTGGATGGTTCAATGAACCTTGATACGGTTTCTGTCTTACTGGCTGAACAGGGAATAACCGTACCGCCGGAACAATTACGGAAGGAACTTTTGGTTTCGGAAAATTGTACCGGCCTGGAAGAATATTTACAAAAATTTGATTTGCCGCTTTTATGCCTGCAGAGCGAAAAAGGGCTGAAACAGGCTGCTGTGGATTTATTAAAAAGCGCGGCGGCAGAAAATGTGAAATACCTGGAAGTACGGTTTGCGCCCATGTCTTCCGCCAAGGGGGGCTTTAGCTGCAGCCGGGTAATCGAAAGTGTACTGGAGGGGATTACACAAGCAGAAGGTTACTGGGACATAAAAGCTTCCGTCATTGTTTGTGCCATGAGACACGATTCCCCGGAAATGAATCTAAAAATGCTTAAAATTGCCAGGGAATACCTTGGTGCCGGTGTCTGTGCCCTGGATCTGGCCGGTGATGAAGCAGCTTTTCCTACCAGCGGGCAAAGGGAATTATTTCAATCGGCAAAGCGTCTTGATATGCCTTTTACCATACATTCCGGTGAATGCGGAAGTATCTTGAATGTGCAGGAGGCCATTGCACTGGGTGCGAAAAGAATGGGCCATGGAATTGCATTGATAAAGGATAGTTCTTTAATGGAGCAGTGCAGGGAAAAGCGGATAGGAATCGAACTGTGTCCAACCAGCAATTTTCAGACAAAGGCGGTTAATACCTGGGAAGAATATCCGTTAAAGCGGTTTTTAGAGAAAGGGTTACTGGCAACCATTAATACGGATAACCGTACGGTCAGCAATACTTCCGTAACGAAGGAATTATTAAAGATAAATGAGAATATGGGATTCGAAAAAGATACGATACGGCAGCTTCTTTTTAATTCCATAGAGATCTCCTTTGCGGCTGATCCGATCAAACACAGACTTTTGAGGGAAATGGGGAATTAGGCGTGGCAGGAGAAGAAAATATAAATAAGATTGTTGCATTACAAAACAGCCTGTCCGGAGATAAAAGAGATTATCTGAACCGGTACCTGAACAATTCGCCTCTTTGGTTTTTAGAATCCATGCAGATTATACGTAAAGAAAAGAACAGTATATTTATTGAAGAGAATGCGGAAGTTGATAATGTCTATATTTTGGTGGACGGGATTGTAAGGGCAATTGATTATCGCATTTGCGGTATTGTATATGATTATATGTGGTTTTATTCGGTTAAGGTGTTCGGGGCGATGGAAATCCTGCTGAAAATGAAAAAGTATAAAACCACGCTTAAGACTGTGACGGAATGTACCATGATTGTGATTTCCAAGAGTACGTTTGAAAAGTGGATGTTAAATGATATAAATGCATTGCACATGGAAATAGAGTCCATGGGAAGTTACCTGTTGGAACAGGCCAGAAAAGAGCGGGTATTTTTATTTCTGCAGGGTATTGACCGCATTATTTATCTGTTTACCCAGATTTATGAACAGGCCAGCGAAAAAAACCGGTGTGTATTAAATCTTACCAGAGTGGAATTATCAGAGCGTTCAGGATTAAGCGTAAAGACAATTAACCGCTCTGTTAAGAAAATGGAAGAGGATGGTTACATCAGCAGGTCCGGCAATAAAATCATTATCTCAAACAAGCAGTATCTTGTTATGAAAAAATATCTGGCACCAATCGTTGACCAGCCATAACTTCAATTATGTAATCTCCAAAAGCTCTGATAAACAGGCCGGCCGAAAGATTGAAATAAGTCTTTCAGCCGGTCTTATTTGTTCTTGCAAAATATTAGAAATAATATTCTTGACTTAAGAATTTACATATTATAACATTAATTTATCGTTAATTGGGAAAAACAGCAATATTAGGTACTTTTTGCCACGAGTTAATAAGTGAGAGGAGGTTATTCTATTGATTGAAATTTTAAACGGAATCCATGAAATTGTGGATTACCACGGAGATTTTAAAATCCGGATCTATCCAAACAAGGAATATGAAGATTATCCCCAGCACTGGCATACCGACACAGAAATTATCATGCCCGTTGAAAACATTTATAAGGTCATAATAAATGAAATGGCATACAATCTGGAGGCGGAAGATATTATCGTTATCCCGCCGGGGGAACTGCACCAGTTATATGCGCCATCCTCCGGATACCGGATCATACTACAGTTTGACTGTAATCTGCTCTATGGTTTGAACGGTTTCAATTCAACGTTTCACATGTTTCGTCCCTGTGTGACCGTTACGCCTGCATCAATGCCCGATGTACATAAAGAACTTTCAATGCTGATTCTGAATATAACTTCTGAATATTTTTCAACTCTGCCATTCAGAGAAGCTTCGGCCTACTCCATGCTCATCCGTTTTTTTACTATTCTGGGACGAAAATGCATAAACCACAATGACAGGTTCTCCAATATGAAAAGCCAAAAACGGCATGAATATATAGAACTGTTTTTTAACGTATGCAATTACATCAATGACCATTGTACCGAGAATATCAGGATGGATGACATTGCAAATATCGCCGGATTCAGTAAATACCATTTTGCCCGCCTGTTCAAAGAGGTTATGAATGTATCCTGTTATGATTATTTAATTAACCGGAGGATTATGTACGCCGAGAAATTATTGACGGAACCGGATACACCTATAACACAGGTTGCCATGAGATCCGGTTTCAGCAGTCTGGCCACATTCAACCGGGTATTTAAAGCCAAGAACCGTTGTACCCCCACAGAATATAAATCCCTTTATGAAATTAATTAGTTCATACAATGCCACTCTAAAAAAATAACTCAGATAAAATAATTCAAATAAAGTAATTCAAATAAAGTAATTCAAATAAAGTAACTCAGATAAAATAATTCAAATAAAATAATTCAAATAAAGTAACTCAGATAAAGTAACTCAGATAAAGTAAATAACTTAGATAAAGTAACTTAAATAAATTAACTCATATAAATAATCTAATCGAAATAACTCAAATGTTAAGTATTAAAATAATCAGTATTTTTCTATGAATTTTGATGTATTATTAAAAATTACTAAAAAATTAAGTGAACATGAGGAATATTTTTTGCAATACGACAGAGAAAATGTTCGTGCATTTTTGGATAATTATTAAATATATACAAAAAAGCTGATGAAAAAGAGCAATATTTGATTGAAAGATAGCAAAATACAAGAAGCCTGACTGAAAGATGTTGTATATAATCCTAATGTAAACTGTATATGATTTACAAATTTGAGGAGGGATATCATGAAACGTATTATTGCTTTTTTTCTCGCCTGCTTATTCCTTATGTCTATGACATTAACGGGATGCGGCAAATCAAACGGCGCCAGGGACAGCTCCACCGGTGCGCCTGTTGGAGACAGTTCCACTGAAACTACGGAACCGGCGGCTACGGAAGCAGCAGCCACAGAACCGCCAGCCACGGAAGTTACCAATGATCCGAATGTGAAAGTCATCAATCTTTGGAGTTTCACCGACGAAGTTCCCAAAATGTTGAATAAATACAAGGAACTTCACCCCGACTTCCCTTATGAGATCAAAACAACCATTATTGCAACCACGGATGGTGCTTACCAGCCGGCCCTTGACCAGGCACTGGCAGCCGGCGGAGCAGAAGCACCCGATATATTCTGTGCAGAGGCCGCATTCATACTGAAATATACGCAGGGAGATGCCGCCCAGTATGCCGCAGCTTATAAAGACCTCGGCATCGACGTTGACAACCTCTTAAAGGAAGCCGAAATTGCACAGTATACCGTGGATATCGGAACAAATCCGGAGGGTAATCTTGTAGGCCTTGGTTATCAGGCCACCGGCGGTGCCTTTATCTACCGCAGATCCATTGCAAAGGATGTCTGGGGCACGGACGATCCTGCCGCAATCAAAGAAAAAGTCGGTCCCGGCTGGGATAAGTTCTATGCGGCTGCTGCTGATTTAAAAGCGAAGGGCTATGGTATCGTTTCCGGTGACGGCGACATCTGGCATGCAGTTGAGAACAGTTCCGAGAAGCCCTGGATTGTTGACGGTAAACTGTACGTCGATCCGAAACGGGAGGAATTCTTAGACCTCTCCAAGAAGCTTAAGGATAATGGTTATCACAACGATACACAGGACTGGCAGGATGCCTGGTATGCGGATATGAAAGATGCCGGCGCACAGAAGATCTTTGGTTTTTTTGGTCCTGCATGGCTTATTAACTATACTTTAGCAGGCAACTCCGGCGGTACGAAACCGGGCGAGGGTACATTTGGCGACTGGGCCGTATGTGAACCACCCGTTGGATTCTTCTGGGGCGGTACATGGGTTCTTGCAAACAAGGACACGAAGGTTCCGGCCGCAGTCGGTGATATTATTAAGTGGATTACCCTTGACAGCTCCGATACAGGACTCCAGTACTTCTGGGCAAACGGAACCCTTAACGGTCCCGGCGGAACGAAGGATACCGTTGCTTCCGGTGCGGTTATGAAGAAGTCTGACGGTAAACTTGACTTCCTGGGCGGACAGAATATGTTCGATGTATTTGTTCCCGCCGGCGAATTCGCAACGGGCACGAATAAGACGCAGTATGATGAAACGATTAACAGCTATTGGCGTAATCAGGTACGTGAATATACTGCCGGCAATAAATCCCGCGAACAGGCTGTAACTGATTTTAAACAGGATGTAGCGGATAATCTTGATGTTATTGTAGAATAGTTTTACCTGTAATCAGGGGCGGGGGATGCCTTTTCAACCGCCCCATACTATATCATGAATGCAGGCATTCATGGTACTTTACTGGAGGTGAACGCTTATGCGACGTAAGGGCGTTAGTTACGCTAAATACGGCTACATATTTTGCATACCTTTTGTGCTTGCGTTCCTTGTTTTTTCGTTATATCCCATAATCTATACTGCCGTTATCGGTTTTACCGACTTTAAAGGTTTGGGAAAAACGGATTTTAATTTCCTTGAAAATCCATTTCAAAATTTCCAGCAGATATTAAAAAACCCGTCTTTTAAGGAGTCATTAGGGAATACGGTACTGATTTGGGTCATCAATTTTATTCCGCAGATTCTGCTTGCACTCCTGCTCACTGCGTGGTTCACCAGCCACCGCCGTAAGATAAAGGGGCAGGGTGCATTTAAGGTTCTGTTCTATATGCCGAATATTATAACGGCTGCTACGATAGCCATACTGTTTAATTCCCTGTTCGGATACCCGATGGGTCCTGTCAACGACCTGTTCAAGATCTTTGGCTGGTCTTCGGAGCCGGTAAATTTCCTTATTAATAAGTGGACTGCGAGGGGCATTGTGGCCTTTATCCAGTTCTGGATGTGGTACGGGTATACGATGATTGTGCTGATATCGGGTGTATTAGGTATGAATCCCGAACTTTTTGAGGCATCAGAGATTGACGGTGCATCAGGTACACAGACCTTCTTTTACGTAACGCTGCCGAACCTGCGGACAATACTGCTCTATACTCTGATTACGAGTATGATCGGCGGTTTGCAGATGTTCGATATTCCAAGGCTGTTCCTTCTTGGCGGTCCGGATAACGCTACCCTTACGACAAGCGTGTTTATTTATAATCAGGCTTTTAGCGGGAGTTATATGTATAACCGTGCGGCGGCTGCAAGTATGATAATGTTTGTGATTATAGCTGTACTGTCTGCAGTCGTATTCTATATTATGCGCGATAAATACGCGGCACAGCTTAAAAAAGAGAAGAGGAACCAGATGAAAGAACTTAGAAAAGCCGAGAAGGCGGCAAGGAGGGCTTAAAGTATGAGACATGAAACGAAACTATCCGGACGCATGTTCAAAATAGTAATTTACATTGTCTGCATTTTTCTGGCTGTTTTAAGCATATTTCCGTTTTGGATTATGTTTATGAACGCAACCCGCGGAACCTACGAGATTCAGCAGCATGCCATATCACTGCTGCCTTCGAAGTATTTAATGAGCAATTTACAGGTACTGCTCGGTAAGAGTTTTAATCCGGTGAAAGGTTTCCTAAATTCAATGATAATTTCCTCGGGCGCAACGGTTTGTGCCGTGTATTTCTCGTCGCTTACCGCTTATGCCTTGACCGTATACGACTGGAGGTTACGTCAGCCGTTTTTTACGTTTATAATGGCTGTAATGATGATTCCCGCACAGATAACAAGCATTGGGTTTTACCAGTTTATGTACCGCATCCACATGACGAACAACTTTTTACCGCTGATACTGCCTGCCATAGCCGCACCCGCAACGGTGTTTTTTATGCGGCAGTACCTGCTGGCCACGTTATCGCTGGATATTGTGAATTCGTCTCGAATAGACGGTGCCGGTGAATTTCACACATTTAACAGGATAATCTTACCGATTATGAAACCTGCTATTGCGACCCAGGCGATTTTTTCCTTCGTAGCAAGTTGGAACAATTTGTTTATGCCGTTAATACTCCTTACCGATAATGATAAATACACAATGCCGATCATGGTAAGCCTTTTGAGGGGGGATATCTATAAAACTGAATTTGGCTCTGTGTATTTGGGGTTGTCGCTGACGGTGCTGCCGCTGTTTGTAATATATTTCCTGCTATCGAAGTATATCATAGCGGGCGTTGCATTAGGCAGTGTGAAGGAATAAATCAGAATGGTTTTGAAATTTTTGGTAATTAATAGGTCACATGTTCTAGGGGGAGTTTTTGGCTGCACCGGCAATGATTATGCCGGTGCAGCTTTGATAATTGAAGGAACACATGACAGTATTCTTTCCACTGTGCTTTAACCCGAAATCTGTCCGGCTGCGATAGGACAGGAGTGTTTAACGGGAATGCAGAACGCGGTATTCTTTGGCACTGCAGCCTGATATTTTGTTAAAATAGGAAGAAAAGTATTTGTAATTTTTATACCCGACTTTTTCTGCAATCTCATAATATTTTAAACTGGTCTGGCAGATTAACTGCTGAGCTTTTAAGATTTTGAGTTTATGGATGTATTCTTTAAAGGAGCAGCCGGTTTCACCCTTAAAAATGCGGCTTAAATATCCTGGCGACAGGTATACGGCTTTTGCTACATCCTCCAGGTATAAATCCTCGGTATAATGTTCGTTGATATACCGGAGAGCCGCATTAATCTGAGAGTGGGTTGAGGCACCGGAGGCAGGGATAGTCAGGCTGGCAACTAAATCAATAATTTCCCCCGGGGTTTCCAACTCATCAATTAATTCATTTATTTTAAGTATATCTATATCTTCTTCCGAAACTGCACTGATTAGTATAACCAGCCTGCATATGGAGTCTATAAATAACTGGCGGGATACTTTTCTTTGGGACATATAAGAGTAGTAATCGGCAAGGGAAGCATTGATTGCGGATACGTTCTGGCTAATGATATGGGCAATCAGTTCACTTTCAAGGGAATAAGTATTAACGGCAGATTCGGTAACGATCTTATCAGCCGGTGACAGCAGTGTATATAAGGCTTCCGAATTCCAGAAGCAATGCTCCAGAGCCTGCATCATTATCGGATAGACTAACGGAAAATCTTCATAGGAGGAAACCTGATTCATTACCACAATACAATTTCCGAAAGTTAAAGGCAGAATTCCGGGCAGCAATTCATCCATTTCATTTTTAGTTAAGGTATGGATATTAGTTCTTAATAGAATAACAGTCAGCTGGTCCTGGATAAAAAATGCAAAGGGCTGATATTCACGAAAGCTGTGTATGAAACTGCCGATTGCCAGTTTTTCATTGTAATAGTTGCATTTTATCAATACTATGGAAAAGGAATCCCCCGTAATGTCCAGATCAACTTTTTCCGCTTTCCTTGAAAAGTCGGAAAATGGTATTTGTTTCAATATAAATCTGGATAATAAAGTAGCTTTAATCAGATGGCGGTTTTCATCGTAAATATTTTTCAACTGTTCTATTTTTTTAGACTGCTCACGTTCAGTTTCAATTTCTTTTTTTACATTTAAAACGGTTTCCAGAATTTTTTTGCTGTCCGCGCTTTTTAACAAAAAGGCGCTTACTTTTACATCAATGGCGTTGGTTAAATTTTCAGTACTGCCAAAAGCTGTCAGAATAATTACCTTAATTTCAGGCATTAGCGTACCCAGTTCGCTTGCCAGCTTCAGTCCGTTCATAACAGGCATCTGGATATCGGCCAAGATTATGTCCGGTTTAAGGTGGATGGCTAATTTAAGGGCTTCTGCCCCGTTGGAAGCTTCCGCAGTTATTTCCATGCCGTAATCCTCCCAGGGAATGGTATAACGCATACCCTGGCGAATATAATCTTCATCATCCACAATTAGTATTTTTATCATTATGATTAGCCTCCTTTGGCTGCAGGATTTTGAAAATACTGAATTCTGCCTGTCTGTAACAGGTCAGGGAATATTTATCCCCATATTTTAATTTAATACGTTCATTAATATTTCTGAGGGCAAAACCCTTCATGCTATTATCTTCTGCATTTAAGATATTGTGGATTTCTTCTTCATTAATTGGTTCACCGTTATTTGCCACTTCATAATAAATAATATCCCCCTGTTCGTAAATGCTGATTTTCACGGTACCTTTAAGACAATTGGAAAGGCCGTGGACCAATGCGTTTTCCACCAGAGGCTGCAACAGGAAACTGAGTACATATTCCTGTGTTATTTCTTCCGGATATTCCAGCTGAAAACTTATCTTCTTTCCGTAACGGATCTTCTGGATACTGATATAGCAGGAGAGATGTTCCAGTTCCTGGGATAACAGGATTTTATCATTGGTCTTAGGGGCCAGTGTCAGGCGCATCATCCGTGACATATTAGACACCATGGTGCTGACATTTTCGGTATCTCCCATACGGGACATCCAGTAAATGGTATCCAGGGTATTATAAAGAAAATGGGGGTTAATCTGGTTTTGCAGGATGTCTAACTGAGACTGTTTCAGTTTAAGCTCCCCCATATAAACTTCCGTGTATAAAAAATCCAAACGTTCTGCCATGTTATTAAAATGTTCTGCCATAACTGAAATTTCATCCGAACCTTTAACCGGGTAGCGGACTGTAAAATCTTCATTAGAAATGGATTTCATGTATTGCCCCAGCCGTTTCAGGGGTTTTGTGATTATTTTGGAAAAGGCGATAGAAAGCAGCAGGGAGAAAATTAATACAATGATAAAAATGATTGCCATATTTAAGTAAAAACCTTGCTTAACCGCAGATAATACCTCCGGTTTCGTAATGCTGTAGATGATAAAATCCGTCCTTACCAGAGGATATGCACAGACGATATGGCCGTCAATAATCATACTGCCCTTTTGGGATTCGGCCAGATTGGATAATTGTTCAAAGGTAAGTTTATTTTTC
This sequence comes from Bacillota bacterium, assembly GCA_023391695.1. GTDB lineage: Bacteria > Bacillota > Clostridia > Lachnospirales > Lachnospiraceae > Anaerocolumna. The sequence goes on from JAEWAK010000060.1 coordinate 278,770, forward strand.
TGGTTCTGCAGATAGTTATTACTGTCTGAACGGATGATATAACGGTTGTTATTTGCTATAATAAAATAAGAGGTCTGATTATCCTGCTGGTTTTGGCGGATGCTGGACTTAATCTTATTACAGCTGACGGAAAGTTTTACATATCCGATATGCTGTGAAATGTCAATGGGGTTTTTTAAGAGACGGGTTAAATAGATGTATCCGTTTTGTAAACCGCTTTTGGAATAATCCCAATAAGGAGAGCCGTTCAGTCTGCCGGCTTGTTCCATATCCGAAGCGGTCAGCTTGGTATTTATATTCGTGCTGAGAATATCGTGTTCCAGGGTGGTTATACTTACTCCGTGTATTCCCGTGGAATAGCCGTACGGCATGGACAGGAGAATATCTCCGGCATTTTTTTTAATCTTTTTATAATTAGGTGATTGTATGGGAGTGGTTAAAAATGCCTTGAAATTCTGTTCCATCAGCGGATAGATTGACAGATCCAGTGCGCTGCCTAGCAGAACATCGATATTTTTTCCTACTTCCCTGATATTTGCAGCATAGATGGTAGTCATATCTTCCTGTGTACTCTTAATGAAAATATTGCTTACAATCATATAAATTACGAAAAAAGGAAGAGTAACCAGACAAATAAAAAACAGGATAATTTTTTTCTGCATTGATATTTTCATAAGCATTCATTACCGCTCCTTACTGTAAAATGGCTTATTTATATATAAATTCTATCATCTGCCTATAGGGGTGTCAATGAAATAGAGCTGGAAAGAAAAACAGGACATTATCTTAGGATATAGGTAAAGAATATGGGATATTTTAATAGTAAAAAAAGCTTAAGAGGTACAGGCGGCGCCAATATGTCATTATATGAGGATAAGAAAAGCAGGTTTCGTGGTTTTTTCTTTTTTTTATCCGGGTTAAAATGAATTATCAAATCAAACGGAGGTATTGGATATGAAAAAAAACATACGTATTTTAGCTTTATTTCTGGCAGTCATGTTTGCATTTACCGCATGCGGCAAAGCAAAGCCAGAAACATCACAGCCGGGTACTGCAGGCGGGGAAACTGCAAACGGGGAAACTCTCAGTGAGGAAAAAGGGGAAGAAATTGAATTGACCGTATCGCATTATTATCTGGAAGAAGAACGTAAGAGTAATGCAGTCGGAGACAGTTTTTTAACCATGTTAGAAAAATGGCAGGAGGCGAACCCGGATATTATACTAAACCAGCAGGCAATGTCCCAGTCGGATTATTCCACAAAAATCCAGGCACAGGCTGCGGTAAATGAAGTACCGGACATTTTTATGGTTAAGGGTTCCTGGGTAGACAATTTTGCTGATAATGAGATTATGGCACCTATTAATGATTATTTGGACGGATATGAACATAAAGATACATTTCGTGAAGGGGTATTCGATGCCGCCACCAGGGATGGGAAAATATACGGATTACCCAATCAGTTATCCATTACATCTGTTGTATATTACAATGATAAATTATGGAAATCCATCGGATATGATGCATTCCCGGATAATTGGGAGGATATATTTGCGGCGGCAGAGAAATTTAATGAGAAAGGTATTGCCACAATCGGTTTAGGAAATTCGGAACGATGGCCGGCAGAATCCTGCATCCTTTCTACTTTAGGAGACCGCTATACCGGTATGGACTGGGCCAACAGCATAATTGCGGGTGACGGACAGGCAAAATTCACGGACCCGGAATTTGTTTCGGCACTGGCGAAGCTGCAGGATCTGGCAGTTAATCAGGTCTTCAATCCGGATTTTAACACCATTACGGAAACCCAGTCGGTCGAGTATTATGCCCAGGAAAAAGCGGCATCCGTAGTATCCGGTCACTGGAGCGTATCCGCAATTGAATCTTTTGCATCGGAAGAGATATTAAATAACACAAAAGTCGCAATTTTGCCGGCAGTTGACGGCGGTAAGGCCGACAGCATATCCGGTGGCTGCGGATGGTATTTTGCAGTCAATAAAAACTTAACCGGTGCGAAATTAGATGCTGCTATGGATTTTATCTTTGCTACGACCGGTTATGGCATGTGCGAATATGCAGCCAATGAACATGGTATTATCGGAGCGGCTATCATTGAGAATCCGGACCAGTCCAAACTCTCCCAGTTAGCCAAAGACTTTATCCGGCTCGTAGACGGAGTAAGTTTTACACCGGTATATGATTTGAGAATGAACGGTTCCGTGATTGAGGTTATGAATACGGGGATACAGGAGCTTTTAAATAATTCCAAGACTCCGGAAGAACTGGCATCTGAAATACAGGCGGAACAGGATATGCTGGAATAAATATCTATTTACGGACTGTTACAAAACAGACTTGATAAACTCCTGAAATAAGATGGGGCCGTTACAAAACAGCCTTAATAAACTTTGGCTGTTTTGTAACGGCCCCATCCGATTTACGGAATACATCGGCCTGTTTAAGGCAGATACTGAAAGGAGAAAGTGGCGGTATGAAAGTAAAAAAGCCTATGTTGTTTTTATATCTTTTTCCGGGCATTTTATGGTACAGCTTTATCATTCTGATACCGATCTGCCTGGCTTTCTATTACGGTTTGTTTAACTGGTCAGGCGGGACCAAAATGATATATGTGGGATTTAAAAATTTTACGGGCGTCTTCCGGGATGGAGTTTTTTTACAATCCTTAAAAAATAATATTTACCTGACGGTAGTCTGCTTAATCGGACAGATTGGCATCGCCTTTGTTTTGGCGGTCCTGCTTAACGGAAGGCATGTCCGTTTTAAAGGCTTCCACAGGACCACGACATATTTTCCGGCGGTTTTATCAGCGGTAGTAATCGGATTTATCTGGAATCTTATTTACGATTATCATTATGGTCTGCTAAATACTCTTTTAAGGATGGCAGGCTTTGGGGATAAGGCACAGGCCTGGCTGAATAATGAGAAATTAGTGTTAATACTTGTGGCAATCCCTTTGATCTGGCAGTATGTGGGTTACTATCTGATTATTATTATGTCGGCGCTTTCTTCCGTCGACCCCCAGATATTCGAAGTGGCAGAGATTGACGGTGCAAGCGGCTTTCAGAGGGTTATTTATATAACACTTCCATTGGTTAAGAATACTCTGATCGTTTGTGTAACCTTATGTATTGCCGGCAATATGAAGATATTCGACCATATTTATGCCATGACCGGAGGAGGACCGGGTACGGCAAGCAGTGTAATGGCAATGTATGCATATAAAACTTCCTTTCTTTCCTATAAAATGGGTTATGGCAGTGCCATGTCGATTGTCATACTGGTGGTCAGCTTTATTCTGGTTGCCGGCAGCAAGGACATACTGCTCCGGTTTACGAAGGGCAAGGAGGTAGAGGGATGAAGGAGAAAGGCAAAAAACTTCTAAGGGTGATTTCCAATGCAGTACTTATGCTGTTTTCCTTTACATGCATATTTCCGGCGGTCTGGCTGTTTTATTCATCGATGAAAGATAAATCCGAGTTTTATAAAAGCCCTCTTGCATTACCGGAGAAGCTTGATTTTTCACACTATATTACAATCCTTACGGGGAGCAATATTATGACCTGGATGGGAAATACAATCCGCAACAGCATTTTGTCGTTATTTTTCATTTTATTGATTGGGTTTATCTCCGGATATTTTCTTTCACGTTATAAATTCCGGGGAAGAAATATGATCTACAATTATTTTTTATTAGGGATGCTGGTTCCGGTACATGCGCTTATCGTTCCGATGTATGTGCTTTTTACCAAAATGGGATTGACCGATAACTGGTTTACTTTAGTCCTTCCCTATACGGCACTTGGACTGCCCATAGCAGTATTTCTGGTTGAGAGCTATGTAAAATCAATTCCCTCGGAAGTTGAGGAAGCGGCGGCAATAGACGGAAGCTCCATACATAGAACGCTTTTTTCCATTATCCTGCCCATATGCAGGCCGATTCTGGTTACGGTTGGAATTATACAGTTTTTTTATGCATGGAATGAATTTACATTTGCCCTTATTTTAACGGATTCGGAAAAATGGATGCCGGTCCCGGTGGGAATTACCTTATTTAAAGGACAGTTTTCCACGGACTATCCGAAGATGATGACGGCAATGATTATTGCAATTTTGCCGGCAATGGTTATTTATTTTATTTTTTCAAAACAGATCATAAAGGGAATGGTTGCAGGGGCAGTAAAAGGTTAAAAGTTGAAGAATGAAAAAATTAAAATTAAATCAGGTAAATAAATAGGATCAGAAAGACAAGTAAAATCAGTAAAGGATGATAAGAGATGAAGATAACCGATTTAAATAAAAACTGGGAGATGCATGAAGCACCATTAAAATGGAACAAAAACTATTATAATCAGGTAAGGCTTTTGCAGGAGAGCTGGTTTCCCTGTGATTTGCCGGTGGATGTAAGGATGCCGCTGCTTAAAGAAGGAATTATCAAAGAACCGCTTTTGTCTGACTATTGCAGGGAATCTGAGTGGATAGAAGACCGTTCCTGGTGGTTTGTAAAGAAATTTGACAGCAGTGAGGTTTGCCTGCAGGATGATATTATTGAGTTGGTATTGGAAGGCCTGGATTCGAAAAGTGATATCTTTATTAACGGATTCTACCTGAAAACCCACCGGAATGTCCACTATCCTTTTGTCTATGATATTAAGGAACACATTCTGACCGGTGAGAATGTGATAACGGTCCGGCTTACCAGCGGACTGGAAGAAATAAGCAAAGAGGACATGGCAGAGCTTGACCATGCGGTATGTATCGAGGAACGCAACGGCGGCAAACACCGGGGAGATGAAAGAAGGGCTTTTGTAAGGCGTCCCCAGTATACCGTAGGATGGGACTGGGGCCCCAAGGTAATAACCACGGGCATAACCGGAAGGGCTTTCTTAAGAAGCTATAAAACCATTGCAATCCGGGAGGTGAAAGCGGAAACCTTGACCGCCGGCAAAACGGCAGAACTCCACATCTGCGTCAATGTGGAGAATTTAAGCTTTATCAGTTCCAAAGGCTGCGATGTGGAGGTGAAGCTATGGGATGGTGATACGCTCTGTGCCTTTGAAAAAATAGAAAATACACTCATAACTTCCGGATACAATTTTATCGATTTTTACCTGAAGGCAGAAAATGCGAAACTCTGGTGGCCTAACGGCTACGGTTCCCAGCCCCTGTACCGGATCGAGGTAAGAGCCTGCTGCGAAGGGCATACAACGGAGTATCCCGCGTTTTCTTACGGAATCCGTACCGTAAAACTGGATACCGCCGTAATACAGGGAGAGGACCGTAATTTTACCTTAGTCGTGAACGGTAAACCGATTTATTGCAAAGGGGGCAACTGGATTCCCAATGATTTTATCTATGCCAGGGTTCCGGAGGAAAAATACCATGTTCTAACGGATGAGGCCGTTGAAGCTAATTTTAACATGCTCCGTGTCTGGGGCGGCGGTTTTTATGAAAGAGATATTTTTTATGAACTTTGTGACCAAAAGGGAATTTTATTATGGCATGATTTTATGTTTGCCTGCTCGACCTATCCGGACCATCACCAGTGGTTTTACGAGGAGATGTATAAGGAATTGGACTATCAGACAAAGAGGCTGGGAAATCACTGCTGTATCGGGCTGTTCTGCGGTACCAATGAAGTACACTGGATTTTTAATTCCACCAACAATCCAAGATGGAATATAGAATTTAAATATGAATTCCAGTACGGCCTCTCCATTCCCAACCGGCTGGTTAAGGAAATAATTCATAAAAACTGCGAAAAGATACCTTATTGGAACAGTTCTCCTTACGGAGGGACCCTGCCCAATGACGATACGGCAGGGGATGTGCACCGGTGGCATAATGCCCTCATGAGCCCCAGGATGGAGGAACGGATCGAGGTCAAGGATTATGACACCATAGAATCCAAGTTTGTCAGTGAATATGGATATATCGGGCCCTGCTGCAGGCAGACGACGTTTGAATATATGGAAAATGCAGGGGTGGACAGGACGACGGATACCTGGCATATGCACTGTAATGTATTTGAAAAAGGAACGGTCTGTGCCGGGATCGAAAAAAATTATGTGGATAATGCCGACAAATTATCCCTGGATGATTACATTTTATATGGCGGTATGGTGCATGGATTAATGTACGGTTATTCTCTGGAAGCCATGCGGTTTAAAGAGAACTGCTCCGGCGGTTTATTCTGGATGTATAACGATGCCTGGGGTGAAGTGGGTTGGACGGTCATAGATTATTATTTAAGAAGAAAGATACCTTTTTATGCGGTTAAAAGGGCACTGGCACACCGAAAATTTACCTTGCGGCTTGTTGGAAATAAAGTAGTGCTCCAGGGAATCAATGATTTGCCTGTGGACATGGAAGTGAAAGCACAGTTTGGCTATGTATCTTTTGACGGGGAAATAAAGGATATGAAGGAAATGCTTTTAAAAGTACCGGCAGGACAAAGAATATACCTTCATCAGGAACAATTACCGGCATATGATTATACAAAGGGAACCGTTATGCTTTATGTTGAAGATGAGAAAATTGATAATGTCACATTGAGAATGGAGGATAACCGGAAACTGAGCTATGAAAAATCCGATGTTCTGGTTGTATCTGAAAAGGATGACGGAGAGGATAAGACAGTAACGGTAACTGCAGAAGGCTATGTTCATGGTGTATATGTGAAGGGTGACTATGACTGCTCCGATGCTTATTTTGATTTACTGCCCGGAGAGGTAAAGACATTTACCGTAAAGAAGGTGAAAGGATGTGAATTGACAATTGCTGCGGTCAGGTAACCTTAGGAAGAGACAGAGTGGAGGAAAGGGCTTAAAAAGCAGCCCGGAAATGAGGTAATTATGAAAAAAGAAGTTTATGAAAAAGCCAGGCAGCGGGTATTGGATTATTATGAGAAGGCTCATATTGTATTGACAGAAGAAGAAAAGAACAATATTGAAATTGCCGATTTTGGATTAAATGACTTAGAACGTATCGGATTAAATCTGGTGACTTTTGTAAATACGAAACGCTGCTGTGCCAAGGAAATGGTGCTTTTGCCCGGACAAACCTGTCCGGAGCACTGCCACGGACCGGTTCCGGAATTAAATTATGAAGGAAAAGAAGAAACCTTCCGCTGCCGTTACGGCACGGTTTATTTATATGTGGAAGGGGCCAAAACGGAGAAACCGAAGGGGCACATACCAAAAGGCTACGAAGCCGCATATACGGCAGAGCATGAAATTGTGCTGAATGAGGGAGAGCAGTATACCTTATATCCTGGTACAAAGCACTGGTTCCAGGCCGGACCGGAGGGTGCTGTTATTTCGGAATTCAGTACAAGGAGTTTAGATGAATTTGATGTATTTACCGATCCGGATATTAAAAGGATACCTGAGATAGAAGATCAGGAAGCGTAGGTTGAAAAAACAAAAGCATTTTTTAAACATCCTGCTTTGTACGTACGCCAGAGCGCACAGATGGGAGCTAATATGAAAATGAAAGCACCTGTGTTAAAGGAACATGTAAATTAGAATACACCGGCTATGGTGAAGCTGTCAATGAAGGTAAATTAATTGATAACTTTACATAGCCGGTGGTTTTTTTTGCAGGTGACATAATTTATGATTGGGATGCCTCAACCGTGATACCATTATTTTTATATCGGGACAGCAGGTCGGGATCAATTTGTGCATTTGTTATGAGCAAATTAATATCTTTAGAAGAGCAAAAGCTTGCACTTTCTTTTGTAACATTAATAGGCCGGCGGTATACTTTGCGGAAACCGGAAGATATTCTCCGGGTCATATTTCGCCTTAACCTGGGTCAGTTCTTCGAAATTGCGGCCAAAGTAAGCTTTGGGCCAGTTTTTGATTAAGAGGTCCGGAGTATTGACATACACACCCTGGGTAAAGGGGTGCATCGCCTTACGGAAGTCTTCGACCCAGCGGATTCCCGGAGCAGCCCCCTCCGGCGTATTCCATGTAGCATAGAATGACATATTTGATAAGGCCTTGCGGTAGAAATAGGCAGTTGCCGTATTCGGGACTTCAGCCACAGCTCCGCCCAGGCCATGGAAAAAGACGGAGACAGAGGAGACCGGCGGTTCGCTGATGAAGCGTCTTATAGTAGCTATACCTTCATCCGGCAGCAGGTGATAAAGGAAAGGCCCTACACTCTTAAAGGGTTCGGGAGAATCCGGCTGGGTAGCGGCTATCCGGGCGGCAGCTTCCAGCCAGGGAATTTCTTCGATAATTACATTTTGCGGCGAGCCTGCCCTGAGCAAAGGCTCCAGTAAAAACTCAAGTTCTTCGGAAGAACCAAGAAACACTCCCTGCATTAACAGCAAGGACTGCTGGCCGGAAGCTATGGTCAGCAGCGGTGTAAGCCTTTTATCGGAACGGGGAAGCGTATATTTTTGCCAGGCCCTAAGCACCGGTTCCAGGTCTTGAAGATCCCAATTGACCGCAGCGTAAGCAACTGTGTCAATCCGGTGCGTACGGAAGCGGAAGGAGGTACAGATCCCAAAATTACCGCCGCCGCCCCCTCGTAAGGCCCAGAACAAGTCGGAGTTATGTTCGGCATTGGCATGGAGCATACGGCCGTTGGCATCCACCATCTCCACCTCAAGCAAATTATCGATTGCCAGGCCCCATGGCCGGGACAGACTGCTCTGACCTCCCCCAAGTGTATATCCCGCAATTCCTGTGGTTGGGCAAAGTCCGGGTGGTACGACTAAGCCCTGGGCACCTAATATTTCTGCTAATTCAAAGTCTCTCAGACCGGTCTGAACCGTAACGGTGCCGCGCTTGCGGTTTACTTCCACCTGTTTCATGTCGCTGACGTCGATCACGATACCGGCATCGACAACCGACAAACCTTCGTAATTATGCCGACCGGACCGCATGCGGATCGGTATATCTCTATAGCGGGCCCAGCGTATGGCATTTATGATATCTTTCGTTTCCTGGGCAAAGACGATGACAAGCGGGAATCTGTTAAAGAAGGTGTTGAATTCCTGGCGTGCCACATTGTAATCCGGGTTTTCCGGTAAAACGATACGTCCGGTAAGTTCGGGCTCTTTGTTATGATACATACAATCCTCTCACTTCATATAAATTGACATTAGAAAATACGGAAACTGTTTTATTTAATATTATGAAATAAATCCGGAATTGTTAATATTAACTGCTCTCCCGGAGGTATTTAATAATATTTTGATTAAACATTTGCATTTTAGAAAAAGGGGACAATAATGTCAATCTCAATGTAGTCGTCACGTAATAACTCCAGATTGACCTGTTCGATAAAATTTTCATGCCAGCGGAATTTATTGCTGTTTGCCCAGGAATTAATAACAATATACATTAAGGTTCTTATTCTGTGGGCGGAGTTTTTATCCAGATTATGAAAACCGGTGTAATTAAAAACCACGTATTTGCCTTTTGGCAGGTTGTAAGTTGCGGAATTTTGTTCGTTGCCATTCTGGCAGCTTATGTATCTGTGGGTGAAGGAGCCGCTGCCGCAAGGAATGCATATGCCTGTAAATATACCTTTAGAAGGTTTCGCCAGCCCGTCCAGCAAGGGCTGGCCGCAGACATTATTGTCCTTATAATTATAATACTTTTCCTCTCCGCAGAAAGTTATGCCGGACAGGTATTTTATTTCAGGTTCCGTTAAAAAGCCGTCGGAATATATCCGGATACTTTTAAGTTCAGGCGGTTCAAAAAGAGTTACCGCCTGGTTTTGTTTTCTAAGTTGTGTAGGAGAAAACTTATATACGGCTCGAAAGGCCCGGATGTAGGATTGCTCATACTCAAAACCGTAATCAATGGCTATGTCCAATATTCTTTTTTTGTTATAAAGATCCGGAATACTTTTGGATAGCTTTCTTCTCCTGACATAGTCAATGGGAGAATATCCGCAGAGTTTTATGAATAACCGCGTCAGTTGAAAACGGCTGAGTCCGCTTTCCTTTTCCAGTGTTTCAAGAGTTATTGCCTCATGAATATTGTCTTCAATAAACCGGATTAACTGTTTATATATAGTAATGGGATTTTCCATATTTCCTCCGCAATTTCGGTTAACTTTTTTTGTGGTGCTTGGATTATAATGTAAGTATAATTTGACTACACGTATAAAATCAAGCAGAAAACATTATAAGAACAGGAAAGGGAGCAGTAAAATGGAACAGTTTGTGGTAAAAGAGCGGGGAAGAGTGGATTACGAGGGGAAAATGTATACTCCGCAGGATATGGCATTCCCATCCGCCGTCAGTGCGCTGAAGGTGTTCATGGGGCTGGGGATGAGGACTAACGAAATTCATGCACATAATATGACCTGGACAGGCAATCTGGATTATTATTTTCAGGTTGGGGTATCCACGGAAGGGTTTGGGTTATTTTTTGATTTGCCTCACGGTGTACTTAAAAATAACCTCTTTGGCAGTGAACCCTTAAAGGATTGTATGGAGGCGGAAGGCCTGCCCTTTAAGCTCATTGCGGATAAGTTGGTGCCGGTGAAAGATGGGGAGTGTGCCGGGGCGGAAGAATTTATTGAGATTCTGAAAAACCACCTGGCAAATAATCTTCCTGCTATGATACTTACCAACGAAAATATGGTGATCCTGGCAACGGGATATCTAAACCATGGCAAAACCGTACGCGGCTGGGTGTTTATGGATGGCGGAGATAATACAAATAAATCATTTAATCCGGATGACTGCCAGTTTATCGATAATTGGACAGAAACCGTTTTTGGCCTGGTTTTAATCCATGAACCTGAAAAGCAGGGGGACAGAAAGGAAATATGCAGGAGGGCACTGAGCCGCGGATATGAGATGATAAATACGGTGGATTGTAAGACAGAGGGGTATGGGTATGGAAAATCACTCTATGGGAGCTGGCTTAAACACATACAGGATGACAGAAATTACAACGGTAATATAGAAAAAAGACCGTTTATCGATCCTGAAATATGGGATTTGGCGGAGAGAAGGGCATGGGCGGCGAATTTCTTTTGGGAAGCAAAAGATTACTTTGGTGATGAAAGTTTGGAACAGGCTGCGAATGCTTTTATGGGGATCCACGATAAGATGTGGGAAATAAACGGACTATGCAGCGGAGAAAATGCAGGCAGGCTTAAGGAAAAAGGGACAAGGCTTAAAATAGCGGACATTATAAAAGAATGCCAGGCCCTGGAGGAACAGGCTGCGGAGTGTATTGGAACTGTGTTGAAACTGTAATGTAAAGGAGAAGGTTAAATGGCAAAACTTATAACTTTTGAGGTTAAAAAATTTCCTGCAGCACGGTTAATAGGGAAGCAGGTCAGGATGAGTTTGGACCCGGGGGAAGAAAATCCGGCTGTGCTATTATGGCGCAGTATGAGGCAGGATGGCAGTATGGAATTATTGGAAAACATTCCTGGGCGTTTATCAGAAGAGATGGATACGGTAGGGTGGAGGGGAGATTTTGACTACCCCGGAGATTCTTTTCTATATATCGCAGGCGTATTGACGAAAGAGGGCACGGAGGTTCCTAAAGGGTATGCTTACAGGGATTTGCCGGAATGCTTTATGGGTATAGGCGGGATACAGGGACGGGATGAATACCCAGACCTGTATGCGGGAGCCCACGGGCTTGTTGCACAGGCCATGAAGGAAAGCGGATATGAGTATGACAACTCTGCCGGCGGTTATGAGATGGAGTACTATTCCTTTCACCGGTTTGGTGTTCCGCGCTATATCGGAGAAAAAATACTGATATTGGATTACTATTCACCTTGTAAGAAGATTCCGGAAGGAAAGGGAGAGAAGGAAGCCGGGATAATTATAAATAATTGCAAGGCAAAGAAAAACTTTGACAGCCTGGCAAACCGGATAATCTATGCCTACAAGAGCACTTATCCGGATTGCATTCCCATAGAGGATGACAGGGTGAGTGGGAAATCCCAAAGGCAGATGCATGAGTTTTTAAAAGAGGCAATTTCCAGTATTTACAATAATCCTTCTTTGATAAATCTTCCGGAACAAAAAGATGAGTTTTTTGAGGATTGGATGTTAAATAACAGCAATCCCGCATTAATTGATGCAATGAGAAAGATGGAAAAGATCTTATTAGATTTTTATTCTTATCTGTATAAGTTGGGGGAATGCGGCGAAGTAAAGGATAATAAGCTGTATGTAAGCAAGGATAAGATGAAATTTGTTAAGAAAAGACTGTTACAGTTGGAACAATTCGGTTTATTCTGTGAAAGCAATGGAACTGCAGCTATATTTTACAGTGAAAAGTACCCGGAGCTTTTTCCTGCATGGAAGCTTCTCTGTGACAGGAAGCAAGGTTCCCCCAAGGGAGAAATCGTGAGATTTATCTACTGTATGTACGACACTGCAAGGTATAAAGCAGAGCATTTATTTGGCAATGTAACTGATAATAGCATACTGATTAAGGATCTGGAAGATTTCTTCCGTAATAAGGGCTTTCGCAGGTTTTTCGACGAGTTCGGAGTCCACCTGGAGAAGGAGTATCCGAATAGGCAAATGGGGAAAGCAGGTTTTTCATTTGATTGGAAAAAAAGAAATCAGGTGGTTATTTCTTTTCGTGTACCAAACTTTCGGACGGTATTGGGCCATTTTGATGAAATAGACCATGAACTGAAAGAGCTGGCTATTTTCAGAACAAAAAATTGTGACGGCTGCGGGTATTGTACCCAGATGGATAAAACCGGATTGAGAAAGCCCCTTGTATTAAACCTGGAATACGAGGGGAACAGGTTTGGAAAATGCCCCCTGTTTCCGAATCTGACCTGGAGGTATATTGACGGGAGAGAAGTGGAACGTATAAAAGGACTTTTTGAATTTGCGGAAAATATATAAGAAGAATGAATGGTCCGGATTGCCGCCGGGAGTTAAAGCTCCGGGCGGTGTTTTTTGTCTCACGAGTAAAGTTCGTCCTATGAGACAAAAACACTCCGTGTTATTCTTTTAATTTCATAAAAAGAGTAATCGGTGATAAAGTCACAGATAATAAAAGATAAATTGTTATAATTATTATAACTATTGGGAACACCCGAGAAAAGAGCGCATAAATGTGCTGTCCGTTAAAACTGCAGTGATAGATTAGTCATTAATGATTTATAATAAAATGAGTTGTAAGAGAGTTTCCTGTGGGGAAATCTAAGTTCTGAAGGGTATTTTTATATTAAGATTCATATAAAATAAACATATAAACTGTGATTAATAAGATTGGAGAAAATTATGCTGGAAGGAATAGTGAGGTCAGATAGTATCAGCTTTGTACTTGTATTTTTGGAAGGCATGTTATCCTTCTTTTCCCCTTGTGTCATTCCTTTAATACCGGTTTATATGAGTTATTTAGCTGGTAATGCGAAAAAAGCAGGAGAAGACGGTACAATAAGATATGAGAGAAAGAAAGTACTTTTTCATACGTTATTTTTTGTATTAGGAATTTCTTTTGCATTTTTTATTTTAGGCATGTCCTTTACGGCATTGGGCAATTTTTTTAAAAACAATAAAATCTTGTTGGTCAGAGCAAGCGGCATACTTATTATTTTATTAGGCTTATTTCAGCTTGGCGTACTGGATTTTTCATTTCTGCAAAGAGAGAGGAAAATACGTATTAATTTTGCAGATAAAAAAGTAAATCCTCTTATGGCACTGGTGATGGGATTTACATTTAGTTTTGCATGGACTCCCTGCATAGGTCCGGCACTGTCTTCCGTTTTAATTATGGCTTCCGGAGCAAAAACTTCTTTTACCGGAAACATGCTGGTATTCGTATATACAATCGGTTTCGTAATTCCGTTTTTACTGCTTGGATTATTTACCACCCAGGTATTGGAATTTTTGCGGTCAAAACAGAAACTACTAAGGTACACGATTAAAGCAGCCGGAGTTATACTAATCATTATGGGTATTATGACTTTTACCGGATGGATGAATGGGGTATCCAGCTATCTAAATTCTATCAGCATAAATCAAAACAGTCAGGGGGAAAGGTCAGCGGGTGAGGAAGAGTCCGAATCAGACGAGGGTCCTGAGGTCTCGGCGGAAGATGAAGTACCTGCTGATAATCAACAAACTGACACGGAAACAAAAACTTCCGATAATGAAATTTCCGATACAACGGACGTTACGGAGAAAGAGCAGGAAGAAACGGCATCCCTCCCGGCACCGGATTTTACTTTGACAGATCAATATGGGAACGACCACACCCTTTCCGATTACAAGGGGAAAGTTGTATTCCTGAATTTTTGGGCAACATGGTGCCCTCCCTGTAAGGAAGAAATGCCGCATATAGAAGAATTATATAAGGAATATAATTTAAATCAGGATGAAGTGGTATTTATAGGGGTAACCAATCCAAAGAGTGAAGAGTATCCTGATAATCAGGATGAAACGAAAGAGGAAATAATCGCATTCTTAGAGTCTGGCGGATATACTTTCCCGACACTGTTTGATGAAACGGGAGAAATATACGAGCAGTATTATATTTCAGCATTCCCAACAACCTTTATGATTAATAAAGAAGGCAATGTGCTGGGATATGTTCCGGGAATGATGACCAAAGAAATTATGGAAAATGTAATAAATCAGGCTTTGCAGGATGCAGAATAGTCAGGGGGCACAAAGAAAATAAAAAGTATTAAGGCAAAAAGAAAATAATAAATATCAAGGCATAAAGTAAATAATACTATATTCAAGCAGTATATGACTTAAACGCTTGAATGCCTTTCCAAGAAATTAATTTAGGTTAGTGAGTAACCCAAAATATGCCGGAAAAAGCCGGCTGGATTTGTTATGGTGATTGACAGAATAAAACACCAAATGTGTTTTGGCTTTTTTACCATACCCTGCAAAACAAATTGCGGTGTAATAGCAATCGGATTCAGAGTCCGCAGCACACGTTAAAATCGATGAAATTAATAATCCAAAATAATATAAGAAGAATGAATAAGGTCCGGATTGCCGCCGGGAGTTAACAGCTCCGGGCGGTATTTTGTATTACCCGGGAAATTCCATAAAAATTATCCGGGTAATACAAAAGCCCGACCGGCAGGAGGCGTATGACACGATAGGGGAAAATAATTAAATTAAATTTCCTTTTAAAATTTTTAGAAATGCAAATAATTCGCAAATTAATTGACAAAAAAATTGAAGTAAGATATAATATTAAATTGAGAATGATTCGCAAATCAAACGATTAAAGGAGATAATGAATATGGCAAAATGCAAATATACTGGGAAATCGGTGATGTTTGGAAATAACATAAGCCATTCCCACAGGAAAACAAAACGTATGCAGAAAGCAAATTTAAAACGTGTCAGAGTGATCGAAAACGGTACATCAAAAAGAGTATGGGTATCCGCAGCCGCACTGAAATCAGGATTGGTAAACAGGGCTTAGTCAGGAGGGAAGGATGCAGAGAACGTATCGAACCAAGAGCAGGGATCGAATTTTGATGTTTTTTAAAAATCATAAGGAGAGGATAGTCAGTGCCGCTGAAATTCATGATTTTCTAAAGGAAGAAGATAATAAGGTAAATCTTGCAACCATTTATCGGAATCTGGATAAGATGACGGAAGACGGTGTTCTGATGAAATATAAGGACAGTCAGGAAGATAAGGCAGTTTACCAATATGTAGGCGATAATGAGAATTGTCATGAACACCTGCATATGCAATGCGTGAAATGTGGGAAAGTGATGCATTTGGAATGCGGCTTTATGAATGAGATAGCGGAACACTTAATGCTGCATCATGAGTTTGGGCTGCAATGTTCGAAATCCATTCTTTATGGAATGTGTAACAACTGCAGGGATGAAAAAGCAGAAAGGGTGTAATTTATTTAGCAGAAAGATTTGGAGGCAGACAAATAATGAGAACTAAAATTGTATTAGAATGCACGGAGTGCCACGACAGAAATTATACGGCAACAAAAAATAAGCAGAAACATCCGGAACGTATGGAAATAATGAAATACTGTCCCCGTTTGAAAAAGTATACCCTGCATCGGGAGACAAAGTAATGTCTTATTATCAAAAAAAAGTAAAAAAGCCTGTAACATTGTTAACCGGATATCTGGGCTCCGGAAAGACTACGGTCATGAAGGAACTTTTAAGAAATCGATCCGGTAAAAAAATAGCATTGATTGTAAATGATATGGGAAGTATCAATTTGGATGCGGACCTGTTAAAGAAAAACAGTGTTACCAGACTGGATACGAAAATGATTGAATTGCAGAATGGCTGTATCTGCTGTACATTGCGGGATGAATTTATGGAGCAGATAGAGCTGCTTTCCAGGGAAGATGAGATAGAGGCGGTACTTGTGGAGGCTTCCGGTATCAGTAATCCGGCATCCATTGCGGAGGGGTTTCTGGCTTATGAAGAGCTTCATAATAAATCCTCTGTTTTTTTAAATTCCATTGTTACCGTTGTTGATGCAGACAGGATTTATACGGAATTCCTGGCAGAAATGGAAGAACTGCGGGATATGGAAGCTACCAATGAGGAAGACCCGGATATTATAAATCTGGTCATGGACCAGATCGAATTCTGTAACCTGATTATATTGAATAAATGCGATTTACTGGGGAAGGAACAATTAGAAAAAGTAAAGACAGTCATAAGGCAGATACAGCATGAAGCAGATATGGTTGAAACGGTACAGGGTAAAGTAGATGCTAATTTAATTCTCAGTAAAAAACGTTTTGACTACGACAAAGTTAATCATTCCTCTGCCATTCAAAAAGCATTGGAAAGAGAGACAAGAGCTGGCGGAGACGGGCAGAAAGAATATGGGATTGACTCATTTGTTTATGAAGAAATAAAACCATTCGATTATGATGCTTTTATGAAATTTATAGAGAAAGAATACCCGGAAAGTATCATCCGGGCGAAAGGATATATCTGGTTTGCGGATGATGATATTCATGTACAGCTTTTCGAACAGGCAGGCAGAAATGTCTCCGTTACGGAAATATCAAACTGGATCGCAGCATTTGATGCAAAAGAGCAAAAAAAGGTATTTGACGAGTATCCGGAAGTCTTAAAGGAATGGGATAGGACCTATGGAGACCGGATGAACCAGATCGTATTCATCGGAAGAGGATATAACGAAGCAGAAATAAGAAGGCAGCTTAACGGTTGCATTGCAGGATGAAAAGTCTCCGAACAGTGACAAGATGACAAGATGAACGGCCGGTTAATACAAGCCTGTCAGATTATACCGGGAAGCAGTCCAGTTCTTGAAATGCCTCCCGGTACATTTATGACCGTATAGATATTGTTCACTGCCGACTTCTCCATCATCTGCAGTTACCGATTATTTCAATAAAAGCGATGTGGAATGAAATACCAAAAAGATTCCGACAATGCCTATGAGAGTCGGAGCAATAATTCCTGCCCATTTGGACATTTGTATTTTTATGCTGCCATAGAGACGGTCAAACTTGTTTTGCGCTTTTATATAAAGAAAATATAAAAGTATTAAGGGCAATGAGTAAATAATATTATATACAAGCAATATGAAGGTCACTTGAACAAACGAAAGCCGGTAATTAAAAAGGATTGCTAAAAAAGCAAAATAAGGCAATGCAGTTGTCAATTCAGAAATCGTTGCACCCACACCCAGGACCACTAAGGATGTTGGCGAAACGGATTTGATTTTGTGTGCGATTGCTTCTTCTTCATTTCTTTTACTCTCATTGGCATTCAGGAATCGAATTTGATTTTTAAGCGATTCAATTTTGGTGTTTTGTATGAAATAACCGACACCGATCAGGAAAGCGATACCAAGTATCAGTTCAAATGTAAATAAAATTTGTCCGTGCCTGTCTAAAAGTATACCAATAAACTCATTTAGGAAAGTAAGCAGCCCAAAATATGCCAGAAAACCGCCGGCTAAATTGGTTATGGCAATTGACAGAATAAAATACCAAATGTGTTTTGGCTTTTTTACCATACCCTGCAAGACAAATTGCTGTGTAATAGCAATCGGATTCAGGCTGTCCGCCGCACTCGTTACAATCGTTGAAATTAATAATCCAAACATAAAAATCCTCCTTATAATACCTAAAAAAATAAGCCTGAGAGTTATTAATAACTCCTAGGCTTTTATCCCACCGTGTACACATTCAATGCAATGAACGTGCGTTTTCTCTTGGACCAGACTAATATTTATATTACGGAACCCTAGAAAACCAAATCAATATTTAATTAATTACATAACGGTATAATAGCAAAATATATGGGAACTGTCAATCTATAATAGTTATTTTTATCAAAATATGTCCTAAATACGGCTTTTCATCCTAAGGAAAAGCCCGGCTAAGAGCAGCAGGAACTGTACCAGAACAATAGCACCCCATACACCGTTCAGATTTAAAAATCCGGGGAGTAAAATTGCGGAAGCCGGCAATAGAACGAATGCTTCTCCATATACCATAAGGGCGGCATACCGGCTTTCCTTAACGGCGTTAAAATACTCCGAGGTTATCCGCGAAAAAGCATATAACGGCAGGGATAAAGCACATATGGGCAAAGCCGTCTGTAAAACGGCTGCCGTCTCTGGCGAAACTCCAAAAAATCGGGGAATCAGTCCCTGAAGGAGAATAATAGCGGCAGTTGCAATAACACTCAGGGTGAAAGCGGCAGTGTAGGTCCATTTTCTCAGCTGCTTTACTGCCTTTAAGTCATTTGCTCCATAATAAAAGCTAATTAAAGGCTGGCTTCCTTCGCCGACTCCCTGCAATAGAAGCTGTCCGATGCTTAAAATATAGGAAACAACGGCAAAGCCAGCAATGGCGGTTGTACCTCCATAGGCAATTGCCTGCCGGTTGATGATGACTATTGTTAGAGAAGGAATAAAGCTCAGGCCAAAAACAGGTATTCCTACTTTTATAATATGTCCGATCGTATCTTTATGCAGTTTATAACAGGTGGAGGAAATCCGGTGTTCCTTTTGGAACAGGATGGCCAGAGCAGGAACCAATGCGATAAACTGTCCGGCTAAAGTAGCCAGTGCAGCACCTTTCACACCAAGCCCAAGAAGCATTACAAATACTCCGCTTAAAGTAGTATCAATCGCAAAATTTGCAAGCATCAGTACCATTGCTGTCCAAGGTTTATTTTGATTTCTGAGAAGAGGTGTGATACCGGTTCCAAAGACCTGTATGATGGCTCCGGAGGCGAGTATTTTTATATATCCATTACCAAGTTCCAGCATGTCCCCTTCCGCACCCATGAGTTTAAGAAGCGGCTTACCAAGAAATAACAGGATAAGGGAAAGTACGATGGAAGAAAAAAGCAGCAGCATAATTGTATTACCTAAAGCTTTATCCGCTTTTTCTTTATTGCCTGCACCCATATGTGTGGATATGTTCACGGAGCCTCCCATGCCAATGCCTGTCCCAACGGCCAAAATCAATGCAGCCAGCGGCCATGCAATATTGATACTCCCCAAGCCCATATCGCCTGCGGTGCGGCCTACGAAGAAACCGTCGACACTAATATAGATACCTGATACCAAAAAGGTGATCATTGATGGAATTATGTATTTCCAAAATTTTTTGTTCATATTAAACTCCCATCTGTGCGCCCTGGCGCACGTACAAATCAAGATGCCCAAATAACTGCTTTTGTTTTTTCAAGCTAACCTCCATATCTCCTATTAGTCCGATTACGGACTAATTTATAACATAACATATTTTTGGCATTTTTTCAAATGGCATTTTGCACAAAATATTTATTCATGTGTTTGCCGTGGAGAAAATATATTTATAACTTGAAAATGAAGAACATAACCTATAAAATAATTTCGAAAGGAACACATCAGTCAGAGGTAAACGACGAAACAGAAAAGGATTTCGTTCGTCAATATACATTAGAAAGAGGAATTTATGAGAATAATAATATCACCTGCAAAGAAGATGAAAATAGATTCAGATACCCTGGATTATTACCAGCTTCCCCAATTTGTAAAAGAAACGGAAATCCTGTTAAGTTATTTAAGAGAATTAAGCTATGAAGAAATAAAAAATATATGGAATTGCAATGACAAAATAGCAGTTCTGAATTATGAGCGGATTCGAAAGATGGATCTGTACCGTAATCTGACCCCGGCCATTCTTGCATTTGAGGGAATCCAGTATCAGTACATGGCTCCGGGGGTGTTTCAGACCGATGAATTTGCGTACCTTGAGACACATCTGCGTATCTTGTCCGGGTTTTACGGCATACTGCGTCCCTTTGACGGTGTTGCTCCATACAGGCTGGAAATGCAGGCAAGGCTCAGGGGCAATGATTTGAATTCATTGTATGAGTTTTGGAGCGGCAGGCTGGCTGTACAGCTCTTATCGGAAAGCCGCTGTATCCTGAATCTGGCATCCAGGGAGTACAGTAAATGTATATCCGGTTATCTGGATGGGAATGTACGGTTTATTACCTGTGTCTTTGGGGAAAGGATTGGAAAAAGGGTGGTGGAAAAGGGTACGCAGGTGAAGATTGCAAGAGGGGAAATGGTACGGTATATGGCAGAAAGACAGATTGCGGATGTGGAGGAAATAAAAAACTTCAACCGGTTGAATTATGCTTTCGAAGAACAGTTATCGGATGAAAATACATACACCTTCATAAAAGGAGAGAAGTGACGTACTTTTCTTTTGTTTATCCTGGAGTTTAGTTTTTTGTATTGCTCATTACTGTAATTACCATTATAATGTATTAGAGGTCAGATTATTGTCATATGGCAATTATATAATACAGGTATACAAACACGCTTTAAGGCATCCTGTCAGGAGCGCTGAAAGAAAATATAAATAGGAAAGGAAGCCACATAACTTCTTTCGGCTTTATTACAAATGAACATGAGTTTATCAGTTCCTTTGTTTGTGGCAGTATCGTATCGAAAGGGATATGATAAGGTGAATAATATGAATATTGCATTAGGAATTTTAATACCTTTTATCGGAACAACATTAGGTGCTGCAAGTGTAATTTTTTTAAAGAACCGCATGAACCCCCTGGTTCAAAAAGGATTACTTGGGTTTGCGTCAGGAGTAATGGTCGCCGCCTCCGTCTGGTCTTTGCTTATTCCGGCTATTGACATGTCGGAAGACATGGGGAAATTATCCTTTATACCCGCTGTGACAGGATTTGGAATAGGAATTGTATTTTTGCTGGCATTGGACAAAATAGTGCCGCACCTCCATCTGGATAAGGAGGAACCGGAGGGAATCAGCAGTTCCCTGAAAAAAACCACCATGCTGGTTCTGGCAGTTACTTTACATAACATACCGGAAGGGATGGCAGTCGGTGTGGTATTTGCAGGATTAATAAATGGAAACAGTAATATAACCGCAGCAGGTGCGTTTGCACTGGCAATCGGAATCGCTATTCAAAATGTTCCGGAAGGAGCCATTATTTCCTTACCTTTAAAAAGTGAAGGTAACAGCAAACAAAAAGCATTTCTGTACGGAATGTCCTCCGGCATTGTAGAACCGGTCGCAGCAGCCATTACCATTTTGCTTACGGGTATTGTAATACCTATACTTCCGTACCTCCTGTCCTTTGCGGCGGGTGCTATGATTTATGTTGTAGTTGAGGAATTAATACCGGAAGCTTCGGAAGGGGAACATTCCAACATAGGAACGATTGGATTTGCCGTGGGATTTTTAATTATGATGACCCTGGATGTAGCGTTGGGTTAATTGACAGAAAGGTAAAATATGAAATCATTAATAATTGCTGAGAAACCCTCAGTTGCAAGAGATATAGCAAGAGTTTTAAGATGTTCAAAAAATATAAACGGAGTCCTGGAAGGGGAAAAGTATGTTATTACCTGGGCTCTGGGGCATCTCGTTACTTTAGCGGACCCGGAAGGATATGATGAGAAATATAAAGAGTGGAGAATGGAACACCTTCCCATGCTGCCGGAGAAGTTTGAACTGGTTGTAATAAAGCAGACCGGTAAGCAGTATCAGGTGGTCAAAAGCCAGATTCGCCGAAATGACGTAGCCGATATTATCATTGCGACCGACGCCGGAAGGGAAGGGGAGCTGGTTGCCAGATGGATACTGGAAAAGGCCGGTAATAAAAAACCGGTAAAGCGGTTGTGGATTTCCTCCGTTACCGATAAGGCAATCAAAGAAGGATTTACCCATCTAAAGGACGGAAAGGAGTATGTTAACCTTTACAAGGCGGCAGTGGCCAGGGCGGAAAGTGACTGGATTGTGGGAATGAATGCGACCAGGGCACTGACCTGTAAATATAATGCAAGCCTCTCCTGCGGACGGGTCCAGACTCCAACCTTAGCAATGATAGCCAAAAGAGAGGAAGAAATTAAAAGTTTCATTCCAAAGCCCTATTACGGGTTAAATGCTAAGACGAAAGGCATGACGATTACCTGGAGAGATAAAAGGACAAAAGAGAAGTCTGTATTTGACAGGCAAAAAATAGAGGATTTATATGCAAAGGTAAAAGGGAAAAACGGTACCGTAACCGAGGTGAAAACAACAATTAAAAAATCATATGCACCCGGACTGTATGACTTAACGGAATTGCAGCGGGACGCCAATAAATTATTTGATTTTTCAGCAAAAGAGACTTTAAATATAATGCAGCGTCTCTATGAGAATCATAAAGTACTAACCTACCCGCGGACGGATTCCAGATATCTGCCTGCCGACATTACCGGAACCCTAAAGGAAAGACTGGAAGCAGTGAGTGTGGGGCCTTATAAGCTGCTGGCCGGAAGGCTGATAAAGAAACCCATTGTTACCAATTCTTCTTTTGTAGATGACAGCAAAGTAAGTGACCATCATGCTATTATTCCTACCGAACAATTTGTCAGGCTGGATAATATGAGTACGGATGAGAGAAAGATTTATGACCTGGTGGTTAGAAGATTTCTATCCGTTTTATACCCTCCCTGCGAATATGAGGAAGTTACGGTTTTAGTAGAGGCAGAAAAGGAAGAGTTTACTGCGAAGGGAAAAGTTATAAAAGCCTTAGGCTATAAAGAAGTTTATGATAGCACTTCAGAAGAGGAAGAAGATAAAATCTTAAAGGCAGAGAAAGGCGAAGTTTTAAAGAACCTGGAATTTATTATTACGGAAGGAAAAACAACCCCGCCCGCGCCCTTTAATGAAGCCAGCCTGTTATCGGCCATGGAAAACCCGGTACATTTTCTGGAGGATAAAGATAAAGAAGTGGTTAAGACACTGGGAGAGACCGGAGGGCTTGGAACGGTTGCCACCCGTGCGGACATAATAGAAAAGCTCTTTAACACCTTTTTAATAGAGAAGCGCGGAAAAGATATATTTATAACCGCGAAAGGAAAGCAGTTACTGGAATTGGTACCGGAAGACTTAAAAAAACCCGAACTGACGGCCCAGCTGGAGATGAAGTTATCGAAAATAGCCCAGGGAAAATTAAGACAGCAGGAATTAATGGAGGAGATGGTATCCTATACTAGGGAGATCGTTTCCGAAATCAAAGAGAACGAAGGAAAATTCCGCCATGATAACCTTACTAATACCAAGTGCCCCGTCTGCGGCCAGAAAATGCTTGCGGTCAGCAATAAGAACAGCAGGATGCTTGTATGCAGTGACCGTGAATGCGGACACAGGGAGGTAATTGCAAGGACCAGCAATGCAAGATGCCCGGTGTGCCACAAAAAGATGGAACTCCAGGGAAAGGACGAAAAGCAGGTGTTTGTCTGTGCCTGCGGCCATAAAGAAAAATTATCTGCTTTTAAGGAAAGGCGGCAGAAAGAAGGGGCCGGGGTCAGCAAAAAAGATGTTTCAAACTATATGAATAAATTAAAGAAAGAATCCGGGGAACCAATCAACAATGCGTTTGCAGATGCATTGTCTAAAATTAATCTGGATAAATAATACTTATATAAATGTTAAGAAACCATCTTCCTTAAGAGGAGAGGCATTATAATTGCTCGCTCCGGCTATTTAAAGGAACAGATAAATTATAATATGACTGCTGTCAGCGAAAAAGACTATATAGAGGGTGCTCCGTCACGGATTAAAAATCCGTACTACGGAGCACCTGTCCTTTTTATGTTATAAAATAATACGTCCTTTAACATAAAGCCCTCCGGGGAGGAAGCTATGGCGGGTCGATGGAAAATTATCACTGAAGTGACCGCGCGTCAGCGCCAGGGTCTTTTTTGTATAAAGTTCATATTCTCCGTCTACTCTGAAAATAATGCTTCATAGTCGGAATGGCTCTTAATCCGCCCTTGTTCCGTTAATTTGATCACTTCGTTTTCTAACGTTATATTTCCTTCCTTTAACAGGAGTTTTACTATTTTATCCGTTAAAGCCTCATCCCAATGAAAATGGACCGGCAATGTGTGGATACCAGCTTCCTGGACTTCGTTTTCACTGCCTTCGTGGTTATACAGATGGAATAGAAGAGTTTTCTTGCCAAAATCTAATTTCTGCCTGCTCCTTCTTTTTAAAGAACTGACCAATCCTCTGCGGGGTGCGGTTATAAATACAGTTAAAAATATAAGCCCTGTCATAACCGCCATGCTGCCTGCGATTGAAACGTCAAATAGTACTGCCAGGTAATATCCTGAAATACCATTTACCGCCCCGATCAATGCACTGAGTATAAGCATGTGTTTTAAATCGTCCGTTAACAGGTAAGCAGTAACAGGAGGACCAATCATAAAAGCAACTACCAATACCGAACCGACTGCCTCGAAAGCACCGACCGTTGTAATGGATACGACCATCATCAGGCCATAGTGGATAAAGGATGGGGAAATTCCCAGTACGGCTGCCAGAATGGGATCAAAGGTTACTAATTTTAATTCTTTAAAAAATAACAGGATAAACGCCAGATTAATAATTAATAACACCAGGGTGCTGTAGATTGCCTTGGCGCCAATATCAAAACCGGATATGACCATACGGTTAAAAGGTGCAAAGGCCAGTTCCCCTAACAGGACGGAATCCGTATCCAGATGGACGGAGCCGGCATATTTCGTAATCAAAATAATAGCGATGGAAAATAAAAACGGAAATACGATACCAATGGCGGCATCTTCCGAAAGCAGGCGGGTACGGTTTAAGGATTCCGTAAGCCACACCGTTGCAAGGCCTGTTAAGGCTGCGCCTGCAATCAGGAACGGAGAGGATAAATCATGTGTCAGGAAAAATGCAAGGACAATTCCAAGCAGGATCGTATGGGTAATGGAATCGGACATCATTGACATTTTTCTTAAAACCAGGAATACTCCGGGTAATGAGCAGGCTACGGCAACGATTACCGCAATTAACTGGATTTCAATTTGTGGGGACATCCGTATCACCTCCTTCTGTTTTTAATAGCAGTTTTATACTCTTTCTGTGTATTATTTTTTGTATAATACCTCTTTGTGGTGCAAAAAGTACGCTTAATATAACAATACAGCTGATAAATACAACAATGGCAGGTCCGGTTGGAAGCTTTGTTACCAGGGAACTTGCGGTAGTACCCCCAATGCCGGATATTGCTCCGAATATGGCGGACAGCAGAATCATGATCCACAGTTTATTCGTCCATTGTCTTGCGGCTACTGCAGGCGCAATTAACATGGCACTCATAAGAATAACGCCTACCGTCTGTAAACCTATGATAATTGCCATAACAATCATAAAAGATAGCAGAAGATTAAATTTTTGTATTGGAAATCCAAGGCTTTTCATATACTCCGCGTCAAATATATATAATTTAAATTCTTTCCAGAATAAAATTACAAGTATAAGCAGTACAACACCGCAGATTATCATAAAATATACATCTCTTTGCAATAAAGTAGACGCCTGCCCAAAGATAAAACGCTTTAATCCCGCCTGATTGGAATTCGGAATTTTCTGCACATAGGTTAAAAGCACCAGGCCGCCTCCGAAAAATACTGACATTACAAGTGCTAAGGCGCTGTCAAATTTAATCCGGGTGTGCTTTACGATACTGATAATAAATAAGGTTGCCATTAACCCGGAAACCAGTGCACCGGTCAGCAGGACTTCGGTGTCCTTGCTCCCGGTCAGCACAAAGGCCATAACAACACCCGGCAGAGCTGCATGGGATACCCCGTCACCTAATAAACTTTGTTTTCGCAGTACTGCAAAACTTCCCAGGACCCCGCTGATTAAGCCCAGGATTGCAGAACCGAAAGCGACTGTCTGAAAGGTATAGTCTTTTAACATATAGATCAGATTCTCCATATAAGTTTCCCCCTTCCTTAAACCGCACTTTTCAATAAATTGCCTGTACTCCGGTAAGTTTTCTTTAAGTTTTGTTCGTGAAAAACTTCTTCCACCGGACCGCTGGCAATTACTTTTATGTTGATCAGGGTTACCCAGTCAAAATATTCAGGTACGGTCTGCAAGTCATGATGCACGACCACCACGGTCTTTCCGGAGTCTTTTAATTCTTTTAACAGTATAATAATAGCCTTTTCGGTCTGGGTATCGACTCCCTTAAACGGCTCATCCATAAAGTAAATATCTGCGGCCTGCATTAAGGCTCTTGCCAGAAAGACTCTTTGCTGCTGTCCACCCGATAACTGGCTGATTTGGCGGGAGGCATAATCCTCCATGCCGACTTTCCTTAAGTTTTCCATAGCGGTGTCCTTATCTTTTTTACCCGGGCGTTTGATGAAACCCAGTCTTCCGTAGCAGCCCATCAGGACAATATCCAGTACGGTTGCCGGAAAGTCCCAGTCCACACTTCCGCTTTGGGGCACATAAGCAACTTTATTCTTCAATTTACGGAGGCTGTTATCTGCCTCAGGATAGAACCGGACCGTTCCGGAAACCGGGACTAAAAGTCCAAGCATGGCTTTTAACAAAGTAGTTTTACCGGCTCCGTTCGGCCCAATGACAGCCATTAATTTACCCAGGGGAATGTCTAAGTCTATATCCCACAGCACGGGCTTTAAGTCATAAGCAACGGTTAAATCCTCTATGTGTACTGCATAATCTGAATTTTTAAATTCCATATAAATTACCTCCTGTCTGTCCGCAGGGCGAACGGTTATTTTAAAGCTTCCACAATGGTATCAATATTGGATTTTACGGTCAGAATATAAGTTTCGGCACCGGAATCCTCACCTCCAAGGGAATCGGAATAAAGCTGCCCGCCTATGGCTACGTCAAATCCCTTTGCTTTTACGGCTGCCTGTAAAGCCTCTATGGTTTTGGGAGGTACGGAGGATTCTACAAAAATAGCTTTTATTTTCTTATCGGTAATAAAATCAGCTAAGCTGCTTACATCCGCAGTTCCAGCCTCCGCATCCGTACTGATACCCTGTAATCCTTTTACTTCGAAACCATAAGCTCTGCCAAAATAATTAAAGGCATCGTGTGCCGTAATCAAAACCCGTTGTTCTTTCGGAAGTTCTGAAACTCTATCTTTAATGTATGTATCCAAATCGTCTAATTCCGTCAGGTACTCTTTCAGGTTAGCGGTATAATCGGCGGAATGTACGGGGTCTGCTTCCGATAATTTATCGGCTGTTATCCGGGCAGCATCTTTCCACAGGGAAACGTCAAACCAGATATGGGGATCATGAACTGAGGTATCATCTGCCCAGGATAATAAATCTTCTTCCTTAATTCCATCCTCAATACATATAACAGTACTTCCCCGATCGGTGAGGGATTCAAAAATTTCCCCCATCTTGCCTTCCAGATGGAGACCGTTATAAACGACAATGTCGGCTTCCTGCATAAGAGTCACATCTCCGGCACTTGCCTGGTAAAGGTGGGGATCAATTCCGGGACCCATGAGACCGTTCACCGTAACATGGTCTCCGCCGATAATCCCGGACAGGTCTGCCAACATGGTTGTGGTAGCTACAATATTCAGGGTTTCCGGATCCTTTGCAGGTGCTGCATTTTGGCAGCCGGTTAAAAATAAGGTTATTATAAGACTTACACCGATTATATTTTTTAATTTCCTAAACATAAAAATCCTCCATTTCTTTCATAAAATAAGATTTAACTACATTATCTGATTTCAGATACAAAGATCTGACAGGCAGCTTTGTAACTGACCTGAATTATCTGTTCTCCCAGGGCCAGGTTATAAGGACCTTCATAGGCTCCGACGGAAATTATCTTAACCTGACTCCCGATTTCGATTCCTTTGTTCTGCAGATAGTCTAAAAACTCTTTCTCTTCAAGGACTTTTCTTATTTGTGATGTTTCCCCGGCTTTTAATTCGGCAAGGGGGATTAATGTGGCTTCTTCCATCTGTCCGTCCGGTTTCGGTATTGCACTGCCGTGGGGGCAGTATTCGGGATAATTTAAGAAACGGTCAAGACGGTTTGTCAGCCTGGATGGGGAAATGTGTTCTAACAGTTCCGCATCTTCATGTGCTTCACTCCAGGTGTATCCTAAGTGCCTGATGAGAAATACTTCCCATAAACGGTGTCCCCGTAAGAGTGAAACCGCAATTTTTCGTCCTTCCTCTGTCAGCTGGGAGCCTTTATAAGGCCTAATATCCAACAGTCCCTCCTGACTAAGTTTATTTAACATTTCGGTTACAGACGCAGGCGCTATCTTTAAAACCTGTGCCATTTGTTTATTGTTTACCAGGTGATGGTCACCACCAAGTTTAAACAGTTCTTTTAAATAATCTTCTTTATTTGGTGTCATGTAGTACCTCCTTATTTAGGCATACCTAATTTTATTTTATTATACACCTAAAATTTAGAATATGCAAGTGATTATCATTATCATTTTTAAATTGTTTTAAACTTGTAAGGTAAGCTTAACTTCCACCTCTGCAGGCGGGAGTAGACTTACTTGTTTCAGTGGAGGTTTAAGTATCCCTTGAAATAGCAGCATAGTGGTGTAATTGGTTAGAGCCGCAGCAAAACGGAATGCGAAGCTCCGCTTTGACTATGGTTATTGGAATATAAGTTAGAATGCCCTAATAAAGTTTCCTTAAACTAATATATAGGTTTATGAAAGAAATGTTCCGGTTAATCTTAATTAACCGGAATATTAAAGCAATTTGAAATATTTTAGGGCGGATGAAAATCAGAAAAATTTGAATGGCAAAGTGATTATAAATACACCAAATTAACACCCTGACAGATTAAAGGGTAATTAATTTGGCGTTAATTATACATTCGAATGATAATCAGATGATAGGGAAAGACGCAGAAAGTAAAAATTAAGAATATTATTTCTAAGCCAATCAGCAGGCAGGATATTGCAATTATTTTTCATTCCCGTAATTATATTCTTCATTGAGAAAACTATAATCCTTCTCCTCATATAATTTTCTGACCCATTCACACCATTTAAGATTAAGTAAAGCAGCATTTAAAGATCTTTGTGTTAAAATGTAGGAACCGAATAGGGAGGAAGTTATATTTTCCGGATGTTCAAAGGATTTTGATTTTATGTTTTCTATATGGTTTGTATATTCTTTGATTTTTCTCTTATATCTGGCCTCATACTCGTCAAGAATTTTCTTTGCTGCTTCGGTATCCACACATTTTATACAGAATAATTTCATTGTCATCTCGTCTCTGACAACCTCATCCCCGGTTTCGGACATGAACCAGTCATGTAAAACCTTTTTCCCTTGAACCGTTAAGTTATATATCTTTTTATCCGGCCTGCTGCTCTGCTTCTCAAAGATATATTCAACATACCCGTTTTCCTCCAGCTCGGACAGCAAAGGATATATGGCACTATGGGTAGAACGCCAGAATTTGTTAATTTTTAATGTAAGGTCATAGCCGGTCATTGGTTGTGTTGATAACAGGCTGAGAAGCCCATAGGATAACTTATTGATTGAAATCACCTCCATATGTGAAACGGATCTTGGCAGGGCAATAGGCTGATACAATACGGTAATACGTTTTATAACTATATATTAAACGATTCCGGTTCATATGGCAAGAATGGCGTATGGACCATTTATTAAGCAAAAGCTGCAGCAGCGGCTTCTGTGAATACGGAAGTTTAGTTTTATGTACCATTTAGGTCGTAACGGTATCTTCTGCTACGGAACTGTCTGATTTATCTTTTTTCAAAAAAAAGCACAGCGGCAGGGCAATTAACATAATTATGGATGAAATTAAGTTGACATCATTCACCCCCATGACAAACGAAGTATTGGCAATGAAGTCGGTTCCCTTTTTTAATGCGGCAGCCGTCTTAGCTAAATCGACGGCATGTACACCGGACTGATAAGTCAGTAAGGAGGTAAATATGCCGATGGACAGGCAGCCAATGCTTTGAGCCGCCCAGTTATTGATCGATGAGCCATTTCCCGACACTTTCTTATCCAGTGTGGACATTCCCATCATGGTTACTGTCCCAAGTGAAAAGGCGATTCCGGCATTCCGGAAGGTCATGCATATAACGATAAAGGCATGGCTGGTATTAAGAGATAGATGGGAAAGAAAAAACGAACCGGCTGCCATGGATATAACTCCGGATATAAGCAATATACGCTGATCCACACGGTTATACAGTTTACCCACAATAATTGTACAGAGAGCCATAGCCAGTGAAGAGGGCAGCAGAACCAGTCCGGCATCCAGAGCGGAAACATGCTGTGCATTTTGTAAAAACAGCGGTGTCAGCAGTGAACCTGCATAAAGGCCCATAGTAACTATGCTTCTGATAATTACACTGATGGTAAAACCTCTATATTTAAATATGCCAAGATTCAGAATGGGGTTTTCCACCCTTAATTCACGGATAATAAACGCAGCCAGAAGGAGGATCCCGCAGGCCAGCAGCAGGATTGTTTTAACTGATGTCCAGCCCCAACGGGATACCTCACTAAAGGCCGTTAACAGGAAAATACTTGCCGCAAGACAGGTTGAAAATCCCGGAAGGTCAAAGCCTTTAGGGGGATTCAATTTATAATAGGGGACTGCTTTTCTGATAAATAATAATGCAATAATTCCAATCGGTATATTCATGATAAAGATTGCCTGCCAATTAAAGCTCTGTATCAGCCAGCCGCTTAATGTAGGTCCGATAGCAGGGGCTACTGTTGCGGAAAGGCTCCAGAGACTCATGGAGAATGCCTGTTTTTTTCTTGGCACCACCTGATAGATAATTGACATGGTGGAAGGCACTGCTAATCCGTTAAAAAGTCCCTGCAGTATACGGAAAGTTATAAGTGACTGCACGTTCCAGGACAGTGCACAAAATATGGAGCTTAATGTAAATCCGAAAATAGAAATCAGGTATATTCTTTTATAACTATATTTTTCGCCAAAATAACAGGTTATGGGAGCTACAATTCCGGTTGCCAGCATAAAGCCTGTTGTTGTCCACTTTACTGTGTCAAGACTGGTATTAAATTGTTCCATTAACACAGGTAAGGCAATATTGATCGTGCTGGTTGCCAGCGTTGTAAAAAATCCCCCGATCAGCAATGCTGACATAAGGAAAGGGTAATTTAACTTGTTTTTTTCCATTGTTTCCATCTATAATCTCCTTCTGCATAAAAAATAGGCCATATGTCGATATTGACATATAATCTATTCTAGATGATATTTAATGATATGTCAATAATGACATATGTTATTATCCGTTGACAGATATAGAACTTGTTAATTTCCGGGATTAACCGTATGGTACAGAGAACAGGAGAGGTTCATTCAAGGAATAAACAGTATAAATTGTGGTAATTGTATATGTTAATATTATTAAGATTGGGATGGAATGTTCCGGTGATCTCTGTTAGTATTATATACAGGGTTATGAAAAGATAACGGATGTAAAAGAAAAGGGATCTGACCGGTCGAAAAAAGCATGGAAGAATAAGATTTCAGGAGGTATCATTTTGATCAATATATTAGTTTTGGAAGACGATGTAAAACTTAATTATATAGTATGCTCTTTTTTAAACGATAACGGTTACCATACCATCAGCTGTAAAAATGCGGAGGAAGCTTTTGACAGGATACTGGAAGAACCGGTGAACCTGATTATTTCAGATATTATGATGCCAGGTATCGATGGATTTGAATTTGCTTCCGATATCCGCAGACAGGATAAAAACATTCCAATTCTGTTTATGACGGCCAGGGATGACATTACTTCCAAGCAAAAGGGGTACAGCATTGGCATAGACGATTACATGGTAAAGCCAATTGAAATGGATGAATTGATTTTACGCGTGTCTGCATTACTGCGCCGTGCCAGGATTGCAAATGAAAGAAAATTGAAGGCAGGTTCTCTGACTTTAAATGAAGATGAAACGACTGCTTACATAAACGGTGAGGAAGTGCCGCTGACGGTAAGGGAATTTAACATTCTTTTTAAACTGCTGTCATATCCGAAGCGTACTTTTACCCGTGCCCAGTTAATGGATGAATTCTGGGGATTTGATAATGAAAGTACGCCGCGTACCGTGGATGTTTCCATAACCAAGCTGCGTGACAAGCTTTCCGAATGTGCGGATGTGGAAATTGTAACCGTCCGCGGACTTGGATATAAGGCGGTGATCAAAGAATGAAGGTTCGTTACCAGGAGCCGGAAGATAAGAGAATTAATGCAAGACGCCCCTTTTGGAAGGAATTTCTAATTATCTGGGGAGTAGTACTGATCAGCTGTTCCGGTTCTGTTCTGATTTTTAACCGGCAGATGCTGGATCAGGCAAATCCGTGGCAGATTGTATTCGTTAACAGTTTATACGTTTTTTTCATAGGATTTGTGGTCAGCTTAGTTACCAGATTTATTATGCATACAGGCTTCACAAAACCTGTACTTGAATTGGGAAAGGCTGCCCGCAGGATTGCAGGCGGTGATTTTACCGCAAGGGTTCATTCCCAGAGGAAGGATGACAAAAAGGATGAGCTTGAAGTACTGATTGACGATTTTAATAAGATGGCGGAAGAACTGGCTACCATCGAAACGTTAAAAAGTGATTTCATAGCAAATATATCTCATGAAATTAAAACTCCTCTGGCAATTATACAAAGCTATGCCTCAGCTTTGCGAGATGAGCTTCCCCCGAAAGAGAAGCAGGATTATATTAAAACTATTTTAGAGGCGTCCCAAAAACTGTCTGTGTTAGTGACGAATGTCCTGCGCCTGAACAAGCTGGAAAGCCAGGAGATCATCCGGAAAGAGTCCTATTCCCTGGATGAGCAGCTGCGGTGCTGCATACTAGCTTTAGAGGATCAGTTTGACGGGAAAAACATAGATTTTGACGCAGACCTTGAGGAAGTGGTAATTACTACGGATGAAAGTCTTCTGGAAATTGTATGGAATAATCTTTTAACCAATGCAATTAAATTTACGGGGCCTGACGGCAGGGTGAAAGTTGAATTAAAAATAATTGACAAAAGAGCTGTTGTATCCGTTGTGGATAACGGGTGTGGAATGAGTGAAGAAACCTACCGCCGGATATTTGACCGGTTCTATCAGGGTGATACTTCCCATTCTGCGGAAGGAAACGGC
This sequence comes from Bacillota bacterium, assembly GCA_023391695.1. Lineage (GTDB taxonomy): Bacteria > Bacillota > Clostridia > Lachnospirales > Lachnospiraceae > Anaerocolumna. The sequence continues at coordinate 312,253 of JAEWAK010000060.1, forward strand.
CTGGGGCTTTCGCTGGTAAAGCGTGTTATAGATCTTGTAGGCGGAACCATAAAGGTTGATAGTGAACCGGGCAAGGGAACGACCTTTACCGTAATCTTGAATTTAGCAAATTAACAAGGAAGGCTTAAAACACCTGTTCTTAATTTTGCTGGGGAAATAGTACCGGATTCGGTATATTTCCCCAGATTTAATCTCTCAAAGAAGGACCTTTCCTCGAGAGAGAAAAACATTCCGCTTTGGTTCCCGCTGCGGCGGAATACACCTCTTATTCAAATGGGAAATGATACCTTGTCAAACCCAATTCATCTCTAATTTTTATTATTTCTTCCTGCACTGCCTCATTAATTGGTACCCCGCTGTCTTTCCGCTGCTGCCAAACCAGATATTCTTTTTCGCCGGCCGTATAAATACGGTCTTCACCGGGAGCTTTGGCTGAACTGCGAAGCTCACGCAGAATATCGCCGCAGGTCTTTTTAAAGGCCTCAAGACCCATAAAAGCCTCCGTATCGATCGCGATGAAGAAGTGTCCGAGATGGAAAGGAACTTTTTCGCCGTTTTCTCCGATGCCGGTCAGCGCCCGCAAAAAATTGCCCTGCTGTAAGGCGGCGGAGAGAATCTCAACTACGGTGGCATAACCATATCCTTTGTAACCTGCCAGTTCTTCCCCGATTCCTCCAAGAGGAGCAAGCGCCGCATGCCCTGTATTTAAATCGGTTAATATCCGGTCTGAGTCGGTTCTGGCCCCTCCGTCTCGTCCGATAACCATACCGGCCGGGGTGGGTTTGCCGATACGGGAATAATATTCGATACGGCCCCGCTGTGTTATTGAGGTAGCACAGTCTAGTACAAATGGAAATTCTTCGTCGGTGGGCATGCCGAAAGTAAGCGGATTGGTACCCAGCATATTTTCCACACCGAAAGTGGGAGCTATAGATGGCCTGGCATTTGTACCGGTAATCCCGATACAGCCTGCTTTGGCAGCCATGGTGGCATAATAGCCCGCAATGCCGTAATGGGTAGAATTACGTGAGACAACCATTCCCATTCCGTATTTTTTTGCCTTTTCAATTGCCAGATTCATGGATTTTACGCCGATCACCTGGCCCATCCCGTCATGTCCGTCCACGACTGCAGTTGTAGGGGTTTCTTTCAGGATTTCAAAGTTCGTGACAGGATTCTGGATACCTGCCTTAATACGGTCTAAATAAATTGGTTTAAACCGGTTTACTCCATGGGATTCAATTCCCCGTTTATCCGACTCAAGCAGTACCTCTGCACAGATCCTTGCATCTTCCTCCGGAATGCCGTATCCTTTGAAGGCATCTGTTACAAAGCTTGTAATGGTATTCCAGTCAACGATGTTAGATTTCGTAGCCATACTATTTCCTCCTTTAAATAAATAATATAAAATTATTTTAACCTTGCGGATTGTGTTTATCCGCTTTAACATAGAAAAAAAGCGACACCAAATAATGGCAGTCGCTTTTCTCCTGATCACAGAGCTTCTGTTTATGAGTAAATTATATACTGAAAATAATGGAAAGTCAATAAGCTTAATCGGGCAGCAGCGGTGAAAGGTAAAATTATAGACTTTTAGCTATCTTACCGTTTGTCCTATCAAAAACAATTGGAATAATATTTATCCACATGTAATAGCAGAAAACGAAATATCATACACATCACATTAGC
>JAEWAK010000072.1 GCA_023391695.1 Bacillota bacterium
TGCCAAAAGCAGCAGTGTTGTGAACAATAACGCGCTTCGCGATGCACACAAAACGCAAAGACAGCGTTTTGGCGCGGCAATTCTCCGGTTTTCTGTGACTTTCGCTCCGCTTCACTCACCAAAAACACGTCGCGTGTACAGGCAGTGAACAGTAACCTTTAAACTTCCCTGTAATCTCCGTCTACAACGTCATCCCCACCGGTTTCCTGGCTTCCTGACATATTATCCGGAGCAGGACCTGCACCGGCAGCCTGTGCCTGTTCATACACCTTGGCAAATAAAGCCTGTGCGCTTTCCATTAAAGTTTCTTTTGCCGCTTTCATGTCGGCAACTTCACCTTCGGACATAACTTCCGGATTAGACTTTTCAACTAATTCTTTTAAGCGCTGTAAATCAGCTTCCACTTTGGATTTATCGGCCGGATCTATCTTGTCTCCGACTTCCTTCAATGCCTTTTCTGTCTGGAATACCATGGAATCCGCATCGTTTCTGGTTTCTACCGCTTCCTTGCGTTTCTTATCCTGTGCTTCGTATTCAGCCGCTTCTTTCACCGCTTTATCAATATCGGAATCGGATAAATTAGAACCTGCCGTAATGGTTATATGCTGCTCCCTGCCAGTTCCCAAGTCCTTGGCAGATACATTAACAATACCATTGGCATCGATATCAAAGGTTACTTCAATCTGGGGAACACCTCTTCTTGCCGGCGGAATTCCATCCAGTCTGAATTGTCCAAGGCTCTTGTTATCTTTGGCAAATTGTCTTTCACCCTGTACTACATTAATATCAACTGCGCTCTGGTTATCGGCAGCCGTAGAAAATACCTGGCTTTTTTTGGTAGGAATGGTTGTATTTCTTTCAATTAACCTGGTTGCCACACCGCCCATGGTTTCAATACTTAAGGACAATGGTGTAACATCAAGGAGAAGAATATCTCCTGCACCGGCATCACCGGCTAATTTACCGCCCTGGACGGAAGCGCCGATTGCCACACATTCGTCCGGATTTAAGGATTTGGAGGGTTCATGGCCGGTTAATTGTTTTACCTTATCCTGCACGGCAGGAGTACGGGTAGATCCGCCTACCAGTAATACTTTCTTTAATTCGGACGCGGTAATTCCTGCATCTCTTAAAGCATTCTGAACCGGGGCAGCGGTCCTTTCCACCAAATCATGGGTTAATTCATCAAATTTTGCTCTGGTCAGGTTTAAATCAAAATGTTTTGGTCCTTCCGCTGTTGCTGTGATGAAAGGAAGGTTAATGTTGGTGGTTGTAGCAGAAGATAATTCTTTCTTGGCTTTTTCTGCTGCTTCCCTTAATCTTTGAAGTGCCATCTTATCCAGGGATAAGTCAACACCTTCCGTTTTCTTGAATTCATCAATCATATATCTGGTGATTCTTTCATCAAAGTCATCGCCGCCGAGTCTGTTATCCCCGGAGGTAGCTAAAACTTCAATTACACCGTCACCGATTTCAATAATAGATACATCGAAAGTACCGCCGCCTAAATCGTATACCATGATTTTCTGTTCATGTTCATTATCAAGACCATAAGCTAAGGCTGCTGCGGTTGGCTCGTTGATAATTCTCTTAACATCAAGGCCTGCAATTTTACCGGCATCCTTGGTTGCCTGTCTTTGGGCATCGTTAAAGTAAGCAGGAACCGTAATAACTGCTTCCGTAACCTTTTCACCCAGATAGCTTTCCGCATCTGACTTTAATTTCTGCAGTACCATTGCGGAAATTTCCTGTGGTGTATATTTCTTATCGTCAATGCTTACCCTGTAATCAGTTCCCATATGTCTTTTAATGGATGATATGGTTTTATCTGAATTGGTAACTGCCTGACGTTTTGCAGATTCACCAACTAATCTTTCTCCTGTTTTTGTAAAGGCTACAACGGACGGAGTCGTCCTGGCACCTTCCGTATTGGCAATAACTACCGGCTTTCCGCCTTCCATAACTGCAACACATGAATTTGTTGTACCTAAGTCAATTCCTATGATTTTACCCATATTCTATTCCTCCTATAATAATTTCAAATATTTAAATGTTAATATATTTAAAAGTGAATATTCATAAACACCTAGTAAATGTTCACTTTGAATTGCTGCAAATAAGTAACTGCCAGATAATTTAAACCATTAAGCCGGAATACCACCGCTAATTTACGACCTTGACCATACTGTGGCGTACCACGGTATCCCTGTACGTATAACCCTTCTGGAATTCTTCCGCTACCAGATTCTCCTCCAGTTCGGGGTCTTGTGCATGCATGACCGCATTGTGGAAATTAGGATCAAATGCCTTGCCTACCGCTTCAATCGGTCTTAAACCCGCATCCGTTAATGTGGTTAACAACTGTTTGTAAATCTTCTCGATACCCTGTGCAAAGGCGCCTTCCTTTTCTTCTTCCGTAATGGCACCTAAACCTCTTTCAAAATTATCAATGACTGGGAGCACTTTTTCAATAATATCCCTGGCACCGACTTCAAACATCTGGGCTTTTTCTTTCTCCGAACGCTTGCGGTAATTATCAAACTCAGCCATGGTCCGCATCAATTTATCATTTAATTCCTCGATTTTTAAGTCTTTCTTATCTTTTTTCTCCTTCTTATCCTTACGGAAGAAGGATTTTCCGGTTTTGACTTCTCCGTTTTCTTCACTTTCTTCTTCCAGGCCGGAAGCATTGTCTTCCTCAACAGTACTGCTTTCCTTCTCTTCCTTGTATTGGGAATCGTCTGCCGTATCTCCTGCTGCGTTATCCGTATTTACAGTTCCTTCGTTCTCTGATTCCATGTCCTGGTTTACACCATCTTCTATCTTTTCTTCCACAGAATTCTTCTTCTCTTCCACTCCTGTAACCACCTTTCCTTATGTTAGGTCTTTTTCTTAAATATGTCATCCAGCTGCACCATAAGTGTATGCAGTGTACCGACTACTTTTTCGTAATCCATTCTTTTCGGACCGATAATTCCAATCTTGCCATAAACACCATCTTCAATTTCATAAGTGGCAGTAACTACGGAACAGTCCTTCATGGCTTCCACCGGCGTTTCACTGCCGATATAAACCTGAATACCTCCGTTATCCGTACTTTCCGTTTTATTAATGAGTTCCGTCAGCTGTTTCTGCTCCTCAAAAGTTCCCATTAATTCGGTTATTTTTTCAACATCATTTAGTTCCGGATATTTCAGTATGTTCGTAGCACCGCTGGTATAAACCTCCACTTCTTCCTCTTCACTGATCGCCTGTGCAATGGTATCCAGAATGTCACTTACCAGATTGCTGTAATTACCGGCCTGTTCCTTGATTTTTTGAATTACAGGCATATTAATTTCTGTTAGATCCAAACCCTGGAGAAAGGTATTAAATACGATATTCAGCTTCAATAAAATGTCTTTATCTATTAATTCTGAAATAGCAATCATTTTATTTTTAACCACATTGCCTTCCAGTACAATGATAGCAAGTATACTGTCAGCATCTACTTCCGTCAATTGTATAAACTTGACTTTTTTACTTCTATACTGTGGTTTTGTTACCAAGGTAGCATAGTTGGTATTAACGGCCAGCAGCTTGGCAATCTGCTTTAAGAGTAAATCAATCTTACCCGCTTTCTCGATTAAGAGTTCCTTCATATTCTCAACTTCATGAACCTTATCTTCCAGCATGGTATCAACATATAAACGGTAACCTTTATCAGATGGAATACGGCCTGCAGAGGTATGGGGCTGAAGAATGTATCCAAGCTCCTCCAAATCAGCCATTTCATTTCTTATAGTAGCGGAACTTAGATTCAAATCGGTATACTTCGAAATTGTCCGTGATCCGACAGGCTCACCGGTTTCCAGATAATTACGGATTATTGCTTGTAATATCTTTAATTTTCTTTCATCCAACTGCATCTAATCCCTCCCGCTTTTTTGATTGTTAGCACTCACTCGAATAGAGTGCTAATATCTTTATACATAAAATATCACTATCAATTTACTTTGTCAAGTGCTATTTTTGATTTTTAATTGATTTTATTATAAATGGTTATGCCGGCAATTATTCGCCCTTAACCGCTTAAATAATAAAGCCGCCATGAACTTATCATTCACAGCAGCTTTATTCATTCTATATTTATCCTATAATCTTATTTGATCCATTAGTCGTCAGTGAAAAATCGGTAATTTCCCAATCAGGCCTCCCTGCTTTCCCAAAAACTTATACCCGGGACCCAGGAAGAAAAATTATATCTTTTTAAATATTTACCATATCTAAAAAAGCCTTACTTTTTTCTTAATCTTTCAGGCATTTCAGGTTCATAAAAAAACCATTTGCTTACGCTTAGATTAGATATCATTGCAACATTAATTACTACTGCCGCTAAGATATTATACATTTTCTTCATTTACAAATTCCTCCTTTTTCTTTTCATAATAACCGACAACTAACGAACCTGCAGATGTGATGCCAGCGAGTTCTATATATACGGCATAAGCCGTGTTTCCTGTGAGATAAAGAAAAGCAATCCCGGCTGAAAACAATAAACATAATACAATTACAATTAATTTAAACCTGGGCCTGTCCATTTCCCCTATTGGTTTGTTTTTATTCTCCAGCGGAGAAAATATAAGTATTATTATTATGGATACCAGATACAAAATAAATAACCCATTGGAAGCACCAATCGTTTTTCCGATAAGCATACAGGACAAATAGCAGCTTAAAGTCACCAGACAGCAGCTCCAATATTTTTTCGCATGATAGCCGCCGGTATAGCTTCTTAGAAGCACAAGGCAGGCTAAAAATATTCCGGTTTCCATAATATCGCTTTTTATAACTGCCAGAACCAGAATCATAAGAAATGAAAAAACCGATGACAATATCGTCTGAAGCCCATATATGTATAGTTCTTCATCTTCTTCCCTGGTAACTCCGGTCCTTACGAAAAAAGATGCTATATTTTTTGAAAGTAATAAAAGCATACTCTTCCCTCCTGTCGATAATATAGCAGCTTTTTGTATTTTAATGTCGAAAATGTAATTTTTGCGGCCCGAAATGTAATTTTTACCTCTTTAAAGGTATTCGGGCTACAAATGTAAACGCATTATTTTCATAGCCGTAAGTAGAACTGCCCTTCATTTTTTTAACGACATATACCATGTTATTTAAGCCATACCCGTGATTCACGGCATCTGCCTTTTGGGTTTTAATTTTTCCGTTTTCGTATTGCGGTTTACGGCTGCTGTTTGTTATGGAAAAAATCAAATCCAGTTTTTTATATATTTTTATATTGATATAAACATTGGTGTACCCTTCCGAAATCAAACGTTCGCATTCTTCGATTGCATTGTCGAAGGCATTTCCCAGCAGGGTACATAAATGCAGCGGATTTAATATTCCGTCTTCAAAATTTTCCGCCATGATTGATACGGGAATTTTCATTTTCGTTGCTATGTATTTTTTCTCATACAAAATTGCATCAACAACCGGATTATTGGTTTTTGCTATAACCACATTCTCGTTTAATTCAACCTCCAGCAGCTGCAAATACTGTTTTAAATCCTTGATCTTGTCCTGCTCCGTCAGGGATGACATTACCAGAAGGTGATTCTTAAAATCATGGTATAACTTGTTTGCTCTGGTATAGGACTGCTTTAATTCACTAAAGTATTGTCCCTGCAGTTTGACTTGCTGTTCCATTAATAAAACTTTATACTTTACCTGTTCGCCCTCATCCAGTTTATTATAAATAAATAATAGAAATATATTAATCATCAATAATCCCAGCACAGTCAGATACAACAACAGGATTCTTTTCGAATCCAAGACCACATTCAGGGAATAATCGAACAGAAACAGTAATAAGCAAACACTGACAACCGGCATTGCATATAACAGCAGCATATTTTTTAACGGCATTTTTTCCCGGTCCCTTTTCCAATACGCGGACATGGTAAAAACAATTACACATAGGAACGTTTTGGAGATTACCGTCAGTATCGTATTAATTAAATTCATATCGTAAATCACGGTAAAATCAACCTTTAAAATACTTAAAGTTAATATATATACCAAATTGTCCACGATCACCAATAATATGTTGTAAAGAACGACCAGAAATACTTTAACCCTGGTTTTTCCTTCAAAAATAAAGTTGCATGCAATAATTTCATAAATGGTCGAAATTAAAAACGCTAGTCCGATTACCTGTGCAATCACATTACCGACGATAACGACCGTTAAAAAATCCACAAGGATTGCACCATAATAAACATATGCAGGACGTTCCTGCCTTCCAATGCAGACATCCAGAAAAAGAAACAACAGCCAACTTTCAATTAATGTTGCAATATAACTGACAATTTCATAAAGCATTCCAACTCCAATCCGCGTAAACTGCGGGCATGTAGATCAGACGGGTGAAAAAAATTATTCTTTATAATGTTATTTTTTTCACTTATTCCCCTCTGCGTGCTCTGTACTTCTTACTTACTCCCACTGCATGCCCCGTACGCATAAACAAGAATAGCGACAAAAAGTTTTATCACCTGATCACCTCGAGAACCATAAAAATGCCCTCTTGACCTCGTTTTTTCTGCTTTCACTGATTGGAATCTTCTCTCCGTTTGTAAGTACCAGATAATTGCCTTCAAAACCGGCTATGTACTTCATATTTACAATATAACTTTGATGGCACCGTAAAAAACCTTCTTGTAAGGATTCTTCAATTGCATTTATTTTACCATAAAAGAATTCCGTATTTTTTACCGTGTGAATATCAATGACTCTGGCTTTACTTTCAAAATATAATATGCTTGAATAAAAAATCTTCATTGTCTTCCCTTTGGCGGAATACTGGAAATATTTCTGTTCATCCCCCAGTTCCGTAAGGGCATCCTCAATTGCCGCCAATAATTCAGTGTTCATATTTTCTTTCATAACATACCGGAATGCCCTGACTTTATATCCTTCAAAAATACTGTCCATATAATTTGTGACGAAGATTATAATGACCTGCTGGTTCATTTCACGTATTTTATTGGCAACCTCTATGCCATTCATCTGATTCATCTGAACATCCAATAAAATAATGTCAATCTGGTTCTCCATCATCAAACAATAATTAATCAACGTATTTCCGTCCTGGAATATTTCCTTATGAATATAATTTTTTGTTCTGGCACCCCACTCATCTAAAATTGATACAATAATATCTAATTCGTATTTCTGATCATCACATATTGCAATATTTGTCATGTTTTCATCTCCCCTAGCATGATTAACAAGTTACGTTGGTGTAAATACTTACACCAGCGAAGTGATTATCCAGCGTTATCTTTGGTATAAAACTAAGCTTTCGGGATAAGTTTTCTGACAACTTCCCGGCCAATGTTGTTACTTATCGTTTAAACTTCAATGTAACCCCCCCTATTCATGATAATTACTAACATTATGGCATTTTATGTCGATTTTTTTATTACTTTTTAATGCTACTGTTTGGTAGCATTTTATTACTTATTATGCCACCATTTGGTAGTATTATCAAGAGGTGATTTAATGTATTTTGAACAATTGAGAAATTTGAGAACAGATTTCGACAAAACCCAGCAAGAAATAGCAGATTTACTAAACTGCAAACGGGAAGTTTACCGAAGATATGAAAAAGGTGAAAGGGAAATTCCTGTCTGGGCCTCAATTAAGTTAGCACAGTACTATAATGTTTCACTGGATTATTTATTAGGCCTCACCTCTAGAAAAGAAAAATTTCCAGCGAAGTAATTTTAACTTTTTGATGAATAGAATGACCTTGTATTATTTATGACTGATAAGAAATTCTTTGTTGGAAATGGGGAGTATTTTAATTAATAAAGTCAGAGGACTGGGGGGATAAGTCCTCTTATTTTTTTGTTTATATTATTCTGAAAAAAATTGCTGAAATATAGAAGAGTAAATCAGAGCTAAGAAAGAAATGTTTTGCTGCCGTGATAGTCAAATAAATCCGACTCCTGCCGGTTAAGCAGGAGACTTCCTTGTGGTTTTCATGCAACTGTAAAGTTACAGATGTTTAATCAAATAAAAATCTTGCCATAACCATATTGCTTAAATCAATGCCTTTATCGGTCAGACAGATTTTTCCCTTATTTTCTCTTATAAGCCCTTCATTTTGTGAATGTTTCAGGACTTCTCCGTAAACCTCCCGTATATTTTGGCCGAACCGTCCGGCAAATTCATCTTCACTGACTCCTTCGCTCATTCTAAGCCCTAAAAACATGAATTCTTCCATCCGCTTTATTTTCGTCAGTTCCTCTGAATCCCTGCGTAAACCGGAATGATTTTTCGAAAGTTTTAAGTAAGTTGACAGCTCCTCCTCATTATGGAATCTGGTGTGGTTAAGCAGGGAAGCAGCCCCCAGGCCAAGCCCTAAATATTCCTTCCCCGTCCAATAAGCGGTATTATGCTTACATGAAAAGTCCTTTTTTGCATAATTGGATATTTCATAACGGTAATAGCCGGCACGTTCCAGAAATTCCTTCGTCCTGGCATAAATCAGCCGGTCCAGCTCCTCATCAAGGTCATCTTCACAGAAGCGGTCAAAGAACGGAGTTCCTTCCTCAATAATCAGACTGTACGCCGAGATATGTTCCGGCTCTAAAGCAACTGCCCTTTCCAGGGTTTTTAACCAGTTATCCAGGGTTTGTCCGGGTAAAGACGACATCAGGTCAATGTTAATATTCTGAAAGCCCAATTCCCTTGCAGCTTCATAATTTTCCAGAAAAGTTTCAAAGGTATGAATCCTTCCCAAAAGCTTAAGCTCCCGGTTATCGGCAGACTGGAGCCCAAAGCTTAAGCGGTTGATTCCTGCTTTCTTGTATAAAAGCAATTTATCCCTTGTAATAGTTCCCGGATTTATTTCTATGGTGATTTCCGGTATGGCTTCACTCTCCCCGCCATGGTTAAAAACCTCTCTGAGGGTATCCAGAATATCCGCTATAAACTGTCCTTCCAAAGAAGACGGAGTACCTCCTCCGATAAAAACCGTCTTCACAAGATACTCCGCTGTCAAATGTTTATAGCTTTTTATTTCTGCTATTAAAGCCTTAACGTATTTACTTTTCGTAGTCTCATCTGCCGGTGCAGAAAGAAAATCACAATAATCGCATTTTCTGACACAAAAGGGAATGTGTATATATAAACTTAAATCCTTTTTCTGTCCGTTTAACATATTAAACTCCCATCCTGTGCGCCTTGGCGCACGTACAAATCAGGATAAACTTAACCTCAATTCCTTTATTTATCATCCAATTTTAAAACACTCATGAAAGCCTTCTGCGGTATCTCCACATTACCTACCTGGCGCATACGTTTCTTACCCTCTTTCTGCTTCTCCAAGAGCTTTCTCTTACGGCTGATATCACCGCCGTAGCATTTGGCAAGTACGTCCTTGCGCATGGCTTTAACGGTTTCTCTGGCTATGATCTTGCTTCCGATGGCAGCCTGGATGGGAATTTCAAAGAGCTGTCTGGGGATTTCATCCTTTAATTTCTCACACATTTTCCTGCCTCGTTCATAAGCGGACTCCCCATGTACAATAAAGGACAGGGCATCCACTTCTTCTTTGTTGATGAGGATATCCAGTTTCACAAGTTCAGACTGTACATACCCTTTTATCTCATAATCAAAGGATGCATAACCCCGGGACCTGGATTTTAAGGCATCAAAAAAGTCATAGATAATTTCATTTAACGGAAGCTCATATTTGAGCAATGCTCTGGTGGCTTCCATATATTCCATCCCCAGATAGATTCCCCGGCGTTCCTGGCACAGATTCATAATGGCACCCACAAATTCTGTGGTTACCATAATCTCCGCACTTACCATGGGTTCCTCCATGAACTGGATTTCCGAAGGATCCGGCAGATTGGAAGGATTGGTAATTTCAATTACCTGGCCGTCGGTTTTATGAACCTTATAAACTACACCGGGAGCGGTAGTTACAATATCTAAATTATATTCTCTCTCCAATCTTTCCTGGATGATTTCCAGATGGAGCAACCCTAAAAAGCCGCAGCGGAATCCAAACCCCAGGGCAATGGAAGTCTCCGGTTCAAACTGGAGGGCAGCATCATTTAACTGAAGTTTCTCCAGAGCATCCCGTAAATCCGGATATTTTGCCCCGTCAGCCGGATACATGCCGCAATATACCATGGAGTTAACCTTTTTATAACCCGGTAAGGCCTGTTTGCAGGGATTCTTAGCGTCCGTCACAGTATCACCTACCCGGGTATCCCTCACATTCTTTAAACTGGCGGTTATATAACCAACCATACCGGCAGTCAATTCCTCACTGGGGATAAACTGCCCGGCTCCGAAAGTACCGATTTCAACTACTTCCGCAACTGCACCGGTAGCCATCATTTTTATTTCCGTTCCTTTTACAACCCTGCCTTCCATGATTCGGCAGAATATGATTACCCCTTTATAAGAGTCATATTTGGAATCAAAAATCAGTGCCTGTAAGGGCGCGTTAACCTCCCCTTTCGGAGGGGATATTTTGGTTACGATCTGTTCCAGCACTTCTTCTATATTAATGCCGACTTTCGCAGATATTAAAGGTGCATCTTCTGCCTCCAGACCGATCACGTCTTCGATCTCAGCCTTAACCCGTTCCGGTTCGGCACTTGGAAGGTCAATCTTATTTATAACCGGCATAATGTCCAGATTATGGTCCAGGGCCAGGTATACGTTGGCCAGAGTCTGGGCTTCAATTCCCTGGGCCGCATCTACAACCAGTATGGCTCCTTCACAGGCGGCAAGGCTTCTGGATACTTCATAATTAAAGTCAACATGACCGGGGGTATCAATAAGGTTAAAGATGTATTCTTCCCCATCCTTTGCCTTATAAACCGTACGTACCGTCTGTGCCTTTATGGTAATGCCCCGTTCCCGTTCCAGATCCATATTATCAAGTACCTGGGACTGCATTTCCCTGCTGGTCAACAGGCCTGTCTTTTCTATGATGCGGTCGGCCAGAGTAGATTTTCCATGATCTATATGGGCAATTATGCAAAAATTACGTATTTTGCTTTGGTTTATCATTATGATTCCTCCTGCATGAGTGAGTTATTTTCTGTAGTATTATAGCATAGACCTTTCTTAGTTACAAGAAAAACAAACATGTCAGGACAACACAGGAAAGAATAATTCTCCAAAAATCCGGTGGTTTCCGGGTAAGGTTATAATTTTCTTGCATTGAAAGGGTTCCCTATAGTCTTTCCGAATTTTTCGCCGCCATACTTAATTGATAATTCGCCGCCAGTCCCAGCCCGGTCAAAACCCAGAAGGTGGGTGAGGTCTGCAGGGAGGAGTCATTAAACAGCCCGCTTACCATATAACTGAATGAGGCCAGCAGGCAGCCAAGGCCTGTCTGCTCCGTGTATCCGGTTATTTTTATCTTTCTGTAAATCCGAAAGGACTGGAGAAAATACAGAAAATAAAAACATAAAAACAGTATCAGGGTAATTACTCCTGTTTGAATTCCCGTCATCAGGTACATATTATGAGGCTTTTCGACTAGTGTATAAGGCGTTTTACAATTATTTGCTTTCCCTACGTGATCCCATTGGGGAAAAGCAAGAAGGAAGGTATCGGGACCCGTACCGATGAGGGGCCTTTTCACTAACAGAGGTATTGACCTGGACCAGATATATCCTCTGCCGGAGGCTATCTGTTCATAATCCTTAAATCCGAAGGTGTCAATTTGAACCAGCTTTTCCAGCTTTTGAAAATCATTCAGGTAAAGATATCCCTGTTCCTCATCGTAACAAAAATTCCAGTCCGTTCCGTCAATACAGACGGCTAAAAGCTCCCGGCCGTCTATGGTCTCTCTCTTAAACTCTATATCCTGAAAGGGTTCCGCCCCTAATGTCTTCGTATCAGGATCATATTTGCCGTTGATTCCCTCTCCCTTGTCATTATAAAAGAGCAGGGCATCCTTAACGGAATCCTCAGAGAACGCCACCTCCAGTACAGTCCCTTTATAGCGGATCGATACCCGGTCTTTGCCGGTAAGTATTTCTTCCAGGGAATCTGCATTCCTGGCTCTGTTAAAACTTTTAAAGGTATCCCCAAGTTTTGTTATAAAGCGGAAGCCGCTTAAGGAGTCCACCAGTATAAATAGGCCCATACACAGGATTAAACCGGCCAAGCACTTGTATTTGGCCTGTTTTATACGGTCACGGTAAAAATACCCCAGTACCGGAAAAGTGACAAACAAAGAGACAAATCCGGTTCTTGAATAGGTTTTAAACTGGATCAAAAATAAAATAGCAAGCAGTACAATATAAAAAGCTTTTTTCTTTTTTCCTTCCGCGGACAGCATTCTTACCATAAACAAAGGAATCAGCATGGTTACATAAACACTGGCATAATTGGGATTAAATAAAGTTAAGGATACCGCATTGGTGCTCAACAGATTTTTGATCTTACCGATATAATCTTCCCAATAATCCCTCGGTACAATCAATTTCTGGTACCAGGTAAATTCCATGATATCTTTTCCGAACATCTGGAAAAGCCCGAGGATACCCATTATTACAGTTGAAATGGACAAAGCTCTTAATATACTTTTAAAATCTTCCTCCGATTTCACCATCTGGTAGGCATAGACAGATATGACAGCATATCCCAGAAGCACAAAGATATTCTCAAAATGGGCCATCCCCCCGATCAGGGAAGTATGTACATCCGTGGAAAATACGGCGGATATTATGGCAAATAAGCAATAAATCCCCAGGGGGATATATAGTCTCATATCTTTAATACGGGAGCGGTACAAGGCAAAATATATGAATAATATAATTCCGGTAATAACGGCAATCAGTATCAGGGCATAACTTTTATAATAAGAAAAAAAGTCGGAAACAATGTCATTGTCCGGGAACCAGTCATACTTTGCCAAACCGCTTTCATACACAATCAGCCGGGTTATAAAGGGAAGTATTGACAATATTAATATAACGGGTATTAATAAATCGTTAAACTCTTTCTTTTTTCTTTTTTGTTGCATTTTATTCACCCTCCCGGTTCTTTTCATAAAAACAGAGCATGAAGAACCGTTCCCAAAAGAGTGACTTACCAGAGCTCTTTCAGGTCTTATTCTCCATGCCCAATTATAATCCAGCTGCCCAATCAAAACGGGTATCCGCATTCCGTTTTGCTACAAGCTCATTAAATTCAATAAATATTAATATGCAGTAACCGTAATATTGTATTTAGCGGAATAATCGCCGCAAACAGCTGTAATTACAGCTGTTCCTGCTGCTGCCGCTTCTACAAAACCGTCTTTATCCACTTTCACGATGGATTCATCACTGGAAGTAAAAGTTAAAGGTGTTGTGGCATCATATGGTTCTTTCAGCAGGTAATAACTTAAAGAGAAATCATTCTTCTCTCCAAGGTAATAGGTTAAGGATACCGTACCGTCTGCCTGCGCATACCATGGGTCGATCTTTAAGGAAGTAACCGGGATTTCTTTTACTGTTACTTCAACCGTACCTACTTCCCTCTTCTGTCCGTCAAATTCCTCATATACGGTAACGGTAGCAGTACCGATTCCCGTACCGACAGCCATGGTATCGGTGTAACCCCATTCCGTTGTCTCGGCTTTGAAGGATACGATATTGCTGTCTGAAGATTCATAGGAATAAACGGCATCCCAGGAATAATTGTTAACTACAAATTTATAGCTGGCACTGTAACTTGAGTTAACGCCCAGCTCAGCTTTTTTGTTTTCGTCACTGATGTATGACTGTAACACGGTTACCTGAATGGAACCTAAATTCCGTTTTACCTTATTATAAGTTTCCGTTACGGTTATAGTAGCTTCCCCGCCTTTTAAACCTACTATGAATCCGTTCTCGTTTATTTGGGCTACGGACGGATCGGAGGATTCTAACGTATAGGCGGCTTTGAAATTCTTATATTGGATTGGCGGAAGCCAGCCGCTGTAAGCCATAATTTCCAGGCTTTCTGCTAAGAGCTTGGAATTAACGATATTAACGGCAGAAGTACCAAGCTTAGTCTTTTTGCCTTTATAGGTCTCCGTTACCGTGATCTTTACTGTTCCTTTTTTCACACCGGTAATTTTACCGTCTTTGCTTATGGTGGCAATCTTCTTATCACTTGAAGCATAGGTATAGGTTGCACCTTTTTTGCCGTTTTCAACATAAACATACTCGGGAGTACTTAATATACCTACATTCTTATTAGTAATTCCGACTTTTGCTTTTGCCGCCGCAGCTTCTGCCCTTGTTACGGTCTGAACCGACGGCAGAAAGCCCACTACTGATGGTGCAATAAATATTACACAAAGAAGTATGGCGATCTTTTTAAACAATTTGTTCATATAATTCCTCCTGTTTAGCCCGGATTACACATTATCCTCAGGCCTTCCCTGTTGTTTTCAGCTCGGACCTGATTTTAGATTTTTGGCCGCCCAGCCATTCTCAAAAGTCGTTTCTTGCCATATCGAGCCGCATTTTTTTAACATTGGTATTATATTACAAATTCCGCTGAAAGTCAATGAAATACTTTATTTTTCTGGATTTTTGCCGCATTTTCCATTTATTGGGTAATCTCCGCATTTATTGAGTTGACATACCTTCTTGTGATTTCTCTCGGCCTGGTTATGGCAGAACCAATGACAGCCGCATGGACTTTCTCTTTCATAATCCGCTGCAGATCCGCCTGTTCCCAGATGCCTCCCTCCGCTATGAGAGGAACTTTTAAGTTCTCTGCCAGGCGTTTGATTAAATCGTGGTTTGGAAGGCCGGCGCCCTGTGTGTCTTTGGTATACCCGCATAAGGTGGTCCCCACCATATCAAACCCGATTTCCTGGGCATGGATTCCTTCTTCGTAGGTTGCGCAGTCAGCCATAAATAACTGCTCCGGATACTTATTCCTTATCTTTTTAAAAAATTCATCCAGGGACAATCCATCCGGCCGGAGCCGGTTCGTCGCATCCAGGGCAATGATTTCCGGATCCTCTTCCATTAACAAGTCTACTTCCCGTTCCGTCGGGGTTATATAAATGGCAGAATCCTCATAATCCTGTTTGTATAAAGCAATTACCGGCAGGTCCACATACTTTTTAATTTCCTTTATATCTTCCGGCGTATTTGCCCGGATTCCCACGGCTCCGCCTTCTTTTGCCGCCACCGCCATTCTTGCCATAATATAAGAACTATGTAAAGGTTCCTCCTTTAATGCCTGACAGGATACGATCAAACCGCCCTTGATCCGGGCCAGCACCTGTTGGTTCATCGTTACCGCCTCCTTTCTCTTCTTTTCCGGAAAACTTTCCTCCCGGTCCGTTATGACTTTCTTATAAGAAGCCCTTAAACCTACTTCAAACATCCTGCACCAGGGCATCCACACCTTATCTATGGAAACAGAATCTATGACAGAAGATAAATACAGTTCCGTAAATTGCTGCAGTTCTTTTCTTACCCTTTTGCCTATTACACCGTCCTGTTCTTTAATATCAAAGTAATTCATGCCGTATTTACTTAAATCTTTGGTAATGTTTTTTCTTACCACGGAACAATAACCCGCATCTTCAATATACCGTTCCGCCAAAAAGTCCATGTGCCCCTCAGTCCTGCCATAGTGAAAATAGTCCACCCCTTCCGCGATGGAAGTTCCCAGGGTATTGGCAGAAGTATTCCAGCCTGCATAACCCGCCACCTTATCCAGCAGCCCATTCTGGTTCAGCATCTGTATAAACAAAAGTTCCCCGCCGTTACCATAGGCATTATCCCCTATGGTAACAATTTTACCTTCCTGTATCCTCAGCATTATAAAATCGATTAATTCCGGAAGGTTGCGTTCCACGCAATACCCCTTCGACTTGCAGGGCTGTTCCGCCGATTCCACTATTTTTTCGGCAGGTGCCGTGATTGCCAGTATGATATCCGCATGTTCATAGGAATCCGTCAGCTGGCAGCCGGCGGAAAGCACCTGATACCGGATGGTGGTCTCCAGGGAATTTCCTTCATAGATGGGAAGTACTGCTTTGGAACCTTCACTTGCATATTTTACATAAATCTTAGGTTTCTTTTCCTTAATTTTGTTGATCATCCGGGAAACCAGGGTAAGGCCTACCTCGTCTGCCCCGGGATACATAAGAATCCGGTCAGATAAACCTTCTTTGGCTATCTTGGCCCTTACCTCTTCCTGATCCATGGCGGCATATCCGTAGGGTGCGGAATCATCCTGGGGAATGACAAGGACATCAATGAAACCCTGCTTTACATAATTTATCATGGTATAGTTTAATTCCCGGTTACATTCCCTTCTGGCAACATAATCATTTAACTTGTCACAGTCAATTTGGCTTAACAGATAATCCAGCTCTGTCCCGTCACTGATTCCAAGGCGGCTTTTATGGACCGCTTCCCCTGCCATATGAATCATGGCCCCATATTGTTCATAATAATCCGGTTCTTCATCATCACTTGAATAATCCGGGCAGCGCATGATGACCTGGAATGCATATACGATCAAAGACGGGTTTTCTTCTTTTAAGTTCCTGACCGTCACAGCCAGTTCTTTTAATTTATCCGCACCGGTATTATGGATCCTGGACGGTACCAGTCCGCCGTACAGCATCATATCCACCGACAGCACCAGTCCGTATGCATCCTTACATTCTTTTTTTAAAAATCCGGCTACACTTATTACATCCGCCGGCCCTTTTTTATTACCCAGCTTTTCCGGCCTGACAATTTCGATATCTTCATGTGCAAATAAGCGGCAGGGAAAATTGTAATTACATGGTCTCTCATCTAATGGCAGTAAAACTATTTTCTTTTTCATATCCTTTACCTTTATCCTAATCATTTATTTCCTTATAGGCTCCTCTGTAAACCCTCACCGGATTAAAACCAAATTTACCGTAGAAATCTTTTAATATGGTCCAGTCAATGCAGACCCTGCCTGCACCGAGTTTTCTCAAATGAAGCAGTGACTGCTGCAGCAAAAACTCCCCGTTCCTTTGTCCCCTGACATCTGCTGCTATGCCAATGGGGCCAAGTCCCCCTGTACCGCCGTCATGAACGGCTACCATACAAAAACCTTTTATCTGTTCCTTCTTATCCTTCAAAACAACTATATTCTCCAGGTTTTTACCCTGCTTTAAATACTCTTTTACCGTAACATACCACCTTCCCGGAAACTCCGTTGAAAGAAACCGGTACAAATACGGTACTTCCTTTTCTCTGACGGTTTCCGCCGTAAAACGTTCCTTGAAATCTTCCGTATCAAAACGGTCAATTTTATCATTCCGGATAATATCCGCTTCCAGGTCATAATGTTCGTCAGTATTGAGGACAAATCCAAGGTTCTTAAAGAAACCGGCATTCTTCTCCGGCTCCGGGATGCCGGAAAACAGATTTTTCCTATCCTGGCCTGCGAACAGTTTCCTGACATGCTTCTTTTTCAAAGTCCTGTATACTGCCCTGTACAAGCTTTTTCCATGTCCCCTGCCCTGATATTCCGGTTTAACAAGCAGTGCGGTAAGCCAGGCACAGCCGGGAAAGAGTTCATCCCCTTCTTTTGAAATTTTAGTTATCACAGCCCCGATCAGCCGGTTATCCCTTTTCCTCCTCAAGGCAAGAACTGCCTCTTTAAGCAGGCTTTCATCTCCAAAGGTGCTATCCGTCATTTTTTCACCGGACACCCGGAAATTCTCCTTAAAGCATTCCTTCCATAATCCCATTAACTCGATAAAGTCACTTTTTTGCAGCTTATCCATAACGAGGTCATCCGTTTCGTCCACGGTGATATAACTCCACCAGTTGTTGTTAACCAGATAGGACAAATCAAAAAGCATACAGCCTTCCGACTTCCGAAAACACATATGTATGGCTTCCGTCATGGATTCTAAATTATCCCGGTACTGGTCCAAAAATAAACTGCCTGTAACCGGCACGGCATTTTCCGTAACCTGATAAGCAATTCTAGCAGAACCTTCCACGCTGTACCAGGAAGCAGGCTGATTTGCCTTCCTGGCATCGTCTTCCGTTATATAAGGGTAATAAAAACCGGATAATAAACCGTCCAGGCTTTCTGCATAACCGGTCTTTTTGTATCTTTCACCGTCCACCCAGGGGTATTCCGTCACCCGGTAACGTTCCGAGGCCCAGTTAGCCCCTACCTGGTAATACAGCGGATACCAGGAGCCGGTATAGTCCAGGAAATGCACCGGTTTTCCCAGACGGTTTATCAGTTTCCTGACCTTTTCAATAAAAGTTTTTACCAGACCGGCCCGAAAGGTGAGAAACTCACCGAAATATCTGCCGTATTGGATCTGTGGTTCCTCCCTGCCGCAATCGGCCAGCAGGTATATATCCTCCGGCCAGCTGCAGGTTTTGCCGATATATTGCTCCCATTTTCCTTTCGTTACAGGACCAAAATCCGAACTTAAACCTACATAGCGGACCCGGTCTAATACGATACCGTCTATGGGATATTCCGTCATGATCTCCTTAAGAAGGTCCAATTCATAGGCACAGGCCTCTTCATTGGCCGGATTTATGAATATTTCACCAAAATCATCCATACTGCCCACGGTCTTTAAAGGCACTTCACAGGTCACCGGCCGGATAGCCCCCTGCCCGGATTCATCCAGTCCGTAACAGTAAGACTGCCATTCTTTATTCCGGATACCTGGCATCTTAGGGTGGGGGGTTCTTTTATTTCCTTCCGCAAATACATCTATGGACGCATAGAATAACATTCCCAGTTCATGAACGATATTAAGGCATTGTAAAACATAATCCCGGTTTTTAAAAGTCTTATCATATTCACTGTAATGAGGTGCTGTTTTACTATCATAAATGGCAAATCCCGAGGTGTCTTTTACACTCAGGATAACTGCCCCGATACCGGCCTTTTTGCAGTTCTCCATCTCCTTTTGGAAACTCTTTGCATTTACAATGGTCTTTTTATTTGCCTGTATCTCGATCCAAATATAATAATTTTTCTTCATGTCTGAAAACTCCCCTCTGTGTACTTTTTAATTTAGGGTGTATCTGAAACCTATTGCAACGTTCTGAACGCTCCGCTTTGTGGCATGCCGTGCCGTAATTTTGATAAACATAGCCAATTCCCCTTCCGCTTTGCTGCGTATTTAAACTGTTACGCAGCTATACTGCTGTCTGAGCCTCCCGCCCATCCCGGCGGCAGTCATCCCTTTACGGCACCGCTGACCGCTTCAATATAATTTTTCTGGCAAAGCAGGAAAACGAGAATGATAGGTACAATAGATATTACGGTTCCGGCAGCAATATAACCGAACTTATAATTAAAAGAACCGTTTAAATATTGCAGGGCCGTGGCCAACGGATATTTTTCGGGATCCTGCAATACGATGATGGGCCACAAAAACTCATTCCATCTGCCGATAAAATCAAAGATAATAACCGTACTGACAGAGGGAAGAATTCCCGGCATCATGATTTTCCACCAGATTTTACTCTCTCCCGCGCCATCAATCCTTGCCGCCTCCACCAGTTCCTTCGGTATCCCCAGATAGGACTGGCGCAGCAGTATGATACTGAATACTTTAACAGAACCGGGCAGAATAACACCCACCAGGTTATTAAGCAGGTGCATTTTTGAAATAATAAGATAATTGATTATCATTCCCGCTGCCGCAGGTATTATCATGGAGGATATCAGGGCTCCCATGATTATTTTCTTCCCTTTAAATTCCATACAGGCCAGGGGGTAGGCACACATGGCAGAAAATATCACATCCAGGGCAATGGAACTTACGGTTATGACCAGGGTATTGGCTATGTACTTGGGAACGGACAGGAATTCCATAACACCGGCGTAGTTATCCAAAGTGGGTTTGAAATTGAAAAAACCTAAGTCATATATATTTGTACCGGTTTTAAAGGAAGTGGAAACCATCCATAAGAAAGGCCCCGCACATAATATGGCAATCAAAACCAGTATCAGGTAGGTATAAGTAATATTTATGATCTTTCTGCGCAGTTTTGTACTTTTATAATTCTTACTCACTGTAAGTCATGCCTCCTCCCTTTTTGCCGTATACAAATACTACAATACTTAATATGGAGGTAATGACTGCCTGAACGGCACCGATGGCAGCGGAATAACCGAATTCAAAGTCAGAAAAGGCTTTTACATAGGAATAGTAATTAATAACTAACGTTGAATCATCCGGTCCGCCTTTTGTCAGCACGTATACGACATCAAAAACTCCCACTGCGGATATGACGGAATTCAGGGAGCAGAACCAGATATACGGTTTTAATAAGGGCATTTTAATCTTAAATAATGCCTGTCTTGAATTTGCACCATCCACAATTGCCGCTTCTTCCAGTTCTTTCGGCACGGACTGGAGTCCTGCCAGATAAAGCATCATGTAATATCCCAGCCCCTGCCAGATTGTTATGAACATAATACAGAGCATGGCTGTCTTTCCGTCACTTAAAAATCCAATGGGGGTTTTTATAATACCGGCATCCAGAAGGACCGTATTAATAACTCCGCTCGGGTCAAAAAGAAATCCCCACATGATGGACACGGCAACCATGGAAGTGATTACCGGAATATAGAATAAAGTACGGAATAAAGAAATACCCCGGAGCTTTTTATTGACCAGTACGGCTAAAAAAATGGACAGTACCTGAATTACAGGTACAACTGCCACAAACAGGACCGAATTCAGTATTGCGATTCGAAATTCCCCGTCGCCAAAGGCCCGGATAAAGTTATCCAGACCGGAAAACTTTGTTTTACCTAAAACAGAATAATCAAAAAACATAAGGGGGAGGCTTCCGATAATCGGGACAAAAACAAACATTATAATCATGATAGCAGCCGGAGCCATAAACAGATATGCTTTTATGGTTTGCCTGGTTTTTACTTTCATAGCTAACTCCTTAATGAATTACTGCCGCATATTTATTTTTACAAACACTGCATTGCAGCAAGTTTTTTTGCTTTTATTATCAAAGACTGCCTTATAAAAGGACTTCCTCCTTCTGCCAAAGCAGCCCCTGATAATAGAAATAACTCCTTGTGACTGAATCGTTACAGCTCTTTATCCGTTACTTCTTTAATATACCATTAACGGCGGCCTCTTCTTTATCCAGAGCGGCCTGAATATCCTTTCCGCTGGTGATGACCGCTTCATAAACCTTATTTACTTCCGCCTGGATTTCCCCCTGGCCTTCCACACCTAAGGAATAGTCCTTGGAGGTTACGCTTACTTCTACCGACAT
Organism: Bacillota bacterium; assembly: GCA_023391695.1. Lineage (GTDB taxonomy): Bacteria > Bacillota > Clostridia > Lachnospirales > Lachnospiraceae > Anaerocolumna. Next base: position 21,312 of record JAEWAK010000072.1, read on the forward strand.
GGCTCTTGCCTGACCTTCCAGGGTTGTCTGGTCGGAAATAAAATAGGAATCCCCGCCGGCCTGGGTGGTGGAAGGGAAAATGGCTACTTCCTTGCAGAATGCCAGCTGGCTGTCATCATTGGTTATGTAGGAAGCGAACTTAATTGCAGCTTCATGGTTCTTACTTGCCTCCGGTACCACAACATTCATAAGTGCATTACGGCTTAAACCTATATTTCCGGTAAGGGGTTTGGCAAGACCTATTTTTTCATATACATCCGGTGCTTCATCCTTGATCCTGGATAAAGAAGAACCGGAGGAACTGATAATTGCAAGTTTACCTGTCTCAAATAATTTCAGCTCGTTATCCCACTTACCCCAGTTAGTCTTAGGAAGATAATCGGCATCCGTCATGGTTTTAAAGGCTTCTAAAAGTTTCACCGTATCCGGAGTATTAAATGCGGCAGCGGTATTATCTTCATTCAAAACCGGTATGCCCTCTTCCACCAGCAGGTTAAAGAATTCCGGCGGATTGTAAAGATAAGCACCGGTTTTCTCCTTCATGGTCTTAGCCATATCAAAGGCAGCCTGGTAATTGGTTGGGATTTCCGTAATACCGGCCTTTTCAAACAGTTCCTTGTTATAGATCATAATATTGGGGGATGCATACCAGGGAAATGCATATACGGAATTGCCGATCTTGGTAGAATCATAAAGGCTCTTTACATAAATGCCCTTTTGCTCCTCCGTGGCTTCCGCTTCCAAATCAACCAGTGCATCTTTTCCAGCAAGGGTAAGGGCCATCTGGGTATTTAAATTAACAACGTCCGGTGATTTTCCTCCGGCTGCGGCCGTTACCAGTTTTTCCTGGATGGAATCATAAGGCAGGTCCGTCCAGTTTACCGTTACCCCTGCATTGGCTGCTTCATAATCGGATATTAATTTGTTAAAAAAATCGGTAAAGGTCGGCTGAAGAGATATGGTCCAGAATTCAAGATTTACAGGCTCGGCTGGCTCTGTGGCTTTCGCTGCATCGGCAGACTCACCGGTCTTTGTTTCTGCTGCATCACTTTGTACGTCATTTGTTGTCTTACTGCTTCCGCAGCCAGATAGCATTCCCATAGCAAGTGTTAAAATAAGTAACAGGCTGATTACTTTTTTCATTAAAATTTCCTCCTTAAGATATAAAATAATAATAATTTATAAACAAGCAGGCCCCTTTGCCATGCAATGTCTTTGGCTTAAACTTCTTCCTGAAAAGTCAAAGCAGTTATTCCCCCTTCCGTTTTGCTGCTCCTAACCTTGATCAGATAAAATTATAGCAACTGTTTTTTTGTTTTACAATAATTTAGCCCCATTCAGAAAGTAGTTACGCAATTCACAAATATTCACGGATTTTGTGAAAGTAGAATCACAATTTACAGGAAAGCTGTCTTTCCGGGGAAATCTATTGCATTCATAATTTGATGTGTGTATAATTGGGTAAATGATTCTTTCATCCTTTATTTAGGGCAATAACATCTGCTGGCAGATGTATTATGCAGTATATAAAAGGTTGAAAGAAAACTTCTTTCAACCTCAAAAGTTTGTGCCTGCATGGCCCCTGGCGCAAACTTCAAATATGCGGAAAACATGCGCGGAAATAGGGTAAAAAATGAATTACGCAGATGGAGAAGTAAAACAGAAAATACGGAATGTATATGAGGACCTGACGCCGGTTGAGAAAAGCGTAGCCGACTTTTTCCTGAATAATACAAAGCAGATGGACTTTAATTCAAAAAAACTCTCCAAGCTTTTATATGTTTCGGAAGCTACGTTATCCAGGTTTTCTAAAAAATGCGGCTATAAAGGTTATCGGGAATTGATCTATGTGTATCTGAAGGATCTGGACGGATGCGTAAAAGAAAAAGATATCAGCACCTTATCCGCAAGAGTCCGGGATACCTATTTAAAACTCCTGGAAGAAAGCTATGATCTGCTGGATGAAACCCAGATGAAACGTCTGGCTAACCTTGTCAATCAATGCCGGCGGGTCTGTGTCTACGGAATGGGCAGCTCCGGTTTTGTAGCCAATGAGTTCAAACTCCGCTTTATGCGTACCGGACTATATGTGGAGGCGATTACCGATTCCCAGATCATACAGATGAATTCTGCCCTGGTCAATGAGGAAAACCTGGTAATAGCCATCTCTTTAAGCGGCAAAACAAAAGAAATCCTCTCCGGAATACGTCTGGCAAAAGAAAATCATGCGAAAGTCGTATTGATAACGGCAAATAAAAACGTAAAAGAAAAAGAATTTTGCGATGAAGTGGTATATGTAGCCATGATGAAGAACTTAGACTTCGGTACCATGATTTCCCCGCAGTTTCCGGTTCTGGTCATGATCGACATCTTTTATACCTATTACTTTCAAAATGATTCCTACTTTAAAGCCAGGAAGCACAGGGAAACCCTGTCAGCCTTACATGAAATCCAACGGGAATTACGGTGAAAAATCATGTGGCCGGATAAGGAAAATCAAGCCAGAAATATGCATAGGTATTTACAGAACACTGTACTAGTGTGCTGACCGCTTGGCCAAGATGTCAGGCAGTCAGCACACCAGGGCGATAGACTTCCTTGATAGTATCAAAGCGGATATTCGCAATCCGCTACGCTACTTGTAAGGTTAAACATATGAATAAAGGAGATAAACAATGAATTATATCGGAATCGATATTGGCGGGACTGCAGTGAAAATCGGAGTTATAGATGACAACGGAAAAGTTTTGACCCATGCGCATTACCGTGTAAATTTTGACGGGTATGAAACCCCCATTCTGGATACCGTAGTAAAAAGCCTAAGATTATTTCTAAATGAAAAATCCGTCCGGCCGTATACTTTAAAAGGGATCTGTGTTTCCGCAACCGGACAGGTGGATATACATACCGGTATCGTTACGGGAACTGCCGGACATATAAAAAACTGGCAGGGAAGTAAAATAAAAGAAACCCTGGAAAGCCGTTTTAACCTTCCCGTTACCGTTCTGAACGATGCCAACTGTGCCGCCCTGGCTGAAAAATGGATCGGAGCCGCAAAAGAAGTTTCGAATGCCATCGTTGTTACCGTTGGAACAGGCATTGGAGGAGGTATCCTGGTAAATTCCGAAATACTCACAGGTTTTAACGGCCTTGCCGGGGAACTTGGACACTTTACTATTAACTGCCAGGGAAACCTTTGTACCTGCGGCAATATTGGCTGCTACGAACAGTATGCCTCCACCACGGCACTGGTACATATGGTCACGGACGCCGCGGACAAAGGCCTGATCCCCGGGGAAGCACTTCATGGGAGTCAGGTTAACGGCAGAACTGTTTTTGAACTTCTGGCTGCACATAACCCCGCAGTGGAGGACATTTTTGAGGAATGGCTGGAATATGTAGCTTTCGGCCTTATCAATCTGGTACATATTTTTAATCCCCAGCTCATACTCATAGGCGGCGGTATCAGTGTACAGGAAACACTGTTCATTAAACCGCTGGAGAAAAAAGTGTTGGAACGTGTTATGCCTGCTTTTGGACGCAGGCTGGAAATAAAGGCCGCCGCCCTCGGCAATGAAGCAGGAATGATCGGGGCCGTTTATTTCTGCTTGAAATCTCAGCTTTCTCCTTCAAGCACCTCATGAAGTACTTCGGACAAATAATCCATTGAATTCATGGCTTCTCCTATTGTATTTTTATCGGTTCCCAGTTCTACCAGAAGGGATTTTTTTCTTAAATGCATATTATAACGGTAAGCCTTCAGATAATTTTTATACATTAAACCGGGATATATTTCCCTGCCTTTTAGCTGCATCTGCAGACTGAAAGCTAAATTATCCTGAATGTACGGGTTTTCCAGATAAGCTATTTTCCCTTTTGTATTTCGGCTTAAACCATTGAATAACATGACCTGTGCCGCATCTTTTCCATTAATTTTCGTAACCCGTTTTCCGTCTGCCCCATCCCGGTGTAAATCAATGACTACTTCTATACTGGGATTTTTTTGCAGTATTTTCTCAATACCGTCACAGGCGTAATTATAAGCTAAATTCCTGTCCAGGGTACCTCCCATTAAATCATATTTGGTTTTATCGTGTATCACATTATAACCGTATTTTTCTTTAAGTATTTCAGTCAGATAGGTTCCGACTCCTACCACCGTATCCGCCTCTTTCCCCTTCCGGCTGTCACTGTAAGCTTCCTGGGAATGGGTATGGTAGATTAAAATCTGCGGCTTGTCTGAAGCGGCTTTCATGGTCATATCATCACCCAATAATTTTTCGGCATCAAACAAATCATCACTTACTGCCGTTGTCGAGTCAATGATATAAAAATGATTGTATAAAAACTGATTATTTAATAACTGGTCGAGAGTAAAATGCTCTCCGTTGATGGTTCCAAGAGCTTCTGCCGCAGCTTCATCCGGAATGGAAGTTTCCTCACTTTCCAAATAAACTTCTCCGTTAATAATGTCAATGGGCATAATGCCGTTTGGCCCGTTAACCGCTACCGACCCGCCATCCTCAGAACCGTCATTCTCTTCTGCCGTATCCGCACCGTTCATACTTTTGGAATATTCGATCCCCTGTAAGATCCTCTCCACATACAGATCGTTATTAAAAAGCAGATTGGAACTGCCTGCGAAATAAAATGTATTCGTCTGATCCTCGATAAAATTATTATCCAGGGTGCCGCTTGCCTGGGCTATGTATTGATTAATAGGAAAAGATCCTATCATTGTATTAAGTATAAAACTTTTATTTTCATTTTCCCGGGTCCCGGAAATATATCCTAATATGGGGATACCGGACTGCATCATATAATTACAGGCTGCCGTAACAATTTTTGCTTCAAAGGATTCTTCCGTGCCGCCCACCACGTCTGGACCCAATATACGGATACATTTTATCAATACATTAAAACTTAAAATCAGGATTATACTCCATAATGCTATATGAAACAGCCTGGCGGCCCTGTACTTATATCTTCTCATAAATTTCTCCCATCTGCAGTTAAGTATTAAAACCTCTTACTTAATCTATCATATGCTTTATTTTTCTTTATGATAACGTTTTGGACACTATTTAATAAAATTTTTTAGACAGGCTGTTTCATCCCTTTATGCAAAGCACTTATTAATGGCTTCCGATATGGTATAACTGATCCGCTTTATGGATTCATCAATATTTTTGGGGGTGACAAACATATTACTTATGGTCTCTTCATTCAATTCATTCATAAACTGGTGGATCTCCTTATCCTTAAAACCCTGTTTGGACATAAACTGTTCCATGGTATCGCTGACAATGGTAGCCGCATCCACTACAGTCGGAACTCCCAGGGCTATGACATCTACCCCAAGGCTTTCTTTATTCAATGCCTTCCGGTTGTTGCCCACCCCGGATCCGGGGCTTATTCCCGTATCCGTTATCTGTACCGTCTTATTCAGTCTGTGTATGCTTCTGGCAGCCAGTGCATCGATCACAATCACTAATTTCGGCATGGTTTCCCGGATAATTCCCCTTAACACCTCACTGGATTCCATTCCTGTCTGGGCCATTACCCCCGGAGAAATGGCACTTACATTTCCCATCTTCTCCTGTTCTAAAAAACCGTTTCCAAATTCTTTAATCAAATGCCTTGTTATAAATAAGTTGTCCACCACCTGGGGGCCTAACGCATCTGGCGTAACTTCCCGGTTGCCAAGACCGGCAACGAGAATCTCCCGGTCTGTGGCATCTCCTGCCAATTGTTTGATGTATTTGGCTATTTCCTTTGTAATGGGTTCATGGAAGCTTTCATCTTCCTCACCTAATTGGGGGGCTTCTATGGTAATATAAGTGCCGATGGGTTTTCCCATAGCATCGGCGCCTTTCTGGTCCTTGATAATAACCGTAGTTACCCGGATATCCTTTTTCTTATCGTAATCTTCTTTTAAAACCACACCCTGTATTTCAACATTGTCTTCTTCAAAGGTTTCCCTTACCTCTAATGCAAGGTCCGTCCTTGGTACTCCCGCCATACTGCCATTCTCATTTTTTGTATCCATTCTTTATGTTCATACCTTTCTGAATTTAAAGTTATTCCCTTATATTTTCTTCAAATTTTTTAAAAATATGTATTGACAGAATAATGGCTTTATACTACTATATAATAGTATGTTTACATTAGAACGTCCGTGTCCGGATTTAATGAAACAAATAATTCAAATAAAATTGGAGGTGTACGATTTGGCTAACATTAAATCTGCTAAGAAAAGAATCTTAGTTAATGAAACTAAGGCATTAAGAAATAAAGCGATTAAATCCAAGGTTAAGACGGTTATAAAGAAAGTGGACGCTGCTGTGGCTGCCGGCGACAAAGAACTTGCTAAAACCAACTTGATCACTGCAATTTCTGAAATTGATAAAGCTACATCCAAAGGCGTTTATCATAAGAATACTGCATCAAGAAAAGTATCCCGTTTAAGCAAAGCTGTAAACACAATTGCTTAATGATTATAAATCCGGGAAGGAAATTAACCCTCTCCGTCCTTATAAATGAATTTAAAAGACGCCCGTTTCGGGCGTCTTAACTTTTTTCTTTGGAAATTCCGCAGATTCCTGCTTTATAAGATGAAGATCAATCCATTCCGGCAGGTTTTCGCTTATCCGGAGATATGCCCCCGCTCATATGGTAAATCGGACTCTGAATAAAAGCTGCCCGTTTCATCGCATCCGGGCCGTACCTGCTCCTTATATGGTCGATTGCCTTATCCAGGCTGGCAAGCTTATCATAAGATTGGTAATAATCAAATAAATTTAACTGCCTTACTCCGCAGTCCTGTATTATCCTGCCGGTGTGGATTCCCAGATGTCGGACCGGAATGCCGTCCCATAATTCATCAAATAACCGGCAGGCTGCCTTATAAACTTCATTTGTTATGTTTGTCGCCGTAAATAAAGTCATCTGGTGGGAAGCATGACGGAATTCAAAATCTACAAGGTGAATGGCTATAACCAAAGCCTGTACCCGGTCTTTTCTTAGTCTTGTACAGACGGTCTCCGCCAGGGCAAGCAGTACCATCTTGGCAGCGTATTCATTATCCACGTCAAAGGCAATGGTCGTCGAATTGCCATACCCCTTATTCTGCGGTCTTTCCTCGATAACAAAAGAAGTATCCAGCCCGTTGGCAAAATCATGGATTAATTCCCCGTATTTTTTAAAATGGGCCCGCAGGATACAGACATCCGTAACCGCCAGTTCACCAATAGTATGGATGCCAAGAGTGTGCAGTTTTTTCGTAGTAGCCCTGCCTACGTAGAATAAATCCGAAACCGGCAGTCTCCACATCTTCTCTTTTATTTCCCAGGGGTAGAGCGTATGGACCATATTGGGCTTTTTTAAATCGGAGGCCATCTTGGCCAGCAGCTTATTGGAAGAGATGCCGATATTTACCGTAAAACCCAATTCTTCATAGATGCGGTCTTTCATAACATGGGCCACAGCCGCAGGCGAATCGTATAAATACTCTGTCCCCGTCATGTCGCAATAAGCTTCATCGATACTGTACTGTTCCACACAGGGGGAATATTCCCGCAGAATATCCATAAAAGCTTTCGAACACTTTTCATATAAATCATAGCGGGGAGGAACCAGCGCCAGCCCCGGACATTTCTTACAGGCTTCGCTGACACTTTCCCCGGTTTGTATATTATATTTTTTAGCCGGCAGGGATTTGGCCAGAATGATGCCATGCCTTTTTTTTACGTCCCCTCCTATTGCCGACGGAATTGTCCTTAAATCCGTCCTGTCCCCTAAGAACTTTATCCTGTATACTGCTTCCCAGCTTAAAAATGCCGAATTTACATCGATATGAAAAATAACCGGTTCCATACATACCTTCTCCTTCCGATACATTATATGCATTATATCAGAATGTATGTTCGCTTTCTAATGGGAACTGCTGGTAAGACCGTTCCGGGTTCCGGCTGTTAAGCTGTTTTTGTCAGTACCGGCGGAATCTGGCGCAGGATCCTGCCGGTACTGTTATTATCCAATATCCATTTTTCCATATCCCCTTCCTCCAGTACAACGGGCATCCGGCTGTGAACTTCTGCCATGGATTCATTTGCCTGTGTCGTCAATATGACAAAACGGCATTCTTCCTGGTAGAAACTATAAATCCCCGCCATATAAAGAATCTCCGATTCTTTCCTTTTAAACAGGAACTTTTTCTTATTCCCGTCCCACTCATAAAAACCGTTTGAAGGGATCACGCACCTTCTAAAAAAAACGCTTTCACGGAAAGTTTTTTTATCAAATACGGTTTCTGCCCTGGCATTAATGAGTACCCCCTTGTTTTGGTAATTCGGGAATCCCCATGCGGACAGTTCCGGTTCTATGGTCCCCTGAAAAGCAGCCAGAATCGGTGCCGTTTCGGTCGGGAATATCTCTCCTGACTTCCTGTTGTTATTTACATATTTTGCATCAATTTGTTCCAGTATCCTGCGTATTTCCCGTGATGTTTCATCATCAACATAATAACGGCCACACATATGATTACGAACCTCCTGGTCTGGGATTTATATGTAATGCTTCGGATTTTCCGATACGGTTCTTACGGACTTGGCAATGGCTTTTACAATCTCAAATTCATGTTCGGCTGAAAGGATGCACAAACGGACATACAATTCGCCTTCCTCCGTTGCAACATATTTGGGAGCCATTTGATTCAGCGTATAAGCAATGATATCATTGCGGCATTTGTCACATTTGCAGCAATCCAATGTATCCCATATTTCGTCCAGTTTATTTACTACCAATGTCTCCATGACATTATGATATTTTACCATAATTACCTCTCATTCCGCCGCCCACAGGCGGCACAAAATCCAATAAAAGAAGCCGCAAGCCGCCCTGCGGGTTCTTTCGAATGAATTTCACTCTCCCCGTCATAATACCGCTTCTCCTTTGCATATGTTTGATCCTGTGTGTCAATTACCTGCCTTTATATAACCATTATGGATAATCTTCAAAATTATATGTAAGATTTTATTTAAATCTAAATTATTTTATTCACAGTTATATTGGCTTTAGTATAGCATGGAATTACGGGATTGTAACTAAGCTATTTATACTATATGAAATGCCGGAAGGATTGTCGTTTCATATATTGCCTCCTACAGATACGCAGGATTTTGTATGGGAATTATCATGCTTCGCATAAACAAAATCAGCGCAGGCAAATCAAAATACAAAAACTTTTGACGTTGCCTGTAGAAAACCGTGTACAAGTCTGGCCGGCCGGACTCTGGCACCGCCAGTTATAGAATAAAAAATACGGGATTAATCTGCATGGATCGTTGCAGACTACATCCCGTATTTTTATATTTTTAATTTCCTTAAAGGTGCTTAATTATTGTTCAAGAACTACTGTTTCCTTACAGCTTGCCTCAAAGACATCCGGAGTTTTGCCCGTCAGGAAAATACTTCTCTTATCCGGCTGTGAGGTTCCTATATATATTTCATAGCTGCCTGCATTTAATACCAGCCTGCCTTCTTCATCATACAGGGCAAACGCTTTGGCCGGAAGGCTTATATTAACCTTTGTTTCCTCTCCTGCTTTTAAAAATACCTTCTTAATACCTTTTAACTGATGGTTTGGCGCACCTTCTGCCTCCAGTGCTTTTACGTAGACCTGTACGGTTTCCACACCGTCCATTTTACCGGTATTCTTTAATTTTACACTGCACTCTATACTTTCCTCCGGTGTAATATGATTCTCACTGATGCCGGCTTCCTCACAGCAAAACCGGGTATAGCTCAATCCATACCCAAAGGGATATAAGGCCTCCTGTTTCATATAGCGGTAAGTACGGCCTTCCATATTATAGTCCGTAAAAGCAGGAAGTTCTTCCGAAGTACGGTAAAAGGTTACCGGGAGCTTACCCTCCGGTGAATATTCGCCGAACAGCATCCGGGCTACACCGCGTCCGCCCTGTGCACCCGGATACCAGGCCTGCACAACTGCCGGGATATGTTCATCTGCCCAGGATACTGCCAGGGCACTGCCGGAAAGCAGGACCAGTACTACCGGTTTTCCGCTCTCATAAACCACTTTTAAAATATCTTCCTGGATACCCGGAAGCTTAAGGTTGGGCTTATCACCGCTGGCGAATTCATTTCCTTCATCCCCTTCTTCCCCTTCCAGCCCGGAATCCAGGCCAAAGCAGGCAATGATAACGTCGGAGGAAGCCGCTACTGCCTTTACCTCCGCCAACCGGTCATTGGCTCTGGAAAGTCCGGATATTTTATCCTTAAACAGATGGCAGCCTTCCGAATAACGGATGGTTACCTCCTCACCTAAATACTCTCTGATGCCTTCCAATACGGTAACATATTCCGAAGCGGTCCCTTCGTAATTGCCGATTAAAGCCTTTCTGTTATCCGCATTCGGTCCGATCACGCCAACGGTCTTAAGCTTATTCTTATCCAAAGGAAGGATTCCGTTTTCATTCTTTAACAATACGATACTCTTTTGGGCCGCTTTTAAATTTAATGCCTTATGCTCCTTACTGTCTACCATGTCATAGGAAATAGTGTTATATGGTACCTTCTCCGGCGAATCAAATAAACCAAGCTTCATTCTGGTGGTAAATAACCTGGTCACTGCCTGTGTCAGGGTATCTTCCTCCACGAAACCGTCCCTTACTGCCTGCAGTAAATGGACAAACATATTGCCGCAGTTTAAATCGCAGCCGTTGTTCATTGCCAGCGCCACTGATTCTACAGGCGTAGACGTAACCATATGATTTTCATGGAAATCCTTAATTGCCCAGCAGTCGGAAGTAACATGTCCTTTAAAGCCCCATTTATCCCGAAGGGTATCCTTAAGTAAAGTCTTACTGCCGCAGCAGGGTTCTCCGTTCGTACGGTTGTAAGCACCCATGACAGCCTCAACCTTTCCTTCCTGTACACAGGCTTTAAAAGCGGCCAGGTAAGTTTCATTTAAATCTTTTTTGGACACCCTGGCATCAAAACTGTGGCGCAGGTCCTCCGGTCCGGAATGAACTGCAAAATGTTTGGCACAGGCCGCCGCTTTCATATATTTTTCATCCTTTCCCTGAAGTCCGTTGATGAAACGGACACCGAGGCGGGAAGTAAGGTAAGGATCTTCCCCGTATGTTTCATGGCCCCTTCCCCATCTGGGATCGCGGAAAATATTAACGTTGGGTGACCAGAAGGTCAGCCCCTTATAAATATCCGTATCCCCATATTGCTGCTGCATATTAAATTTTGCCCGTCCTTCGGTGGAAATACAGTCTGCCGCTTCCTCCAGAAGTTCCTCATCGAAAGTTGCCGCCAGACCGATGGCCTGGGGAAATACCGTTGCAACACCGGCCCTTGCCACACCATGAAGTGCTTCGTTCCAATAATTGTATGCCTTCACCCCTAAACGCTTGATTTCAGCAGAACCATGCAGGGTCTGATATACTTTTTCTTCCAATGTCATCTCAGAAACCAGAGCTGCTGCCCTTTCTTCATAAGATAATGACTCATCCAAATATTTTTTGCAGTCCATTAAAAAATCCTCCTATGCCGTATTAAGCTCCGGATAGTTGTTCCGTCACTAAATTCCAGATATTTTTCCTATATTACCATTATAATATAAGCAAGGCTTTGACTCTTATCAAATATTGCTATGCTGCATTCAGTAATTGCTAAGTTCTGTCACAATAAACCAGATACTTCTTGGGAGAACCCGAATAAATACCCTTCCGTTTCATACTGCTTTTCTTTTGTTTTTTTCAACTATTTCTTTACATTCTCCCATACCTGTACTAAAATAGCAATATATGATTTATTTCAGCCCGTAATACTTAAATATAATATGGAATTTAACTTAATAACTTAAAACATTCCTGATTTTTTATTTAATTTTAGCAATATATGACCGCATCATAAATACCAGTACAGACTATGATTTTTAATCAGTACTATTGATTTGTTCGGTTCTTAACTGTAATTTTACCTGAATTTCAAGTATAAGAGGGAAATTTTATGATTGAAGCACATACACCTGAAACCAATACGGACAATACTTTTGTGCGGGAAGTTACCGGAACTTTTGAAAAGGTCGGATATTCTGAAAATTCTTCGGTTCTTCTATGGGTTAACAAGACCAGTTCCAATTACCCTCTGCACTGGCATTCTTCCGTTGAAATCATTATGCCTCTTACGAATTCCTATTCCGTAATTATGAATAAAGTAAATTTTACCTTACGGGAAGGGGATATTTTAATCATACCTCCGGGAGATCTTCATGAACTGAATGCACCGCCTTCCGGTTCCCGGATCATATTATTATTTGATTTTATGTTAATGAGTAAACAAAAAGGGTTTTCCGGTATTTTACCTTTTTTGACCCAGCCGAATATAATCACCCCCGATAACTCCCCCGATATTTACACGGACGCCTGCAGTCTGCTGATGCAGGCGAAAGATGAATATTTAAAAGCCCTCCCTCTTTGGGAAGCCACAATTTATACGCTGGTTATACGTCTCTTTGTACTGATCGGGCGGAACCATATGGATACCAGCAGTATATTTCCCTGTTCCGGCATCAATAAGCAGAAAGAATATATCGAAAAAATGAATATGATTTATGACTATATCGACCGTAATTATACAGAGAATATTACGTTAGAAAAAGTAGCTTTTGCAGCCGGATTTTCCAAGTTTCATTTTTCACGTCTTTTTAAGCAGATGACTTCCACTTCCTTTTATGATTATTTAATACTGCGGAGGATCAAGGCCGCCGAAAGCCTGCTGCTCAATCCGGATCTGTCCATTATAGAAATTGCCCTCCAGTCCGGCTTTGCCAGCATATCAACCTTTAACCGGGTATTTAAGTCCATAAAGAAATGTACCCCTACGGAATTCAAGGAATTTTACCGCATCCAGAACCATGGGCCCAGGTAAATGGCAAATAGACTTTTATTAATTGTACCCGGCAATTCTTTATTTGATAAAAAAACCGCAGCATAAAGCCAGTCCCCTTAACCGGTTTTATGCTGCAGTCATTTAAAAAGGACTTTCCGGAATCTTCCCCGGAAAGTCCTAGAGCGTGTTTGAAAAATGCTTGTGCCAGAATGAATGCTCCACTTTGCGGCATGCTGCGTCGCAATTCTTAAATCTTATTTTAAATAGTCAATAAATTCTTTCAGGGAAGTGTCTTTATTCACAGCCTCTTTCAGTTTTGAGTTCACTTCCTTAATAATTTTCTTTATATTGTTTTCCTTCGCCAGACTACTGATATAATCATTGAGTTCTTTGTTATTTGAATCGCTATCGATTAGGAAATTCCCGTTTTCGTCCCTTATTACATACATGGAGCTCATCCCGGGTACTAAAGTATCAATGTTATATAACTTAATGCTATAAGTTGAAAAAACAACGTAGGTATCCTCTTTTAAGCCGGGTTTTATGTAGATTTTTACATTCTTATATTTCTCTATAACAGCATTCTTTTTAACTGTGGCATTTGCTGTCTGCTTATCCGCAATCTGGTTGTTTTCCGTTTGGTTGTTTTCCGTTTGGTTGTTTTCCGTTTGGTTTTCTGCCGTTTGTTCCTTATCGGCTCCGCCGTCTTTATCCTCCTTAACGGATATTCCATAATAGGAATTAACTACTTTATTGATTTCAGACTTAATTTCATCCTCAGACAGCTCCGTACTTTTTTCATCGACAGTATCACTTTCAGACGTATTTTCTTCGGCGATATCACTTTCAGACGTATTTTCTTCGGCTTCCAATATGGAATTTGTTTCTTTGTCAGCAGAAATCTCATTTCCGGCCTGTATATTTTCTTTAACCTCGCTGGTGCTGTACTGGTCAATTACCGTTCCCTCTTTATTGCGGTTATTATTAATAATAACCGCCAGGATCAGGATCAGGGATACAGTTCCGGCAGCAACCAGATATTTTTTCCATTGTTTCATTTACATACCTTCATTCCGCCGCCCACGGCGACACAAAATTTGCTTTTCTTTTACTCTTTTCCCCTATTTCCATACCTGATTTTATTGTATTTTTAAAAAATTTATTTTCCTTATTTAATTTAAATAGCTAACTGCTTTGACCGGATTCCTGTAATCATAATTGGCTATCCTGATTCCTACCTCCGGACTGCTTGCACTGATTACCTTACCGCCGCCGATATAGAGGGCAACATGGTTGATAGAACCGTTTCTTGAATAGAAGATTAAGTCTCCCGGCTTAACGCTGCTGACGGAAATGGTTCTTCCGCCGGATGCCTGTGATCTTGAATCCCTGGGAATACCAACGCCGTAATCGGCAAAAACAGACTGGGTAAAACCGGAACAGTCTGCTCCATTGGTCAAACTTGTTCCTCCCCATCTATAGGGATTGCCTTCAAACTTTAAAGCATAATTTACTATCTTGCTGCGGATAGAGGAAGTACTGGAATCACTTGAACCGGATATGGCAGTTTTGGAGGATTTGGCAGTACTGCCTGAACTGGAGGAACTGCCTGAATTATTACCGCCGGAGTTACTTTCGCTGACGGAAGTACTAGTGGTCTGTGCCTGCTCACTTGCCAGTCTGGCCGCTTCTTCCGCTTCCAGTCTTTCCTGCTCCTCTTCTATGGAAATTGCTTCTTCATATACGGTAGATAAGTCTACATAATCGGATGACACATATCCGATATCTCCATCAACCGATATTTTAATCCATCCGTCCACTTCTTTTTTCACTTTAAAGTCATCCCCGATGGGAACCAGCGTAACTATAGGCGCCTCCGTACTGGCTTTTTCCCTTACCCTTAAAGTAGCCGTATTTACGGTTGCAATTCTGGTGCCGGCTGAATCGGCTACTTTTGCCGCTTCGGCGCCGGTAACGAGAAATTCTGATTTTATGTATCCGGTAACTGAACCTGATTGTACTTTATACCAGTCACCTTTTTTTGATAAAACAGTTGCGGCTGAATCATTGTATAATTTACCAAGAATTTCGCTTTCTTCATTTGGTTCTTTTCTTATATTTACGTAATTGGTTACCTGTGCAAAGGATATATTGGAATATTTTTTAAACGAATCGGATGATAAATAATCTTCTATTACTTTATTTCCATTTTCAGTATTCTGGTAAAAATCATTCAATAATAAATCTATTCCGGCAACGGGCTTTTCCGCGGCTTTAGAAACAGCAGTCTTGCCGGCTAAGGCTATTGTTCCTATCATACAATATGTAACAATCTTCTTTACTTTTATCATTTGAAACCTCCATTTATAAAGTTTATTACAAAACTGTTAAATATGTTACAAATTTATTTTATGATAAATTTACACAGATTGCACTAGGTATATAATGGAAATTATTCCTGTTGATTCTTACTTGCTCGTTTTTTCCCATATGGAAACAGCAAAAATAACAAAAAGGAGCATATATCCGCTGAAAAAAACAACGGAATATAAAAAATTATACTGTATGAATTGTACTTTATTAAAAAAACAGCCGCTATCAAAACCTGTCAGGATATTCCCTGACAGATTCATGTTTAAACCTGTTTCAAAGGAATTTTTCAGCAAGCTTCCAAGCATGGTTATATAAAAAACAATGGACAGGCAATTTAATGCCATACCCAAAATAACACCGGGATTTTCATGTACAAGTTCTTTATAATAATATTGTTTTGATAATTCCCGTAAGTTTCCGACCCTGCAAGATAACTTGGTTATTCTGTCCCTGAGTTTCAATAATAATAGAAACGCGAATACGGATAACAGGGTTATTCCGGTTTCTGCCTCCATTTTTCTGACCGCTTCATCAAGATTGATAAAATCATAATCCGTTTCTGTTATACCGGCCTCCTTAAACGTAGTTTTTATATACTCCTGCGTAATTCCCCTTTCCGGATCCAAACCGGCCATAAAGGTGTCCGGCTGTTTATCCATAAGGGTTACCGGCATATAAATATTCTTTTCTTCCGCTCCGTCTCTGATCACACCGGTAATGGTATAGGGTACGTCATCCAGCAGGATTTTTTTACCGGCAATGTGAAAACTCCCAAACATTTCAAAGGCGGCTGCTTCATTTAAAACCACTGATTTGAGTTTTTGTTCCTGTACGGTCCGGGTAAAAAAACTGCCGCTCGCGAAAGTATAATGCATGACAAAGGGATAAGTATAATTTGTTCCTTTTAAAATCACACTATGCCGGATGTTATGTACCTGAATCTGCTTATCCTCATCCACTTCATAGGTAACCAGGAAATTATTCCCGTTAATCTGTTCAAGTTTGTCTACATCCGTCCCTGAATCCTTATTTAATTTGGGAGAAACCATTAAAAGTTTTTCATAGCCATTCTGCTTTGTAATCAGGGTTACTGTTATAAGTAAACCCATTAACAAAGCCATAATTGCTAACAGAACAATCTGAAATTTATTCTTCCGCAAAAAAATCACCTTCATTTTCAACTTTAATTGTTTCATCATCAGAAAACGGTTTGTCACTTAGCAAAACTATGGGTTCAAAATAGTCCATTCCTTTCACGATAACCGTATTCTCATTATCCGAATCCCCAATGTATACATATACCTTTTCTGCATAATATTCATCCCCCAGCACCCCCTTACGCTTTTTCACCTGATAGATAAAGTAGCCGTCATTATCCTGGTTAACTGCTCCATTGGGGACCAGTGTATAGGAAGCCGTACTTTCCTTGCAAAATTCAATCTCAAAGGTTTCTCCTTTTGTTACTTCTTTCGATTGAAAAGTTACCGTAACTTTTTTTGCATGTTCCTCCGGATTTATTTCAGACACAACACCGTCGGCTGCATGGGAGGTGTTCGTTAGTTCACAGGTGTCACCCACAAGTACAAAGTTATTATCCGGTGATATGTCACATTCCAGTTTATATTCACTGCCTGCTCCATAGCTTATTAAAAGCTGGTTTGCGTTTGCATACTGTCCTGCTTTTACAGGTATCAGGATAACCGTCCCGTTTTTCGGTGCTTTTACACTCCTTTTTTCATCGAAATCCAATAATGTCCGGTTATAGGCTTCTTCCTGGTTGGTAAGGTTCTTTAAGTCAAGTTCCTTTGTTTTTAAATCCTGTTCCGAAATTTTCAAATCGTGTTCAAAGCCCTCAATATTATCCCGGTAACCGTTAATTTTCTCCTGATACGCATCCACTTTTTGCTGAACCGTAATATTCTGGTTTTCATAATCCGTCCGGAGCCCCTGTAAGTCATATTGCAGATTCTTCAGTATATTTACGGCAGCATCCAATTCGCTTTTTGAAATAATTCCTTCATCATATAAAATATTTTGTTTCTCGCATTCTTCTTCCGCATTTTTAATCTGCTCTTTCAATTTATCCATCTGGTTCTCAATTTTTTTAAGCTCATTGGTACCTTCCGGTTCCTCTTTTTGGATTTCCTCTTCCAGGTTTGCTATGTTAGTTTCAGTCTTTTCCATTTTCAGTTTAATTGTTTCCATATCAACCCCTATTTTATTTTTATTAATGTGTATTTCCTTTAATTTTTCCTTTATATCCTCTTCCTCATAACGTAACCGGAACAGTTCCTGACCTTTCCTGATTTTGTCCCCTTCCCTTACAAGAACCTCATCTATGATTCCGGCCAGTTCGGAATAAATCTCCTCTTCTTCCGCCCAATCTGCAAGGCCCTCAGCTGTTTCGGATTTATTCAGTTTCCCGTTTACGGGCAGGACCGCAGTTACCGCAGGCAGATTGTAGGAATAGATCGTTTTAGACAGAAACATTAAAATGATTAAGATAATAAGAAATACAGTGCCAATGGCTTTCATATTCCATTTTCTGTTATTATTCATAAAATCTACCTCGCTGTTATATAATTCTGACCTTCCGCCGACTATATGGAATCATTTTATTCCGGATAGTTCAATACCTTTTTCCAGATTTTTTTGCCCTATCAATAAAAACCATAACGGCAGGAACATATAAATGCAGGACGCTGCAAATATCATGCCCACCGACCCTTCCGCAATCCTCGATAAATAAATGGACAAGGGTTCCCGGAAGTAGTCTTTGATAAAGATAACGGCCTGTTCCACTATATTCCAGTATTCGATAAAAACAAGCATGGATAAGGCAGCTATCCCCGATTTCATCTGAGGTACGACGATATAAAAAAACAGGTAAGATAAACCTGCTCCGTCGACCGCAGCAGCTTCAAAATATTCTGCCGGCATAGCCTTCATACTTTGCCTTAACAGAAATGTTCCAAAAGGGGAAAAGATCCCCGGTAATATAATAGCCTGATAGCTGTCCTTAATACCTAGTTTATCTGCAATCACATAGTTTGGCACCAAAACGGCCTGCAGCGGCATAAGCATGACAATGATATAGATAAAAAACAGGTATTCTTTATATTTCCACTTCCACATGGTAAAACCGTAGGCCGTCAGTAAGGATACCACCGCATTTCCAACCACCACCGGGACTGTGATTTTTATGGAATTCATTAATAATATCATAAATGCCGGCTGGTTAATAAGAATCTCCCGGTATTGCCCGGCCGTCACCTCTTCCGGTATGAGATTCATTTCCACAAACTTATTTTCCACACCCGCCAATATATCAAAAAAGGAAAGCTTTGTCGTATAATTCAAACTTATTTCCATTTCAGACATAAAGGAATTGGTAAAGGTGATCAGTAAAGGGAAGAGAAAGAGACACCCTAATATTATTAAAAAAACATATATACTCATCCGTTTTAATTTCAACCGTTCACCTTCTTTTCCATTCGAAGCAAAAACTGTGTCAATATCCCGGTCATAAATACCAAAACACAGGTCGCCGTGGTTAATTTCTGATAATCCAGGGAGCTAAACAGGTTATTCATAAAATGCTGCAGCATGTATATGCTTTCATGAGGATAACTTCCTGTTATTAAATAAATCTCTTTAAATACCTTAAAGGAATTGACGATGGACATAATGGTCACCAGAATGAAAGTCGGAGCCAGATTAAAAAGAGTAATCCCGGTAAACGCCTGTAATGTGTTGGCACCATCTACCTTTGCAGCTTCGTAATATTCTTTGGGAATGGCACTTAATCCTGCCAGGAATAAGATCATATTATAGCCAAGATTTTTCCAGATGAATATTAATATGATCACATAGAGCACGAGGTTTGTTTCCAGCCAGCCGGTTTTTTCGAAACCGGCCACAACCAGGAGTTTATTCAGAAATCCATTATAATCAAAAAACATCTTCCAGAAAAATACCATGGAACCGGATGGAATAACCAGGGGGATTAAAAATAACAAAGTAAAAAATTCTCTGTATTTTGAAGTCTTTTTAATCAGCATTGCGACCGCTAAAGACAGGATGATATTTAACGGTATGCATATGCCGATGAAAAGAAACGTATTTTTCAGTCCCGTCAGATATGGCTTATTACGAAATAATCCAATGAAGTTATCAAGACCTGCAAAGCTTCCGCCAACCGGTTTATCTACAAAAGCATATCCCAAAGAGCTTAAAAAAGGCCAGATGTAAAACAGGATAAATCCAAAAAGCCCCGGAAATATAAATAAAAATGCCGTATCATTTCTTTTCCTTTTCATAAATAACCTTTATTCCTTCAAATAAAGCTCAATCTTGCCCTGTAAGACATCCGCAACTTCTTCGGCGCTTTTGCTTCCGTCAAAGAAATACCCTGCTTCTTCATACACCATATCATCAATAACGGTATCATGTACCCTGTAAGTAGTAAGCATGTCGGAATACCGGTTCAGTGCCGTGATATAATTGTTAAGTATTTCTGTCTGCTTTTCATTCAATTCCGTCGTTCCCCGATTATTTTCAGGATCGTACAATTCACCTGTAATCTCCTGTTTTGCTTTTTCCTCACCTGCTTTTATGTTAACCGGAGTGCCCATTAAGTTTAAGGAGGTCTGCATTTCTTCCCCGGCAAGGAATTTAATGAACTCCCAGGCCGTTCTTTTATTGCCGGAATTGGAATTCAGTGCATAAGCCTGTGAAATATCAAATGTAATATCATTTTCATTATTTTTGATCATACCTGCAATTTCATCATTCTCCGTGAACATGCCGCCATTTCCTGTCATTCTGGTCTGTTTCCTGGTGGTCCTGTCGTCGTTAAATGCAGGAAGGAGCATGGTATTGCTAATTGTTTTATATAGATAATTCTGTGAGGAGTTTTGTTTTAATACATCCTCCGGATTTTTCTGCACCTGCTTATCCATATAGCCTTTTTCCTCATAATCTTTTGCGGTTTTCAAAATATCAGCAAACTGCCCGCCGGTAAAATCAACCGTTTTATTTTCAACATCAATAAATTTGTCGTAGTTCTGATGAAACAGCTGGCCGAACATAGTCCCTTTCCCCAATGAGCCTCCGGAATAATTAAACATTTTTACAGGACTTTCCGGATTCGCATTATTTTTTTCTTCAAAGGAATTTTGTCCTATTTCAATGAGCTGTTCGTAGGTATAGGCACCCTGCGGGTCCAGGCTGCCCTGGCCCGCGCTGTCCAGCAGCGTTTTATCATAGCTTAAAATATCAAAAGTATAATCCATAGGAAAAATATATTGACCTCCCTTATAGGTTGCCGCGTTTAGGATGTTTTGGCGGTAATCCTCTTTAGCAAAGGTTTCATCTGCCTCCATATATGCATTTAAATCTTCGATCTGTCCGTTCTCAGCGTATTTGTAACAGGGCAGGATATCCATTCCCAGCACATCTGCACCGCCTCCGGTCATAAGTTCGGTATTAATCTGGCTGATATAGTCACTTTCACTTTTCGTGTCTTTGTTTTTCGTAATCATTTTCATGCTTTTTCCATCCGCAGTCGTAGAAGATTTAACATCGGGAACAGCTGAAAATGTACTGATATTGACTTTGGTCCCCGCATATTTTTCTTCAAAAGCTTTGGCCGCTTCCTCCAGATAATTTTTATATATGGTGGAATCATAACAGGATACCTGGATTTCTCCCGTGATATCGCCCTCAAGACTTACGGATTCCTGCATTACTTCCTCTGCCCCAGGGGCGCTTTGGTTTTTGGCAGCTTTCGTACCGGAATTGGTCTCCTGTGAGCTGCTGCAGGCTGTTGCCGCAAGTACCAGAGACAGTGTTAATATAAGTGCTGAAAATTTTCTCATTCTTGGTTCCTCCTGAAATTTTTATTTTATTTCACTTATGGAGCCAAGTATATTTTTCCAATATGAAGCTGCCATGAAGCTGATATGTATTTTGCATGAAGAAAAAGACCGGCCTTAATGGACAGTCTTTTTAAAGTAAATATTAAATTTTAAGCCGGCTTTTGTAGTTTCCAGGTTATAAGGCAGCTGCAGGGATTCCAGGTTCCGTTGTACGATATACAAGCCCAGTCCGGTTCCGCTTTTGTTCCTGTTTCTGCTGTAATTACGAGTGTAAAACGGTTCAAAAAGCTTTTGCAGTTCCTTTTCCGGTATAGGTTCGCACTGGTTTTCCACCGATAAGCAGTAACCCCCGCCTTCCTCTGTTATGGATACTGTGATGGTTCCGTTCTCTTCCGTATATTTAACTGCATTGGAGATAATGTTTGAAATCGTATTGGACAATACTTTTTTATCGGATTTTATTGTTAAATCTGATTTTTCAAAAGTGATATCCAGTTTCTTTTCATCAATAAATAACCGGTTATTTTCGAAAGAAGCTTCGATTAATTCAGAAAGCTTAACCGGTTCCGATTTTATTATATTTTCTGCTGTTTCCAGTCTGGAAGCATATAAAATTTCATTTAGCAGCCTGGTAAGGCTGTCAATTAATTTTTTGCTTTCACAGAGGTACTTATTTTTGTCCTTATATTTTCCCACGTCATCAATCATGCCTTCAATGATACCGTTTAATGCGGATATGGGTGTTTTTAATTCATGGCTTGCGGCACGCATAAAATCTGTTTTCGATTTCTCCAATTCGGAAACCTTATCCATTTCATTTTGAAGATTTTCAATATTGGAACATAGTTTCCGATACAGTAAATCAAGATTTTCCGATAATTCTCCCATTTCATCCTTCGTGCGTATTCCGGAAATAAGATCCGGAGTCAGATTCTGCATTTTCCTGGCCGTATCCGACAATTTAAGGATCGGTTTTGTAATGCGCCTGGAATAAAAGTATGATGCAATCAGTGCAAGGATGATATTGACGATTAAAAGATAGGGCATAAGAGAGATTATGACATCTTTCGCTTCATTGATCGGCTGCATGGTAGCGATGATTTCAATATCTTTTATTCCGTTATAACCTATCTCTTTTTTAATACGGATCGCCATATTGTTTTTTCGGTTAATAATTAAGGTTTTATTTTTCACTACCCCCGTATCCGCAGGTATATCGTTATCTTTTTCGGCACTGAACACATAATTTTGAGTACCAAGCGCTAACAAGTTAAACGGGGATGACAGTTTAACGATCAGAAGGTCATTTTCATCATAGGCTATGACATCGGCATTATTGAGTAAAGAAAATTCTGTAATGAGATAACTTACCTCTTTGTCTGTTTTGGCATTTATGATATTATCTGCCAAAATATCCGTATTCGCCCATAATACCTTATTTTTTGAATAGGTATAATAATCCGGCAGAACCATATATAAAATACCAAAAGATATCATGATTACCAAAGTAATTAAGAGTGAGGTAAATAGAAAGATATTAAGGACAATTCCTCTTTTTTTAAACATCCGGATTACCGATCCTTTCTTTTATCCTGTAGCCAACTCCTTTTACCGTTTCGATGAGCTCCGTATTAAATTTTTTACGGACGTTTTTAATATGTACGTCAACAATCCTCTCGTCTCCAAAATAGTCGTATCCCCATACCAGATTCAGAAGCTGCTGCCGTGACAGAACTTTCCCCCGGTTATTCATTAAAACCTTTAACAATTCTAATTCCTTTAAGGTAAGTATTACTCTATCGCCGTCTTCAAAGACTGCATAGCGGTCCATATCAACATAAACCGGCCCTGCCTGCAGCTGGCCGGTGTGGCCCGTTCTTCTTAACAGGGCTTCCACCCGTTTTACCAGTAATTTGGGAGAAAAGGGCTTTGTCACATAATCATCCGCTTTGGCATCAAAACTGATATATTGCGTGTGTTCATCATTCAGGGCTGTCAGCATGAGCACCGGCGTATTGGAATTTTTACGGATTAATTTTAGAAGTTCCAGTCCCGTTATCTCCGGCAGCATAATATCCAGAATATATAAATCTATATTTTCTGCCCGTTTTATTATGTCATAGGCTTTTCTTCCGTTTTCCGCCGCAATTACAAGATATCCGGCTTCTTTTAAATACTCGTTTACTACTTCCCTGATATTTTTATCGTCTTCCACTACCAAAATTTTATTTAACATCTTAACTCCCATCTTCCTGAGTCAAAGCGGATATTCGCATTCCGCTGTGCTGCGTCCTCACAGGTTAAATTTCCTTATTTTTATCTTACACGAAATGTCATATACCGTCCATAAGTATAACTTATCCGCCTGTTATTCCTTATGGCCCATTCCGATTCTACAGCTTCAATATGAAGTTAGTATGAAGTTTTCGGCAGAATAATAGACACAGAAGTTTAATCCAGGTATAATTTGAAAACAGTTTAAAAACCTTCGGCTGCCTGGCGGCTGATACCTTCCAATACGGCCGTATTTAAATTTTAAATACTTTTTAGAAAGGATTGAAACCATGCAACGATACAGTAAATTAAAATTTTTCACCATAACTGCACTCCTTTCACTCGCTGTGGCCATTCCTGTGCAGGCTGCCGGTGAAGTAAATCCAAAGGATGACGAAATCACCTTATCCTTAACGGAGGCAAAAGACCGTTTACTGGAACAAAATCCGGATTTAGAATTACTGGAAATTAATCTCGATAAAATGTATTACCAACTTCATACAACAAAAGAGAAACTGGAGGATCTGGAAGAGGATCAGGAGGATTATGAAGATACCCTGAATCAGTTAAAAACCCAGCTGGCAAATCTGGAAAGCGCTAAGACCGCATTAATTGCCAGACAGGCTGATCCTCTGGCCACTCCCCTGCCTGTCGTGGATTATATTAATGAGCTAATTCATTTTGATACAAAGATCAGCCAGGTGAAACAATCTATCACCTCCATAACCGGAAGTAGAAATGTATCCTATGATACGGAAGTTTCGTTAGAAGCCGGAATCGACTCTATACGAAATAATATAGGCTCTTTAAAAGAATCCAAAGCCATAACGGAAGAAAAATTAAAATATAATTTGGAAACCATTTATATACAGATTTTAAATCTGGAAACTGAGATAAAAAAAAAGGAAAGTACCGTCTTCCTTGCTGAAATGGCTCTTACAAACGAAATAGTAAAGCAGGATTTGGGACTAAACGTTGAAATCCATGTCAAAAATTCCGAGTCAAATTATCAAACGGTCCAAAACAGCCTGGATTCCCTGCTCAATCAAAAAGAACAGCTTATGAATCAACTTAAAATCTTATTGGGATATCCGGTCGGTCAAACGATTAATCCGGAAAATATACCGGTTAATGTTATAACGCTGCCGGCTTACCGGGACGGGCTGGATGCTGTCCTGGAAAATGGAGCTGAAATTAAGTATCAGGAAATGTTATATGATAACCAAAAGGAATATATAGATGACCTGGAGGATGAATACAATGGTTCCGACGAAGAAATCCGCAATGAAAAATATAAATTAAAGGAATATGAAATTAATATCCGGGAAACCCGAACCAATACGGAAAGTGCTTATTACAACAGTTATAACAATCTGAAGCTTTTAACCGATAATTTAGGCATTTTAGAAAATCAGCTGGAACTGGCAAAGCTCCAGAATGATCAATGCCACCTGCAGTATGATTTGGGGATCTTAAGCAAAGATGACCTGGCTGTAAAAGAGGATGCATATCTTCAGTCCAAACTTAATTTTAACCAAAAGCAATATGAATATGCAGAAGCATTGGCGGCCTATAATATGGCTGAAAGAGGATACTTGGTAAAATAAGCCACAGACAGATTTAATGGAGCTGATGTAAATTGTTTATTACTGCCGCTTTCATTTCAGCACAGGCCGAAAAAGTATATAACTTAATAAGGGGCTGTTACATTGCATTGCAGCCCCTTTTGCCATAATGGATATTAATATCTCTGGAAATTCATTTTTAATGAACTTAAATCTGCTCCGATAATTTTAATCTTACTTAAATCCGCGATTCCCAGGCCTTCTTCTGCCGCAAGCTTTACATGCCGTACTTCCTCGATTGTAAATCCCATAAAATCCAAGGCCACCAGATCAACCGCCACCGGGTCAATTCCGGCCATAACAATATTAGACTGTATCGGACGTACTAATAACGGACCATCTCCTTCACCTCCTACAATACCATCAATTATTACGAAATCCGGCTTTCTTATCTTATTAATATCAACGATGGCTTCCTTAAGCCCCCAAAGGTGAAGCTGCTCCTTATAATCTATTCCGTAAAATCTGGTAGGAGGTACTCCGAAAGAGTTTTTAATACTTAATGTAACGCCGGCATCATATTCCGAATGAGTCTTTAATTTTGCAACCCCAATTACCACATCTGCATCCATATATATTTTCGGGATAAATAAATATTCCTTGGTTAAACTGGCCTCAGGTTTAAGCTTGTAGCAATCTTTTTCCCTGCACTCTTCCATGTTAAATAATACGGCACCGGATATTTCATTATATTTAGCTGCCTCAAATACATTCCCGTAAGGGGTGGCTTCCGCGATTATTATTTTTCCGGCGCCGCATTCCTTTGCCATATCGACTACTTCCTGTACTACCCTGTAATCCGTAGTCACCGCTTCGTTTGGCAAGGAGGGCTTTACCAGATTCGGTTTAATAACTACGGTTGCATTTTCTTTTATGATATTTTCCAGTCCTCCGGCATTTATAACGGCAGTCCTCGTTACTTTACCATGTCCACTTCCCAATCCAATACCCACAATTGGTTCTGAATCCATTGTCCGTAATGATCTTTTCATTTTTTCTTCTACATGTACAGGTATTGGTTTTGAATTATACATCTTATTATCACCCTTCCCATAAAAATAATTAATTTATTTCAAATAGTAAATATATAATAAAAACTTTTAAGTCAGGCTGTTATTATCCCGATATTAAAATCATTTTATTAACATAATATGATTTTTTCCGGCTTTCGTGCCGTATTTTAAAAGGACTTGAGCCGCCTGGGCCAAGTCCTTTTAAAATACTGTTTATTATTTTTTAGGGGCACCCCTGTACCAGCACCTAACTTGTGCTGATGTAAATGTTATGCCATGTAATAATTGAATCTAATAACCTTCTTAACCGGCCTTATGAGATCGGCTTACTTTTCTTTTTCTTACGGCCGATCCATTTTGCCCTGATATAGAGTATAAGACAAAAGATACTGTCTATTATAATTGTAATAATGCCCAGAACAAAGGCCGGTGACTTAAAATCATTTCCGGCACTTAGAATACAGTACAGAGATAAAAGCCAGCATACCACTGTTATCTTGACATACGGGCGGGTCAAAAACAGGACGGTTTCTTCAAAGTCCGTCAAACCATTGAATGAAGTTTTTTTCTTCCCGGTCAAGCCATACGCCTCCTTATACATTTTCTGCTTTCTTTTCGTAAAGCTCAAATTCCGGCAATTCCTCCGCCAGATGGCAGGCCACCATGGAGGAGCCGTACTGCCTGGCCCGGGGCTGTTCTGTTTTGCAGATTTCTTTACAGTAAATGCACCTGGGATGATATCTGCAGCCGGTTGGCAAATCAGAGACAGAGAGCTGGTCTCCATCTTGTATCATCCGGTTTTTCCTGCTTCTTGATAACCGGGGATCCGGTATGGGCACTGCGGAAAGCAAGGCCTGCAGGTAGGGATGTTTCGGGTCGGCAAGCACTTCCTGCACGCTGCCGGTTTCGACAATACTGCCCAGATACATAACGGCAATGCGCCCTTCCCTGCCCACATAACGGGCGGTGGCAAGGTCATGGGTAATATAGAGGATCGCTATATCCCGTTCTTCATTCAGCCGGGCCAGCAAATTAAGTATGGCAACCCGGAGGGATACGTCGATCATGGAAACCGGTTCATCCGCCAATATAAGCCGTGGATTCATAGCCAGTGCCCTTGCGATCAATGTACGCTGTCTTTGTCCTCCGGAGAGCTGGTGGGGGTACTTATCGATAAAGTGGTCCGTGGGCGTCAGTTCCACGGTCTCCAGTACCTCGCCGACTTTTTTTCGAAGGTTATTTTTATTTGCCAATTTTTTAATCAGCATCGGATCACCTAAGGATTTCAGCATGGTCCTCATAGGATTCAGTGCGGCGTAGGAATCCTGCTGGATAATCTGGACGCTGTTCCGGTATTCGAATTCCTGGTCCTTCGTCATGGATTTCATTTCGTGACCGTTAAATTCAAAGGTTCCGCCCGACGGCTTCACCAGTCCGGCAATGACATTTGCCATGGTGGTCTTGCCGCTTCCGCTCTCCCCGACCACTACTACGATTTCCCCTTTGTTAATGGTAAAATTGATTTTATGTAACGCACTAAAGGTCTGGGGTTTTGAAAACAATCCTTTCCCTTTATAAAAATCCACATCTATATTTTCGAGTTTAACAATGGGAACCTCCTTGTTATTCTGCTCTTTCATCCTCTCATACTCCCTTCTTTGCCCTGTGGCAGGCAACCGTATGCCCGGCAGAAACCGTAACAGCCTCCGGTTCGACCTGCCTGCATACCTCTTCACACAGCGGACACCGTTTTGCGAATATGCATCCTTTGCGTTTTTCCATCAGATCCGGAGGGGTTCCCGGTATAGCAGCACGTTCTTTTAAATCGCCTGCCAGAGAAGGGGCTGCCTTAATCAGTAATTTTGTATACGGATGTCTCGGAAATTCAAACATTTCATAGATGTCTCCCATTTCCACAATGGTTCCCCCGTACATAACCGCCATAAAATCGCAGGTTTTTGCCACAACGGCAATATCATGGGTGGAAAGCAGCATGGTCATTTTGGTGGATTCATGGATTCCCAGCAATATATTAAATATATAATCCTGTGTAATTACGTCCAGTGCCGTTGTCGGTTCGTCCAAAAGCAGTACGGCCGGTTCCAGTATCCTGGCAAAGGCGATCATTACCCTTTGTTTCATCCCCCCCGACATTTCATGGGGATAGGATTTTAATACCCGTTCCGCATCCAGCCTTACTTCCTTTAAAAGTTTTGCGGAAAGGACCGCAATTTCATCTGCCCGCAGGTCTTTTTTATGGGCCAGGTAGGTTTCGGTAAACTGCTCTTTAATGGTCATGGAAGGATTCAGGCAGTTCTGGGCAGCCTGAAATACCATGGCAGTCTCCCGCCACCTGAAATCTTTCAGTTCTTTATCCGTTAACTTTAAAATATCTTTATTCTCAAATAAAATACTCCCCTGTGTAATTTTACCGGGATTGGAAACCGTGCGCAGAATGGCACTTGTCAGAGTGGTTTTACCGCTGCCGCTTTCCCCTACCAGTCCCGTTATCCGGTTTGCGGGTAAATTAAAATTCAAATGATTGACCGCCCGCAATACTCCTCCCGGCAGAAAAAAATCCACGCACAAATCCCTTATTTCCAAAATAGCAGGTGTTTCCTGCAACTGGTTATCGTCTAAAAGTTTATCCTGTGTCTGCATTATGATTGTCCTTCCTTTTTGATTTTACGGACTTTGTTCGTGGTACGAAGCCGTGGATTGAGGGCTTCATCCAGCCCGTTGGCAAAAAATATCAATGACATCTGCAGTAAAATAAATGCAGCCGTCGGCACCAGCATATTAAAAATTCCTGCGGTATTCATGCCGCTGTTAGCTTGGGTGGAAGCATTTGACAGCATGATCGACCAGTGTGTGGCGTCATAAGGTGCCATGCCAAGGAGCATAAGGCCGACACTTGCGGCAATGGCCGAATTGGTATTCAGTACAAAGGTGGATGCCAAATAGGAAGTTACATTCGGCAGTATTTCTTTAAATATGATATGGAATTTCGGAAGTCCCATAATCCTGCATACCAGGACAAATTCCCTCTGCTTTAGGGAAAGTATGGCTGCCCGGACATTCCTGGCAAGCCACGCCCAGCTTAAAACCGCCAGTACCACGGCAAGCATGATCACATTGCGGACCGGGAAAACAACCGCAATAATCAATTGGACCGGAAATATGGGTATGCTGATTAAAAGCTGTATCAGCATGGAAATTACTTTATCCGTAATTCCACCCGCAAAGCCTGCCAGGGCACCCAGGGCAAACCCTAATATGACCGTAAAAAAGGAAGCCAGGAGGCCGATAAATAACACGGACCGAGACCCGTGTACGATTTGCTGGAACAAATCATTGCCCACGTAATCCGTACCAAAGGGATGCCTAAGGGATGGGAACTGGTAGCGGTTTAAAAAATCCGTGCCCAGGTCCAGAGGGACCGCCAATGGTCCCAAAACCGCCATAACCAGAAATAAAGCCAGTATTATCATACCCGCAAAGGCCTGTTTATTATTGTACATAACCCGGAAAAAAGATTTTATCCCTTCCATACCTTATTCCTCCCTTTTTATCCTTGGATCCAGCTTCGGCATCAGGAAATCAACAAACAGGCTTGCTAAAACCGTAGCGGTGGTAGTGATGAGCAAAAGTCCCTGGCAAACCGTGAAATCCCGGTTACCAAGGGCTTTCGCCAATTGGGAGCCGATACCGGGATAGACAAAGGGGCCTTCCATATAGGTTGCCCCGCCGAGCATGGTGCCGAAACTGATGGCAAGGGCGGTATATAAGGGCAAGAGCGCATTCTGCTTCACATATTTCCGGCGTATGACCTGATCGGACAGCCCTCTGGCATAAGCAGCAGTCACATAATCCTCCGCCATAACCCCGATACAGCTGCCCTTCATATTCATGACCCAGGTATTGATCTGGGTACAGGTATAGGCAAATACGGGCAGGGCGGCATGCCAGAGCACATCTTTGATAAACAGCCAGTTAAATCCCGGGGTGACCTGTATGGAATAGGCCCCCTGTATGGGAAACCACTGCAGCCCGAAAGCAAATATGGAAAGGACGAAAGTCGGAACCAGGGCCGGCGGGATTGCATTTACAATGGTAGCATAGGCAGCGATCAGGGAACTGAGAATGGACTTTCTTCTCCAGGCCATGATGCTGCCAAGCCAGGTACCCAGAAAATAACTCAAGGTCAAAGCAATGGAAACCAAAAAAAGTGTCCAGGGCATATAATAGGCAATAATTTCATTTACCGTTATGGAACTGTTTGTCATGGAGGTCCCAAGATTTCCTTGAAGCAAAGCTTTATAATACCGGCTCATCTGCTGTAATATGGGCTCGTTCGGATCATAATTGTACATCCGGGTAACCAGTATCTTGGCTTCATTAAAGTCCAGCCCTCTTGCCACTGCCAGGTCACGGGCTTTCACGTCGAATACATCCCCCGGCATCATACGGAACAGCACAAAGGTAAGCAGGGAGCAAATCATGATCGTCAGGACTGCCATTCCGGTTTTTTTAACATAATAACGTGAATTCATATGTCTTCTCCTTCCTGTTTTAAATGTCCTTCTTTTATTCTTTCGGAGAAAGCATCCACATTTTACGTACGCCGCCGGAAAATCCCCAGTTTAGATTATAAGTAGCTATTTTTTCTTCTTCGGTTTCCGGGAAAGGCATCCACCGGTTTTCCGGGACTTTATCAAGCATGGGCAGTCCTCCTGTCGTCGCCAGGTTTTCCCAGGCCGCCGTCACATTCTGATAAAAGTTAATGGAAAATGCATTTTCATTGGTAGCCCATATAATACGTTCCCAATGGTCTTTACGGACCTGCTCATCCGTTTCGTTCTGCATGGCGGACAGCCAGTTCCAGATATTAATCGTATTGCCGTCCCAATCGGTTACTTCCAGGGTTGTTATATTAGTTTTTTTATCAAAGGGGAAGTTCATTTTTTTTGCCGGCCCGCTTGTATGTTCATAATAATTTTTCAGCGGGAAGTAAGGGTAGGAAAAGGACCAGGCAATATCCATCCATTCCCAGCTCATATCAAAAGCATGTTCTACCTCGGACTGGCTGCCGTAAACCGTGCCGTCCACTGCCATTACTTCACATTCAATACCGAATTGTTTCAGCTGGTTTGCATAGATCGGCGATACCAGCGTGGCAACATACCAGCCCTTATCCAGGCCTATGGTCAGTTTTATCGGTGTCCCGTCGGGATTCAGCCATTTACCGTTAACTTTGGTACAGCCGATGCTCTCAAGCAGTTGTGCCGCTTTTTCCTCATCGTGGGAGTATTTTCTCATATTATCAATCACATCCTGGTCCACATATTTGGAAAGCATGGACGGCGGGATGCTTAAGGAGGACCAGGGATGTATCTGTGACTGGTATGAACCGATATCACGCATGGCTTCCCGGTCGGCTATGTAGATCAACGCCTGCCTGAATTCCTTTTTCGACATAGGTGAGGTTTTTGATTCCTGGTTAAAATACAAGCCATGGCTGCCCATATCTTCCATAGGATAATATATGAGGTTTTTATTGGAGGCCAGTATGGAATCCGTTAAATCCTTGGGCAGGGTGCCGTCCATATTCTGGATTTCTTCTGATTTCATCATGGAGGCTTTTGTAGCATCCGTAGTTGATTTAATTATAATTTTATCGTAAGCCTGTTTGTCTGTATTCCAGTAATATGGATTTTTACTCATACTGCCCTCGTTAAGGGTATGCCCCACATCGTTGATATAAGGCCCTGTGCCGACAATGACATGCTCTTCATTGGGCGGTGTCACTATATATTCCTTCCAGATATCATCTAACTGTGAAACAATTTCCGGATTATTAAAAGTATCCCTGCCGTAAGGTCCCTGCAAGCCGTTTGCTTTCTGTTCATTTGTCAGCAGCGGGAGCTGTTTCACCAATTCGGCCCGTTTATCGGCGAAATCCTTATATATGTGGTAAGGAATACGTCCATGATGAACTTCCTGGGCGATCAGCATAATCCGCAGGTCATCAAATGGCGCCGGTTCCTGCCAGACAAATTCTACGGTTAAATCATCCGGCGTTTCTATGGAAGTTAAGTAATTCACCGGTGAATTAAAGCATATCTGATAAAAGGCCCAGATATCTTTGCTGGTAAAAGCTTCTCCGTCACTCCACTTGATATTTGGGCGTAATTTAAATATGGTTTTATTTCCTTCGTTCTTGTAACTCTCCGCCAGCTGCAGTTCAATATCATCGGACCCCCGCTGATAACGGATCAATCCTTCAAAAGCGAAATCTCCGAAGGAATTGGTACCCGTTTCCGAATTCTGGTTGGCAATAAATAGTGCCGGGTCCGGAAGTCCCCCCTGACGAACGTAAACCTTTTCCCCATTCGTATTCTGCGTCCCTGCAGCGGACATAGCGTCCTCCCCAGGGGCAGTTTTGGAACATGCCGATGCGGCCGCAGCCATTAGCACAACAAGTCCCAGTGCGATCAGTTTCTTAAATTTCTGCATAAAATACATCCTCCGATTCCTGTTAACAGGTAATTTATAAATTCCAGCCGAATATTATAAATTCCGTTAACTTTATTATTTTTACGGCAAAATGGATTTCCCATATCCCTTGCCGTTAATATATAAATTTTACTCCGGCAGCCTGGCTAAGACGATAAAACGCTTACTGCACGGAGAAAAATTTACAGCTATGAAAAATACCGGGTTACACCTGCTGTCAAATATATATATCAGCGGTACGCCATTGCCTGTAATGCCCTGTTTTCTTAACTGTCTGCAAATCTGTACGGATGAATTTACAAAAATTTATTCTCCAATTCCTTAGTATCAGGATTTTATTTACTTTATTATGGATTATATTCCATTTCATAGTAATTGTCAATTTTAAATTCTATTTTTTAAGGATAAATTAAGCTTTTTATGTTTAATATATTATAATGTTGATTAATAGAGGAGGTTTCGTATTATGATGATCGGTGACCACTTACGTGAGCTGAGGGAAAATCTGGGATTAATGCAGATTACGGTATCAAAGAAAATCGGTATCAGTAATAAAGTTTTGTCAAATTATGAGAACAATATCAGTACTCCGGATTTACAGACTTTAATTCTCATCTGCAATTTTTATAATATATCATCCGATTACCTGTTAGGTTTGGATATAAAGGAAAATCCAAAGGATTCCCAAGTGACGGAAGATGAAAAAAAGATTTTGAACTACTATAATAGATTAAATGAAGAAAACAAAGACGCCTCCAAAGGTTATATGATAAACCTCTACAGGGAACAGCAAAATGCCGGAACCACCAGCGCAAAGAAGGGTTTCATATAATTGCAGAGACAGGAAATATTATTTTTGTCAATTTTTAAAATTCTTACCGGTTCTTTTTATAAATAAAACTTCAAGAAATAACAGGACGGCCATCCACAGGCTGAAAATCCAGGTATTCATATATGAGCCGTAGACAGGGAAACTGCTCATGCTGACATTGATCATTGTATGGAAAACCAGGCCTGAAAATAAACTTTTACCCCCATACATGTAGGCATAAACCATTGCCGTCCTCATAAGCAGATTGAGCAGACACATACCGGCCACCCACCAGGCGGGATGCGCCTGGCTCCAGGGAATAATGTGCCAGAGGGCCCATACGCCTCCGATCAGTATTCCTGTCCTGACCGGCCCGTATTTTACGGTAAAAGGTCCGGTTAAAGTTGCCGTCCAGCCGAATTCTTCCGGTATGGCCCCTAAAAAATAAAGAACCAGCATAAGAGGAATTACTTTATAAGGAATTCCTGCATCCGCCGGTAACGGGAAAGAGAATATTTCCATTGTAAAAAAGGCCAGCAATGCGGTAATCGGCATACATAAAACACAAAAGAGAACCGACCACCTGCCGGCTCTTTTTATATCCAAAATGCTTTTGAATAAAAAAACAATACCCTTTGCTCCGTTTTCTTTCCAGGCGTAAATTAAGGATAGCAGAAAGGGTATAAAAATCATTAAAAAATTTATTGTAAGGCCAAATGGCAGGCCCTTCACCGGGAATACCGTACCCAGAATGTAAAACGGGATCGATAATACCAGCGTCAACAGCAAAAATATAAAATGCCTGAAATTTGATTTATCCATTTATCTGCCACCTGCCTTAATCTTTTATAGTCCAATATTTAACATTTTACCACATATATACTAATAAACCAACTATTTAAATCTATGCAGCCTCTTACAGACGTGATTTCATTCTGTTTTCTATCTGTTTTAATAATACAGATATTAATTTCCAAACAAAAAAATAAACGGATGCAATGTTAATACAACCGTTTATTTATATATATGAAAATAAATTTGTTACCATAATTATGATACAATGTTTCTTGCAAATTCCCGGGCATTTTTGATATCCTGGGCATTGGGTCTTCCTTTGTGCATGAATTTAAATTCACCTCTGCAGTGAAATTCCCGCTCATCCAGTGATATGCCCTTTTCACCAAGAAGCTTTTTAATCTGGCCGTAAGTAGAGGGAAGAATTGCCGCCGTACTGAAATTTACAACCTTTTTCACACGGGAGTCCAGGGAATTGATAAAGGTTTTCACCTTTGCATCAACTCCTGCCCCATATACACTGCTTCCAAGAAATAATATATCCACATTACCGTCAATGGGGTCATCT
This sequence comes from Bacillota bacterium, assembly GCA_023391695.1. Lineage (GTDB taxonomy): Bacteria > Bacillota > Clostridia > Lachnospirales > Lachnospiraceae > Anaerocolumna. The sequence continues at coordinate 56,090 of JAEWAK010000072.1, forward strand.
ACGGATTTTGCCTTAACACTGAGTTCTTTCCCGATTGCATCGGCCAGTCTGGCTGTGTTGCCGGTTTTTGAATAATACCTGACTTCTACTTTTTTATCAGCTGCCATTATAGTAACTCCTTTATTTTATTTTCTATGATATCCAGGTCTTCTGTCGGTTCAAATCTCTCAATAACCTTTCCCTGGCGGTCTATTAAAAATTTTGTAAAATTCCATTTGATGCTCGGATCATTTTTATAATCCGGATTTTCCTTTGATAATTTGACATCCAGACGGGCCGAAAGTTCATGGGCCGGATGGAACCCGCCAAATCCTTTTTCTTTTACCAGGTACTTATAAAGGGGTGCGGCATCTTCCCCGTTTACATCAATTTTTGAAAAGATGGGGAAAGTAACACCAAATTTGCTTTCACAGAAACTTGCAATCTCTTCATTGGTACCGGGTGCCTGGTGTCCGAACTGATTGCAGGGGAAATCCAGTATAAGGAAACCTTGTCCTTTATAATCTTCATATAATTTTTCCAGTCTTTCATACTGGGGTGTGAATCCACATATGGTTGCGCTGTTCATGATAAGCAGTACTTTTCCTTTGTAGTCGCCCAGGGATACATCCCTGTCATTCATATCCTTAACGGTTATTTCATATAAGCTCATGGTAACACGCTCCTTTTTTGTATTGTTTTCAATTTAATTTTAAACAATTTAATTGAATGTGTCAATACTTTTATCTAATTTCTAATTTTAAATTTATATTTTTCATATATTTTTTATAACCTGCTTTGCTATGAACACTTCGGTTTCATCCGGGAGATCCCAGTCCTCCTCATCACTCCACTGCAAATCATATACCATCTGCATTGGTACTAAAGCTGCCATCTTTTATAATCATGGTATCCGAATTGTTTTTATTTGTCAATCGGTTATCTGATAAGAATATAAAGTTTTATTTTTCATGGATAAACAAGAATTCCATGAAAAAGATGCCATATGCTCTTACCGTATGGCACCTTTAAAATTTTATCCGGCTGCAGGCCTTTTTATGTTTACATTCTGCCTTCCAATCATTGACCTGCTTATTTTTTTATTAATTCAAAATTATCCACTGCCGCCCAGTTATTGGCATTTGCATCGCTCCAAATACCTATTTCGATCTGTCCGTTTGTTACCGGTATGTTATCTATTGTATATTGTGTGTAATTCACAATCGGACTGCTTCCCATATCAACGGCCATTTCAGAAGCCCCAAAGTTTTTTGCAAAGAACCGCAGCACTTTTTGTCCGCCCCCTGAGCGTACCCAGACGCTTGCCGTATAGAGTCCGTTTGGCACTGTTATAGCCTGGGACGTTATTTGCTGGTAATTTGCCGAAGCCCAATGGGTTAATTTATAGCTTCCTTCCATCGGATAGTCCGTATCTACTTTTTGTGCAGGTGTTTCACTGTGCCATTCCGTCCAGCCTGTCAGATTCCCGGCTTCAAACCCGGGGTTAGTCAGCAGGTTAACCGGCACCGGCACACCTCCCTCCAATCTCTTCGCTTTCTGGTCCAGATACAGGGACTGGGGCGTTAAATCCGCTCCCCTTCCGATTCCTTCCACCAGATCCTGCGGTGCGGAACGGTCAGAGGAGGAAACCGCATAACTTACACCGTTTGCCGTTCCCCGGGTGCCTATGACATAACCGTTGCCGTACTGCATGGATTTTACGATGGCTGACTGGCCGGAAGGATAGGCGGTACCGTTGGTATTCCAGAATACCGACTCCGTGGTCGTCCATCCGTGCTCAATGGTTCCGTAAGGCCTGTAGACGGCTTCCAGATAATCTCCGTTCATGGTCATATTATCAAATAAATTGGCCATAGCCAGATGCATATGAAAATCAGAGGCGAGACGGGGATAGTTTGAGGTGCTGTTGTATATAACGTTTCCGCTGGTCCACATACTGGATAGCGTAAAGCTGTGTCTGGCACCGGTAGCCGTACAATTCTGTAACAGATTATCACTGCCCTGGATTAAGTACAGGTATCCGTTGCCGCCTTCCCCTCTGTATTGGGGCTTCTGGAAATGGGTATTCTGAATGGTAACGGAACGGGACTGGCTGATCGTAACACCATGGGATAACAGGTGGTAATCATTTCCGTTGGAAGCCGGCCTGTAGGAATTGACATTATCCAGCCAACAGTTTTTGGCATTTACGAAAGTGACTGCCTTGGAGGCATGTACATCATATGCCCCGGTCCCTGACGTATTATAGTCTAAGTCCCCCCAGCCTGTTCCCGTATGCTGTTTCATGCCGATGGAGAAATTTTCGATCCCGGCCTCCGAAACCGGCTCACCTGCTTTATATATGCGGGCACTATCCCTGGTTTTTAAGGTATACCGGATCGGAATATCCACCGTAAGTGTGTTGGTGGCTGTGTCAATGCCGGTTATTTTCCGGTAAAAGGTGGGGCCTTTTAAGGAAGAGTCCCATTTTCCGGTCATACCGTGTTCCGCAATAAAGGAATTGGTGGCATCGGAATGTACAATAATAAATTCGTTGATATTATATCCGTTTACACTGTTTACCGGTATTTTCACTGCCTGGGACTGTACGTCACTCCGGATATAGGAAGGGGTATTGACCGGAGTAAACCAGTCTGCGGACGCTATGGGTGCAACACGGATTACCGCTTTATTCCGCATGCTTGTAGAATCATTATAAATAAAGGTGGAAGACTTTCCCTCACCCCGGAGCACAATATTGTTTTTATTAATCCAAAGGGCGCTTGTACTGTTTCCCTGTGGTTTAACACGATAGGTGCCCGCAGGCAGATAAACAATTCCTCCTCCGGCATTCCCGGCAGCATTGATGGCATTCTGGATGGCATTCGTCGAATCTGCCGCTCCGCTTGGATCTGCCCCATACCGGGTCACGACATTGTAAGTGTCACCCGGCGGACTGGCAGGGATACTTTTCTCACCTCTCCAGTATCCTGCATAAGAAAAGTCCTGAAGGGAGCGTCCCTGTCCGTCTTTCAATCCCTGAGTCCAATTGGACGGGTACAGGGAACTTCTCCAGGGTGTACCGGCATTTGCCGTACCCTCCGGTACCGTAAACGAAGCTAACATGGCACCCATACATGCCAATACCGCCAGCTTATGAATTAATTTCTTTTTCATTAACATTCCTCCTTTAATAGTTTTTTAAATTTCCATATTTCTATCCCGTTAAGCAGGTTCTCCTCACTCCTTTCTTACACCTCAGTTATAAGCTTTCATCTCCGGGTTGTTGTATTTTGTCAAAAAACAGATTTAAGATATTACAAATAATACCATATCTTTTCATAATATTTACATTTTCGTAATTTTTATCCTTTAATATGTAATATATAACGTTTTTCCAAGAATCATTTATTATAAGTTAACTTTATATCTTTTTATATATTATAGAAAATGCCATAAGTAAGAAAAACAGCAAAAATTACATAAAAAGGGGTAAAACTTGCATAAATGCACACATTATGGAGATTTATGGTATTATATAGAAAAATTATACTATTGTTATTTCCCAAAACAGCAACAAAAAGACAGAGGATTCTTGTACTCTTTTAATATTGCGTATCTGCAAAGTTAAGAAAGGAGGTGAATATGCTTTAAGCTGCAGATACTTTCAATATTTTACAGACTGCTTGCATGGCTTAAATAGAATGAGAGGTATAAAAATTAATAATAAGGAGGTAAATATATGTTAAAAAAGACATTAAACAAGAAAGTATATTCCCTGATTTTGTCTTTGTTTTTTTCTCTGCTCACTTTGACCAGGGTATTCGGCGCTGTTACCGAAACCCAAAGAGATACTATCTTTAAGCTGACTTCCATTTTTGAGAACAGTACTACCACACTTCAATATACATATGTGGAAAACATCGGGGACGGAAGAGGCTTAACTTTCGGTTTTGCGGGCTTTTGCAGCGGAACCTATGACGGAACCCTGTTTCTGAAAGAATACCAGTCCTTAAATCCGAATAATATTTTAGTCAAATACATACCGGCATTTGAGCGTATTGACAGCCTTCCCCATCCCGGCGGTTTGTGCAGTGATACCACGGGGCTTAACAATTTTCCTGCCGACTTCCGATCCTGCGGCAATGACCCGGCATTTAAGGAAGCCCAGCATAACCTGGTCAACCGGCTTTACTGGAACCCATCCCAGGATGCAGTGAATCAAATCGGAGCAAAATACGCCATTACGGCCGGAGAACTTTATGATTCTTTCATAAACCATGGTGCGGACGGGGCATGGGATATTATCAACCAGACCAACAGTGCCGTGGGAAAAATCAGTAGCGGCACGGATGAAAAGACCTGGCTGAACAGATATTTAAGTATCCGGTACGGAATTCTTGCTGCTGACCCTACATGGAGCGAAGCGGTTGACCGGGTTAAGGTATATCAAAAATTATTAAACACGGACAATAATGTCAATCTTACAAGGCCGATTACCGTCACCTGCTACGGAGATACCTTTACGATTTCCGGCGGTACCGAAACGGTCGCTGCCCCGGTTTTTAACCCTGCCGGCGGTACTTACTCATCCGCTTTGGATGTAACTATCTCAAGTCCGACAGCCGGAGCCACCATACGTTATACTACCGACGGAAGCAATCCGACTTTAGCCTCCCCGGTTTATTCGGCTCCCATTCGTATCTCTTCAACCAGGACGCTTAAGGCGATTGCAGTTAAATCCGGTTTAAATGACTCGGCCATATCAAGTGCCACCTACACCATTTCCTCGGTTTCACAGGTGGCAGCCCCTGTTTTCAGTCCTGCCGGCGGTACTTACAGTTCTGCACAGAACGTAACTATTTCCTGTGCGACCGCAGGTGCTTCCATCCGCTATACCACGGATGGGTCCACTCCAACCGCATCTTCGGCCCTTTATACAGGACCCATTTCCATAACAAGTACGAAAACGATAAAGGCAATTGCAATTGTATCGGGAATGACAAATTCTACAGTCACAAGTGTTACCTATACCATCAGCATAAGCGGCTACCCAGCCTGGGCACCCAATACCTATTACAGCATAGGAAGTATCGTGTCTTACGGTGGCACCAATTACAGATGTATCCAGGCCCATACCTCCCTTACGGGCTGGGAACCCTCTGTTGTACCTGCCTTATGGCAGCCGGTTTAATAAAGGGGGAATAAGAAATGAATCTATTTAGAAAGAAACACCCGTTTTTTAAAAAAATAGCTTTTTTATTTAGTTTTATACTGCTATTTTGCTATTTAACCGGCTTTACCATGCCGGTTGTAAATGCAGCCGCATCCGGAAAACCGGGAACTCCCATTTTGGGACATGACAATTTTGACAATGACGGCAATTATACCATAACAATGAATATGTGGTGGGGCAACAACGGAACTTCCTGGACACTTTATGAAAACGACATCCAGGTATATACCGGTGCTTTAACGGACGGTTCCCCCAATGCCCAGACGGTGTCCAAATCATTTACGGACAAGGCGGCCGGTACTTATACCTATGTGTGCTACCTGAACAATTCATACGGTTCTGTCTCCAGTGCTCCAATCTCGGTTAATGTAAATACCGGCGGCGGCATTGTAAACAGCGGTATAAAAATAGCCGGAGCCGACACTGCCTCCGAAGCGCTGCAGCTTACGGTCTCTCAGGGAACCACGGAATTTTCCCTTAGCGCCACCGGAGTTACCAGCCCGAATTATAACCTTTCAACCAGTAACAGTTCCGTCGCAGATTTTCAGATATTAAATGGAAATACCTTAAAAATAAACGGCCTGAAAGCAGGACGTACTTCCTTGAAAATTAAGGAAACCACCACCAATAAGGTACGTTATGTGGGTATACGGGTAAAGACATCCGGCGGCAGCTTGCCGGGACTTCCCGATTACCTCTCCATCGGTTCCGTAAGTGAAGATTCGGCAGCGGACCTGGACTTCTGGAAGGACTACGGTACGGGGCTAACCAACAAAAGAATGGATATCCGCTACATCTATTTAAACGGCGGTCCGGAAAACGGCTGGAAAACCTGGGGCGACGGCAACGGAGGACGTGCGGTTTCCTTCATACGGGAAAGCAAAAAACTGGGCATGATACCCTTCTTTGTATATTATAATATTCCCGATGGCAGCGAAAGCTATGAACTGGACAAACAGCACATAGAAAGCGATTCCTATATGCAATCCTATTTCAAGGATCTTAAATTTGCCCTGGATATTATAAAGCAGGAAGGAGGGGATGAGACGGTCGGCCTGATTTTAGAACCTGACTTTTTAGGTTATATGATGCAGAACTCCGGAAAACAGCCTGATCAGATAACCGCAAGGACCAGCGCAGTATATTCGGCCGGAATATTAAGCACTTCTGCCGATCCGGTATTTCCCGATACTCTTACCGGCCTTGTAAAAGCCATAAACTATACCATAAACAAATACGCTCCCAATGCTTATTTCGGATGGCAGTTCAACCTCTGGGCTTCCCCCGGAATAACCACCGGAATCCCTTCGACGGGACTGATGAGAATCACTGATACCCAGGGGGTTACTAACGGGCGTCAGGCTCTTGTTTCAGAAGCAAAGGAAATCTATAAATATTACGGTAAGGCAGGGGTTTCAAGCTACGGTGCGGATTTTGTTTCCATCGATAAATACGGTTTGGATGCCGGTATCAGTTCCCCTTCCAATCCTTCCGCCTCCACCTGGTTCTGGAACCTGGACCACTGGAATAACTATCTGCTGTTTAATAAGACTTTACACCAGGAATCGGGGCTTCCCGTTATCCTGTGGCAGATTCCCGTGGGACACATCAATCAAAGCACCAGTGCAAATCCTTACAACCAAGGCACATTTCCTGATCTGGACAACACGAACCAGCATTACGAGGACTCTGCTCCCACCTTTTTCCTTGGGGACACCTTTACTGCCTCGGGCACAAGATTTAATTACTTTTCCACAAATCAGGGAAATGATCCAAAACTCTCTGTTTCAGGCAGTCAGATAACCTGGAATTCCCATGCCAGGGAAGCGGCGGACGCAGGAATCATCTCCGTCCTTTTTGGAGCCGGCGTGGGAAACAGTACCGACGGGGTGGGTTCTCCTCCGACGGACAGCTACTGGTGGATCACAAAAGCCCAGAGTTATTTTAATAATCCGGAACCGCTAGGTGGCGGCAATCCCATAGAAACCGTAGCCGCACCGGCCTTTACCCCTGCCGGCGGAACCTATACTACGGCACAGTCGGTAACCATCTCCTGCTCCACCGATGGCGCCACCATACGCTATACTACCGACGGAAGTACTCCTTCCAATACTTCCAGTGTTTACGCTGGCCCTATCAGCGTAACTTCCACCAAGACCATAAAAGCCCGCGCTTTTAAGTCAGGAATGGCCGATTCTCCTCTGGCAGAAAGCACTTATACCATCGGCACCGTATCACAGGTGGCCGCACCGGTCTTTACTCCCGGCGGCGGGACATACCAGTCCTCACAGAATGTGACCATTTCCTGTGCTACAAGTGGTGCCACGATCCGCTATACCACCGACGGAACTACCCCTACCACCAGTTCCCCGGTTTATACCGGAGCTATAAATATATCCGCAAGCCAAACAGTAAAAGCCTACGCATCCAAATCCGGCATGACCGATTCCACCGTAACGACTGCTGTTTACACGGTTAACAGCAGTTACCCTGCCTGGGCTACTTACATACCCTACGCATTGGGCGATCTCGTAACCTACAACGGGATAACCTATAAATGCACTTTAGCCCACACCTCCCTACCGGGCTGGGAGCCACCTCTTGTGCCCGTCCTTTGGCAGGCTCAATAATACAAAGAAGGATATTTTATATCCACTGATTCTAACCCACGGTTTTGTTATACCATGTTCGCAGGCTCCATGGTATGCGGTACTTCGTACCGTTGATGCGCACTCACTTTGTTCGGCGCAGGCATAATGTCTGTTGACATTATGTCATGTCTGCAGGCCCACATGGTATTGGCACTTCGTGCCAGGATGAACAGAAAAGATGCCATACACGTTTATCGTATGGCATCTTTTCTATTATGGTACTAACCTATCAAGTAAGCACAGCTGCGTGACAGGTTTTACAATTGCCCAGGTACCTCCTCCATAGGGAGTAGTCCTTCTCCGTCCAATTACTTTAAAGGATTCCCGTTCCACTTTCTTGTAATCCATTTTATAGACCCCCTTAATCGTAAGTGCAAAGCTTAACCGGCAATAGAAGGCCAGCCTCACACCAGGCTTTCTTGCCATGGCCGGCATGACGCCATGCATCCGTTTAAAAGCGACACTGAATACATCGGAGGATTCATATCCGTACTTCATGGCAATATCAATAATTTTGTTATCCGTATTTTGGAGTTCATATGCCGCGAAGGTCAGCTTCCGGTTGCGGATATACTCCGATAATGAAATTCCGGTTATCTGGGTAAATGAACGTTGGAACACAGTAAAAGGACCTCCCATTGTCTTACTTATTTTTTCGTAATCTACATCATTATTTAGATTATCTTCAACATAATCAATAGCATGATTCATTCTATCGACCCAATCCATTGTTTCACCTCCTATTTGCATTATAAAGGGGTCTGTTACGGTCTGCCCGTTATTTTCCATACAGATAATAACGGATGAATCTTCAAAAAATGCCTTTGCCAAATGGATAATAAACCATGGAAGCTTTATTTTACAATATGGACTGTACCTTCCTTACGTAACGGAGCGCTTGATTCCTTACCGATATAACCGAGGCAGCCGAAGAACAGATGGTATGCTCTTTCGGAATTCCCAGTTCAAACAGGTATTCCCGCAGTTTCGTATCATTCCGAAGCCAATGAAGCTGGTTAATGTAGCAGCTTCCAAGGCCCAGGGACTGCGCTGCCAGAAAAATATTCTCAAGGGCAAGGGCACAGTCAGCCATTGCATTTTCATAATTCGGACGGTTCGAAGCTATTATAAGTGTGGGAGGCATGCCGGTACACTGGGCGGGAGACTTCTTTGACAGGTTAAATTACGCAGACGGATTGTTTCAGTTATACTTCCCCTATATAGCTTTTTGTTATATTGGGCAAACGCAATTCACCCTTGCTGCCATACTCATCAAAAAGCTGTCCTAATTCCTCAACATAAGCCGTATATTCCTGTGTGCCTGCTTTCGGAGCATAGGATGCGGACAGGTTCCTGCCAATAAAACCTTCTTTATCATAAGATAAATCACTTTGGAAAGTTCTGTATTCACACATACCATTTTTAAAGAAGTCCGCAAATTCTTCCAGTCCTTCGCCTCCGGTTCCGCCGGAAAAGCCGGTATAATCAGGACAGTAGCTTTTATTTATTTTATCATTTTCAATTACCAGTTCACTTAAGTTATCCCTGCTGTTCCAGACAAGGATGACTTTGCCTTTGCTTTTTAAAATTCTTTGGCATTCCAATCGGAAACCGGTTCGGTCAAACCAGTGAAATGCCTGGGCAACCGTTATGAAATCAACGCTTAATCCGGGCAAGGACGTATGTTCCGCCGAAGCTTTTACCAGTGTGTATTTTGTAAATTGCCCCAAATCTTTTTCTGCGGTCCGGCGCATATCATCATTTGGTTCAATACCGATAACCCGGCTGTTCCTTAAGAGCAGATGTTTACTGAATATGCCTGTTCCCGAACCGATATCCGCAATGGTGCTGCTGTCCTTAAAGCCAACCTCGGAATATAAATACTCTATAAATTCCTCCGGATAATCCGGCCTGTATTTTGAATATATCTTTGCTTTACCCGTAAATTTTTCTTCGTTCATCCTATGATCCTTTCAGTTAAACCATGGGTGGATTGCCTTACTTTTTGCAGACCCTTACACACATTATACCATGTCCGCAGAGCTCCCATGGTATGCGGCACTTCGTACCGTTGATGTGCACTCCTCTCCCAGATGCCGCCTGGCATCTTCATCAAAAGCCCTTTTCATAATTCTGGCCATAACCGCAATATCCTTTTCTGTCATCTTTTCAAAACCCAAACCATTATAAATTTCCATATAATTCTCCTCCTTTTTCCTTAATTATCAAGGAGGAAACGACGTAAAAGTCAAGACTCCCTACAGATGGCTACCGAAAAAGCCCCCATATCGTTTTCCGAATGAATAAAGGTATACAACTATTCAAACCAAGCTTTTGATGGTAACTTTTTTAGCATTCTTCCTTGACAGGTTAAATTACTCAATTAATAAGTTTCATCATACGTTTTATATCCTCCGATATCATGGTGCATTTGGATTTTTCAATCAGAATATTCCCGCCGGTCATAATATAAGAAGGGAAAATACGAATACCTTCAAAATAGAATTCATTATCCCGGATTTTATAGGTTGAACCGGCCGGAACAGCATTTTTATCCGTCTTTTTTTTGGTAATCATATTGAAGGATTTTTTTGCAACATCACCCATTAACATAATAACTTTTAAATTCGGAAACATTCCCAGTTCGTATTCCAGTATGGGCAAATGCTCCAGAATTTTTTCCTTATCGACCGCATAGCCGGACTTGGGGGATTTTACGGCGGTCGTAATGTATATACCCAGCTGCAATATATCATCCATGTTTTGAACTTCAACCCCGGCATTCGAAAAAAGGGAACGTGTTGTCTGCATATAACCGGGATTGCCTGCCTTACTGTAAAAGAAATCTTCCGGTTCTTCTGGAGGAACCTCATTAATCATAATTACCCTAATGATGTCAGTATCTATAGATGCTTCGGGTAATTGAATATGAGCCGCCGGGATGTTATGCTCCTTCATAAAACCAAATAGATGTTCCTTTAAATTTACTTCCATAATTAACACCTCCTCATAATAATACCCCGATTATAACATTACAAATCTGACAACCTCTTTTCGTCTTAATTCAGCCCAATAACTGACCCAATATTTCATATTTTACCCTCTCATTCCGCCACCCATAACGGAGCAAAATCTGTTGAAAGAAACCGCTTTAATTTTAATCCAATAACTTACCCAGGTTAAAACACTTAAATGGTTCTGTTTAAACATTCGTCCCATTCTTTTTCTTTAAATCCCACCAGAATAAAATCATCACCGATCAGCAGAGGCCTTTTTACCAGCATTCCGTCGGTACTTAAAAGTTTAAGCTGTTCTTCTTCATTCATGGCATCCAGCTTGTCCTTTAACCCGAAAGACTTATATAGCAGCCCGCTGGTGTTAAAAAATTTCCGTAACGGCAGATTGCTTTTTCTGTACCAGGTCTTCAGCTCATCATATGTGGGATTATCCGACTTAATGTCACGGGTGTCAAATGAAACACCGTTTTCCTCCAGCATTTTTCGTGCCTTCCCACAGGTCGTACATTTTGGATAACAAATAAATAACATTCTCATTCACCTCACAGTATGTCAGACTTCATTTTCAATACAATTTTCCAGCCTGCATATGTAAAACCAAAAGTCTTTATATTCTTTAACAACCAGCCCATAAGATAACATTCATTTGCAGGTCTTCTGAATTAATGAATGCAAAGCAGAAATAACTGTATTATTTATATTATAATGCCCTTATTTTAGTTTATCAATGAAAAGTGAAATAACCTTCATAACCATTTGACAGTTTAATCTGAAACTTGCCATAGCCCCAGGTTTTTTTCCGGTCCATCATACATCCATTATAATTATTTTACAATCTCAGGATTCCTGGACAGGATATCTTCCGTGACCTCCCAGAGGTCTGGGAGAAATCGAATGACTTCCTCCGCCCTTCCCTTAAAATCCGCAGCAGTAACAAGACCAAGGTCCGACATCAGATTAAAAAAGGCCGGAATATACTCTTGCTGTTTAAGCGGGGCATCTGCCTCAAAAATTTTATGGCACCGGGCAAATGTTGCCGCAATCCAGAAGATTGCTTCCTGATGGTAACCTGATCGGATAAGTTCATGGCTTCCGTCAATTACAATAGGCCGAGCCGCGGCAGTTATATCGGTGCTGAAAGGAAATGGTGTTTTGGCAACAGCCGCGGCAGCATCAAAGGTTTTCGCAAGTGCTTTCAGATGTTCTTCCACCCGTTGGGGAGTCAGGCCGGTACACCCAAGCAGCGCCAGCAATTTTTGGTATACTTCCATATGCCCGTATTCTAAAAGTACCTTACGGACGGCAAGGTAGCGCTTTCGGACGGTGGGGTTGCAAAGGGCAGCCAGGAGAAGGACATGTGTGGTAATCCCCGTCGGGAACAGCCAGGAGGTCACTTGTTCATGATATGGTACAGAAGTATTGTATCTTTTTAGTGATTCCTCAATGCCATTCAGGACATTCCTGCACCGGCGCCGCACCCAGACTATCTCAGGGAAGTGCTGGGATACCTCTAATTGGAGTTTATGTATACATCCGGTCGGATCGGTAATGATTGTATCCATGCACAGGCTATTTGCCAGGTGATGGGATACCAGTACCTTCTCTGCCGAAGCCATCTGATTCCAGGGTATATAAGTTACCTCCAGCATAACTCCGTTATAAAGGAACTTCCCAAGTTTAGTCGGGGCTTCATCCGATGAAATGACAAGCATAATATCAATATCAGAAAATTCCGGTAATTCAGCCTTCGCATCCATTCCTGCCGCGGAACCGGCAAAATACGCTCCTAAAAAACCCTCCGTCTTGCTGCCGTGCCGCATTACCCACTCCTCCGCCGTATCTCTTGCCAAACCAGCTTTCATAATATCCTCCTTAGACTTTTATTTAGCCAAAGCGGACATCCGCCTTCCGCTTTGCTGCATGTCCATAACCTATTGCACAGCTATGCTGTTATTTCAGCGGAGGCCCGGCCTCCGACCGAAAAGTTAAGTCTAACTTCTGCCGGCTAAGCGGGAGACTTACTTGATAGGTTAAAGTTTTAAGATAAGTTCATTGTCAACATAATTCTTTTTAATATTTTACAAAAAATTCCTTACTAAGTAAAGACTTATAATATTCTGCATTCCGTGGTATAATTTAGTGTATAATTTAACCTTACAAATAAGTCCTCCGCCGCTTCTTAGCGGAGTGTAAGCGGTGGGTCAGGGACTTAACTTTTCAGTCGGAGTTCATGTTTAAGTTATGAGCATGCAGTGTAGCGGACCTGGAATATCCGCTTTGACTTGTAGCTTTTGTATTCTTTTAACAGTACAAAAAGTGTTATAAGGAAACAACAATATTACATATTCATTTTTACATTGAAAAGGAAAGGACGCGTTATATCCTGACTAAGATGTCAGTTTACAACGCGTCCTTTCCTTTATCAATTATTACTTTCCCCAAACCTGTATATCCGGTTATCTGCCTGCTGCCTCTGGGCTGCAGATAGATAAATATTTATAATATATTTAATTTATTCTCGTAAATAACCACTTCTGGGCATCCGTGCCGTTATCGGTCCACTGCTGCACTACCGCACCGTCCGCCGTCGAAGAGTTGGATACGTCCATTACCAGACCGCTGGTTTTGGAAATCAGCTTGTAGTAACCGTTCCCCACATCCACGATCCTCCATCTCTGGGCATCCGAGCCGTTGTCCCAACATTGCTGCAGCTGTACTCCACTGTCTGGTGAATAATTTGGTACATCCAAAACTTTTCCACTGTGGACCGCCGTAAGCCTATAGTATCCGTTTCCCATGTCATCTACTCTGAACTGCTGGTTACTGGCAGTATAATTGGTCCATTGTATCATTTTAGCTCCGTCTTCCGTTGAGGCATTAGCAACATCCAGGACTTTTCCGCTGCATTTGGCTGCCAGCGTATAAATGCCTCCGCTTACAATAGATGAAGAAGATCCCTGGTATACACGTACATAATCAACCAGCATCTGGGAAGGAAATGGAGTGGAACCGTCCGGGCTTCCCGGCCAGTTGCCTCCTACCGCAAGATTTAACAGCAGGAAAAACGGCTTCTGGAATTCCTCGGTATTCCCGGTATTATTCGCAATATAAAATTCATTGTACTGGACACCGTCTACAAACCACCTTATGTAACTGGAATCCCATTCAATACTGTATACGTGAAATTGGGAGAAATCAAGGTTTCCGGAGGTGCGGCCATAGGATGCATATCCGCCGGCATCCCAGTGCACGGTCCCGTTCACATTGGAATTGTTGTTTACCCGTTCCATAATATCTATTTCACCGCAATACGGCCATCCTACTGATGTTATATTTGTTCCCAGCATCCAGAATGCCGGCCATAACCCCTGCCCTGAAGGCAATTTAATTCTGGCTTCGATTTTTCCATAGGTAAAGCTCTTAAGTCCCTGGGTCTTAATTCTGGCGGAGGTATAATTCATACCGCCATAAGATTCTTTCCTTGCCGTAATGACAAGGTTTCCGCCGGTAACCTGTACGTTTTCCGGACGGCCGGTATAATACTCCAGTTCATTATTGCCCCATCCGCTGCTTCCGGTACCTGTTTCATAGGTCCAATTGGAAGTATTCAGAGACGTACCGTTGAATTCATCACTCCATACCTGGTTCCAAGTGGCAGCTTGTGCTTCCGGCACAGGTATAAAAGTCACAAATAGTATCACCATTAATAATATACTTAAAAGTTTGCGTTTTTTTAGCATAATTATTTCCTCCTCTCATGGAAATCGTTATTCAAAAATTGAATTTTTATGTAACTTCTTGTATCACCATTATCATAGAACTATTATCCTGTAAACATTGGAATCACCTCTCTTCACGCACAAATTCCCATTACACGCTGTTTCTCCCTTCAGATGTAGCACTGCTCGAACAGGTACGGATGGAAAAAATTCTTTTTATTTTCACACGCTGCCTTAAAGCATGGTTAACGGGTCCCTTATTAAAAGTTCCTGTGAATTTTAACCTATATGTCCATTTATTGTGTCAGGGGGGATGATAAATACAAATAATTTCATTATTGTAATTGATGAAACAGTAACATGTCAGATTAGCTTTAAGTGAATTTAGATTTGATTTCCTATATCTATATTAGCATATATTTACATTTATGGACAAGTCGCATATTTTACATTTTCGGCCCAGAATTTTACATCTATCGATTTTTTTCGCCCCGTATTACCCTCCAATAACATAAAAAATCAGAGATTACTGAAAATATAATCTCTGAAATTCCATGGTGGCAAAGCGGATATTCGCATTCCGATTTGCTACTTACTCACAATATATAATACTGGAATGGCTAAAAATCACTTGAAGTAATATCATTTAATATTATGATTTTATGTCGGATTGTTATACCAGCAGCAGCTCTTTTAATTGAAGTGCCCTTTTGTAAAGGGGATCAAATTCGCATCCGCAACTGCCGCATTCCTTGTCTGCCTGTTCAATAGCGGAAATCAGTTGATCTGCGTCTCCTTTCTTCTCAAGCCATGCCTTGGAAGGCGCGTCTATCAGGTCCCATCCTGATTCAGCGAATTTTGTGATTATTTGTACTAATTCTTCACGGTTATTATTCTCCATTATTTTTCCTCCTTATCTAATTTTATAATTACATTTTATCTCCTAAATGGAATGAAGACGGTTCTAAACGGATGTTCGCATTCCGTTTTGCTATATAGATATTCGATCTGACATTCCAGACCTGGAAATGAGTAAAACATAAAAGGAACGAAAGATATCGTTGCATAAGCCTTTCGATACAACGATTTATACATATTCTTTCTCGTAATCCGAAAGCCCATACAAACCAAACGCATCTTTTTCAAGTTCCTTCTTATACAAATTCACCACGGTCTGAACAGGCAGAACCATACAAGTACACTCTCCTATTTTTAGTGTATTGATCAGCTTCTGCTCAAAAGCCATTTTTTGAATTTTATACCACGGCTGTTCTGGCGGTGTCCAGGCTTCAATTAACCATTCTTTTTCCGGATAAATTTCACGGGCTTTGGGAGAAGGAAGGAACTTGTTTTTGATTTCCTGCGGCAGGGAAGCCTCGACATAATGCATGGATGACAATCTGTATATGTCAACGCCGAACAAAACCGCCGGACTGTTACTGTCAATTATCTGCTGAAATCCCTTTTCCGCATGGATATCCGCATCTTTTCCCCATGCAGCGATGCGAAAGGTTCCTTCTCCGACTTTAACATCACTCCTCTTCCTGAAGGTGTCTGCAACTGCACCCATGGCACTTCGTTCATCATCATTTTTCAGCAGCTTTATTTTCTGGGTCAGTCCTAATTCTTTGTCAGCTTCTGTCAGCGGATAACCGGGTGATAATTTAAAAGCAGGCATAACGATACTGCCTTCGCTGCCTACCGCTGATTTTAATGCGCAGATAACGGTATTGGCTCCCCCTTCCACATGTCCAAATGAATGCATTGAGCAGTGTACTTCTATGGCATTGCCCTTTTTAATGCCAAGCTTTTTCAGCCCCTGATATATATCCCTTTCGGTAACAATTGTCCGCACAGCTTTATCCTCCACCCCAAATGCATTTATACAAATACATTTTATTTTGCACCCTCGTTAATAATTACCTTATAATTTTGACATCATGTCTTCCACCCCATATTTTTCCATATCAAAGAACGTAAATCGGCTTTTCACATAAACTGCCATTTTAAAAATCCTTCTGTTCGCCTGGTTTCACATAATGCTTATTTTTTTCTGCAACCTGATATATCCGGTTATCATTGTGCTTTGTCCTTTAATATAATTTTACCACACAGAACATTTGTTTGCAATAGTGTTTTGGTAATTAGTCCCACACATTAAAAGAATTGAGAACTCCTTGCTTAAATTTGTTAAAATCTGCAAGATTGAAAAATTTATATTTAAAATTGTCAATTCCCTTAGAATAAGATATAATAGGACTAGTTATATTTATCTGATATAGCGGAGGTTTAACATGAATAGAAGAAATTTCTCTAATTTAGGAGACGAAATTAAAGATATTGTTCAGAATGCAGTAAACACTATGAATTTTCAACAATTAAACAGAGATATAGAAAATACGGTAAACGGCGCCTTAAATGAGGTCAGGAACGCTCTGGGTGCCGACCGGGGCAGGCAAAACCGGGACTTTAACCGGAATAACCGTCAACGGAACAGGTCCTATAAAAACTATGGACCGCCCCCCGGACAAACTGCCTCCGGGGAACAGGCTTACAACCGGGGGAGGCCTCCTCATACAAACCCCAATTTTATGAATCAGGACCAGTCTGCAACAAGGCCGCAAACAAAGCCGGATAAAGGATGTTTTCCCAAGGTACCCGTAGGCAGGGTGACCGGTATATTGCTTACCATATTTGGGAATATCGGTATCGGAACGTCAGGAATTGCCGTATTTGTATTAGCCCTGATCGGCCAGCTGACCGGAAAGCTTGATTTCTTCGGCACGATTGCCCTTGCTCTGCTGCCTGTATTTTTTATCAGCCTGTTCCTGGCAGCCAAAGGGTCCAGAATCCGGAAACGGATGCGAAGGTTCCGCCGGTATCTGGAGATATTTCAGAACCGCAGCTACTACCCAATAAAAGAATTGTCTTTCGATACAGGGTTCAGCCCAAAATTTATTTTAAAGGATTTGCGGAAAATGATATCCCTCGGGATGTTTCCCGAAGGCCGTATAGACGAACAGGGAACCTGTTTAATGCTAAACCGTGAGAGCTACCAGCAATACTTGGAGCTCCAGAAAAACATACGTATGCGGAATCTGGAAGAACAGGAAAGAAATAAAGCCGCCGCAAATCAGGCAAACGGGCAGGAAACCTCCCGGAATCCGGCTGGGGACAAAACCATGGATACGGAATTAAGGAAGGCCGTTGAAAGCGGTTATGCCTGCATACAGCAGATCCGGGAAGCCAATGATGCAATACCGGGAGAAGAGATTTCCAGAAAATTGGACCGTCTGGAAGAAGTGATCGGTAAAATCTTTCAGTATGTGGAAGTTCACCCGGCCCAGCTTCCGGAGATTCAAAAGTTTATGAACTATTATCTCCCTACCACTTTGAAACTGGTAAATGCCTACAGGGAATTTGATTACCAGTCCGTACAGGGTGAAAACATTACTGCGGCAAAGAATGAAATTGAAGCAACCTTAGACACCATTAATCTTGCATTCGAGAAGTTGCTGGACAGCCTGTTTGAGGATGCTGCAATGGATGTTTCTACCGATATATCCGTGTTGGAAACCCTGCTTGCACAGGAAGGTCTGACGAATAAGGATTTTAAAAAGAACTAGACATGAAGGAATGCGCAAGAGACATGCGCAGGAATGGAGTAAATATGAATGATGATATAATGAACAAGGAAATACCGACACTAACCTTTGACCCTTTCGGCGAAGATCAGTCCGAACATAATATAATAAAACAGGAAATAAAACCGGAGGCCGCAGTATTTGACGAAAGCACCCTGTCACCGGAAGAACAAAAGATGGTAAAAGATTTTGCCGAAAAAATTGATCTCAGCCAGTCCGGTCTTATCCTTCAATATGGCGCCGGAGCCCAGAAAAAAATCGCCGATTTTTCCGAATCCGCGCTTAATAACGTAAGGACAAAGGATCTGGGGGAAATAGGTGATATGCTTTCCTCTGTGGTATTGGAGCTGAAGAGTTTCGATACCGACCCGGAGGATAAAGGCTTCTTAGGTTTATTTAAAAAAACCTCCAACAAAATCACTGCGATGAAGGCAAAATATGACAAGGCTGAGGTGAATGTCAATAAAATCTGCCAGGTACTGGAAAGTCATCAGATACAATTACTAAAAGATATTGCAATGCTGGACAAAATGTATGATATAAATAAAAACTATTTCAAAGAGCTTTCCATGTATATATTAGCCGGGAAAAAGAAACTGGCCGGTGTAGAGGCAGAGGAAATGCCAAAATTGGTTGAAAAGTCAGCTAAAACCGGTCTTCCTGAAGATGCACAGGCTGTCAACGATCTTGCAGCCATCATAAACCGCTTCGAGAAGAAAATACATGACCTGGAATTAACGAGAATGATTTCGATTCAGATGGCACCCCAGATACGTCTGGTTCAGGGAAATGACACCATGATGGCAGAGAAAATACAATCCACCGTTGTCAATACGATCCCTCTCTGGAAAAGCCAGATGGTCCTTGCACTTGGTGTCGCACACTCCGGACAGGCCGCAAAAGCCCAGAGGGAAGTAACCGATATGACCAATGAATTACTTAAGAAAAATGCCGCTACCCTTAAAATGGCAACCATTGAAACCGCGAAAGAATCGGAGCGGGGTATCGTAGATATTGAAACTCTCCGTACTACCAACGAATCCTTAATCTCCACTCTGGATGAAGTAATCCGCATTCAGACCGAAGGCCGCCAAAAGAGGAAAGAGGCTGAAATAGAATTAAACCGGATTGAAAACGAACTGAAACAGAAACTTTTAAACATGAGAGGCCAATAGACTGTTAATAATTAATCTTGTATTAAGGTGCTGTTGGATTGTAGAAATGGCAGCCAGTTTAGTTTGGAACTTACAGTAGGAAATATAAAAAAAGCATATGCCTGGTAATCTTTTTACTAAAGCATATGCTTTATTACTCGCCTTCTTTATCCACTTTCTTTATCTATCTTTTATCTATTTTTTATCTTTTATCTATTTTTTATCTTTTATTTATTTTTTATCTTTTATTTATTTTTTATCTCTTATCTATTATTTATCTTTTTGTACGCAAGAATCTTACTCCATTTCAGGAATCCAGACCCGCATCTGATTCAGCCCGCGGTTGCCCCACGCATAATAGGGAATCAGGTTCAGCCTGCAGGACTCCGCTTCCGGGCGCTTAAGGGAATAAAGCGTATCACCACTTTTTATACGGTAACCGTCTATTCTGATTTCAACAATACCCTCCAACCTGTCCGGGTCGTATTCTCCAACGGCAGCTACAGCATCCTTCTTTACCCTCAGGCCAAGCACATCACCGTCATTGTCAATTCCCTCAAGGCAGTACACCAGCGGACCTCTTGAAAATGCAGCCTTCCCGCTGTCCGCACTGACATCATTGGAGGCAAAAATGCGCTTTACACTCATGTCAAAGACAACGGTTACTTCATCGTCTTCGTTAAAGGTTTTCGTGAGATATGCATAACCGTCTTTTATAATACAGTCTGTTTCCTTACCGTTTCGCAGAATGGATGTATTCACGCTAAAGGACGGTATCCGGATTGCCAGGGTCATATGCATTTCCCTGTCAGCCGGCTCAAACCGGTATACGGCCTTACCGTCATAAGGATAGTTGGTTTCCACCTTTATTTTCCCCCGTAAGGTGTCCGTTAAATCAAGTTCCCCTCCAATGAACAGATGGGAATAGACGGTATCCCCCTCCTCGCTCCAGGCATAACTTCCGACAGACGGTAAAATTCTTGCAACATTGGGCGGGCAGCAGGCACAGGCAAACCATTTCGGACGCCGGGGCAATGCGTGGCGATGGGTTACTGCCTCGCCGGAAATTCCCGGAAGTACCTCCAATGGATTAACATAAAAAAACCTGGTGCCGTCAAGCTGCATTCCCGCAAGGACACAGTTATATAATGCCCGCTCCATTACATCCGCATATTTGCCGTTCTTTTCGAGGTCGATCATTTTCCTTGCAAAGAAAATCAAACCGATTGCCGCACAGGTTTCCGCATAAGCCGTATCATTCGGCAGGTGATAATCCTTTGTAAACGCCTCCCCTTCATAAGAGGATCCGATCGCCCCTGTAATATACATCTGTTTTTGGGTGATATTTTCCCAAAGGGTCCTGCAGGCATTTTTCAATAATTCATCCTTTGTCGCAGCCGCAGCGTCAGCCATTCCCGTATAAAGATAAACGGCGCGGACTGCATGGCCGACTGCCTTTATCTGCTCACGCACAGGAAGGTGACACTGGGTGTATTCCTTATCCTTGCAGTTCATATTCCAGACGGTCCAGTCTCTTCTTTCGCTTTCCTTAATAAAATAATCGGAATCCACACCTCTGACATTGATAAAATGAGTGGCAAGTTCCAGATACTTTTCATTCTTCGTATACCGGTACATACGCATAAGTGCCAGTTCAACCTCCGGGTGTCCCGGATACCCGGAAGTCCCCTCCTCAATGAAGCGCCTGTAAATATGATCTGCCATACCGCTCATGATGTCGATCAGCTTATGTTTACCGGTGCAATCTGCATAAGCTACGGCAGCTTCCATCATATGGCCCGCACAGTACAGCTCATGGGCTTCGGCAAGGTTTGTCCACCGCTTATCGGGTGCTTTTACGGTAAAATATGTGTTTAAATATCCGTCCCTTTGCTGTGCCCGCCCAATCAGGTCAATTATTTCATCACAGCGTTTCTCCAATTCCTTGTCCGGAAACATCACCATTGAATAAGCCGCTGCCTCAAGCCATTTAGCTACGTCACTGTCCTGAAATACCATTCCGTAAAATTCACCGTCACTGCTGCCGGTTTCAATCATTTTTGCCGCTGCCCTGAAATTTTCAATGGCGTGGCTTTTCTCTGCACCAGGAATTTCATCCTTCAATGCCCTTTCCTGATAAGGAATAACTGTATCCTTTATCAGCCTTTCGTAACGTCCGAAAAACTTATCGGTAACCGTAAATTTCTTTAAGATATCATTCATTTCAACTGTCCTCCGCAATAATTATATATTCTACATATATGTATTATACTCTTGTGAAAAATGAAATATAATGGATAATTCTCTTGATTTCATGTATAATTTTCCGGTTCCAATCAAAACATCATTATCAAAATGTCATTATCAAAGCGGATATTCTCATTCCAAAACAGATATTCTCATTCTGCTGTGCTTAATGTTATAACCTGTCACCCAGCTGTACTGCTTGTTTCAGCGGAAGCATGAACCGGGCATGAGCCTACCCTCTACTAAAATAGTTAAGCCCGGCTCTCTCTTATAGGGGAAGTCAGGCTTAGATTTTCAGATCAGAATAGGATTTAAATTTTAGGAACATAAGTATTCCTGAATTGAAGCGGTGAAATACCTTTCTCACGTTTGAAAATCTTACTGAAATAAAAAGAATCATAAAAGCCGGTTTCGTTTGCAATTTCCGCAACCGAAATTTCCGTTTCGCACAAAAGCCTGACTGCCTTTCTGATTCTAAGCATAAGCTGGTATTCCTTTATAGTCATGCCTGTTTTATCTTTAAACAAAGTACCGATATGTTTGTAGGAAAGCCCCATAACTTCTTCCAGTTCATTTGCCGTAAAGTTTCTGGCAAAATTCAGTTCCAGGAAATCAATAACCGCTTTTGTCCTGTTATCCTTTTTTGATGTTTCGGTTTTTCCCTGTCCCAGTTCAAAGCAATGCAAGAGAATTTCCCATAAGGATAAATTCATTCGGATCAAATTGGTCTGGGAGGAAGAGTGAAAGAGGCCTATCAGCTTTTCAATTTCATTTTCAAGTTCATTCCCCTTTGGCAGATGTAAAATTTTCGGGAGGGTTACGTAAAACCGGAACTCTCCGGGAGTTAAGCTTTTATGCTCCCGGAACATAAGTGTGTTTTCCAGAGGATGCATATCATCCGAGGGATCTTCGCTGTAAAAATGTATATAGTACCAGGCAGTTCCGCGTTTAAATGGCTTTTCACCCCAATGGTGGACTCCGCTTTTAAGAAAATACAGCGTGCCCGGACTTAAATCATATACAGTCCCGTCCTCAATTATCTCCATGCCGCCTTTTAACACATAGATCAGGACGTTAAAATCCGCCGTTCTGTCGGTATGGGCAACCGGTTTTAAAGCAAGTCCGAAATCCGCCTCACCTACTAACGGAAGCGAATTGCAGGAAATGCGGCAACAATTATCTGCTTTTTCCATAACAGCTCCTCCTTTACACTCGTTTATTGCAAGCAAGCTTACAACTCCTCATTCTGCTTTCATTCTATCCTAGATTAGTTACGGTACAAGGTATAATCCTGGATTTCCCTGATAAATCCTGTTTCTGACAGGACTCTTGCCGCTTCCGGCGGAAACTGCTTTACGGTTATACGGTTAAGTGCCGGAAACAGGCGGTGCCGGGAAAAGTCCTCGGCAAATTGGGAAAGGGCTTCCGGCAGAAATTCCTCTTCAAAAACCCGCAGCAGCTTGCCCTGCCTCTCGAAAACGGCTATGGGCAAACCTTGGCGCAAAGCTACCGCCGTGCCTGCAACATTAATAAAAGCCCTCTCCGGTTTATGGGGCAGTGTCTTTCCCCAGGGTTGGGCCGGGTCTGGAGCCGGCAGCCAAATTAACCGGTTCCCCGGCTGTTCCAATGCAAAGATTGTTCCTCCATAGTCTTTTTCTCTAATATACTGTACTCCGGAAAGGCCCTCAATGAAGTACCCCCGCCTTACACGCCCGGTATACTCCCACACACGCAATATCTCCAGGGCTGCCGCCCAGTTCAGTTCTCCTGCTGTTTCACGGCATAGTAGAACTGCCCGGTCAAAGGCCCTCTCCAATTGCTGTTCCATGGTTAAATTAATTTTGGGCCGTAATACTTCCCACCTTCCGGTCGTCAGGGCTTTACTCCGGGCACCGGCCCTCTGTCTGGGTGAAAATTTCTCCATTTTATCTTTCATTTGCCATTGGCGTACCGGAAGAAAACTGTCCGCGCAAACCAGTCCTTTTTCAGCCAGGCTAAGTAAAACCTCATAAGGAGAGCCTCCTTCTACCAACGTAGAAAGCCTTTGCATAAAGCTGGCACCCCGTTTTAACAGGGCTTCATACAGGATTTTCTCAGCTCCGTCCAAAGAGTCCGCAACACCGGATAAATCAGCTTCCCAATCCACATCATCCTGCAAATGAAAACTAAGCCCTCCCGACCCTTCGATTTTCCAGAATACGATTCCTTGTGAAAGAAGGGTATCTAACAGTTCTTTGCGGTATCCCGTAACCCTGAAAGGAAAAATAATATTCTCCCACAAAGCAGCAGGATATGCCTGGTCACAAAGCGCAGGTATGGCTTCTTTTAACTGCTCGAAAGGCGGTGCCATCCTGTGGATACGGTTTGCCAGAAATGCGGCATAGCTTTCCGGGGGTAGGGTTTTAACCTGGCTGCGGCGGTGCTTAACCGTTTCTCTTTGTGCACGGTCATACAATTCGCCGTGATAATATACTCCCTCCCTTTCCACAACCTGTTTTTGTCGGCACAGAGCGGTCAGTATCTCCCGGGACATTTCTTCCGTCCAGAAGTAACGCTCTCCTATTTGTTCTGCCGTAAATGCTCCCCGGTATCGCAGTGCCTGGCGCACGATATGCATCCGGGCATTCCGCTCTCCTTCCTCCAAGGCGGCATGGTACCTGTCCTTTTGCTCCGCCGCTATCCATAAGCCCGGCTCAATATATACGGCTTTCCCCTGTTTCGCCAGACTTTCCAACCATTCAACAGGTACTTCAAGCTCTTCCGCAATCAAATCCCCTTCTGCCATTAACAGGGAATGCAGCTGCTTTTCATCTTCCGGCAGCCTTGTCCGCTCAGATATCTTAGCCAGCTGTTCCGGTTCCGGTGCTGTGCTCCGGGCCTGTTCCAGAGCTTCTTCAGCCGCAACCCGGATCCCGGTCGGGGTCGGGGCATAATCGTACATCATGGAAGCCTCCGTCTGCTGCCGCAATAACATGGACATGGGAGACGGCGTTTCCAGATATATTTCCCGGATACGGATTGTACCGGCTTTAATTCCCTGTAAAACTCTCTCTACTCCCGGCAGATCCCAATAATCCTCCAGGCATTCCCGCTTCGTTTCCCGAATCAGCGGATGTTTCTCCTCCTTAACCAGGGAGTTAAGCATTTCGGCACTTCGGATCCGCTGTACCCACAAAGGCTGGCGGCCGGCTTTTCTGACCCCCATCATCAAAGCCCTGGCTGAATTGTACCGGAAGTTCATGTTAAACAATGGTGTTGCCGGAAGAAGTGCTGCAAGGACCTGTCTTGCCGTATCCGGACATATTCTGTATAACAATCCTTCCGGAACCGCTCCATCCCCATAGGGCAGTAATAAAAAACCGTCATCATCCTCCACATAATTGATGTTCATGTTGATCTCATGCCTGGCGGCTTCGCCGGCAAGGATTGCAAGGGGACTGTTTACCCGACGGCCGAACACAGAGTGTACCATCATCTGATAACCGGTTTCATCCTTAAAATGTTCAATAATTATAGTCTTATCATCCGGCAGTCCTCCGGTTGCTTCTATCTGGCGTTCTACATAATCCCCGGCATCCACTGCCGCCTCCTTATCAAGTCCAAGTCCCATTAATTCCTTTACGAGCTTACCGGACTGACGGGCATTTTCCAAATTTTTTAGAATCTTTCCAAAAGCCTCTCCGGTCTGCAGGCTCCGGCCTTTAATTTCACCTTTCCAGAAAGGAAGTCTTGCACCGGATACCGCTGCCGGGGAAACGGTTACCGTATCTTTTTGCACACTGGCGATCTTCCAGGCAAAGGTACCCAATAAAAACCGGTCCCCCACCCGTGACTCAAATACAAATTCTTCATCCAGTTCTCCAAGCTTTACCCCGGTTTCTGTCCTTACGGTATACAAGCCCTTATCGGGTATGGTACCTCCTGTGGACACCGCCAGCATCCGGCTGTAAGTATCCCCCTCTACATACCCGTGAATCCTGTCATAAAGAAGCCTTGGCCGGACCGGTATGTCACGGTCATGTTCATAATCCCCGGAAAGCATGCATAATACATCGTGAACATCCTCATGGGTCACCTCACGGAAGGGATAAGCACGGGGCAATAATTCCAGAACCTCTCTGAGGTTATATCCGCTGTTAACCGACATGGATACCAAATGCTGGGCCAATACGTCAAGGCACAGTCTGGGGGGATGGGAAGATTCCACACCCCCGTTTCTTGCTGCCTCTGCAGTCAGGCCGCAGTACAGGCCTTCTGCCGCTGCCCGTGGAAACATATGCATTACGCTGACACGGCCGGGATTATGGCCGGCACGTCCTAATCTTTGCATGGTGCTGGAGATGGAACGGGGGCAGCCAATCTGAAAAACCTGATCGATATCACCTACGTCAATTCCAAGTTCCATGGAGGAAGTGGCACATAATAAACGCAGTTCCCCATTCCTAAGCGACTGCTCCACTTCAAAGCGCTGTTCCTTGGATAAGCTTCCATGGTGTGTTCTTGCAAAGCCCTCCCCTCCCAACTGGTTAATATAATAGGCAAGCTTTTCCGCATACATCCTCCCCTCCACAAAGGCGATGACGCTTTTCGTATCTTTACAGTAAGCATAGATAGTGCCGGCAAGCTCCTGCCAGATCGGGTCCCGGCTTAATGATTTTTTTTCGGCAAAGGGACTGGTAATGATGAATTTTACCTCTTTTTCCATCTTTGGGGCAACTATGGTTACAGCTTCCGGCGATAAATATTCGGCGGCACGGCCTAACGGTTCAATGGTTGCCGACAGCCCGATTCTTTGCAGCGGTTTCTTGCATAACCTGTCCAGCCTGGCAATGGAAAGCATTAAATGGGCTCCCCTTTTGGAATCGATCAATGCATGCAGCTCATCTATTATAATATACTGTGCCGTTTGCAGGATGGTCTGCCCGGTTTTGCCCGTCAGCATCAGATATAAAGATTCCGGAGTGGTAATCAGTATATGGGGCGGTGTTTTTATCATCCTGCGCCGCTCCTTCTGGGGTGTATCGCCGGTCCGGATGGCTATATCCAGATCCACCGGTACTTTTTCTTCCTTTTTTTGCTCCTCCGTTTGTATCCCTTCCAGGGGGCGCCGCAGATTTTCACGGATATCCCCTGCCAGTGCTTTTAAAGGGGATACATAGATCAATTGCAGTTCCTGCTTTAGGGTTCCTTCCCTTGCCTGTGCTTTCAGCCTGTCTATAAATACCAGAAATGCCGACAGGGTCTTTCCTGTTCCGGTGGGTGCCGATACCAGCGTATCACCGCCTCCTGCAATAGCCGGCCAGGCGGCTTCCTGTACCGCCGTCGGAGCCCCGAGGGAACTTAAAAACCAATCTATTGTATATTGACTGAAAAGCTTAAGAGCTTCTGATGTCATAGGATGTCCTCCTGTCATTGAAATTTACTATAATTGTATATCCCTTGTAAATAAAATGCAACGGTAGGATGAAAATTTGTTCGGTACCGCTCCTTTCATATTATTAACACCTTAAATTCGTATATTACATAAACTTACATAATACGAAGTAAAAAATAGAGTGTAAAAATATAACAATTCCATATGAAACAATTACAGATCAATTCATAATTAATCCTTTCCTTTTTTATCAGATTCATGTTATAATAGCAGGAATTACGGGACAGAGGTAAGTTCAATAATTATTCGGAAAGGAGTAGCGCATGAAATATAAAATTCTACTTTTTGATTTAGACGATACCCTCTTAGACTTTTCTGCCAATGAAGCAGATTCTTTAGATAAACTATTTACCGTTCACGGCATTACATTAACCGATGAAATTTTAAAGCTGTACCATTCCGTGAATAAACAGTTATGGGAAAATTATGAGAATGGGATCCTATCCTTAAATGAAGTATTAAATACAAGATTTTCAAAGACTATGGAAAAGACGGGTAAGACGGTTAACGGCAGGGAATGGGAAAGACAGTACCGGGAATTCCTTGGTAACGGCCATCAGCTGACAGAGAGTGCCTTAGAGGTATGCCGTACTCTTTCAAAAACCCACCGTCTCTTTGTTGTAACCAACGGAGTTACCGTTACTCAGCTAAAGCGTATAAAGCAGGCCGGACTATATGATTTATTTGAAGACATATTTACCTCTGAATATATTGGTTATCAAAAGCCCCTGAAAGAATTCTTTGATTACGTTACCGGCCATATTTCAGGTTTTAGCCTGAAGGACTCCCTCATCATCGGGGATTCCCTCAGTACAGATATCAAAGGCGGGATTCTTGCAGGCATGGATACCTGCTGGTTTAATAAAAAAGCGCAGACAAGGTCAGAAGATATAAAAAGCACCTATATGATTAAGGAATTACACGAAATTTATAACATCTGCGAATTATAACCCGGGCAGCGGTTTTCCATCCGTACTATATTGTTAGCTATAACAGTATAGTACGGTGTTTTGGTAAGCAGTTGAGATGCAGAAAACATTTAGTCTGCTGCTATCTTTTTTAAATTTCCCTCATTCAGCAATTGTACCGTTTGAAACTTACCGTCATAAAATACGGCCCAATTATTGAAAATACAAGGGAGCGACTTTGCTTTTTCCAATGTGTCAACCGCTATTAAGGTAAGCGGTATTTGATTTACTTTACAATAATATTCAATCTGTTCAATGCAATTTGGAATATATGGACATTGTATACCGTAATAAACAGTTAATTCCTTATCCGTTATGCCCTGCCTTTTTGCATTCTCTGCAAATTGGGGCTTTGTTCCGTCAATTGACAATGCCAGTAAATGATAACCGCCGTTAATCGTATCAACGATTCTGAACCCGTACTTCTCCATAAAATTTTTATCCGATAAATACGGCTTTTTCTTCTCAGTACTGATAACACAGACTCCTGACTTTCCCTGCCTTTTCGCGTCGGCGATACAATACGAAAGCAAATCCCCTCCATAACCTTTCCCCTTAAAGCTTCCTGAAACCCATAAGCAATAGATGTATATATAGTTATCGCCGGTAATGGGAACCCAGGCTTTTTCAAGCGGAGCATATTCTATAAATACCTTGCCTTTTGCATTCAATTTTCTGAAAACATGCCCTTCACCGATTCTCTCTTTCAACCAGTCTCTTTTTGCCTTTACACCATATTGATGCTTTTTATCGGATATGGCGCAGCACAAGTGCTCACTGTCCAGATTATCCAAGGTTAAATTAATATATTCCTTGCCCATATATCCATCTCCAATCTTTGTCTGATTCAATCATTATAAAATACAAAGCGGACAGCAGTATGTCAGTTTTATAAATATTTTTAAAAAGATTTAAGGAAGTCCTTATCCAGCAGCAGGATTTCATTTTTTGCGGAAACCGCATGTTCCCCCAGCAAGGTATCTGTCATAAACTTCGTGCCCATCAGTTTTCTGAATACAGATATGATCAGCCAATCCGGACATTTCAAAATAAGTTTCATTTTTGGAGGCGTAATGGGAATTCCTTTCTTTTCTAACAAACGTATATACTTTTTCGTCATCATAACCATGTTACGCAGCGTTTCTATCTTTCTGGCAGCTGCCTGGTCCATAATTCCATTATCCGTAAAAAATGCTTTGTTCATACCTACAACCATGGCCGCATGGGTAATCTGAAACGCTGAAATGTCTATCGGAATCGTGTATGGCAGATTTGCAAAGCTGAATATCTCAGCCAGCCCTTTTACACGATTAGTCACCTTTCCATTTATTTCACCGAATATGGTAGCCTGGATAAACTTCGGTCCGAACCGGGCATGTAAAATGCCGTCTTTGATATCTCCTCCGGCACTTGGAAAGCCCGGCAGAAGCCTGTCACCAACAATATTCAGCCAGGAATCATACCCGACCGAAATATTTGTCATAGTGACTATATTTTTGCTCCGGTTATCCCGCAGTGCCACAAGTGCAGATTCGACCTGATCATAACGGACCGGCACCAAAATATAATCATAAATATCATCCGCCTCAAGTTTGTCAATTAATTTTACTTTAATCCGTTTAATAACCCCTTTTTCATAATACTGCAAGTCATTTTGCCTTAATGTATCCAGCCGTTTATTACGGGCAAACAATGTAACGTCAATTCCCGCTTCGGCAAATTTAACCGTATATACGCTTCCTATTACACCTGCACCAAAAATCAAAAGTCTTATTTGTTTAATATCTTTCATATTTACCTCTCATTCCGACGCCGACAGCGTACATAATCTGATGAAAAAACCAAAGTGAATTCTGTTTTTATAATACATTCTATGAAAATACTCTTCCTTCACTCTTCTGTCATGATACGACCTGCGGCATTTCAAATAATACAGGAAGTTCAAAATAAAATCCTTCTGATTTCATTTTGAACTTCTTTCAGTATGACGATGTTTTTTCTTCAAACTTCTTTCTTTCAAAAATTATTATACATAAGTTGTAAAAACAACACTTGTATGATAACATAATAATATGTTTCATTCATTGATACAATCATCAAATCTTTAAATGTGTTGTTTAAGTAACAATAGAAAGAATCTGACGCATATAAGCGGGAAAGGAAGATCAATAATGCCACGGGAACAGGATACCGACCCTCGGGTTGTGCGGACACGAAAACTAATACAGGATGCATTTATGACAATTGCCCAGAAGAAAGATTTTGAGTCAATCACGATTAAAGACATCGCAGCAAAGGCAACTATAAATCGGGCAACCTTTTATGCCCATTACGTTGACAAATACCAAGTACTGGACGAAATGATCACCAAAGTTTTCAATGAAATGATTTCGAACCGGATTTATCCCGGGCAGGAATTTTCGGAAGAAACCGGACGGGAACTTATCCTGCTGGTATACGAATATCATATTTATGCTTATGAAAAATGCAGAATCAATGCGAAATCAATAGCAAGCCATGTTGAGCAGGTAGTTAAATCTCAGTTACAGGAAATCATAATACAATTGCTGTCAAACAGAACGGCGTTGAAAAGTCAGGACCCAGGGAAAATAGAGATGGCCGCAACAATGATAGGTGCTGCTATATACAGTTCTTCACAGTCATATTTTATGCGGAAAAATCAAAAAAATCCGGATGACCTGGTGGCAGATACCCTTTCTTTTATAATTTCAGGCATGAAAGCCATTTTATGAATCCACTAATTTTAAGCCATTTGAGGTGAAAAACGGTTTGTTAAGTCACTCCAAATCCTGAACATTCATTTTGTCAAGTTCGTTCCTGCGTTTTATTTTTTCACGGCAGGCGAAGTAGATGATCATTAAAACCATTGTTGGAATATTGGATATAAACAATACGGATACAGTCAACCATAAAATCTCCCAGTTCGTCATCCCGTTATAAGCTACAAGGTTAAAAACCGTGAGAAGAGAACAGGCAAAGCTGATAAACGGCAGTATAAGTCCAAACCATTTACTGTCTCTCCTGGATAGGAAAATCTGTAACCAGATACCTCCTGGTATAAATAATAATATAAGAATCAGCGTGATAGTAGCGTTCCTCATCTATTTTTCCTCCTTTTTAATTTTTTTGTATTCCGAAATCAAAATTTTAGCAGTCTCAAAATCAAGCTTTTCATTAACGGCAAGCCGCTTTATTAAAGCGATATAAGGCTCATTGACATTATCTTCACTAATCTGAATTTTTTGTATCAATTTATCGAGCCTTAACCGTACGGTTGGATAAGTAACACGATACTGATTCGCAATTTCTTTCAGTGAGCCTGACGCCAGAATAAATTTTTTAATGAATGAAATATCCTCATCATCAAGATTTACCATCCATTCAGGTACAACTTCGATTGACATAATAAACTCCTCCTTTAATAAAATTAAATATAATATATAATAATATTAAAGTCAATAATGAATATAATATTTAATAAAATAAAAATGCAGGTAAAGAAAAAACTGCTTTTACGTCAATATACCATGTCCCCCAACAGCTCACATGGTATGCGCCGCCCTGCGGCGTTGATGTGCATTTATCCCGTTTAATATAATTCATAATTCCATAGACCGCTTTATTGAATGTAATTTAGATAATCAGGTTATTGAAAATGTTAAGGAATATAATTTAAGCAGAGACATAAAGTTTATCCGGAATACATACTATATATCAAAATAATACAAAAGTATTGTAAGGAGATAATTTGGACTTTCAGAACAGTAGGACTTATCTTAACCTGCAGGCCGCATTAGAGAATGAGTTGGAAACGGATGCATTATATGGACTTTATAGGAAACAGTCAGATAACGAAGTATTTCTGGAAATCAGCATTGTTTTTGAAACGCTCTCCAGAAATGCACAATTTATAGCTGAAAGATTACGACGGGTACTTAACGACGGAGATACAAATACATTTCAAAATTTAATGGATGCAGCGAATAGAGAAGCCTATGTCGCAAATAATTTATATAGTGACTTTTCAGTTATTGCAACGGAAGAAGGTTATAATGATTTGGCCTCTTTATTTAATGGTATTGCAAATATTAAGCTGAATCATTACAGTACTTTACAAACTCTTGTAGAAAATATGGAAAGTAACCGGCTATTCTGCAAAGAGGAAGAAAAATTATGGATTTGTATAGGATGCGGCAACATATTAAGCGGAATATGCGCTCCCGAAATATGCCCGATATGCGGATATCCTCAAGGTTATTACCAGGTTTACGGCTGCTGATGAATTACCGACCACTT
Source organism: Bacillota bacterium (assembly GCA_023391695.1). GTDB lineage: Bacteria > Bacillota > Clostridia > Lachnospirales > Lachnospiraceae > Anaerocolumna. The sequence goes on from JAEWAK010000072.1 coordinate 88,456, forward strand.
AATCTACGATTTGAAGTGGGGGCTTCTGTGAAGTAGCTGTATTTAAGTTTCCACCTGGCTGCTGAGCCAGGCAACCCTTAAGTTCACTGGGTTGTCCACACAACATGATATTGTGGTATCCTTCGGGAAGCAGATCACAGTCCTTTAAAAAAAGACTTAAACAACGAGAGTGATTAAGTCTTTTTTCTTCCATGTTAGCTGTGTCATTAGTACAATATAGATGCAGGATATAGGTCAAAGTGCTATGTAAATTTTAATCTTTGTCAAAGTTATTAACCTTCCCGGCTTCCCAGTTCCTGGTAAGTTTTACAACAACTCCTCCAAGAATTACCAGAGCTAAAATATTAGGGATAACCATTAACCCATTAAAAAGATCTGCCAAATTCCACACCAGATCAACCTTAAGTGCACAGCCAACACCTACAAAAACAGAAACCAGTATTGCATAAATAGAAACCGCTTTTTTTCCAAAGAGATATTTAACATTAGATAGGCCAAAAAAGTACCAGCCCATAATGGTTGCAAAAGCAAAGAAAAGTACACAGATTGCAATGATAACATACCCTAATTGGCCAAAGACCTGTGCAAAAGCAGACTGTGTCAGTTCAATTCCGGTAATGAATTCACCCGCCGCATCGGTGGATCCTAATACACCTGAAGTCAAAATTGCCAGAACCGTTAAGGGCAATAAAACAATGGTGTCAATAAAAACTCCCATCATGGCAACAAGGCCCTGTTCACAAGGGTCTTTGACACGTGCCAAAGCATGTGCGTGAGGCGTTGATCCCATACCAGCCTCATGAGTAAACAATCCACGTGCGATACCAAACCGGATGGACTGTTGTACGCTTACGCCTAAGATACCGCCTAAAACTGCCTGAGGGTTAAATGCACCAACAAAAATATCATAAAAAGCAGGAATAATGTTACGGAAATTTACAACCATCACCACCAGTGATGCAAGAGTAAAGAAAACCGCCATAAAAGGAACTACTTTTTCTGCAACAGCAACAATCCGCTTAACACCACCTAGGAATACCAATAAGGAAACAAGTGCCAAAGCCCCCCCAATAATTTCGGAAGGAATCCCGAAAGCTGCTTCCATGGCACCGCCAACAGAATTGGCCTGTACCATATTGCCCATGAAACCTAGTGCAATAATAATCAAAACGGAAAAAACAGCAGCAACCACTTTGCCAACAGGCCCCTTGAGGGCAGCACGGATGTAATAAACGGGTCCGCCAACCAGCTCGCCGTTTTCTGTCGTTTTATAACGCTGGGCAAGAGTGGCTTCTGCATAAATAGTAGCCATACCTAAAATTGCACTGACCCACATCCAAAACACCGCACCAGGACCACCGGACACCATAGCAGTAGCCACACCTGCCAGATTTCCCGTCCCGATCTGGGCTGACACAGAGGTAAGCAAAGACTGAAACGAGGTCATTCCTTCCTTATCGCTGGCTTCCTTTCCCCTTAAAGTAATTGAGCCAAATGTTAGTTTAAAACTCTGTTTAAATCTGCGAAATTGTATACCTTTGGTAAGAATCGTAAAATAAATGCCAACACCACAGAGAACAATAATTAAAAATACATCCCATAACACTGCGTTGATTCTGCAGACTAAATTAGAAAACCATTCCATAAAAATACTCCTTCTAAACTTAATACATAACTGCACAGCAACCATAATGAATGATTGCTGTATCTGTTGTCTTTATCAGACAAACAAAAAAATAATAAAAAAAGCCAAACCATAAACTTATGGTTTGACTCTGGACATGCACAAAAAAGCGCAAAAATTCCTGCGCACAGCTTCTCTGTCTTTTTGCCTGAGAGATTAGCACGAACAATTCGAGCCTTACACCTTCGGCACCCAATAATGAGATTCTCCAGAGTTACATCCATTCATAGTCCTCACCCGGATCTCCGAGTACCTGAGAGTGTTACTCCTTCGGCAGGCCACAGCCATTTTCCTACAAACTTCACTTGTCGATATTATTTTATTGCTTTATAATATCACATTGTTAAAGTAATGTCAAATTTAAACCTTGGTTTTTTCTGGCCTTTGAAATCACCTCGTATCATTCAATAAAGTCACTATTGTGTGAATTGCAAGTGATCTAGTGGTATCCAGTTCTTCCTGCAGCAGTTTTTGCTGAATATTATAGTGGCATACCTGTTCTACAATTCCATAGCTAATTCTCACTTTTTCAAGCAAATTAGTCTTAGAAAATCCTGCAGCCGCCAATAACTCATAAAGTTTTAGTAATACAGCATTTTCAAAATCGTTAAATAAGTTAAGTATATCTTTTTCAAGCAGGGAAAGAGCCCAAAACTCATTATGAGCTTCCATATTCATTGTGTGTGATGCAATGGATATGTCAATGAATTGTTCTATCATGGCTGGTAAATAATTTTTATTTATCGGTGCAGATAGTAAGGGCTGAAACTGTTCTGACAGCGAAGAAATATAAAACCTAATCACTTCTATGAGGATATCTTTTTTATCTTTAAAATAGTTGTATACAATACCTGTTGAAACACCAGCTTCTTGTGCAATTTCCGCAGTATTAGTTTTATAGTAACCTTTATCGCTAAAAAGCTTGTAACTTGCCTTTATAATACTTTGTTTTTTCTCTATCGATCTTTTTTGTATTGGTTCCCTGATTTCTTGCTTTGCCATTCTGTTCCCACCTCTCTTATCCGTTTAGCTATATTATATAGCAAAGATTTTGCAAAATCAATAAATATGATATATATTTCATATTCTATTGACTCTCCAAACAAAGCGTTGTATACTCTAAATATGAAACATATTTCATATTTAGGAGGGATAATTTGAAACGGATAAAAACAATTATTACAATCAGGCACTACAGGGTCTATCTTCTATTCATGCTCATTGCTTGTGGCGGTGCATTTATCTGGCAATTTTGCTTTCCAAATTTAGGAGGAAGATTTACAAGTTGGGGCAATAGTACCGGCTGGCAGCGTGAAATAGCCTTATGGAACATTGGTATTATAGGTGCAATTATAGTAGCACTTGTAAAAGAAAACATCCAATATATGAAAATATTAATATTTCAATCAACTGTTCTCTGTTGGTTATTAGGAGTAAACCACCTTATCTCATTATTACAGGATTTTTCGTTTACCTATATTATTCACGTTATGGGTATTTTTGAGGTTTTGCTCTTGGGTGGGATTTGGGGCACCGTTTTACTATGCAAATCACATGGGCAGGGAAATAGTTAAGGCACTGATTTCTCAGTGCCTTATTGTTAATTCCGGTCAATTTATTTAATTGAAATTTCCTGCAATATCTACGCCATTATTGATAAAGGTATTGTTGTTCTGGGTAATTGTAACTGTTGTAACGTTTTGCAGACCGATTCCGTTGTTTACAATCGTCGCACCGGTTACAACGGTGTCTGTTGGATAACTGTTATTTTGACCGGTCTCGCCAAATCGTATTCCGACCGGGGCATTCGAGTAAGTGCCGCCGGATACGGTCACATCGGTAAGGGTACCGTTGTTGATACCGTCATTCCTGCCTTTTATTACGGCAGCCGCACCGTTTACAGGATCGCCGTTCCCGCTGTTGGTTACCGTATTGTTAATGAGATTGACGTTCTGGTAGTTGCCGTTTTTGAGGTTGATATCTATACCTGCTGCAAAATTTCCGGCGGTACCGCTGTTATTGATAGTATTATTTGTCAGAAATGCATTGTTCAGCGCTTCATAATACATTCCCTTTGAGGAGTTGTTGTTGAACTGGGAATTCGAAATACTAATATTATTAAATGTTGCAGTTCCTGAAAATACAAGTATTCCATTGGCATTTCCGTTAAACATGCTGTTTTGGATCGTAACATTGGAAACCTGGGCGTAAGTCGGGACTCTGAACCCTGCAACAACGTTATTCGAGAAGTTGCTGCCTGTTACAATCAGATCGTTCATAACAGGAAAAGCGGGCATAACATTAATATTAAAGCCGTTATTCAAATTATTCAGCAATGCCACATTGGAAAGAGTAATAAAGCTGGGCTGATTGCTTCCTATGGTCGAAATACCCTGGGAAGCACCGGTGACCTGCAAGTCTGATATTACCAGCCGCTCGGCCTGATTCAACCCACCGTTTGAAATTGATATGCCGACTCCTGACACCGGATTAATTATTGTTCCCCCGGCGCCGCTTCCGGAACCATTTAGAGTAATCCGTCTGTCAATTGTCACATTTTCGGGATAGTTTCCTGGTCCGACCTGGAGAACATCGCCCGGATTGGCGGCATTTATGGCCTGTTGAATCGTAGTATAGAAAGTACCCTGGGTTTGATTATATACGGAGTTGCTTCCTATGGCTATAACTGTAAATGATATGCTGGGGCCGTCAATATTTTTTGTAGTCACGGTTATTACGGCAGAACCCGAATTATTAATTGAAATAACACCGGTATTTGGGTCTACAAAAAAATCAGGATTGTCTGAGCGAAAGGTAAGGGGTACATTGTTCGGATTAAAAAGATTGTCGCTTGCATTCAGTGTACTGCCAACAGCTCCGGAAACAATAGGATCAATGATACCGACAATGGCTATTCTTTCATCCAGCCTGGAGGCTGTGGTAGACAGTACCCTGGTCTGTCCGGGGCTTACTTCTGCCGACTTTTCATCCACCCAGATGCTGCTGCCGTTCAGGATTTGAAGTACGGCAAGTCCATTGGTAAACCCGGTGTTTTCAACACTGAAAGTACCAAGTATTCTTTGGTTTAACAAAAGCGTATTTGACTCGTTAATAATATAATCTCCCGATTGTGTTACTTCATTGATCATGTCACTGGTACAGTTACAGCTGTCCTGGTAAGTTACCTGAAGAAATGGATATAAGCTGCTGTCGGAAAAGTTTGTACTGTAACTGCCAATTAAGGAATAGGTATTTTCCGGAGCAATTATTGTAATACCGTTATTTGCCGCAGGATTTGTATGCCATTGCTGTGCAAGCTGAGTTATATCAATACTGATAAAATTGTTTAAATCTGCATCAGTAACGGTTGCGGTAATGCCCGTGGGCGTAACAGCAGGTGCATTTAAATACGTCACCGTATTCTGGCTGAAATCGCTTTGATTTAAATTAACACTTATAATTTCCGGACCGGGGACGTCTTTTCTGAATATATAAAGATTTAATGCCGCCTCAAGAATGCTGCTGCCTTGAGGAATGGCGGACGGGTCAAATTTTAATAACGTCCTGTAATTATCTCCCGGAGCTACATATACACCCATATATAAAAAGGGATAACTGCCAAAGATAGTTGTAGGGTAAGCCGAAGCAATAAAAGTATCATCACTTGGAAGTAAAATTGATACTGGCATAATAAAATTCCTCCTTAACGAATCAGGGTTACACCATTTTTTTGACTGACATACAACAAGGGTTATATTCTGTACATTATCAATTTCAATGCTTGTAACATAGCTAACCTTAAAGCTAAAATAATTATCCTGATACGGATTTCGGCATCACCATTAGCAGCCCCCTCGTTCCAGTAACCAATTACATAAAAAACTTCAGGTCTTACATGACTGAAAGGGCGGTACCATACTATTATCCTTCAGAAAATAATTATACTAACATAATATACCTTAAATATACATAATGTGACAATAAAAAACCATAATTCCACTCCCTTGGGCTATCCGCTTTGACCCGCCCTAAAAGAAAGAGATCGGAATTATGTTTAAAAGATAAATAAAAGGAATCTCTCAGTGGAGACGGCATAAAGCGCTTTGGAATATCCAACCGGAACTTGGGAGAAATAAAATACGGGTTGAGAAATGAGATTCTCAACCACGTTAGAATAACGATGACTTCCCGGACAAAGTTAATATTATCCATTGAGAAACAGAAAAGCCAATCTTCGCGCAGTAAATTTTACCGCGTACATATTAGCGGATAACTCTTAGTCCAGTATTTTTTCATTTTATCCCTATTCAAGCCGAGGCAGTGATACCACTGCTTCCTTTTTTTTATCTTGACCACGGTAAAACAAGGCTGTCGCCAGAATACCTAACAGCAGCAGAGAAATACTTAGGACAAAGGGCAGGGCCCTTGAGATATCACTTAAAAGTCCGCTTATGTATCCAAAGGGTACACTCACCATCATAACTGTTGTCTGAAGTAATGCCATGATTCCGGAACGTTCCTCCGGATTAACATGTATGGCAACCAGCGACTCCCTGAGTGTATTTAGTACGGCTGACCCCAGTGCTTCAAACAATAACGAGACAAATAGGATTACATATCCCCACACTCCGGTGCCCGATATGGAAATCAGCAGTACACAGCTGACAATGGCGCTGAAAAAACCTCCATAGAGCGGCCATTTCAGCTTTGATTGCTTAATTCGTGAAATAACTGTAAAGAAAAGCAGGATCGAGAGTATGCTCCGTACCATAGGAAAAATCGGCAGCAAGGTATCCGGGACTCCGATACGGCGAGATGCAATAATCTGCCAGAAAGTCATTCCAATCATTCCTACAATTTCAACCAACACACTGATTACTATGGCAAATATCGTGCCTCGCGAGGTGAGTATCATGCGTGCCGCTCCTTTGTAACCGGACAGCATCTCACCCCAAGACATTTTCCTGGCCGCTTCTTTCCTGATTTTCCCGACAGCTGTCTCTTTGGAAAACTTATATAATATAAAAAGCTTGGCCGTCATGATAATAAAAGCATTTATGTAGAGTATTCTTATAGCCGGTGTCAGTGTCAGCCGCGCTACCAAAATTGAAGATATTGGTGCAAAGAGGGCTGATAGATTACCGCTGATGATGACCCATGAGTAAATATGAGTTATTTTATCCCTTGGTGCATCCTCCACCAGCAGACAATCCCAGGATACCGTGGTTATTTTCATTGTACCGTTTAGGAGTGCCGCTACTGCGAAAAACCAGAAGCCCTGGCTGGATGCCCAGATCAGACAGGGAAGGCTCCACGCCAGGAAGTCAAACACCATGGTGCTCAACCTGCGTCCCATCTTATCTACGATGATACCGGATAAGAAAGCAAAAACCATTTGGGAAAACATATAAATCGAAGTTACCACTCCCACCTGTACATCGCTCATGCCAAAGGTCAGCATGTATACCGTGGCATATGGCAAACAAAGGTTCATGGACAGCCCCCACATAGGCTCCGTATAAACACAAGCCCGGGGATTCCCGCGTAACTCGACAAGTGTACGCAGTAAATGATGCTTTAATAAAAAGTTTTTCATGTCCCCTCCTGTCACAACATAAAAAATATCAGAATTATTGCATAAGGCAAAGGGTCTGTCAACCGGCAGACCCTTTTACCAGGAATGAAATCCCAAATTAACGGACCATATAGTAATATACTATAAGCTAAAAAACCAGTAAAGTCAAGGAATTCTGGCTTTTTTGTCCTTTTGTCCTGACTTGTCCGGATTTTTAAAAATACCCGTTTTTTCTCAATTTACCCGCAGGACGGAACGGTGACGGAACAAAAAGGAATGGTATAAAGACTGCTGTCAATTCAGATTAACCATTGGAAGTTTTATTAAAACTTCCGTACCAATATTTTCCTCCGATTCTATGCTGACCCCATAATCATTCCCAAATACGATTTTAATTCTCTGATTGACATTATAGATACCGATATGGTCTTCCAGTTGGTTCTCCCGGTCGTTTAATTTCCGGTTCATATCTGCTAAACGGAAAGGATTCATTCCAACCCCATTGTCACTTACGCGAAAGAGAATACTCTCATTACCGTTTATTTCTCCGCGGATTTTCAGCAGCCCTTCCCTGCCTTTTGGTTTTATGCCGTGATATACTGCATTTTCAATGATTGGCTGCAGGCAGATTTTAATGATGGAATAACCTTTGATATTTTCATCTATATCCCATATGACTTTAAAGATATCCCCATATCTTAATTCCAGAATATTCAGGTAATTCTTTGTGTTTTCAATTTCCTGCCCGATCGGAATGATATAGTCTCCCAGATACACATTGTTTCGGAAGAGCTGTGCCAGACTGTTTACCGCTCTTGATACGTTATTGTCACTTTTGGTCAGGTCAAAAGCCATCCAGTTAATGGTTTCCAGCGTATTATAGAGAAAATGGGGATTAATTTGGGATTGCAGCATGGCAACCTGGGACTGGTTTAGCAGTTTTAATTTGTTTTCCAGCTCATCCTTCATAACCTCATTGGTATGTATCTGCTTTAAGATGGTACTGATAATATATCTGAGTTCATTCAACCTGGCTTTTCTGGGATCTCCATAGTCATTAAACTTTTGGGGTTCCTCCAGAACCGTAATGATTTCAGCTACCGGCTTGTAGCTTCTGATTGCGGTAAAATAAGCAAATACCATACTTAAAACAATTAAAAGTATGATCAAGAGCAGTATTTGGGATTTCAACTGATTCAGTTTGTTCTGGTAATGAAGCATGGAGGTTATGCTGATATAGGTAAAACCAAACTTTGCAGACGGCGTTACCGAAATCACGGAATCCATTCCGTCTATCTTTTTAATAACAGATGCGGCACTGTCCCTTTCCATTACCTCCTTCAGATAAGGGATATCCTTTATGCTGTTTCCGAACTGTTCTTCCTCACTGGACATAATAATGCTGCCGCTGTCATTTAACAGATAGATATTGCTATGATTCTGGTATTTTTCCGTGGTAATGATATTATGGAGCTTTTCACTGTTTATGTTTAAAACAACAGCTCCCTTTTTTTCACGATCAATGATAATCGGTTTCACGATTGATATTAATTTCGGGTAATTATTGTTTTTTAACCTTGGAATGGTGCGGCCGGAAATATCCTCCAGACTGTTATATTCCTCCAGCCAGGAAATGTCCTTTAACTCCTTGATAGGACTTTTTCTTTCACCGATATATACGGACTTATTGTACTCCGAATACACATAGATGGAATCAATGTATTTATAAATCAAAGGCAGGGCCCTTACCAACTGGGTAAATTCCTTCATGGATTTGCTGTTAATATCCGTAAACCAGTCATTGACCATAAACATCTGCACATTGTCATTATAAGAAATATAAGTACAGAGCATATCGCAGTCGCTTAATATGGTATCCGAAATGTCTCTTACGCCATAGAGCAAAGAGTTATTTTCCATAATAATTTCATCTTTTGCGATATGCTCCACATTTCTGTAATACAAATCATTGAGCAGAAAGAAGGGGATGGAGAACATAATAAAGACCAGCAGGAAGTTGCGGATAAACATGCTGTTGAATTTATAGCTTTTTATATATGACCATGTGTTGTTTTTTTTCACTTTATGTTCCCCCCGATCTCCTATTTACAGCTCATAAACCTTCTGGCATAATCTTTGGGAGTGTATTTATAATATTCTTTGAAAATACGTGTAAAATAACTGGGATCATGGTATCCGCAGGCTTCGCTTATCTCCGTAACCTTCAGGTTTTTCTCTAAGAGCTTAACAGCCTGCTCCATCCGGATCCGCAGCAGATAATTGCTGAAGGTCTCACCGGTCTGCTTTTTGAAAAATCTGCTGAAATATACTGTACTGAAGAACATCTTATCGGCAGCATCCTGGAGGGAAATGTCCTCATGGAGATGCTCATGCATATATTCCTTTATGTCCTGAAGCAGGAATTCATGGGATGCCTCTTCATTTAATAACAGGCCTGAAATCCGCTCCAGGATATCCAGGGCATTGTCCTTTAACCCCTGTACACTGTTCCGGGTTAACAGCTGTTTTAAATTGAATTTGTCCGCACTGAACTGAAGCTTTAAATACAAATTGAGCTTATCGAAAATAATCTCATACAGATCATAAATGTATTGCCCGGTATTCACCGGTGAATTGTCTTTCAAATCCTCAAAAACGGACAGCAAGGTGTCTGCCGCTTCCTTTTTCTTATTGGATAAAATATTGGAATAGAATAACTTGATTTTATCCATAAACAATACCTGGTCTTTTTTCGCCCGGCTTTGATCCAGTTCCAGTTTCATCTGTGACATTACTTCTTTGAATTCTGCAAAGTTAGTAGGCTTTAAGATATAATTTTTTACACCGTACTGTATGGCAGACCTGGCATAATCGAATTCCCGGTAACCACTTAGTAAAATCACTTTAATATAAGGTTTATTTTCAAAAAGGTATTTTGCAAGTTCTATTCCTGATATACGGTTCATTTTGATATCAGAAATAATTAAATCGATATCCTTTGTTTTTAAAAAATCGATCGCTTCCGCTCCATCACCAAAGCTATGCAATACTTCAAAATCTTCAATTTCGGAATTGATGAAATTCGTAATACCGCAACGGATTACGAGTTCGTCATCTACTACGATTACCTGATACATACTTCATCTCCTCGTTGAATTTTTCTGATATTTATCAAATTACTATGCACTATATTAAATTAATCTATTTACCCGGCAGAGACAGGCAGGGATAAGCTTTATAAAACTTCTGTATAGAAATGTCATTTTCACAGGCAGATTTATTTTCTAACAGAAAAACACATCTTATTTATTTAACTATAGCATATTGAAAAATACAAGTAAACCTTATGAAATCTGCTGTTTATGTCGCCGCACCGCCTCCCGCCTTAGACATCATGGTATGAAAGGTACCCTTGGACAGGTAATTCATCCAGGGGGTGGGAGTATTGTAATTATCAAATATTATTTCTTTTCTGTCATTATGAAATTAATACATCCGGTTCTCCTTCAACACACTTTAACCATTCTCTTGCCATTAATTCGTTTCCGGCCATGGTTAAATGAATTCCATCGGATGACCAATGTTTCGCCGGTGCTTTTTCCAGAGCTTTTTCAAACATACTGCCAAAGGGAACAAATAGGGTCCGGTATTTTTCTGCCAGGGATTTTACAATGACCCTTCTCTTAAGCATATGTCCGTTCCATACCTCCCAATTTTCTATAATATCTGTTCCGTTCTTAACTTCATTGATATCCAGCTTAAATAAAAAGGGCTCGCATAGAACAATCTTTGCCTTAGGTTTTGCCTGTTTTACTTCGTATATCATCCTGTCGTAAACAAATTCAAACTTCTCCGCATCCGCTCCCATATTCATTCTTAAAGCATATCCGATATCATTGACTCCGCATAGAATGCTTAAGATGTCAAAGTCGATGTTTAAAGTATCTTCGATCCATCTGCCGTACAGATCAGAGATTCTGTTACCGGCTATGGCAGTATTTAAAATCTGTATTCCCGGATAGTCACACATTAAGCTGGCTCCTATAAAATTAACATATCCGTCTCCAAGTATCCGGTTCTTATCTTTTCCCTCCCTGTCTCTGTTTGCGTCTGTGAGAGAATCTCCCTGGAATAATATTGTTTTCATAATCTTCCTTCTTTCTGCCTGTTTTCAGCTTATCTCTTCTTTTATGCTCTTAATTGCTTACCTATTATACAGCCCTTTGGATTATCAAAATATACCCTCTTTTATTATTGGGTTACTTTACATCTTATCCGTTTTATCCACTTATCCGTTTTATCTATCGAATAATTACATTCGCAAACATATGGGCACTGGTAAGGGGTGTTACGGAATGAAACAACGTGTAGGGATATCTGTATTTTTCAACCTCACCGGTCTGTGCTTCGATTTCCATCCAAAAATGCTTTGTCCCCGCTTCCAGTCCAAGTTCCTCCAGGGAGACCGAAACGGTCCCGTCCCCTCCGCCAGGTAACAGGGTTTTCTTTATTTCCTTCACCTTGGGTTCATTTTTAAATACCAGGGTAATTTCCAGGGGACAGCGCAGCTGCGGGGCAAGCTCGAGACCTTGCTTTCCGTTTAAAACGGCGGGAACCACTCCAAAATCCGTCTCTTCCACGGAAAATAATACTTCCTCTTCCTGCTTTGGGGCAGGCAGTGCCGTATAAATTACCAGGCTGTTGTTCTTATTTTTAAGAATATCCGATCGCAGCAACAGTTTACCGTCGTGAACAGAGGCCTTTAACCCCTTTGTTCGAATATTGTAGTAATTAATAAATTCCAGTTCGGAAGCTTCCTCCACTTTCTCTGTTTCCGGAAGCACCCAGTCAAGCTGAAGGAACTGCCAGTCATAGCTTACGTTCACATCCTCTGCCTGTACGGCAATAACATATTTACCCGGCGGCAGGAAAATTTCGTAGTCAAAACTTATACTCTCACCGGCTTCTAAGGCAAACATCTGCGGTTTTCTGTTGTATTCCCCTGTATGGGCAGGGGAAATCTGCAGCCAGAAGCTGTTCTTTTGCAGTTCATTTCCCTTATTTTTCAGATTCACCCTGACTTTTCCCTTATAGAAGCCCTGATCAGATAAGAAAAAGTCCTCCTGAATTGTAAGCAAGGTATCTATGGGCTGAATTTTAGGGGAATCCTCTTTATATTTAAAATTCACATTATCTACGTATTCCATGGTAAGCAGTCCGCATTCTGTCTCATTGGCCGCTGCTTTTCCAAGAAGGTTGATATTGTCAAAGGTAATATTGCTGATCCGGGCCTCTTCACTGAAACCCTGTAATCTTGATTTGGAAAGCAGCCAGTCTATTCCGGGATTTCCTATGTAATAAATATCCTTAAAGGTGATATCCCTTATGCTTCCTTTTTCTTTGTCCCGGTTCCAAACCGAATCCCTGATCCGGATATCAAAAAGCTGGACTCCCGGTGCATTCTCAATTCGTATATTTTCAAAACGGATATCAGACACCTCCGCCCGGTCTCCATGATGAATTCCCATTAAGGGATATCCCGTGGGAGAATGTATAATATCAAGATTTTCAAAACGGACATTTCTTATTTTTTCAGCCCGGAGCTCCACCCCGACCTCCAAAGGTCTTGCAAAGTCATTCCAGAGAATGGAATCCTTAAAAATTACATTATCCACATCACCGGTATTAAAGGCCTTTACCACAAAAGAGTCATCCCATACTCTTGTAAAAATGTTCTGTACAAGAACGTTTCGGGAGCCGCAGATATCGATTCCGTCGGAATTCCCCCGGCAGCCAAAGATTTTAACATTGTCAATAGCAACCTTATCACAGCCAAAGATTCGAAGGCTCCAGTCATTGCTGTCGGTAATGGTAATGTCCTTGATGGTTACCTCCCTGCAATGGAGTACATCGATGCATCTCTGATAGATATTTCTGACTTCCAGAGGATATTTCTCCATGCTGATGGTACCGTATCCACAGATTGTAATATGGCTGCACCGGTTAAATTCCATCTTTCCGTTCAGAAATGCCCCCTCCTCCAGATATAGTATAGTATGATCCTTTTCAAATTTCAGGATATCCACTGTATGGATACCCGGTCCGTAATATATCACATTTTCTGCGTACCGGTTAAAATCCTCATACTTCCAGGCTTCCGCAAATACAAGCAGGTTATTGTAATAGCTTCCGTTAATCTCTACGGAAAACTTTTTTGGCTCTTCTAAATGAAGAAAGATCTCATGCCCGTTACAGGTATACTCCAATCCCAAACTGAGAGGCCTGATGACAACGCTGTGAATCGGTATATCCGATTTAATGCGCAAATCTACCGGTTCCTTCATTTTAAATTGTGTATATTCCATTACCTGTACTTCGTTATATGGCATTGGAAATACACTTGTTTTACTAATTTTTATATTCTCATCATTTACAAAGACGGTGTAATTCATATATAGTCCTTCCTTCCCGGTATTCTTAACTCTGTCGGGAACAACAGCTTATCGGAACGCAATTTTATTCAGAACACCTTGGTACTCAATTAAGATCATCTGGTGCAACTCAAGCTTTGGAACCTTAAACTGTACTGTTCCATTCTCCCATTAATAATGCAGCTCAATCAAGATTACCTTCTTAATCTCATCCTTACTGTACAACTGCACATCTTTTTCATAAAGGGCTGTTTGTCTTCTATTATCTCGGTTCATACTCATCTCATATTAAATTGACTCCATAGATACCGGCCTCGGCACCCCAGCTGCTTTTAATGGTAACTTCGATTTTCTCAATCTTTTTAGCATAGATCTCATGGACCTCGTATCTTTTCCAGTTGTCTTTTATATTCCTGGTTATTACGCCATTCTTACAATATATCCTTAACTCATAATCTTTTACCAGACATTCCGGCAGCTTCTGCGTACTGTCATTTTCAAGAAAGCTGTCAAATATCAGTGCAATTTTACCTGCACTCACCGGCTTTTTCGCTGTTAAGGTAAGAGTATGAGGACATTCCCCTTTCCCAATCCATATATTCGGAATACCGTAAGGTCTTGTATAGGGAGATAAAGCCATTTCCGGAGCGAACAGCCTCTGCTGCGGTACCATATCCTTAAATAAAATATTCCTGTTTCTCTCATAACGGTGATCCAAATAGAGGTAACCCGTATTCTTATTCAGCGGAACACTGTCATGGTTGCATTCCGCACAGTTATCCGCCCGATACATGCGCAGGGTAATGGCACCGATCGGCCTGCCGTCTGCTATTCCTAAGGAAAGCTCCTCATTCTTTGTGAATATAAGGTAAAGCTTACCGTCCCTGCCCCTGTCCGCATCCAATGTCAGTTGAAACCAACCTTCATAATCTTGTGGTATAATAACTTCGCCTGTTCTTACAACTTCCTCCGGTAAAAAGGTTTCTTTATGAATACCTGTAAGTATTTTATAGTTTAAAATCTTAGCTTCGCCGGAACTGTTCTTTATTTTTATCTTTACACTCTTAAGCTGCTCTGTTTCCAGCATCCAAGCTATACCGTAATCCCGGTCCAGTTTCAGGAAATCGGCACCGTTAACATTTTCATAACTTTTTTCACTGGCGGCAGCTGCCGTAAAGTTCTGCATTACAGGATTTAACCCATGGATTCCGATAATTGTCTGATCATCCTCTGCCAGTGTTCTTTGCAGTTCCTGTTTATAATTTTCAGTCACTTCTCTGGGAGACAGTTCTTTCTCAATACAATATTTTGCGGCGGTGGCAACGGCCTGCCCCATGGCACCGCAGGTAGCCATTACTCTGGCTGAACCCAGGGCAATATGACTTGCACTGATATCCCTGCCTGCCAGCATCAGATTATCAATATCCTTCGTATAAAGTGACCTCATTGGAATATTGTATATGCCGGTTACCGGCACAAAATTAGTAGCCGGAGCAGTGTCATAGATTCCCAAAGGCGCATGGATATCCATAGGCCAGCCGCCGATGCATACAGCGTCCTCAAAGCGGATCTTATTTTCAATATCATTTTCTATTAAAAGATAATCCCCCAGAAACCGTCTGGATTCACGGGCACCTGATTTTGTACATATTCTTTTTAATACATAGTTTTTTGCTTCCGGATAGTTACCGCTGTTTTTGATGTAGTCCCATATGCCAAAAATCAGCTTGCGAAGTTCCAGATCAATCTCTTCGCTCTGGTAAATTACATCAACCTGCCCGCCGTATTCAAAGGACCAGTGGGCACCCTTTACCGTTATGCTGCGATAGTTCCCGGGATTATGTATTTCTTTTATAAAATCCATATTTTCAACCTTATGGGCAAAGACAGGAGGTGTATAGGTAACTTCATGGCCGCAGTCGTAAGTCTCAAAATAAAAAGTATTTCCCATGGTATATTTATCCGCTTTGTCCGGTGCCCAAAACTCACCGTATTCGTCTTTGCCTTCCCGTCCCATATAATAACTGCAGCCCGCTTCATAGGCTAAAGTTCCGTTGCCGGTGGCATCTACATAAATTTTGCTTTCAATAACGTATACTTCATTGCTGACATGATGTCTGGCAAATAACCTGGTTATTTTTTTATTCTCCACTTCACAGGAATAGACGGAAGTATTAAGAAGTAAGAGGAGATTCTTATTTTCATATAACATGTCAAAAAAAACAGCATCCAGCAATGCATATTTATCATAGCCGCCGCCCATGGCGTATTTTGACATCCGGAGTCTGATTTCTTCTATCAAGCCTCCTTCTTTCGCATAAATAGCCGGATTTAAACCATGATGACTGGCCCCTGATATCGTTACGGCAATTTCACTTGAGGCATTTCCGCCAGGTACCGGCCGGTCATTAATCAACAAGACCTTCAATCCCTTTCTGGCAGCAGTAACCGCCGCGCAGATGCCCGCGATCCCTCCCCCTGTAATGGTAATATCGAAATACATTTTTTTCATGGTCTTCTCCACTTCTGCACCGATTTCTATGCATCTGAAATTTTGCTATGATTAACAGGGCAGAATAACTTCTTTCCTTCATTAACAATCCTTCTTCCATGTTTTATAGGATTGTCAGGTTCCTTTAAACATGGAAGAAGGTTTATATTTCAATTTACAGCAGTTGAAATTTTACGTTTTACATTTTACAATATTTGAAATATTACATTTTTTACATTTTGCAGCTGTTGAATTTTACGTTTTTATTTCCCTGTTTTATATGTTATATCTATTTCAATTCGATTTTCTGTTTACTATAACTGCCGTTCATTATAACCGCTTTCATTATTTCAAGATTATTTAGAAGCTTGCCATTCATCAATTTGACGCTGAATCTCTTTTACCACAACATCGTCTCCTGCTTTTATCAGCTTATTGACAAAGTCCTGATACAAGGCTTTTGCATCGGGAGCCGCACCGGAGTTTAAGGTAGTCTTATATTCACCGATTACCGCATTTACCTGTGCTAGTTCTGTCTTAATCGGATCGGTGTCCAGCGTAAAGCCCTTCATCTTGGAAGGAGCCGCATCTGCATTTACCTTCCTGATAAAATCATTTTGCAGTGTGAGAGGCTTGTTTTCCATATAAATTTCATAGCCGTTAAAGATGTTACCGATAGCCCAGTTATACTGACCGTAAGGGCTGTCTGCCGTGGGCTGTGAAGTATAGCCGATTGGCTGGATTTCTTTGTCATTGATTTTGTTGTAATGCTTTCCTTCAATACCGTATACCATTAAGTTATACAGATCTTTGCCCTTTTCCGTGTTCATTAGCCCGATTAATTGCATCGCCCTTACCGGATTCCTGGAATTGGCAGAAACAGCCATATTAGTGGCTGAAGCTGCATAAGGAATATAGTGTGAATTGTCGAAGGGAATCTTCACATAAGTGGCGGAACCGGCTGCATCACTTGTGGAAATTTCGGATTCGGTAGGATAATATCCCTGTCCTACCAGGTAATTACCGCCTCCGCGGACTTCATAAATTTCCTGGGATACATTATCTGCTGTTAAAATATCTTTTCTGATATACCCTTTCTGGTACCAGTCGGAATATTCCTTTACAAAAATCTCATATTCCGGAGTTCTGTAAAGATTAACAGGCGTATAATCATCACTGTAAATATCGATTTTATAAGGATTTAATATCCACTCATAACCTTTTTCCACATGATCCGCAAAGCCGAAGACACCTTTGTCTAAATCTCCTCCGTCTTTGATCATCACGATATACTTCTCGATTTCATCCCATAATTCCTGATCCATTTTCTGATGAGAACTAAATATTTCCGCTAATCTTTCTACATCAATCTGATCTTTGTATTTTTCATAAATCTTAACAGGGAACTGTAAGGTGGATACATAAGAAACCATCTGCTGCATGCAGGGTATGCTGTAAAGCTTTTTGTCCACTCTTGATTTATCCAGGATATTCTCCGGAATTTCCTCAAGGAGTGAAGGGGCATATTCTTCAACCAGCTTATCCAGTTCCATATAGGAACCTTTTCTTACCTCTGTCACATAAGGAACCATCCAGCCATGCCATACAATATCTACATTTTCCTGGGATGCACTGATCAGTTTCCATTTTTCCGCATAATCTGCTGAGGTGATTACTTCAAACTTAACAGTTGTACCGGGCAGATATTTCTGAAGTTCTTCGTTGAATTTATCCCAAACCTCCTGAGCATCTTTTTGTTCACCGGGACTTAAGAATACCCATTTTAAGGTTACCAGTTCCGCTTCGTCCTCCGGCTCTTTCGTGACCGTGGGTTCCCTCTGACTGGCATTTGTTTCCTTTGCTTCCGGGTTTTCTTTCGGTGCATTGCTGCTGCCCTTGCAGCCTGTCAGAACAAGCGAAAACATAAGACAGATTACAACTAAAACTCTCATTCTTTTTAACATAAAATACTCTCCTTTTCTATTCAAACCTCTATTCTTTTACCGCGCCCACCGTTAAACCTTTCGCAAAATATTTCTGAAAGAACGGGAAGATTATGAGCATAGGCCCTGCTGCTACAATACACAATGCAAATCTTATGGTCTCAGAAGGCAGCTGCGTCAGATTTATACTGATACCGGCAACCGGTGAACTCTCTGCCATGTCTTTAATAAACTGCACTTCTCTTAATATCTGCTGAAGCAGATACTGCAATGAAAATAATTCCTTGCTTCTAATGTAAATCAAAGCAGTATTCCAGTCATTCCACCTGGCCAGAAGATTTAATAAAGAAACTGTGGCAATAACCGGTTTTGATAAGGGCAGCACTATTTTATAAAACACCTGCAGTTCTCTTGCACCGTCAATCTTTGCAGATTCAACAAGTGAAGGCGGCAATCCCTGGAAGAAAGACCTGATTACGATAATATGAAATGCATTTGCCAAATTAGGTAAGATATACACCCAGATATTATCCTGCAGATGCAGATATTTAGTCATTAATATATAAGTGGGAATCAATCCTCCAGAAAACAGCATTGTAAAAATAATAAAGAATGTCACCGGCTTTTTGTACTTGTAATTGGCTCTGGATAAAGGATAGGCCATTAAAGTCATAACAACCATACTTAACGCGGTAGCTGCCAGGGAATAAAAAATCGTTACCTTGTAGGAGTTTAACAGCTGCCCCGGACTTTTCATAATATACCGGTAGGCTTCCAAGGAAAATTTTGACGGGATCAGCTTATAGCCCTGGGATAAAAGTGTCTGTTCATCCGTAACGGATGAAGATATAATCAACACAAATGGCAGTATAAAACAGAAAGAAAATAATATAAAAAAGAGATTAACCGGAATATTTACTCGCTTGCTTTTCACAATTGCCTCCTTTAGAACAATGAATTTTCAGGTGAAATCCTCTTGACGATCTTATTGGTCACAACCACCATAACCAGACCAACAAAGGATTGGAACAGTCCCACTGCGGTAGTGATACCGATATCATCGCCGGTCTGAAGCCCCCGATATATATAAGTATCTATGATATCTGTCGTAGGATATAACAATCCCACATTACGGGGTATATTATAAAAGAGGCCGAAATCACCTTTGATAATGCTGCCTACATTTAAAATTGTAAGTACGGTCATCAGAGGCACCAGGGATGGAATGGTAATATAGCGGATCTGCTTCCATTTACTTGCACCGTCCACCGTTGCGGCCTCAAAGAGCTGTTCATCAATTCCAATTAAAGCCGCATAATACATAATACAGTTTAGTCCGACACTTTTCCATACCTGGACCACCGGTAATATTACCACCCAATACTTCGGCTCCAGATACCAGTTGATTCCATCCCTGCCGAAAAACCTTATAATATGGTTCAGTATACCCATATTAGGTTCCAGTAAGATGTAGGTAATATAACCAACGATTACCCAGGATAAGAAATGCGGCAGAATCATAGTGGTCTGGTAAAATTTTAAGGCCAGTTTATTCTTTACCTCATACAGAAGTATCGCTATGGTTACCGCACAGACAATCCCCAATATGATAAAAGCCAACCCGTAACCCACGGTGTTTCTGGCTATCCGGAAAGCATCCTGGGAGGTAAAGAAAAATTTGAAATTCCGGAATCCAACCCACTCACTTCCGAATATACCCAAGTTGTTACGATAGTCTTTAAACGCAATAATTACTCCAAGCATTGGTATGTAACTGAAAACCAGAAAGAAGATAATCCCCGGTACCAACATCATTGACAGCTCAAAATTATCCCTAAACGCGCCCCATTTGTTCTTCTTTTTTATTGTTAAATTTACTTGTTCCCGCTTTAATTTAGACATAAACGCCAATACCCTTTCGTTATATTGCATAATATTTAACTTTCTTACTGAACTTTATTATACCTCTTCAACAATTCTCTAACAATAATAGATATTTAACATAACCATAATATTTTAACCACTTAAAAAACAGCAGAAAGTACTGCAGGACAGCATATAATGGGGAAAAATTCAAAAACACGTTCAACTTTAGAGTAAATTCTAAATATTGAACGTGTTTTAAGAAAAATATTCAATTTTATTAATTCTAATAATGCAGTTTTTTATTTCTATGCTCATTGAAATGAAACTTTTTTATACGAGTATTTTTGTCGCAGTTTTATACTAAATAGTATCCTCCCAATTTTTTTCCGCCGCAAGGCTGAGTAAGGTAATTTATTATATTTTATTGTTCCACCACCCCAAAATCATCCACATAAACATATGCGGTACCGGACGGCTTGCTGGCATATACCGTTGCGGCGGTAACTCCTGCTCCCGTAGTAAAAGGAATACTTACCATAGTCCATGACGTGCTTACAGAAGTTACAAAAACATCTGCTCCGCCAAAGTTATTTACGCCGATCTGAATCTGTTCTCCTGAATCCGCCTTTACCCATGCAGTGCATACATAGCTTGTATTGGGACTTAATCCGGACAGCACCTGTTTAATACCATCTGCCCCGGTTCCCAGTCTTACACTCTTAGAACAGCTTCTAGGTACCGATACGCTTGCAGCAGTTCCGGAATGTGTTATTACCCATGGCGAAATGATTCCGTTTTCAAATCCTGATTGCTTCACGTTGTTATCATAAAGAACACTGGCACTCTCAAAAGCAGGATCCGGAGGTGAAGCAAAATTATGTCCCGCTGTCCAGTCGGTTCCGCCGTATTCGTAGGCACCTATATCCGGTGACGGACCAACATAACCTTCCGTGATTCCCGAAATTACCACACCGGCGTCAACAGCCGGTGAAGCAGCCTGCAGTCGGAAATTATAAGCCGCCGGATTGACAAATAAAGGATTGGTTCCGGAAGTAATATTATTTCCCTCTGTCTGTGTCCCCGGCAATGTAAAGGCTGTGGTAAAGATATTGTTGAAAATTCTGTCACCGTACAGATCAGTTGAAAAACTGCTTCCCCAATATCCCACATTTCCATTATTATATGTGGTATTGTTATAAATCAGATTAAAATTACTGGGCGTATTCAGCCTTATTCCGGTGTAGTTTCCCCATACAACATTGTGATGCACAATATAACCCTTACTTCCATTATCCAGATAGATACCGCTGCCGGAATAATTCTTCGCCAGATTGTCATGTACGTAATTATGATGTATCACTGTCCCCTGTCCATCCCATGCAAAATCATAGAGTATTCCGCAGTCTCTCGTCAATTTACCCGCATTATACAGGTTATTGTACTGTATCCGGCTGTTTTGGACGGGCATAAATATCAGATGCCGCCCTGCGTTATACACGGTGTTATGACTGATAAGGTGATTTGACCCCAGTAAATAGATTGCCGGTATATCCGCTGCCGAATAATCCGCTTCATGAATAAGATTGTTAATCACTTTATTTCCGGTCCCCTGTATGCTTACCAAATTGCCGGAACTGTAGATTAAGGTACTGTTTCTAAGCTCATTATTTGTACCCGACATCAAGATTCCCGTACTGTATTGACTGGTAACATCTAAATCGTGACTTACATACTCTGCCTTCATATCGGATACTTTACAGTAATTTGAGTCAGACATTTTAACACTGGAAGCAAAAATATTAATTCCGGTTATATTAATGTAAGAACGGGAGCTTAAATCAAATGCGTAAATCCGCTTCTTAGCTTCAACCGTCAGGGTATTAGGATTAACGCCTCCAGCTGCCCATAAATAAAGCCGGTTTGTATTACTGTCATAATACCATTCTCCCGCACTGTCCAGGTCCTTAAGATTTCCGGTAATATAATAGCTGTTACCGGCTGCCGCTGCCGTACCCATGCCCTCAAAAGTGATGGAGCCAACATTGGAACCGGTTATTTTACTTCTATAGGATTTGTAACCGGTTCCAGGTACGCACCAAAGAGTTTTTCCAACCCAGTATCCGGCTGCCTGTGTCAGGTCTGCATCATTAATGGTTGTGGCTGAACCTGAGTCAGCCGTACTAAAGGCAGGATTTAAGGGATCAAATGTCGTTGAGTTGGGCCATCTTGCTTCCAATTGCATTTGTTTATTTACAAATATCTGATCCTTTGTTCCTAAGGAACCGGTCATGGCTGCATAGTAGACGGAGCCGGAGTAATTTACCCAGTCTGTCACCGGATCGGCACCGCTTACAGTTACGGTTTCCCCTGTATAAGCCTGAAAGTTTATGGGGTTTGAGGAAGTTCCGGAAGTCTTAAGCGTAACCGTTTCCCGGTATGTACCTCCCCGAATGATACAGGTATCTCCGGCTGTCATGTTATCCGCTGCTTTCTGTATTGTTTTCCATGGTTTTAAAAGAGTGCCGGTTCCGGTGATGTCATCTCCTGCAGTAGAAACATAATATACGGAAGCTGCTTTCACAGTTATATCATCCAAATTGAAAGCAAATAAGTTAACCGTAATAATTAATACTAAAAACAAACTGCCTTTTCTCTTATTCATACTTACCTCCTGTAAGTCAAAGCGGATATTCGCAAACCGCTACGCTACTTGCTCATAACCTTATACCTGCTATGCAGGTATTTCAGTCGGAGCATGAATTTAGCATAAACTCCGACTGAAAAATTAAGTCCCTGACCCACCGCTTACCCTCCGTTAAGGAGGCCACTGAAAAAGTTCCTGTTACAATTGAATGTACTATTTAGTATCTGATATAATTATTGTATCAAAATGTGGAGGTGATACGAATGATTAATAATCAAATTGAATTACAACTT
>JAEWAK010000031.1 GCA_023391695.1 Bacillota bacterium
ACAACTACTTTACGAGTTTCTTCTTTAATACCAACGATTTCAACTTCTTCAGATACATGAAGAACACCACGTTCAACACGGCCTGTAGCAACAGTACCACGTCCTGTGATAGAGAAAACGTCTTCGACAGGCATTAAGAAAGGCTTATCTGTTTCTCTCTGAGGATCAGGAATCCAGGTGTCAACAGCATCAAATAATTCAATGATTTTATCGCCCCATTCTCCTGCAGGATCTTCAAGAGCTTTCAGAGCAGAACCCTGGATGATAGGAGTATCATCGCCAGGGAATTCATATTCTGTTAATAAGTCTCTAATTTCCATTTCAACTAATTCAAGAAGTTCCGGATCATCAACCATATCACATTTGTTCATGAATACAACGATATAAGGAACACCTACCTGACGGGATAATAAGATGTGCTCTTTTGTCTGAGCCATAACACCATCTGTAGCCGCAACAACAAGGATAGCACCATCCATCTGAGCAGCTCCGGTGATCATGTTCTTAACGTAGTCGGCATGTCCTGGGCAGTCAACGTGTGCATAGTGTCTGTTCTTTGATTCATATTCAACGTGAGCAGTAGAGATTGTGATACCTCTTTCTCTTTCTTCCGGTGCCTTATCGATCTGATCGAATGCTACTTCTTGGCCTGTACCTAATCTTTCATGAAGAGTCTTAGTAATCGCTGCTGTTAATGTAGTTTTACCATGATCTACGTGACCAATGGTTCCGATATTACAATGTGGTTTGGTTCTTTCGAACTTAGCTTTAGCCATTTTATAAAGTCCTCCTTTAATTAAATGCTTTCGATAAGCATGTGCTTATTTGCATTGCCCCTTTTGGGCTATTTGGTTTGTCTTATATGCCTAATTATATTTCAATTTAGAAATATTTTCAAGCTAAAAAATGAATCGTGCAAACTTTTTGTGCAATATTCATTTTAAACAAAAAATTAGTTTATTAATTTATGACTTTCAGTAACCGAATAGTCATCCTTAGTTTTTACCTTTTGCTGCTAATACTTTTTCCTGTACATTCTTAGGAACCGGTTCATAGTTTGAGAAGAACATGGAGTAAGCACCACGGCCCTGTGTTCTGGAACGTAAGGAGGTTGAATAACCGAACATTTCAGACAACGGAACAAATCCTCTGATTAACTTGGTACCGTTAATATCTTCGGATCCTTCGATACGTCCACGACGGGAACTGATATCACCGATAACATCACCCATATAATCATCCGGAACAGTAACTTCAACTCTCATGATAGGCTCAAGAAGAACCGCTCCTGCTTTGTGCATCGCATCTTTGAATGCCATGGAACCGGCAATCTTAAATGCCATTTCATTGGAATCGACTTCATGGTAAGAACCATCGTATACGGTAGCTCTGATACCAAGAACAGGATATCCGCCAAGAATACCGGCTTTGGAAGCTTCTTCGATACCGGCACCAACTGCGGGGATGTATTCCTTCGGGATAGCACCGCCGACAACCGTGGATAAGAACTCGAAAGTCTTCTCTGCATTTGCATCCATTGGCTCAAATTTAACTTTACAGTGTCCGTATTGTCCACGTCCACCAGATTGTTTTGCATACTTACTGTCAACTTCAACAGCTTTTGTAAAGGTTTCTTTGTAAGCAACCTGAGGTGCGCCTACGTTAGCTTCTACCTTAAATTCTCTTAAAAGTCTGTCTACGATAATTTCAAGATGGAGCTCACCCATACCGGCAATAATTGTCTGCCCGGTTTCTTCATTGGTGTAACATCTGAAAGTAGGATCTTCTTCCGCAAGCTTTGCAAGAGCTTCACCCATTTTGTCCTGGCCGGCTTTTGTCTTAGGTTCAATGGAAACCTCGATAACCGGTTCAGGAAATTCCATGGATTCCAGTATTACTGGGGATTTTTCATCACAGATGGTATCACCGGTTGTGGTTAGTTTAAAACCAACTGCTGCTGCGATATCACCGGAGTATACCTTTTCCAGGTCTTCTCTCTTGTTTGCATGCATCTGTAAAATACGTCCTACACGTTCTTTCTTGCCTTTTGTAGAGTTAAGTACATAAGAGCCGGAGTTTAATGTACCGGAATATACTCGGAAGAAAGCAAGCTTTCCTACGAAAGGATCGGCCATAATCTTAAACGCCAATGCTGCAAATGGTTCTTCATCGGAAGATTTTCTGTGAACTTCATTACCTTCATCGTCAACGCCTTTGATATCAGGGATATCAGTAGGTGCAGGCATGTATTCGATAACTGCATCCAATAATTTCTGAACACCCTTATTCCTATATGCGGAACCGCAGGTAACAGGAATAATTTTTACATCTATGGTAGCTCTTCTGAGAGCTGCTTTTAATTCTTCCGTAGTAGGTTCTTCACCTTCTAAGAATTTTTCGATTAATTCATCATCTGTTTCACAGATGGATTCAATCATATCCGCCCTGTATTTATCGGCCAGTTCCTTCATATCATCCGGAATCTCTTTGATTGAAATATCTTCGCCCTTATCATCATTGTAAAAATAAGCTTTCATTTCAAACAAATCGATAACACCGATAAATGTGTCTTCCTTACCGATCGGTAACTGGATCGGCACAGGGTTCTTGCCGAGTCTTGTTTTGATCATACTAACAACGTTATAGAAATCCGCACCCGAAATGTCCATCTTATTTACAAAAGCCATTCTTGGTACGTTATATTTATCAGCCTGACGCCATACTGTCTCAGATTGGGGTTCAACACCACCTTTAGCACAGAATACACCGACTGCACTATCCAGTACACGTAAGGAACGTTCAACTTCTACTGTAAAGTCAACGTGTCCCGGCGTATCAATAATGTTGACACGGTGTTCCAAGGCACCGGGAATCTTCTTGTGTTCAAATTCCTGAGTCCAATGACAGGTTGTGGCGGCTGAAGTAATTGTGATACCTCTTTCCTGTTCCTGCTCCATCCAGTCCATGGTCGCAGTACCTTCATGAGTATCACCGATTTTATAGTTTACACCGGTATAGTATAAGATACGTTCGGTAAGTGTTGTCTTACCCGCATCAATATGAGCCATAATACCGATATTCCTAGTTCTCTCTAATGGATATTCTCTTCCAGCCAAGGAAATTCCTCCTTAATTCAAGTGGTTCACCCATTCGATTATAATCGATAACAGGTTATATCAATAATTTCATCGTAAAATATATATAAGACTTCTGCTTGTGATAATATGCCACCAACGGCAGTAATTATACCAAAAATAGGTCACTGCCGGAGCGTTGCTATTATCCCGGGCTTTCTTACCAGCGGTAATGGGCAAATGCCTTATTAGCGTCTGCCATCTTATGCATATCTTCTTTTTTCTTAACAGCGGATCCGGTATTGTTCGCCGCATCCATAAGCTCATTGGCTAATTTTTCTTCCATTGTCTTTTCTCCTCTTTTACGAGAATAAAGTGTAAGCCAACGAAGAGCCAATGCCTGTCTTCTGTCCGGTCTGACTTCGATCGGTACCTGATAGGTTGCACCACCGATACGTCTTGCCTTAACTTCCAATACCGGCATGATATTGTTCATCGCTTCTTCAAATACTTCAATCGCTTCCTTGCCGGTCTTAGCCGCTACTTTGTCAAATGCTCCGTATACGATCTTTTGTGCAGTACCTCTCTTACCGTCTAACATAATGTTATTGATAAGCTTAGTAACGATCTTGCTGTTATAAATCGGATCTGCTAATACATCTCTTTTTTGTATATGTCCTTTACGTGGCACGTTTCTTCCCTCCTTAATAATACTTATTGAAACCAATAAGATTTTCTTAAATCATCGGTACTCACATTTCCCCACTCCTGCGGGGCAGCACAGGTATAACCCGTACTTTCATTGTGTTCGCGCTCAGTTTAACTCTCTTTCAAATCTATTCCGTTTGTCTGAAAACAAGTTTCTTAAAATTCGGTGATAAAACGCAGCCCATAAATTTTATCTGAAATCTGAAAATAAAAATTAACCCGGCACTTAATGATTAGTGAAAAAAACCTTAATGTTATTTACCTGCTTTCGGTTTCTTCGCTCCGTATTTGGAACGGGCCTGTCTTCTCTTAGCAACACCTGCTGTATCCAGTGTACCTCTGACGATATGATAACGGGTACCGGGTAAATCCTTTACCCTTCCGCCTCTGATCAGAACAACACTATGCTCCTGAAGGTTGTGGCCTTCGCCGGGGATATAGCTTGTTACTTCGATTCCGTTAGAAAGACGAACTCTGGCAATTTTTCTAAGAGCTGAATTAGGCTTCTTAGGTGTAGCCGTTCTAACTGCTGTACAAACACCTCTTTTTTGCGGTGCGGAACTGTCAGTTGATCTCTTATTTAAGGAGTTAAATCCTTTTTGGAGAGCCGGAGAAGTAGATTTCTTCTCAATTGTCTTTCTACCTTTTCTTACTAATTGATTAAATGTAGGCATTAATTTTCACCTCCTGATGATTATTGGTATTACTTGGGCTGTCTGTTGTTTTCTTGCATTAAATGTACACAAATATTGACGCAATATAAAATCGCGCTTACTGATTATACTTTAAATTTAAAATATTGTCAAGGGTTAAAAGTTAAATCTTGTAACCGTTAAGTTAAATCTCTGTAAAATATAAATTTACCGGACCGGGCAGAATCCGTTATAACAGTCCCCGTCCAGAAGCTCCTGTATTTCATCCCCGTCAAACCGGGCCAGTAACTCATAGTCAATTGGTTTGATGTTCCTTAACCGTTTTTCATAATCCTCCCTGGCAGTACGCTCAAAAGGAAGCAGTGGATAGGTTTCTTCATATAAAGGCAGGAAGGTGACCCCTACACTGTAATCAAAATTCCGGTACAGCCATTCCGCCACATCGTCCCACTCGTTTTCTCTTACATGGACGGTTATGGAAGTGTTGTGGTCCGTCCAGTTTATCATGGACAGTTTATATAGTTCAAGCTGTTCGATTGCCCCCACATCATACTTTGTTCTGCCTTCCGGTGCCTTGACCGGGAACTCAATGACTTTAATGGTGCAGTTTTCCTCGGTTTGGCCTACTTCATTATAGATCGGATAACAGCCCTGTTTTTCAATCATTTTGTAAAGGGGGTCCGAAATCGCTATGCGGATTCTTCGGATATAGTAATTGGAATGTGCATAATGGATACCGCTGCTGACACAGGGCAGGGTTGATAAGGTACCTTCCGGCTTTATGGTTGTCATAAGGGCGGGAACAGCTATTTTAAGTTCACTGCAATACCGTTTTCCTTCTTCATGGACAACTTCCCTTAAATGTTTAAAGAGTACTCCGAGCTCTTCGTAACTCATTTTGGTCTTGTTGACCATATCCATGATGCCGGTTAAGGATATACCCACAATCCTGTCTTCTTTCATGACCCGGTTCCAGTCCGGCAGTTCCACATCCACCAGAGTCATACGGATGGTAACTCTTACAGATAATTTAAGGACTTCCGTAAGCCTTTCAAGGTCCAGCTCATTTTTTTCATTTACAAAGGAAAGGAGGTTATTGGTGGATAAATTACAGCATTGTTTTGACCTTAAGAGAATTTCCCCACAGGGATTCAAGCCTTTAAAAGTCCCTTTTCTGCGGAGAGCTTCCGCTTCATTGATAAATCCGGGTTCACCGTTAATACGGATGGAATGCAGTATCTCCCTGATTCTTTCCAGAGAAGGTTTTGCGGTATAGAGGACGGAATTATTGCTCATTTTCCGGTGGGATATTTCCTGGTCTTCCAGCCAGCTGCCATCTACGATTTTATATATATTTTTCTTGGCATTGATTACGTCCTCGTCCTCTTCATCACAGATTATCATCATGGCACTTCGCCTTACACCGCCGGATACCACATTTTCGCTGATAATGGTTGCCAGATCAAGGATATCTATGGAATTAAACTTTCCGGTTTCCTTATTGTTTATTACCTTATTTATCTTTTCAAACATTCTTTTTAAGGATTTATGGCCGGATGCCCTTCCGCCGAATCTGCGCAGCCGCTCTCCTTCCGGCCTTACATAACTGTAATCGATCCGGATTATGTTGATCTCTTCATACTCTTTATCCGTAATTAACTTAAAATAAGTATACAGGGCATCACACCAGCCCTCTTTGCTGTCACCCACCATAATTGCGGCGGTTTTACCTTCGCCCTCTTTACTCTCTTCTATATTTAGAATCGTATGTTCCATAAATTCTTTCGGTGTTTTTCTGCGTATATCTTCCTTATATATATCTTCCAGCCGGACTTTTCTGACTTCCGGGAACTGCCCGATGACTTTTTTATCGATCCGTATACCGACCCCGCAGCCTAACATCAGCAGATAGAAAACATCTACAAGGTCATGGATTTTCTCAATCATGGTAAAACAGCAATTGTAATTGGATAAAGGATATTCTTTAACAATATCGGTTCCTCCCATATATAAGGTTCTGCCGGAAGTGAAAGTCCTTAAATTATAAAGATTATCAAATAAAAGTTCCGCTTCCTTCGCCTCTTCCTCAGGATTTATCTCAATCCCCTGTTTCTTTTTATAATCCGAACCTAATCCGATGTTATATTCCGTCGTTCGAAGAACGGTTTCAAACCAGTTTTCCCTTCTCTTCTTATCCTCTAAATACCTGGAATAAGTCCGTAAATATACAAATTCACCGATCGGGCTTAAAGGTGCCCTTTGATCCTTATATTTGTTTAAAAATTCTTCTGATAATATGTTTGCCATGCTTATTCCTCCGATTCTATCCGAATTATCCTTCCTACTCTATTATGAATCTATCCACAAAAAATTACTCCCGTATCTTGACACCTGAGAATAAAGCCGCTACATGTGAATATATTCTATAATATTTCACTAATATAACTTATCTGAAGTTGCTTTTTAAACTTCAGATAAAAGGCGGTGTTCTTTACCGCCGTGCATCCGACAATAGGAACCTGGTTTTTGTTCCTATTGTATAAACTTATCTGAAGTTGCCTTCCAAACTTCTGATAAAAGGCGGTGTTTTTTTCGCTGTACTTATATGTCTTAAACACTATATATTGTGTTAATCATTATACATCAGCACAATATATATGTCAATTATCTTCTTTCCCCGTAAAATCGGGCAACTACGTCCGTAAGTTACTTCCCAGCGGGAATAATTTCCCCATACGCTTGACCTGTTGCTGCGAAAGCCCAATTCCTGTATCTTTCCCAAGGCTTTTTAATACTTTACCGGATAATCGAGTTTTATCTGAATGAAAACGGACTATTGAGTGGGATATTATAATATGAAAAAGGTATTGAAAAGGTTGCTGTCTTTTCAATACCTTAATATTATTGTCATTTTATATAGATTTAAGAGCCCCGTCTGCGGTTACTCCCCCAACCGGATCCGGCAGTAAATACATCTGCATTTTTCCTGTGTTTCATAACAGATTATCCAGCCAGATAGAACATAAATTCATTGCTCCCCGGAATCCCATATAGGGAGATTCATATTTATTAAAATTCCTGCTATTAAGGCTTCGGTTAATTATGGGGCCGGACTTTCTGCCTGCCATATGATAAGCCGCTTTATCAGCCATTAATATGCCGTCCAGGTCTTTTGTTATATGGTTTACCAGATCCTCTTCCGCCTGATAGGGTATGTAATCGTCTTCATAATCTTTTACATCACACCAGACATATTTTTTCTTCATCCCCGCTTCCTTAACCGCAAAGTCCAAAATCCCCTTTACAACGTCATAATTTCCGCCTATGGAAATACCTGCTTTATATGGGCTCATGGAGGCAACCTGCCTGCAGTAGTTAAGGGCAGGGCTTCCCTCTTTTATTTCCCGGTCAATAAAATCCCGGTTTATGGTCAGGCCAAGACTTTGTGCAATCTCTTCCAGCCATTCCTTAGTACCCCCGTATCCATAAGGCCTGCCGTACACATAACCGGTATGAAAGGTCTCTTTCAGTGCCTCCGCCGCTTTTATTCCTTCCCTCCGAAGGACCAGGTTAATATGGGCTCCTCCCATTTTCTTTATCTGGCCGACCGAAGTTTCCAGGGTCAATACGCAGAGCGGCTCCATGCCAAAGGCAGCTTTCAATATCCTTTGAAGTTCATAAACATCCGCCTGGAATTTTGCCAGGTCAATACAGGAACCGATCAGGTTATAAGTCAAGGTTTCAGTCTTTTTTACATTCTTTTCTGCTGCCAGTTCCTTAACCAGACAGCATAATCCTTCCTCGATACCATGATGGAGTTTTTCGTGGAAGCTTCCTTTTTTCAGCATTATTATTTTTTGCCCGAATTCAAGTTCCGCTTCTTCACATAAAATTTCCATATCCACACCCGTAATTTCCGGCACGGCAGAAGGCAGTACAAAAATCACCTCCGGTTTTTCTTTTTCAAGGATTTCCCTGACGGCAAGTGTAAATCGTTTTGTAATTCCAAGCGCAATATCTTTTTCATCCAGATGGGTGGTAAAGAGCTTACTCCCGGAACCGGGGACAGACTGCCATAACCATCTTTCCGCATAGATCATATGTCCCATGGAACCAAATTCCAGAACGGCAGCCCCTTGTATCGTACCAACTGTCCATAATAATCCCATTCTCCCCGAAGGTTTCGGTGCATATCGGTAAAGTCCCATGTTATTTCCTTTCTCCTCCTTTCGTTTCCAGGATCAGGCTTAAAAGTTCCGTACTTCTCTCAAAACCGCATAAGGAGGACATGGCAGCCAGTGCGGAATCCGGAATAATTTTATCCTTATCAAGGCCCTGGCAGCTTCCCAGGGAAAGGTGAGGAAAAGGCTCTAAAAAGGCTTTTATCACCTCTGCCCTGTCAGTAATATAGGTTATGTAAGGATCTACTCCCAGGTCTTTGATGCTTTCTTTATAAGGGTAACTGTCTTCGTCAAACTCTTCCACATGCAACAGTTCAGGTACCATGCCAAGCTCACATAAACAGCTGGCAACCGGCAGGGTATCCAGTTCCGGATAAGTTGCTATATAGGTAACCTCCAAAAATTCCTCTTTATGCTCTTCAATCAATTTCTGTAAAAATCCTTTCCCTTTCCACAACTTACTGCAGTCCGTAATGGAAAGGACCTGGAAAATCTCTTCATATCCCTCTGCTATATCTTCCGCGGTATACCTTCCAGCCATACAGACATAGGGAATACCGGCATTTTTTAATGCTTTTCCGGCCTTCAACATTTTGGGATTCAATATGATGCTTAAAACGGCCGCTTTGGACCTGCATAAATCATCCGTGGAAAAGCCGCGGGAATATTCGTTTATTTCATAACCGTTTTCCGTAACTATTTCTTTTAATAATTTATATTCTTCCCCCCTGGCGGCACCAAATAAATTGATACTTTTTCTTTTCTCCGGATCTATGTTATCCATGACCCCTATGAGCTGCTCCAGCGTACCGGAGAATCCATACTGGTAACCGTTTCTTTTAAAGTGGGCGGCATCGATAAAGACTGTCTTCGCAGTCATAAGAGGTTTTAGCTCCTCGATGATGGAAGCCGCATCCTCACCGATCAGGGCCGGAACGCAGGTTATTATTACGACGATTACTTTAGCCCCTTCCCTGTTCATCTGAAGGAGCGCCTCTTTCAACCCTTTCCTGCAGCCAAATACCACTTCATTGGAATCCAACTCATAGACATAATGCAGTTCTCCTCCGCCGCCATAAGGGGAAGCGGCTGCAAACCTGCTGTAATAACCGCATTCCGCCATCCCGACGACAAGACTTGAAACTCCCCTTATACTGCCAATTGTCCCAAGGGCCATATGGAGGGGACAGTGGCTTCCCGGAGTTGCAGCCCTGTAAAGGAATTTAACTCCCGTGTTATTATTAATCTCCGACAGGCGGTTTAAAAACCGAAACTCTTCTTTTATCATAGATCTCCTTCTCTTTAAACGAGGCCGCTGAAAGAAATCCCCTTCCTTTGCGGTATCGGAAAGAACAGCCATCAGGAAGGAATGGCCGCCAAATGAATACGAAAAGAGGATTTTTTCAGCCAGCCTACTTTAAAAACACATCAACCAAACAGTAAATCAGCCAGTTTTTTATATTCTTCTGCCATATCACTTTCCGGAAAAGCAGAAACAACCGTTTTGCCTTCTTCCTCTGCCCTCTGTACCAGCGGATTTCTGTCAATTTTATGCAGAATAACCGTTTCTATTTCCTTGGCAGCATTCCTTACAAGTTCCTCTTCCTTTTCTATGTTCTTGGCATTTAGTATCAGGCCTTTTAAAGAGGCATACCCCCTCTTTCCAAAGCTTTTGACCGCATAGGCTATGTTACTTGCCGCATATAAAGACATCATTTCACCGGAAGTTACAATACAGACTTCTTCCGCATAACCTCCTCTTATGGGCATTGCAAAACCGCCGCATACCACATCCCCTAATACATCATAAATTACAATATCCGGTTTATAGATATCATAAGCATGCAGTTCCTCCAGTTTTTCAAAGGCGGTTATAATCCCCCTGCCTGCACAGCCTACCCCGGGAACCGGACCTCCCGCTTCCACACATAAAACACCCAGGTCACCTTCCGTAACTATATCGTCAAGTTCCGCTTTATCTTTCTCCCTGAGTACATCGAGAACTGTGGGAATTTTGTTCCCTTTTGTTAAATTTCTTGTGGAATCCGCTTTGGGATCACAACCTATCTGCATTACCTTATTCCCTTTTACCGCCAGAGCGGCCGAAAGGTTGGAAACCGTTGTGGATTTTCCGATTCCGCCTTTTCCATATATCGCTATTTTCTTCAATTCATACCCATTGCATAACCCATCTGCAGGCAGATGGGCTACTGCCACAAATAAAAACGTTTATAGAAATCTATCTGCGGCACTCCTTTCTTTCATTCTTTATTACACCCGCCATATGACACAGGTAAGTTTGTCTAAGCACCTCTTTTGATTAACTTCTTATTCTTCACTTTATTTAACAG
This sequence comes from Bacillota bacterium, assembly GCA_023391695.1. Lineage (GTDB taxonomy): Bacteria > Bacillota > Clostridia > Lachnospirales > Lachnospiraceae > Anaerocolumna. Next base: position 10,968 of record JAEWAK010000031.1, read on the forward strand.
TCCGTAGGACATACAGACCGGACAGCCCGTATCCGGATCGGAAACGATATTAGCCTTTATCTGGTAGACCTCCTTTAATACCTCCTGAGTCATAACTTCTGCCGGAGTACCTGCCTTTATTATTTCCCCTGCGCCCATGGCTATCATAAAATCCGCAAATCGGGAAGCCAGATTCAGGTCATGGAGCACCATAACTATGGTACATCCATGTTCTTTATTTAATTCATCCAGCAGTTCCAGTACCTCAAGCTGAAAAGCCATATCCAGGTAGGTGGTCGGTTCGTCCAGTAAAATCACATCCGTCTCCTGTGCTAATGCCATGGCAATCCAGACACGCTGTCTCTGTCCTCCGGATAAACTATCCACCGGTTCGTATCTTAATTCTTCCAGATTGGTCGCTGCCATAGCCCAGGCTATGATTTTTTTATCTTCCGCCTTTAGCTTTCCCAGTCCTTTCTGATAAGGATACCTGCCGTATGATATCAGTTCCTCTACAGTAAGTCCCTCCGGTGCCAGGGGTGATTGGGGCAGGATTGCCAGCTTGCCGGCTAACTCCCTGGTTGGCATCTCGTGGATTTTTTTCCCATCTAAAAAGATGGACCCTTTTTTAATATTTAAGATACGCCCCAAAGTTTTTAATAAAGTAGATTTTCCGCAGCCATTAGGTCCTATAATGGCAGTCGTTTTACCCATGGGAATATCGATGCTTAAATCTTTTATAATAACTTTTTCACTGTATCCTGCCTGTATACTTTCAACTCTGATATTTTCCATACTGTTTCCTCCTTTTATTTAGGGTGTGTCTGAAAACCATTGCCCCGTTCAAAACGTTCCGCTTTGGGACATGCTTCATCGTGATCTTGAGCAGTCAAAGCGGATATTCACATTCCGCTTTGTTATGCTCAAGATAGGTTAAAATGATTCTGTTTCCGGAAATAACATATTTATAAACTTTCACGGCAGGTTTGTCGCCCTTTACTAACTGCCTGCCGTCTTCCGGTTTTTCACTAAAAGAAAGATAAAATACGGCGCCCCTATTATGGATACCACGATCCCTGTGGGAACTTCTGCCGGTTCCATAACTGTTCTGGCAATAATATCTGCTCCTGTTACCAATATGGCCCCTACCAGGGCACAGGCAGGAACCAGTATTTTATGCCTGGCGCCGACCAGCCTTCTGGATAAATGGGGAGCGATAAGTCCCACAAAATTAATATTACCGCTGATTGCAACACAGGCTGCCGCCAGTGCTATCGCCAGAAAAAGCAGTCTTCGTTTTTCCTTAACGACAGCTACCCCCAGTCCTTTGGATATTTCATCTCCCATAACCAGCACATCCATTTTCCTGGCCATAAAAATAAGTGCCAGAAATCCGGCCAGTATCCATGGGAATAAGGCAACTACAGACCTCCAGGTTGTATTCCATATACTTCCCGCCTGCCAGGCTGCCAGAAATTCCGCCTGGGTATCGTCTAATTTCAGGATCAACAAAGTCATGGCAGCATTGATACCTGCCTGTATGGCCACACCGTTTAAAACAAGCCTGATAGGTGATATGCCATAAGATTTCCGGTTAGACAGTAAATAAATCACACTGCCTGTTAATAAGGCCCCGATTAAGGAAAAAACAGGCAGGGATACTATTTTCCCCATTGTCAGAGTACCGCTTAAGGTCATGAACGTTAATACCACAATACCCGCACCGGCATTAATCCCCATTAACCCCGGATCTGCCAGGGAATTTTTTGTAATACCCTGCAGGATACATCCGGATAAGGAAAACCCTGCACCAACCAGCATTGCGATTACGATTCTCGGAAGCCGGAACTGGAACACCACAATGTTGTCCTTCGGTGAACCTTTGCCTGCCAGAATATGCAGCATCTCCGACAGCTTTATATCGGTATACCCCGCGTTCATACTTAGGAAAAACAAAACGGGGAGCAGAAGGGCAAGTATAAGTAATATTTTATAATATTGTTTTGTTTTTTTCTGCTTCACTTACAAGTCCCCTTTCTGTTTCCCGGCAAAATATAAAAACACAGGAACACCTAATAGTGCAATGACCGCACCTACGGGAAGTTCTGCCGGAGGACTGAAGGTTTTGGAAAACAAATCTGCGGCTACCAGCAATAAAGCCCCTAAAACCGCACTGACCGGAATAATCAGCCGGTAATCGGGTCCTACTAAAAATCTTGCAAAATGGGGTACCATCATACCGATAAACGTAACCGTACCGGCCACCGCAACGGAAGTTCCCGCCAGCAAAACCACAAACAGGGTTCCTAAAAATTTTATCAGTCTTGTTTTAACGCCCAGGCTTAATGCTACTTCTTCTCCCATGCTTAAAACGGAGACTCCTCTGGAAATCAGAATAGCCCCGATAAGTGCTGCCAATACAACCGGCAGGGCAAGTTTTATCTGGTTCCAGCCGGTGCCTGACATAGATCCCATGGTCCAAAATGTGACATTTAAGGTCACGTTACTGCTCAGCGCTATCCCCTGGCTTAAGGCAGATAACAGGGTGCTGACGGTTGCTCCCGCAAGGACCAGTTTCATGGGATGGTTGTTCCCCGGCACCAGATTGCTGATTACATAAACCAAAGCAGCTCCAAGGGCCGCTCCCAAAAATGATGCTAATACGATCTGAGAATAGGAAACCCCTTTAAAATAAGCAAAACAGACCGCTACTGCCAGACCGGCACCGGAATTAAGACCCATAATTCCCGTATCCGCCAGTGGATTCCTTGTCATTCCCTGCATAAGGGCACCGGCCACTGCCAGCGCACAACCCACAAAAGCTGCGCCGATTACTCTTGGCAGACGCATATCCATTATTAATAAATGGCTGGAATTGTCACTTTCAAAAGCAGTAAAGGCCTTAATTACCGTAGAAACAGGAATGGCCGCCGCCCCCTGTGTGATGGATATTAACATAAAAAAGAAAAGAAGAATTAAACCGGCTGTCATAATTAACGCCGCAATAAAACTCCTGCTTTTATTTACTTTTTTTGTTCCGACTTTATTATTCATTACTGATACTGCTCCCGGATGTTATTCTTTTCCTGTACATTAGTTTATATCGAATAAATCACCTGCTTGCGGGTGATTTACCTCCCGACATAAGACAGACATTCTTTGAATGCCGTTGTTCATCAGAGTCCGATAATACTTTATATTCCAAATTAACCTTAAGGAATGTGAAAAGGGCCTGCTGCAACAGCCTTGTAAATCCGGCCTGGGATATTATCCCTTCCGCCGGATCATCAGGCTATTTGCCAGCAACCCCATTCCCCTTCCTTATTCAGCTAATAGTGTATCAACAATACTTTTAACCGTATATTGTACTGCCAGCCCGCTGGTCGCATGGCCTGCCCCGTCAAGCCTTACCACATGGCCTGCCTGCACTGCTTTTAAGGACTGCCATACGGAATTACCCGTCAGTTCCTCAAAGATTGCTTCATCCCCGTCAAAAACATTGACAAAAATATAGTCCGGATTCATGGCAACAATCGCTTCCATAGATACCTGTTCATAATTTTCCGAAGTTGTATAACCTTCCGGCGGGGTTAAGCCAAGACCGGTTTCCCCGTCAAATAAAACAGAGCGAAAGGCACAGAAATATTTGTCCGCATCCATTAAAGACATCTGAAATACCGTTTGTCCCTCATATTTTTCCTGTAACCTGCTACGGGCATCCCCTATCATTTTATCAAATCCGGCAATTACTTCCTCTGCCTTTTCTTCCCTCCCCACTAATTTGCCCACTTCACGAAGGCTTAATCTCCAGTCCATTTTTGTTTCAGGACCGAAAACTGCCACAGGCGAAATTTTTTCGAAATTAGCAACATCAATATTGCCGGGATCTGCTACCTGATGTAAAAAGACATCCGGCTCAAGCTCCAATAAAAGTTCCAAATTTACTTCGGATGTACCAAGGTCTATTACCTCACCCATACTAAGGCCCTGGAACGGATCCCAGGTTGCCAGGTAATTTTCCGCGCTGGATGCGGCAACCGGTGTAATATCCAGTAAAAGTAAAGTTTCCCAAAGAGGCAGGTAATCCGTTGCTATCTTTACAGGTTCTTCCTTAATGACAACTTCCCTTCCTGCAACGTCAGTATATGTATAAGGATATTCTTTTTCCGGGAAATCAGCTTCTTCTGTGGTACCCGCATCACCTTCAACGGCGGTTTTCGCTTCTTTTGCTGCCTCAGTCCCATCGGTTTCCCCAGTTGTCTGAACCTCTGCTGCCGTTCCTTCACCGGTAGTTTCCGTACTGCTTTCCTTGCTGCATCCTACTGCAAAAACTGCAGCGAGAGCAGTTATCATAAATAATCTTAATATTTTTTTCATTATAACACCCATTACATAACACACCTGCATACAGATATGTTACTGCCACAACATAATGATGTGAAACATAGTTTCACGCGTTGAAAGAATCCATCTGTGGCCTTCCTTTCTCTATCAAATTTTCTTTCAACCTGCCGGGCATGATGCCGCCCAGAAATATTTCCATGTGCTTCCACAATCCAATTTCATGATTGTGATTGTCATTCTCAATTGACTTGTAAACTATATCATACTGTGAACATTTGTAGAATAGATTTTTTTCAAATCCGCCATGGATTTTTTTCAAAATTATTACGGTAATGGCTTGGGGAGATTCCGGTATTTTTCTTAAAAATACGGCTGAAATGAAGGGGATCCTCATATCCTACCAAATCAGATATCTTTGTGATGGAATAATCTTCATCTTCCAAAAGCCCTTTGGCACGCTTAATTTTACATTGTATCAGATACTTTTTCGGGCACATGCCCATTCTCTTTAAAAACAGATAATGGAATTGCCTGGAATCCATGCCTACCTTTTCGGCCAGCCAGGATACGGTCAAGCTTTTGTCCAGATTATCCTGTATATAATTCAAAATAAGCGCTATGGATTCTTCTTTGGAATCCAGCATGTTATCCTGGGCAGACTGGAACAGTTTTTCCAAAACAGTATATAACATGGTTTTGCTTTTTAAACTGCTCATTGTGCCTCTCTCCTCCTGGAGTTTAAGCAGCTTCTGCAAAAACGGATCCAGTTCCAGACTTTTTGATAAGCCGATGTTTAAGGTAAAATTCTTTGTTTCCAAAAACTTTTTAATTTTCTCATCCCCGGTTATTTTATAATGAAGCAGGAAATATTTCCATTCAGAGGTTCCCAGTACTTCCTTATCCAGGCTGATTCCGGAACCTGCGTGTAAGATAATCCCCGGTTCCAATTCCAACGGACACTTATCTATGGTAAATCTTGCCTTACCCTTTAATGGAAGCACAATCCCGCAGACACCGGGGGATGTAGTCCGGTTGAAAGATTTTCCTCCCGGCGGAATGGTAATTAAATATATGTCACTGAATTCCAGATTTGCTTTTGTAAAAGACAGAATTAATTCATTTAAATCTAAAGCCATAGGCAATCCTTTCTATGCTTAATGGAAGGTTTTAGTTAGCATCACCTAACTTGTATAGATACTACCATGACGAAGTAAAATTGGCAAGCATTAAATTGAAAGGGTCTGCCGGAAATAAAGTATTAAAACTTTAATTTCAGGACAGACCCTTTATTGATACTTCTTATATATTTATTACCTGATATTTTTACTCGTTATCTTCGGAATAACTTTCCCTTACAAAGTCTTCGTCTTCATATTCTTCGTCCGTCAAATCCTCATCGTCCTCAAATTCATCAACTTCGATGCCATCGATATCATCCATGGCAGATTCAGAATAATGGAAGTTTGCATAGTCATCATCTTCAAAATCTTCCGAGATTAATAATTCTTCATCCATATCACTGTCTAATTTTACGGAACGGTACCTCTTCATACCGGTACCGGCAGGAATTAACTTACCGATGATAACATTCTCTTTCAGACCAATAAGCGGATCAATCTTTCCATTTATTGCAGCTTCGGTTAAAACCTTGGTCGTCTCCTGGAAAGAGGCGGCAGATAAGAAGGAATTGGTAGCCAGGGATGCCTTGGTAATACCAAGCATTACCTGCTTGCCTTCTGCAAGGGGCAAACCATCTGTTTCCAGCTTCTCATTAATATCATCAAAATCCAGGGTATCCACTAATTTGCCAGGCAATAATTCAGATTCACCGCTGTTTTCAATACGGATCTTCTTTAACATCTGACGAACAATAACCTCAATATGCTTATCGTTGATTTCAACACCCTGCAGACGGTATACGCGCTGAACTTCCTGGATCATATAATCCTGAACGGCACGGACACCCTTAATCTTAAGGATATCATGCGGGTTTACACTACCTTCGGTTAATTCATCACCGGCTTCCAGCATATCTCCGTCTAAAACCTTGATTCTGGAACCGTAAGGAATCAGATAAGCCTTGGATTCACCTGTCTCTTCATTGGTTACAATAACTTCACGTTTTTTCTTTGTATCCTTAATGGTTACAATACCGCCGAACTCAGCGATAATTGCAAGACCCTTCGGCTTTCTTGCTTCAAAAAGTTCTTCGACACGCGGAAGACCCTGGGTAATATCATCACCCGCAACACCACCGGTATGGAAAGTACGCATGGTAAGCTGTGTACCGGGTTCCCCGATGGACTGGGCAGCAATAATACCGACCGCTTCACCGACCTGAACTGCTTCACCGGTAGCCATGTTGGCACCATAACACTTAGCGCAAACACCAATATGAGACTTGCAGGTCAAGATGGTACGGATCTTGATTTTTGCATTAAATCCTGCATCCTGTACTTTCTTGGTAGCAACAATGCTGGCTGCTCTTCTTGGTGTAATCATGTGGTTGGCTTTCACAATTACTTCACCTTCATCATCCACAATGGTTTCACAGGAATACCTGCCTGTAATACGTTCTTCCAGACTTTCAATCACTTCATTGCCGTCGGTAAAGGCCTTGATCCACATACCCGGAGTTTCTTTGCCTTCACAGCAGTCCACTTCACGGATAATTAGATCCTGAGATACGTCTACCAGACGACGGGTTAAGTATCCGGAGTCGGCAGTACGAAGGGCCGTATCGGAGAGACCTTTTCTTGCACCATGGGCGGAAATGAAGTATTCCAATACGTCAAGCCCCTCACGGAAGTTGGATTTAATCGGAAGCTCGATGGTACGGCCGGATGTATCGGCCATAAGTCCACGCATACCGGCAAGCTGTTTAATCTGCTTATCGGAACCACGGGCACCGGAATCCGCCATCATATATATATTATTGTATTTATCAAGACCGCTAAGAAGTGCTTCCGTGATATCATCATCGGCAACCTTCCAGGTATCGATAACTGCTTTGTATCTTTCATCTTCAGTCATAAGACCGCGACGGAAATTCTTGGAGATTTCCTCTACTCTTGCCTCTGCGTCCGCAATAATGGTTTTCTTCTGAGGAGGCACCGTCATATCGGAAATGGATACCGTCATGGCAGCTCTGGTAGAGTATTTATAACCTAACGCTTTGATTGCATCCAAGGTTTCTGCGGTTTTCGTAGCACCGTGGGTATTGATACACTTCTCCAGAATCTTCTTTAACTGCTTCTTGCCTACATGGAAATCAACTTCCGGCAACAAGAAGTTTTCCGGTTTGGAACGGTCAACAAAACCTAAATCCTGGCTGATGATCTCATTAAAGATTAAACGGCCCAGCGTAGATTCAATTGTTTTGGTTTCTAATTCACCGTCACTGTTAACACCGGATTTTCTGACTTTAATTAGGGCATGTAATGTAATGGCACCATTCTCATAGGCAAGAATTGCTTCATTTACACTCTTAAAACAATGTCCTTCACCTATGTCACCCGGTTTTTGTAAGGTCAGGTAATATATACCGAGTACCATATCCTGGGAAGGAACGGCTACCGGAGCACCATCGGAAGGCTTTAATAAATTGTTTGGAGATAACAGTAAAAAGCGGCATTCTGCCTGGGCTTCCACCGATAATGGAAGATGGACGGCCATCTGGTCGCCGTCAAAGTCCGCATTGAAAGCGGTACATACCAGGGGATGGAGTTTGATTGCCTTACCTTCCACCAATACGGGTTCGAAAGCCTGTATACCAAGTCTGTGGAGCGTTGGGGCACGGTTTAACATAACCGGATGTTCTCTGATTACCTCTTCCAGCACATCCCATACTTCCGACTGAAGTCTTTCCACCATTTTTTTTGCTGATTTTATATTGTGGGCGGTTCCCCTGGCAACTAATTCCTTCATTACGAAGGGCTTAAATAACTCAATTGCCATTTCTTTCGGGAGGCCGCACTGGTAAATCTTTAATTCGGGTCCTACCACGATAACGGAACGTCCGGAATAGTCAACACGTTTACCAAGCAAGTTCTGACGGAAACGTCCCTGCTTACCCTTTAACATATCAGATAAGGACTTTAACGCGCGGTTTCCCGGTCCGGTAACCGGCCTTCCTCTTCTGCCGTTGTCAATAAGGGCATCCACTGCTTCCTGAAGCATTCTCTTTTCATTACGCACAATAATATCCGGTGCGCCAAGTTCCAGAAGTCTCTTTAAACGGTTATTGCGGTTAATGATTCTTCTATATAAATCATTCATATCAGAGGTCGCAAACCGGCCGCCGTCCAATTGTACCATTGGCCTTAAATCCGGAGGGATAACAGGAACTACGGATAAAATCATCCATTCCGGCCTGTTGCCGGATTCCCTGAAAGCTTCCACAACTTCAAGCCTTTTGATAATCCTGGCCCTTTTTTGTCCGGTTGAATCCTTTAAGCCTTTTTTCAGTTCTGCGGATTCCGCTTCCAGGTTGATGGCAAGTAATAGTTCCTGGATGGCTTCCGCACCCATTCCGACCCTGAATTTATTACCGTACTTTTCATAAGCTTCCCGGAATTCTTTTTCATTTAAAACCTGTTTATACTGTAAATCCGTGCTTCCTTTATCCAATACGATATAAGCAGCAAAATACAGTACCTTTTCCAAAGTTCTTGGAGATAAGTCTAAAATCAGACCCATTCTGCTCGGAATTCCTTTAAAGTACCATATATGGGATACGGGTGCCGCAAGTTCAATATGGCCCATTCTTTCCCTGCGGACACTGGCTTTGGTTACTTCAACACCACAACGGTCACATACAACACCTTTATATCTGATTTTTTTATATTTACCGCAATGACACTCCCAGTCTTTACTTGGTCCGAAAATCTTCTCACAGAATAAACCGTCTTTTTCCGGTTTTAAGGTCCTGTAGTTTATTGTCTCAGGTTTTTTCACTTCGCCCCTTGACCATTCTCTGATTTTCTCAGGAGAAGCTAAGCCAATCTTAATCGCGTCATAGGTAATTTCACTGGTGCTTTCATTATTTACTACTTCTGGCATCATCTGGCACTCCCTTTCATAGTAACGGATTATAAATGAAATCCGCTTTTATACATCAGACATCCGACAGGCGGATATCCAGTATGCTAATGGAATTGGCGTCTATTCAGTCACTGCGGTTCTAACGAACAACCAAAAATACACCTTAACTCCATAGCCATAATTAATCTTCAAGGTCTTCATCCATATCAGCGAGTTCCACCGTCTCTTCCTCAAAGGAATCAAAGAAAGTCTCTTCCTCTTCAGCAGATGTTTCACGATATCCGGCTTCGCTGTAATCTTCATCATATCTGAAGTTGTTGTCACCCTCAATCAACGGTGTTAAATCTCCATCGCCGTAATCTATATTCTCTGTCATCTTAACTTCATGACCATTTTCATCCAGAACAATGACATCAAGCGCCAAAGACTGCAGCTCCTTAAGGAGTACCTTAAAGGACTCAGGAATGCCCGGCTCAGAAATGTTTTCTCCTTTGATGATAGCTTCATAGGTTTTCACACGGCCGGTAACATCATCGGATTTCACCGTCAATATTTCCTGCAGTGTATAGGCAGCACCGTATGCTTCCAGCGCCCAAACTTCCATTTCACCGAATCTCTGACCGCCAAACTGGGCTTTACCGCCAAGAGGCTGCTGTGTAACCAGGGAGTAAGGACCGGTGGAACGTGCATGGATCTTATCATCTACCAGGTGGTGAAGCTTTAAGTAATGCATGAAACCTACGGTTACGGATCCGTCAAAGAATTCTCCGGTACGTCCGTCACGAAGCCTTACTTTACCGTCACGGTTAATCGGAACACCCTTCCACTCATCCCTGTAAGCTTTGTTATTTTCCAAATAATCTAATATTTCCGAATCCAGGATATCTTTATATTTTTCTAAAAAGGTTTCCCAGGGCGTATTGACATAATCATTGGCTAATTCCAGGGTATCCATGATATCAAATTCGTTGGCACCGTCAAAAACCGGTGTAGCAACCTTAAAACCAAGTGCTTTGGAAGCAAGGCTTAAATGTATCTCCAGCACCTGTCCAATATTCATACGGGAAGGTACTCCCAATGGATTCAATACGATATCCAAAGGTCTTCCGTTTGGCAGGAAAGGCATATCTTCCACAGGCAGTACTCGGGAAACAACACCCTTGTTACCATGACGGCCGGCCATCTTGTCACCCACCTGGATCTTTCTCTTCTGTGCAATATATACGCGGACAGTCTGGTTTACACCAGGAGATAATTCATCTCCGTTTTCCCTGGTAAATACTTTTGCATCAACGATGATTCCGTATTCACCATGAGGAACCCTTAAAGAAGTATCCCTTACTTCTCTTGCTTTTTCACCGAAAATGGCACGAAGCAGTCTTTCTTCCGCAGTCAGCTCGGTTTCACCCTTCGGTGTTACCTTGCCAACCAGGATATCCCCGGCACGGACTTCCGCACCGATTCTTATGATACCTCTTTCATCCAGATCTTTAAGGGCATCATCGCCGACACCCGGAACATCTCTTGTGATTTCTTCCGGTCCCAGCTTGGTATCCCTGGATTCCGCTTCGTATTCTTCAATATGGACGGAAGTATAAACATCTTCCTGAACTAATCTTTCACTTAATAATACCGCATCTTCATAATTATAACCTTCCCAGGTCATAAATCCGATTAACGGGTTCTTACCAAGGGCTAATTCACCCTGGGAAGTAGACGGTCCGTCAGCGATAACCTGACCGGCCTCCACCCTGTCACCTTTTGTAACAATGGGTCTCTGGTTAATACAGGTACCCTGGTTACTTCTTGCAAATTTCAATAATTTATAGGAATTCTTTGTTCCGTCATCATTCTTTATAGTAATTTCCTTGGAGGTTGATCTTTCAATCACGCCTGCTTTTTTGGAAACAAGGCAGACACCGGAGTCAACTGCCGACTTCAGCTCAATACCGGTACCAACTACCGGGGATTCGGTAATCAATAAAGGCACCGCCTGACGCTGCATATTTGAACCCATTAAGGCACGGTTCGCATCATCATTTTCAAGGAACGGGATCATGGCAGTAGCCACGGAAAATACCATCTTAGGTGATACATCCATCATATCAATCTTGGACTTTTCAAATTCAGAAGTTTCTTCTTTGTAACGGCCGGATATATTGGTTCCGATAAAGTAACCGTTCTCATCAAGGGGCTCATTCGCTTGGGCCACAACATATTTGTCTTCTTCATCCGCAGTCAGGTAAACTACGTCATCCGTAACCCTTGGATTCATAGTGTCTGATTTATCCACCTTACGGTAGGGTGCTTCAATAAATCCGTACTCATTAATCCTTGCATAGGATGCCAGGGAGTTAATAAGACCGATGTTGGGACCTTCCGGTGTTTCAATGGGGCACATTCTGCCGTAATGGGAATAGTGAACGTCACGTACCTCGAAACCGGCACGGTCTCTGGACAAACCACCAGGTCCCAAGGCAGATAAACGCCTTTTATGGGTTAACTCACCTAAGGGATTGTGCTGATCCATAAACTGTGACAGCTGGGAACTTCCAAAAAATTCCTTAACAGCAGCGGTTACGGGTTTAATATTAATGAGAGACTGAGGACTAACCCCCTCCAGATCCTGGGTAGTCATTCTTTCCCTGACTACACGTTCCATTCTTGAGAGACCGATTCTGTACTGGTTCTGCAGTAACTCACCAACGGCCCTGATTCTTCTGTTACCTAAATGGTCTATATCATCTGCATTGCCAATACCGTATTCCAAATGAATATTGTAATTGATAGATGCAATTATATCTTCCTTTGTAATGTGTTTCGGAATCAATTCACTGATATTCTTCTTAATTGCTGCTTTTATATCTTCTATATTTTTAAATTCATCTAAAATGCCCTTAAGTACCGGATAGTAAACTTCCTCAGTAACACCCAGTTCTTCCTTATCGGCATCCACATAATAAGCCAGATCAACCATTAAATTGGAAAGGATCTTGACATTACGTTCTTCCGCTTGTACCATAATGGAGCGGACTGCCGCATTCTGAATTTCATCTGCGATATTTTCCGTAATTACAGTACCGGCTTCTGCAATAATTTCACCGGTTTCTTTATTAATTACATCTTCCGTAAGGGTAAATCCAACTACCCTGTTCCTGAAAGCAAGTTTTTTATTGAACTTAAATCTTCCGACCTTGGCAAGATCATATCTTCTGGGGTCAAAAAACATGCTGTTAATTAAAGATTCCGCACTTTCCACGGAAAGCGGTTCACCCGGACGTAATTTTTTATACAATTCAAGTAAGCCATCCTGATAGTTATCAGATGGATCCTTGGTTATACTTGCTGTAATTTTAGGTTCTTCACCAAATAATTCTTGTATTTGGGCATTGCTTCCGATGCCAAGTGCACGGATCAGAACGGTAATCGGCACCTTTCTGTTACGGTCAACACGTACATAGAAAATATCATTGGAATCTGTTTCATATTCCAGCCATGCACCTCTGTTAGGAATTACCGTTGAGGAATACAACTTTTTACCGATTTTATCATGTCCAATAGCAAAGTAGATACCGGGGGAACGTACTAACTGGCTAACAATAACTCTCTCAGCACCGTTAATAACGAAAGTTCCAGTCTCCGTCATTAATGGCAAATCGCCCATAAAAATATCGTGCTCATTGATTTCATCGTTCTCTTTGTTGTGAAGTCTGACTTTAACTTTAAGAGGAGCTGCATAGGTTGCATCTCTTTCCTTACACTCTTCAATTGAATATTTTACATCATCTTCACACAGCACAAAATCTACAAACTCTAAGCTCAAGTGACCGCTGTAATCTTCGATCGGAGAAATGTCATCAAATACTTCCTTCAGTCCTTCATCTAAAAACCACTGATATGAGTTTTTCTGAACCTCAATAAGATTTGGCATCTCTAAAACTTCTTTTTGCCTCGAGTAGCTCATTCGTACGCCGTTACCAACTTTGATTGGACGTATCCTGTTTTTATCCATTGACGTTTTCACCCCTTGATATTTTATTTAACACAAGACGCTTGCCTGGCATTCGTCTGGTTATCTGCTCTGGCAAAGGTCGTTGCCTGATATTCGTAAATACTTCCAATAGCAGTTCTTACCCACATCCTACTAATGTATCAGAAATATTATAGAATAATTTTGTGAAAATACTTTTCATTTTCACATATATGTGCTATAATAGATTTTGTGGGCATATCACAGCACAATAGTGCATCTTTCATATTATCACAAGGTTTTCAAGATGTCAACATATTTTTGTTGACTTTTTCTATTTCTGTTTTACTTAAAACAAATTACCCCTTAATTTAATTGTATACCCCAAAATATATACTCTATACCGGGACCCCTGCCTTTTAACGCAAAACATGCCTGCCAGTACGGAAAACATATAAATACGGGCCATTTTAACCTATCCGGCAACGCCTTGGCGTTAAGCAGCTTAACATTTGCCGTTCTTTGAAACACAAAAAAGTCTGTCCCAAAAAACCGGGACAGACTTCAAAATAGATGCTAAATTATTTAATTGTAACTTTAGCGCCTTCTGCTTCAAGTTTAGCTTTGATATCAGCAGATTCGTCTTTTGATGCAGCTTCTTTCAGTGTCTTAGGAGCTCCGTCAACAAGATCTTTTGCTTCTTTTAAGCCTAAGCCGGTGATTTCACGAACAACTTTGATAACCTTAACTTTGTTAGGTCCAACGTCTGTTAATTCAACGTCAAATTCTGTCTTTTCTTCTTCAGCTGCTGCTGCGCCTGCTGCAGGTCCTGCTACTACTACGCCTGCTGCTGCAGATACACCAAATTCTTCTTCACATGCTTTTACTAAATCATTTAATTCTAATACGGTTAAGCCCTTAATAGCTTCAATAAATTCCTGAGTTGTCATTATTAAATACCTCCATTTATATTTTTTTCTGAATTATTTTTCATTTCCATTCCATAAAAACGTTAAGCTTCTACTTATACCGCTCCTTCTTGTTTCTCAGCGATTTGCTTAAGAACACGGGCAAAGTTGGTAATAGGAGACTGTAAACTTCCAAGTAACTTGGAAATAAGTACTTCTCTTGAAGGGATTGTTGCAATAAGCTGGATACCTTTTGCATCATAGTAGGTTCCTTCAACAACACCGGCTTTGAATTCTAACTTGGGAGAAGTTTTGATTGCATCATTAATGATTCTTGCTGGAGCAGTTGCATCACTGGCTCCAAATGCTACGGCAGTCGGTCCTTCTAAATGCTTGTATAAAGCTTCATATGCTGTTCCTTCAAATGCACGTTTTAACAATGTGTTTTTGTAAACCTTATATACAACATCTGCTTCTCTTAACTGTTTACGAAGTTTTGTATCTTCTTCTACAGTAAGCCCGCGGTAGTCTACAGCTACGATTGCTTTTGCGTTATTTACATAACCTTTGATTTCATCAACGATAGGTTGTTTGATTTCTACTTTTGCCATTCTAGCACACCTCCTTATAGATTTTACATATGAGATAAAAAAATCCCTTACTGAAAGACAGTAAGGGACTTCATAAGTCATCTAAAGATTCTTATCCCTCGGTAGGCGTTATCAACTTATGCCTTGCGGCACCTACTGTCTTCGGCAATTATTGCATCAACAAGTATAACATTAATCTATTATAGTGTCAACCATTAAATCAAATTTTCTTCGCAAAATTACTGGCTTAATTTAGCTGTGTTTAATTTCACACCAGGTCCCATTGTGGAAGCCAGCGTAACACTCTTAAGATATTGTCCTTTTGCAGCAGACGGTTTTGCTTTATTGATTGCACCGATCAGCGTATGGAAGTTGTCCGCTAATTGATCTTCGCTAAAAGAAGCTTTTCCCAACGGCACATGAATAATATTTGTTTTGTCTAATCTGTACTCGATCTTACCTGCTTTAATATCATTAACAGCTTTTGTTACATCCATGGTAACAGTACCGGCTTTCGGATTAGGCATTAAGCCCTTAGGCCCAAGAACACGTCCTAAACGACCTACGACACCCATCATGTCAGGGGTTGCGACTACAACGTCGAAATCTAACCAGCCTTCATTCTGGATCTTAGGTACTAATTCGTCACCGCCAACATGATCTGCTCCGGCTGCTTCGGCTTCGGCAAGTTTATCGCCTTTCGCAAATACAAGCACTTTAACAGTTTTACCGGTTCCATGAGGCAGAACAACTGCGCCACGTACCTGCTGGTCGGCATGACGTCCGTCAACACCAAGTCTGATGTGAGCTTCTACTGTTTCATCAAATTTAGCAACTGCTGCTTTTTTAACCAAACTGATTGCATCTGCTGCATCATATAATGTTGCTCTGTCGATAAGCTTGGCAGCTTCAGCGTATTTTTTTCCTCTTTTCATTCTATTAACCTCCTAGTGGTAGTATCGGGAGTATGCATAAACCTTGCCTATACAATGGTTGCCATGCAGCCATTACCCTCCCACAGTATTACGATTCCTTAGTCAACTACAGTGATTCCCATACTTCTTGCGGTACCGGAGATCATGCTGATTGCCGAGTCAATATTTGCTGCATTTAAGTCAGGCATCTTAAGTTCTGCTATTTTCTGAACCTCTGCTTTTGTAATAGTAGCAACCTTGGTCTTATTCGGTACGGCAGAACCGGATTTCAGATTGCATGCCTTCTTTAAAAGAACTGCAGCAGGCGGAGTTTTTGTAATAAAACTGAAGCTTCTGTCCTGATATACCGTAATTACAACAGGAATAATCATTCCATCTTGATCTGCTGTTCTTGCGTTGAATTCTTTTGTAAATTGTACAATGTTAACACCATGCTGTCCTAAAGCTGGTCCAACCGGTGGAGCTGGTGTAGCCTTTCCAGCAGGGATTTGTAATTTAATATAACCTGTAACTTTCTTTGCCATTATAGCATACCTCCTAAAATTGTGGTCTTATCGGGATTGCCCTCCCACCATCCGGAATATTTTTGCAACGGAAAATCGGTATCCGGATGTTTTTGTTTACATTTCGGTAGCGCTTCAGTATCTTAAGTAATAACTGAATGTCACTACATTTTTTTGATATCCGTGAAACTTATTTCGACAGGAGTTTCACGACCAAACATATCAACACTGATTGTGACGATCTGCTTATGCGAATTAATCTGCTTGATGATCCCAGTGGTATTCTCCCACACACCGGAGATTACTTCAACCGCATCACCTATTTCAAAGTCTATCATAACATCGTCTTTTTTAATTCCCATTGACTTCATTTCAATGTCAGTTAATGGAACTGGTTTAGATCCGGGACCGACAAAGCCTGTAACGCCTCTCGTATTACGAACTACGTACCAAGTATCGTCGTTCATTTCCATGTTAAGCAAAACATATCCAGGGAACATTTTCTTCTGAACTTTTTTCTTAACGCCGTTCTTTACTTCAATTACATCCTGAAGCGGAACGGAAACCTCTAAGATTTGATCTTGAAGTTTTCTGTTTTCAATTGTTTTCTCAATGTTGGCTTTTACCTTATTCTCATATCCTGAGTAAGTATGAACAACGTACCAATTTGTCTTTGACATATAATCACCTGTATCCTATTTGATAAGTACATCTATACCGTATTTAATACCTAAATCCAATATAGAGATTATTACTCCTAAAATTAAGGATATTACGATGACCGCCACCGACTGCTTCGCTAGTGATTCTCTGTCCGGCCAAACTATTTTGTTAAATTCGGCTTTCAGGCCTTTAAACCAACTTTTCTTTGGAGCTTTTTCTGTGGTATTAGCAGTTTCTCCCATGTTTTCACTTTCCTTTCTTAACAATGCAGTTATAAAGTATTATTGAATTTAACACGATCCCCGGGGGAAATGTCTTATGTTAATCCATTCGTGGTTATCCAGTCAGTCCGCACCAAAACTCGCTTCAGTCCGCGCGTTTTGCCGTATCGGTCCGTAAGAACCCCTGAAATTGAATAGTCACATCAAATGCTTATATAAGTCTCTGCCTGTATAGAAGATTAGACATATTATTTTGTTTCTTTGTGTAATGTGTGTGACTTGCAGAACTTACAATATTTTTTTGTTTCCATTCTGTCTGGATGTGTTTTCTTTTCCTTTGTCATGTTATAATTACGCTGTTTACATTCTGTACATGCCAATGTGATCTTTACGCGCACAACTTCCACCTCCGCTTAATTTTAAATTATGTGGACTTTCATTTTACATCTGCTAAGTACTCTGTAAAATATCCGGTACACAGGGTTTTTAGGCATAAAAAAAAGACCTCTTCCATCGCTAGTCTAATATAACATACTCTATCACGTACGTCAATATTTTTTTTAAAGTGCTAAATAATTATAATACTTCTTAAGAATTATTTCAAGTTATATTTAAAAAATATATTACTTTTCTTAAGGATACCGTAAGATTTCCATTTCCCGGACCAGTCTTAACCATCCGCCGGTAAAGTGAAATCTGCTGCCGGTTTATTATTTCTCAATTATCCTGACAATGAATCACAGCCTGAAAAACGGCTGCTGCAACCTGTGATTATATACCTGCGGCAATACCCCAAAAATGCAGATACAGTAATCCTTATTCCAGCAGCTCTATGCGGAATCAGTGCGGCTACCCGGGCACTGCGGCTTCAGGAAACAGTTCAATTACCTGTTCTCCTTCAGATTTTTAACGGATCCTCCCTTTACCAGGGTGACTTTTAAATAAATATTATCCAGCGATGTGGCCATGGGGTTTTCGATGAGGTTAATCAGCTGCCTGGCGGCTTCCGAACCGATCTTATCCGTATCCTGCTTAATTGTAGTAAGTTTGGGTTCCAGCGCCTGGGCCACCGAAATGCCGTCATACCCTGCCACGGATATATCCTCCGGAATTTTAAGGCCCAGCCTTCTGGCGGTATTCATTACACCTAAAGCCGCATAATCATCCGATGCGATAATGCAGGTAGGCGGATCCGGAAGCTTTAAAAGCTTAAGCGCCAGCTCTTCCGAGGATTCCGCACTGCGGTAAATACCTTCCACAAAATATTCCTCCGGTACGGAGATTCCGTTTTCCTTTAATACATTATTAAAACTGACCAGGCGGTTGTGGGTTACGGAAGACTTCGTCCCATGAATATATGCTATTTTCTTATGGCCCTGGTCAATAATATACTGGGTCAGCTGTCTCATTCCATCCGCGTTATCGGATAATACGGAGATTGCCTCATTGAATGCATGGTCTATGGTCACGACCGGATAATCGCTGTTTACCAGTTCCAGAACTTCCGGTTCCCCGAATTCCGCGCAGGCAATGAACACTCCGTCAAAATTCCGGTAACGGCAGTGATCCAGATAGGTCATCTTCCGGTTGCCTATATTATGCTCTATGAAGGTTATATCATATCCCCGTTTTGCGGCCTTTTCCTTAAACGAAGCCAAAATATGGGCAAAATACTCATTCCGCAGTCCATGTTTGGATAAAGTAGAAAACAAAACTCCTATATTATAGGTTTTCTTCATCTTTAATGCCCTTGCATTGGCATCCGGAAAGTATCCCGCTTCATTTGCCGCCTTTAAAATCATTTCCCTTGTCGCTTCACTGATGTCCTGATATCCGTTCAAGGCTTTACTGACAGTTGAAATTGACACACCGCATCTTATTGAAAGATCTTTAATTGTAGCCACTTTTTTCACCACCGTCTTAATTAATTTATATTAAATATTTTCGTTTGCACTTTTAACAGCCAAACACCAAGAAGGCCGATAATAAGGCCGGTTACGGTACCGGATATGAGCAGCACCGGCAGGTAATAGCCGATGCTTTTTGTATCCAGGACAATGGCTGCTACGACTATCTGTCCGATATTATGGCTGATGCCGCCGGCTATGCTGACTCCTATGATACTGAAGGCTTTCAGTTTTTTACAGATGCACATAATAAGCCAGCTGAGCAGTCCGCCTGCCAGACTGTAAAATATGCTGAACATGTTTCCAAAGGTAAATCCGACCAGTACAATCCGGATAACGGAAATTACAAATGCTTCCTTTCCCCCCATTGCATATAACGCCATGAGTACCACTATATTCGCCAGTCCAAGCTTAACACCGGGCGGACCTACGGGAAAAGGTATCAGTACTTCAATATAGCTAAATACGAAAGCCAAGGCAACAAACATTCCATATAACGCTACCTTTTTTGCTTTTGAATTCTTCATTCCATAAACTTCCTTTCATTCGTCATCTCCCATTTACCCCATTAACCCCAGCTATTCCGCCACTGCGATTGTTTTCTAAGCACTGATGGATTTTTCTTTCAGTTCGGACAGTATCACTTTAGTCGGACATTTCTGTGCACATTTACCGCAATTGGTACATTTGCCGTAATCAATGCGGGCGAGGTTATTTTCAACTTTAACCGCATCAAATTCACAGGCCTTAACGCACAGCATACAGCCAATGCAGCCGATACTGCAGCCCGCCTTGACCTCCTTGCCCTTATCCTTTGAATTGCAGCGCACAAAATGTTCCGTATCATAAGGCACCAGTTCAATTAAATTATTGGGACATTCCCTGATACATAACCCGCAGGATGTACATTTTTCTTTGTCGACAACCGTCACTCCGTCGACCACATGGATTGCATCAAACTGGCAGGCCTTGACGCAGGAACCAAAACCGGTACAGCCGTAGCTGCATTGCTTCGGCCCTTTGCCGGGGGCAAATGCGGCTTTTTTACAATCCATGATCCCGTAGTAATTATATTTTACCTTAGTCTTATCGCAGGTTCCAGCACATTTTACAAAAGCAACCTGTTTTTCGGCCTCTTCTATGTCCGTCCCCATAACTTCGGCAATCTGCCCATGTATATTACTGTTTGCCACGGGACAGGCATTGGCAGGTGCATTACCTGCGGCAATGGCCTGGGCAAGGTTGTCACATCCCGCGTAACCGCAGGCTCCGCAGTTATTGCCGGGTAAAAGTTCACGTACCTGCTGCTCTTTTTCATCCACTTCGACTTCTAATTTCTTAGCCGCCAGCCCAAGGAATAATCCAATCAGTATTCCGGTGGCGCTGATCAGTAAGGTAGCAATTCCCACGCCGGTTAAATTAAAAGCTAAAAAAGGGAATCCAATACAATCTATAAATAACTGAGTTATATTCATCCTTAATCCACCTTATACCGCAATTAAGTTTGCGGTACTGCCACATACGGCATTCCTTTCTCTCACTATTTTATCTTTCAGCTAAATACCTATACCTATAGCAGTCCGGAAAATCCGAAGAACGCAATTGCCATAAGTCCTGAAGTAATTAATACAATAGGCATTCCCTGAAACGATTTTGTGATATCATTGTGTTCGATTCTCTCCCTTATTCCGGCTAAGAGAATAATGGCGATCAGATAACCCACGGCTGTTCCGATTCCGTTTACCACACTGGTAATAAATCCGTAGTCCTTTTTAACGTTTATTAATGCCACACCTAATACAGCACAGTTGGTTGTGATCAACGCAAGGTATACCCCAAGGGCATTGTAAAGAGTGGGACTATATTTCTTTATTACCATTTCCACGAATTGAACCAGAGCCGCTATGACTAAGATAAATACTATGGTCTGCAGGTACTCCAACCCGCTGGGTACCAAAATAAATTTATAGATCAAACTGGTGCATATGGAAGCGATCGTTGTAACAAATATAACCGCAAAGCCCATACCGACAGCCGTTTTTATTTTCCTGGAAACACCGACAAAGGAACATAAGCCGAGAAACTGACTTAATACCACATTACTGACAAGTGCGGAGCCAATAAATACAAGTAGTAATTCTCCCATCTGATTTCTTCCTCCTTATTCTTTTTCTGCTTTTTGATTCACTTTTTCTATTTCCAGTTTCTCTCTGTTAGCCATACAGGAAATTCCACCGCAGGACTGGCAATTTCCGCCACAGGCCAGGTCTGATGAAGGTGCTGAGCCGTTCGTAGCGGATTTTAACTTGAATTTATTTTGCAATGCGGTTAATATGGCCAATACAAAGAAAGCTCCCGGTGCCAAAATGAAGATAATTGCCGGTTCGTAAGATTCCGGCATAATCCGGAGATTAAACACAGTCCCATTGCCAAGCACTTCCCTGAATAATCCGATAAAGAGCAGACCTACAGTAAAACCTAACCCCATTCCCAATCCGTCCATGACCGATAAACCTACGGAATGTTTATTGGCATATGCTTCTGCCCTTCCAAGGATGATACAATTAACTACGATAAGGGGAATATAGATCCCCAGTGAGTCATAAACGGCTGGCACAAACCCCTGTAATAAAAACTGAACAATGGTTACGAAGGATGCTACAATTACAATATAAGACGGCATTCTTACCTTATCCGGGATTATATATCTCAATAACGAAACCAATAAATTCGACATAACCAGTACGGCAGTAGAAGATAACCCCATGCCGATCGCGTTGCTGGCAGAAGTTGTAACTGCCAGGGTAGGGCATAAACCAAGCATTAAGATGAAGGTAGGATTTTCTTTTACCAGCCCGTTCATAAACGGTTCCAGGTAATTCTTCTTATCCGGTTTCTCATTCCTGTTGGTATTCTCATTATTACTCATCCGTTTTACCTCCTTAATTTCCTGCTTCCACTAAGTCCGTAACGAAGCTTATTCCTGCATTGACAGCATTGACAACTGCCCTGGTAGTAATGGTGGCGCCGCTTAAGGCATCAATTTCATTTTCATTTGCCACACCGGTTTTGGTGTAGGCAAATTCACTTACCTTTTTATCGGCAAACTGGACCTTAAAGTCTTTTCCCCCGGCTTTTGCTCCAAGACCTGCCGTTTCATTCATAGTTAATATTTCAATTCCCTTGACCGTACCGTCACCGGCATAGCCAAGAGATAACGTTATTGCACCGCCATAACCTTCCTGGGTGGTGACTACCACAACATAACCCAGCTTATTGTCTGACTCATCTGTTGCAATCAGCGCTTCATCAACGGTTATATTGGTATACCCCCTGGTATTCAACACTGTGGCAGCCTCTCCTGCCTTTTGTGCCAGGGTTTCATTCTCCTGAAACTGGGCAGCCCCCGGGAAAACCGTACGGTATGCATTCATTTTTGTCTGAAGATTCTGTGCCTCAATGGCCGGTAATGTAATTTCATGAACAAAGCCTAAGGCAAATCCGGCAATTAAGGTAATGACAAATAATATGACCGCATCTTTTAGAATCGTGCCTTTCTTATTTTTCTCAGCTTCCTTACTCATTGGCACTGGCCTCCTTTCCAAACATATTCGGAAGTGTTACTTTCTCTATCAGGGGGACCAGTAAATTACAGAATATAATTGCAAAGGATACACCTTCGGGTGATGCTCCGAAGAGACGAAATAATCCGGTCATAACACCAAGCATGATACCATAAACGATATGACCCTTTCTGGTAATCGGGCTGGTGGCATAGTCCGTTGCCATAAAAAAAGCGCCAAGCATAAGGCCCCCTCCAAACAGATGGCCCATTAAGAAATTAATATCAAATCCTTTGCCTCCGAATATAAGAATGAATATAGAAAAAGATACAAGGTATAATAAGGGAATTCTCAAGGTTATTACTTTTTTAAGAAGTAAATAAACCGCACCGATTAGGATAGCGGCTACACTGGTTTCCCCAATGGTGCCTGCCGTTTTTCCGATAAATAAATTCATAAGGTCAACAGATTCTCCTGCCCTTAATGCAGCAAGGGGTGTTGCACCAGATACACCGTCTATGGCAATAATCCCTTTATTCAGATATTGAAATATCCCGGGTACGGAATCTGATTTACTTACTTGGGAAATAGCGAAATTATTCATTCTCCCCGCAAAGCTGATTAATAAAAAACACCTTGCGGCAAGGGCGGGGTTCATAAAATTCTGTCCGATACCGCCGTAAAGCATTTTCACTACTAAAATTGCAAACACGCTGCCAATTACCGGTATCCATAAAGGTACGGCAGGCGATAAATTAAGCGCTAACAGTAAACCTGTTACAACAGCGCTGAAATCGCCGGTAGTCAAAGGTTTCTTCATAGCCTTTTCGTATGCATATTCTGTCAGCACGCTGGTTACAATAGAAGTTATGATAATCAATACTGCATTGATCCCAAAATTAAAAATTCCAAAAATACTGGCAGGAATCAAGGCAATTGTCACATCCTGCATAATGGTGGTTGTAGTACTCCGGCTTCTTGTATGAGGAGAAGCGGATACGTTTAACAAATTATTCAAAGTCGGCACCTCTTTCTACTTTTTTCTGCTGTTTAGAATGCTGGCTCTCATTTCCTTAAAAGACTGGTTCAAATTTAGCTTTGCAGGACATACAAAGGTACAGCTGCCGCAGTCACAACATTCCATTCCGTTATATTTTATAAAGTTTTCACTGTCGGACCGCTCCGAAAACTCAAACAGTTTCTGTGGTATTATACGGCTGGGACAGGCATCCGCACATCTTCCACACCGGATACAGGCAGTGGACCGCATTTTGGATGCCCTGTCTTTCCCATAGGCAAGTATGGCAGAAGATGTTTTCGTAACCGGGATATCCAAAGAAAATAAAGCCTGGCCCATCATAGGCCCGCCGGATATCACTTTTTCAGGTTCCCTTGTAAACCCTCCCGCTGCTTCAATCAACTCATTAAAATTTGTACCGATTTTAACATTAAAATTCCTGGGGTCCTTAACGGCATCCCCTGTTACCGTAACAATTCTTCTCATCAGCGGAGTCGATTCCGCAACTGCCATATAAATTGATATAACCGTATCCACATTATTAACAATACATCCCGCATGGAGAGGCAGCAAGGAAGAATTGATTTTACGCCCCGTGGCGGCAAAAATCAGGAAACGTTCCCCTCCCTGCGGATACTTCGTCTTCAGGGGCTTAACCTCGATTCCGGGCTCATCTTTAACCAGTTCCCGCATCTTGACGATTGCATCCGGTTTGTTATCCTCTATCGCAATAATTCCCTTGGCATTCGGGAATAAACTAAGTTCAATCTTAAGACCGCCTATAATTTTCTCCGGTTCTTCCATTAACATTCTGTAATCGGAGGTTAAGTAAGGTTCACACTCGGCAGCATTGACAATTACATAATCAATCTTATTATCATCTTTGGGAGTCAACTTAACATGGGTCGGAAAGGCTGCACCGCCAAGTCCCACCAATCCTGCTTCTTTAATGAGCTCCCTGATTTCACCCTTGCTTAACTTTGTATAATCCCTTTTGATACCCAATCCTTCAATGGCTTTATAATTATTGTCATTTTCAATAATAACGGAGGTTACCATTGCTCCGGAAACCGTCATTCTGGCTTCAATCCCTTTTACCGTGCCGGATACGGAACTGATTACGTTAGCAGAAACCGGTCCGTCCGCCTCACCGATTTTTTGTCCCATTAATACATAATCACCTCTAGTTACAAGCGGCATTGCCGGTTTACCAATGTGCTGCGCCATTGGATATACCATATCACCCTTTGGCATTATAACTGTGACCGGCTTATCTTTTGAAATTTCTTTACCTTCATAGGGATGAATGCCGCCTTTAAATGTCGCTGTTCCCATATCTTTACTCCCTCTTTCATTTTTATAGTCTTATATATGCTCTGACTTAAATAAGTCAGTATACTATAATATTACCATAAAAATTATAACATTTGTAGTATTTTCTGTGATATTTTTGTAACAAACTTACAAATCACAGCCGTTTAAAACGGATTAATTGTACCGGATTGAATCTCTAAAAGCATGTCCGAAAGCGGGGATTATTTGTATCCCCTTTCAGGATAAGCAGCTTTTACAGGCTTAGAACACAATTCCATGAGAGAAGAAAGAGTGTGCCTTGGCAAACTCTCACGCCGACGCACTGTTACTTTATTGACAATCTTCCTCCGACGTATCCTGCCATCGAGCTTTTTATGCAATAGGATGCAATTCCTATTGCATAAAAAAGCCGTATCCCATAGCTTACTGAAGGACCCGGCTTTAATATATCTTTATATTGTTATATTGTTTTTTAAAAAACATCTTAATATAACCTGTTTTTAATGCCATACCCCAGAAGTCTGATATTTATTCTTTAATATAGTCTTTAAAATGGGAGCTGAATTTAATATCCCCATTCTTAAATACCCATAGAGCTTCCGTATCCGGAAGATCTTCAATTAAATCCAGCCCCTCCTCAAAAGGCATGTTAATTATTTTAGCAAGGGCATCCGCCATTCCGGAGTCCTTTGTTACGATTGATACCGATAGAAAATAGTCGGCAGGCATTAATGTATCCGGATCGATAATGTGATGATACTGTTTCCCGTCTACCGTATAGTACCTTTCATAAACACCGCTTGTAACCAGTGACATGTTTTCCAGGTTCAATATATATAAATATTTTTCTTTGCTTTCCAAATCAGGATTCTGGATGCCGATATTCCAGGCTTGGCCGCTGTCTGCCTTAGGGCCCATGGTACGGACATTTCCCCCCACACTTACGGAACCGCTCTTAAAACCTTTCTCATAGGCTATGGCAGCAACCTTTTCCGTAGCATAACCTTTTGCCACCGCACCAACATCCAGGCTCATTTCAGGATCTTCCAGATATACGGTGGAATCTTCCTCATTAATGATTAATTTGTTAATATCCGTATGCCCGGCCTTTTCCTTCAAGAGGTCCATAGGCGGCAGTTTTGCATTTGCCGGGTCATCAACACCGCTGGTACGGTAATCGTGCCAGACACGAAGTACTGCTCCAAAAGCAACATTCATCTGTCCTTTGGTTAGTTTATATGCTTCCTTTGAAAAAATAAGCAGATCAATAATTCTCTGATCGACTTTAACGGGTTTTATACCGGCATTGTCATTGATTGTTTTAATATTATTAATTCCTTCGTAATCATTATATATATCGTACAGTTCATGATATTCCTTTAAACTATCATGAATCATCTGAGCATATTCCGTAAATTCTTCCTTATTCTCAGCGTAACCCGTTATGGTAGTTACCGTATCAAACAATTCCAGAAAGCTTGCATCAAAGCGTTTTAATTTTACCGTTTGGCAGGCCGTTACATTCAATGCTAATATAAGTATTACTATAATTGCTGTTATTTTTTTGACCAAATTAATCACCTCGTATTATAAGACGGCAAGGCAGTTTATTTATCCTAAGTGTTTGCCCTGACTGTCTCCGGGATCTGGCTTATACAAAAAAATGGGAGGTAGTACTACTACCTCCCAAAGTAATGTATTACACTACAATGTAATATGGTAAGTCAAATTATTAAATTACTGTGCTGAATTTGCTACTGCTTTTTCAATGGATGTTACGAAATTTTTGATATCGATTGTTACAGAGCTTGTTAAGTCAGCGATGGTAGGAGCACCTTCTTCATTAACGGAGATACCTTTTAATTCGTCTACCGTTTTGCCAACAGCATACTGTGCAAACGTATTTGCTTCTTCATACCATTCTTTTCCAAGGCCGGATGCTTTCTTCATACCATATGCTTCTTTCAGCTCGTTTTTAGTCTGAGGAGCAACGGTTATGTCGTTTGTGATCTTACCGGTTGCATCAAAGTTTACGATACCCTGGGAAGCATCGATGATACAGCTGGTGATTTTTCCGGCTGCATCGGAGGTTGTTACGATATAGTAGGAATAAGCCTGGGCAACACCGGCTGCATCAGCGGTTGCATCTTTAGAGTTTTCCATATTCGTCGTAATGCCAAGTCCAAGTTTGTCAGCGTCCGTTGCACCGAGTTCCTGTGCATTGGTAACCGCTTTTTCTACTGCGGCAATAAAGTCATTGATATGTACGGTTACGGAAGAAGCCAAGTCAGCATCGGTTGGTTTTCCTTCTTCGTTGATTGCAATACCTTTTACTTCCTCAATTGTTTTACCTGTTACATAATCAGCAAATGCATTTGCCTGTTCATTCCATTCTTTTCCGATACCGGAAGTAGATTTCATGCCATATTCGGTTCCAAGTTCCTGTTTGGATTTGAAAGATTCGGCAGAAGTAGTTAATTTACCTTCTTTTGAAAAATTGATCTTTGTCTGTGCCATGTCCAGTTTACAATCTAAAATTTTACCGTCCTGGCCTACTAAAACTGCTACTACTACTGAATTTGTCTGGTTTAAACCATCCGCATCAGCAGTTGCGGGTGTAGATGAACTGATATCATTGATAACTGCAAGACCTGTTTTAACAGCTGCACCTGCGCTTGCTGTGTTTTCTGCTGTTGCTGCTTCTGTAGGTGCGCTTTCTGTAGGTGTTGCTTCTGTAGTAGCTTCTTTTGTTGGTTCTGCAGTAGGTGTTGTACCTTCCCCGCTGGTTTCGCTTGATTTGCCGCATCCGGTAATCATTGTAACTACCAGAATTAAGCTAAGTAATAAAGCTGATAACTTCTTCATTTTTTTTCCTCCTAGATAATCTTTTTTTTATTTCAAACCGTACTTTAAACTTTTTTATTTAAAGCCGGATGAATAAACATTAATTCCGACATATGGCATCCGTTCCTGCTTCTCCCGTTAAGAAAGTAAGACACTTACAAATATCAGGACGGTATTGGTTCCCATAATCAGGATGAAATTCCGGATTGCCAATATAAAAGTCGTGGATTTTTCCTGTTTCTTAAAGAACTTATTTATATTCTTCTGTACCGGAAAAATAGTCAGCAACGACAGCAGGCATACGGGAGACAGGATTTTACATGCTACCATTAAAACGGTTGCGGCATAGGTTAAGTAATATAACAGGGCATATAAGCCAAGGGCTTTCCTGCCGATATAGTAAGGCAGGGTATACCTCTTAACCGCAATATCTTTCTCCACATCACAAATATTGTTTGCCAGCATAACATTGGCTGTCGTACAAAAGGGTATGACCGAAAAAACAATCAGCGATAAAATTGGTACTACCTGTAGTACGAAAGAAACAGTGTCCCAATTTATATCCAGGTACAAATAGGTCCCTTCCGGCGTATTAATATAAAATAACAGAAACGGGATTAATATGCCGTAAAACGCGCCGGACATAACCTCACCCAGGGGCTGCCTGGATATTGGCACCGGTCCGTAAGTATAGAAAATGCCGCATAAAAAGCATAAACCGCCGGCCAGTAAAACCACTATGTCCGTAAGGTAAGCCAGATATAAACCTGATGCAATGCTTAATCCCAATAAAATATAAATCAGGTTAAGGGCAGTTTTCTTTTCAAAGGGTAATACCTGCTGATTACTTTTTGAATCAATATAATTATTAATTGCGGTTGTTGTTAAATCGAATAAAAACATGGAAGCAAAAAACAGTAAAGATAATTTCCAGTCAATTGTCTGTTTCTGATACATTAAAAGCGCAACCGACATGAAAAAAGTAAATGTACTGGTGATTTTCGTCCTGATTTCAACATAATTTAAAAATCTGTTAACCATTCATCTTCCTCATGATCCATTCACTTAAGGCTTAACTGTTTTCGACATAATCCCGTTTTTTCCATTAAACCGAACGGGATGCCTGATTCAATATCTTAATCAGTTTCGTTCTTTTACTTTCTGTCATCTCTAATTCATGAATGATCTTCAAAGCTTTGTTATAATATCTTTTCACTACCATATGGGTAAAGCCCAAACTACCGGCCGCTAAAACGGCTTCATTGATTTCAGCCCTTGAAACTCCCGCGCTGACGGCTTTTTCGCCAAATCCGGCTTTATTTTTCAATGCGTGTATCAGCGGTAACGTAATGACTCCCTGCTCATAATCCGACTGTACCGGTTTTTTCGCAGTTTCCGTCGTATCTTCAAAATCAATGCAGTCATCGGTTAACTGAAAGATCATACCAATATAATAACCTAATTGTTTATACCGGATGCATTCTGCCTTGTCACTGCTGGAAAATACCGCCCCTGCATGGAAAGAAGCTTCAAAAAGGGCTGCCGTTTTGCCGGAAATAATTTTTAGATACTGATATACGGACAGATTCAGATTCCCGTTGTTAACATGCTGGTTCAGCTCGCCTAAACATACTTTTCCCATATAATCCGGTATATCCAGTTCCAGATAATCTTTTTTATTTGAAATGGATGCTGCCAGGTTAAGTGCCGAGCATAAAAGATAATCCCCGCATATGACGGCTGTCCTTTTACCATATTTCTTCTGCAGGGTAATATCTCCCCTGCGGAGGTCCGCGTTATCGATTACATCATCGTGTACCAGTGTGGCCAGATGTAAGATTTCTATTGCTGCGGCGATCTTAATGGCATTGGGGTGAATGAAACCTTCTTTGTCTTCCGCACATATAATGACAGAAATTGCGCGGATATACTTCCCGCGGGAGGCCATAAGATGTTTCGTATATCCCCGGATAATGAGCGGTGATTTGGCCAGGGTATTATCCGACTCTTTTTTCACCAGCTCAATTGCCTCATCAAATTTTACCAATTCAATATTGTCATTCACTTTTGCTTGATTAATCATTATAAATATACAACTTTCTAACGAGTGGTATTCTCTTCCATAATTTTTTAAGTCCCGGCATTGCGTAGTAATCAAGTCCCAAGGTCCTGCCGCCTCCGATTAATACCGCTACTGCGGCAAATATCATCCAGAAAGTATTTAAATATAATCCGGTAGTCGTTACAAACATAAAATTAAGTATCAGTGAAAATGCTGCTGCGGGAGCTGTCAATAAACCGCCTAACAGGGCAAGGCCGATTAAAATTTCGGAAACTACGATAAAAATCTGCATAGCTATCTGAAGACCTTCATGAGGCAGCAAAAGGGTGTGAATAAACCAGTTCATGGCCGGTATATCTAGTTTGAAAGCCAGGTCACTGATAGTAGAACTTGCCAGGTCTTTACCGCTGACAAAGATAACTTTAAATATTCCCAAAAAGTCAAAATGCAACAATACCTTTCCAACCGCGTCTGCTACAGCTCCTGCTGCGTCTGCTGCTGCTCCCGAGGCAGAAGTAACTGCATCGGCTACGGTCGCTGCCGCGTCTGCTGCTCCTGCTCCTGTGGCAGAAGATACCCCATCGGTACCGCCAGGTGTGGTAGTAATGCCAAGGATACTGTTATACCAGGCATCGGCACCGCCAAAAAAGCCGGAAAGTTTAGGCCCTTTAAACCAGCCTTCCACAATCTTCATGACACCTTCGTATACCCATACCGCACCAAGCCATAATCTTAAAGGAACCAGTAAAAAGCTTGGGGTCCGGTTGGAGAAATGTCCGCCGACAAAACTTCTGCAGTTACGGATGGTGAAAAATTCATGTTTTACATAACTGAAAATTTTATTCCATCCAAGTACCTGAATAAAATATATGATATTAATAAAATGCTTTGCAAACATAGCAAGAAAAGAAGGCAGGCTGAACATATGGTTCGGCAGTCCGACATGGGCAACACCGTAACGTCCGCCGATACTTACCATTACACCATGGAAAGCGGGTTTATAAACTTCCATGCTGCCTTGTCCGGTAATGGCACAGGTTATGTTATGAGCTGCCGTATCAGCACACTGCTCACAGTTCTCCACCATCTGGGGAACCGGACGTTCTTCGCCTTCCGGTACATAAAACATGTTATCACCTGTAATAAATACATTCTCATCTTTAACAGAGCGAAGATAGGAATCCACCTGGATACGTCCTCCGCGGGTTAATTCAAGAGTCTTGCCTGCTTCCTGGGTCACGTCGGAACTTTGGATACCTGCCGCCCAGATAATGGTAGCTGCTGTATTATGCAATATCTTATCATTCTGTTTTAATTCGATATAGTCGGCGCCGACACTGCTTACGACAGCATTCAGGATAAGTTTTACACCCATTTTATCAAGGCGTCTGGACACCTTATCCGACAGCTTTTCCGGTAAATTGGGAATCGGCCTGCTTAAGCCGTCAACATTATATAAGGAAACATCATTTTTGTTTATGTCATATTTTTCACAAAGAAAGGGAACATACTCCGCCAATTCACCGATCATCTCTACTCCGGTGAAGCCTGCACCTACAACATAAAATGTAAGTAGCTTTCTTCTTTCTTCCGAATCCGGCTCACATGCCGCTTTTCTGAAAGTGTTATGGATATGGTCTTTTAATACAACTGCATCTTCATAGGACCAAAGCTTAAAGGAGTATTCTTCCGCACCCGGTACACCATAAAAAGTTGGCTTGGAACCGGCCGCCATAACCAGGACATCATATTTGTAGGATTCAGCAGCACCAATTACTGTCTTGCCCTCAAAATCGATACCGGTTACCGTATCGAGTTTCACTTCTACCTTCCGGCCGGCAAATACTTTCTTCAAATTGATTTTTATACTGTCCTCATCAACGCGGCTTGCTGCAACCTCATGAAGTTCGGTAAGCATTGTGTGGAATGGATTTTTATCAATAATGGTAATGCTCACATCATTGTTTTTCTTGAATTTCTTTGCTAATTTCTTTGCAGTCAGGATACCGGAATAGCCGGCACCGACAATTACTATCTTTTTCTCCATGTTCTTCTCCTTTGCCAATTTTACAGATGCATTGTAACAAATTTAATTGAATACGTCAATTATTTTGTTAACTTTTTAATAATGATTCTTAAAATCTTTTTAAAACATGCCTGTTCCAGGCCTGTATTTTTTCAGTGATATCATTATAACATAATAATTTAAAATTTAATACTCATTATTTTCTGAATATTTTTAAAAAAAGTAAACTTTTGCCTTATTATACCAATTATATCACACATTTCAACCAGATATTCCCTCGATTTAGTAAATCAGACTACATTAAGGAACCGGTTTCTCCTTTAACAGGATAACCGGTTCCACTTTGTTTAATTATTATCTTAACGAACGCTTTTTACTAGAACCGGATATTTTTCCCTGTCACCCGGTCCTATTTTATGTAATATTTCTATTTTTAACTTTAAAAAACCTGGCTGTATTTTGATTTATGAAGGTATTTTTCTTTTGTGGCTAAACCTCCTCTGATATGCCTTTCAGATTTGTTCAGGTCCAATACGACTCTGGCTCTGTTGGCAAGGGACGGATTAATCTGCCCTAGACGTTCCGTAACGTCTTTATGTACGGATGTGACTAAAAAGAACGGCCGGTCATTTCCCTTATTTTTCGCCGAGCGAGTCGTTCATCAGGAAATTCCAGTTTATCTCCGTACACACCTGGATGCAGGCGTCCACAATTTCCGGTTCATAATAAATTCCCGAATACTTTTTAATTTCTTCCAGGGCAGCGGAAATGCCCAGGGCAGGCTTATAGGGACGGTGCGCGGTTATGGCTTCCACCACATCGGCAACGGATATGATTTTTGCTTCCAGTAATATATCATTTCCCGCAAGACCGGCAGGATAACCGGAACCGTCGATTTTTTCATGATGCTGGAGTACAATATCGGCAACCGGCCAGGGAAAACGGATCCCTTTTAAAATATCATATGCGATCTGTACATGGGTTTTTATTAATTCAAATTCCGCATCCGATAATTTATCCGGTTTAGCCAGAATTTCTGAAGGGATTCCGATTTTACCGATATCATGCAGCATTGCCGCTATATATAAGCCTTCAAACCGTTCTTTGCCCAATTTCAGTTTTGCCGCTATCCGGCAGGCCAAGTAAGCCACCTTTTTCTGATGTCTGGCCGTATATAAATCTCTTTTTTCCACTAACAGCCCCAAGGCCGTCACCGTATCCATTAAGTGTTTTTTCTCATCAGCGGTTAACTTATTCTTCTTCGTATTGTTATCCTGGTTTGATCTCTGCTGCAACTCCCAGAGATTAAACTTAAGATCATTATTCACTGCAATCAGCTGTTCATACGAGATTTTCAGCTCGGTATAATTATCCAGCAGCCTGTTTTCCGTCTCCTCGTTTTTAAATTGCCTGGACATAAAGTCGCTTAACAGGATCACGTTATGTTCCATAAAGGCGATAATTGTGTTTAAATAATTTGAAATCTCTGATCCGGAAGACATTTCCGAAACCGGGAGGACAGGATTTGGAGTATCCGGTAATGCTTTACCATTATCTGGTTCCTCTGCCATAAATTCACATAAAAAAATATTAGCTATAACGTTATCTATTATGTATACTGGAATTCTATACATTTTAAGTCCGCACAGACAGCTGACTTCCCTTTCACAGTACAAACAGCTTGCATTATTCTTCCAATATTCTTTTAAACACAGATTATGGAATTCCTGATAATTACACTGGATATTGGAACAGGTTGATCTCCAACCGGCACATACGACGACTTCTCCGTTTACGTCTGCAATAGATATCGGCACCTTGGTAATTTTATAAAAATCATGCAGCAGTTTATCCAGTAAGTATACATCAAGCAATTCCTTGATTTTATATTGCATTCTAATAACCCCCGACAAAATTGTTATCCTAACAATAGAATTAAGTTTCATAGGTATCCTATTGCCATAATTAACGATGCCTCCCACGGTTAACGATTTTTGTTAATAAAATACAAACTTGGACTGCATTAGAAATGTGATACAATTTTGTATTTAACTTGCTCAATAAGCAAATTATACCATTAAACTTACTCTATAATCAAGTTATATCAGCGAAAAAATCCATAAAAAAGAATATTTTGGTATAATTATGTAATTTTATGGTGTTTTATTCTATATTTACCCAATCTTATAAGAAAAGTGATGTGATGCATACAGATGAAAAATTTAATAGGCGGCCGAGTGCGTGAAGCGCGCCATAGAAGAAATCCCAAGATTACCCAGGTCGATTTACTGGCCAGACTGGCAGTTCGTGGGATTTATATGGAAAGTACTTCTATTTCCAAGATAGAATCCTATAAACGACCGGTTACAGATATTGAATTAGTTGCAATTGCAGAGGCACTGAATGTAAGTATTCTCTGGCTTCTAAAAAAAGAGTAGTTTAACCCTATGATTTTTTTTGCTGATATTCGGAAAGCACTATCAGCTAATTCAACCTGATAGTGCTTTATAAGATTTAATCCGGTTGTAGCTCCAGCCTGTTAAGTATATATCCCCAAATAAACATCTATGTTGCCGTCCTGATCTACTTCGATCCGGTCAAGCAGTTTCTTTAAGATAGTACCCGATACGGTTAAATTTATGAATAAACTTTCCAGATACTTATATAAATCAGAACCGTCATATAAATCATAGCAATTACGGTTCATGTTATTCATAATTTCTATTTCTTTCTCGTATTTTTTAATTTCCCCATAAATGACCTCGGTTTTTTCCTTTAGTTCCTCCATGTCAATGATTTCATTGGTATACATCTCCATATACTTCTGCTTATCCCGGTTAAGCTTAACTATGCGGGCTTTATATTCCTTTTCCCTTATATGTCCCGTATCATTCAATTTTAATTTGCGGTTATATTCCTTTACAACCAACCGGAAGACGGAGGGATTCCTGTTTATAACGGAAATAAAATACTCATTAATCGATTCTGCCAGCTTGCTTTCCTCTATGGCTGCTGCATTGCCGCAATAACGGATGCCATTGCTGTTACGCCCGTTGCAGACCCAGGTAATATAAGTATTTTTATAGGTTCTTTCCAGTCTGCGGAAGGTTGAGCCGCAGCAGGTACATTTAAGGAGCTGGCTGAACCGGTAACTGCCGGTACTGTTTTCCCTGTTAAATGCACTCCCCCGGTTCTTCCGGATTTTTTCAGCTTTCAGAAAGGTGGCTTCGGATATGATTTTTAACGCAGGGTTATCTTTCACCAGCCAACTGTCTTTTCCCCTGTTCTTTCGCTTGCCGGTCAGGAAATCTTCGATTTCCTGTTTTCCGTTAATGACCCTGCCCATATATATTTCATTGGATAAAATACGGCAGACCGCGTTCTGACTCCAGGCGCAATCCCGTTTCGTCCGGATCCCGTCCCGGTTCAATGCGGACGCAATGCGGCCTGCCCCCATACTCTTTTCCGTATACATTTCAAATATCCGTTTTACAACGGCCGCTTCCTCTTTATTAATATTAAGGTGAAAATAATCACCGGGTGTTTTATCGTATCCGAAAATTAAGTTAGGGACCCGTCCCTGCTCTGCGTTCTGCTTTTTGCCAAACCGTACACGTTTGGAAGTATTGGCGCTTTCTTCCTGGGCTATGGCACTTAACATGGTCAGCATAAATTCCGAACTGTCGGAGGAGGTCTGGTCATAATTGACAAAGATTACCCGGATATTCAGGGCTTTTAAGTTCCTTATGCTTGTCAGAAAATCGACCGTGTTGCGTGCCAGCCTGGATATATCTTTGATCAGTACCACCTCAAAGTTTCCGGTTCCGGCATCGGATAAGAGCTTTAATAATTGGGTCCTGTTCCTGATTTTGGTACCGCTTTTTCCTTCGTCTGCATAGATACCTACTAATTCATAAGAATTTTTTACGGCATATTCGGCAAAGAATTTCTGCTGGCTTTCCAGGCTGTCCAGTTGTTCTTCTTTATTGGTGGATACCCTGCAATAGGCTACCGCCCTCATGAGATCTCTCCTTTCCCAGTACTCCTTATACCTCTTTTGTATCCTGTACTTCCCTTAAATAACTCAGATTATCAACGATTATTTTAGCCAGATATTTAGCTGTATCTTCCATGGAGTTGGGATTATGGAAGGTTATATGTAAAGTTTTCACATCTTTTTCCTTTGCTTTCGCCTTTCTTTCTTTTTCCTTCTGCTGTGTGAAAGGGGGTTCCGGTTGATAATGTTTCTTAAGTTCCATCTTTTCTGCCAAATTCATATTTGTACATATTATGTCTGGATTATTTTAGATATGCTTGTTTTAAAATGAATGATGCGGGAATTAAATGCAAAAAATAAGTGCCGGATAAAATGATGTCTATCCCAAATGTCAGTTTTTTCGCCTGACTATCTGGATCTGTCTCATTTTATTCAACACTTTTTGACTTTAAATTTTTTATATTTTTATGCCGGTAAGCCTTTGCTTAACAGCAAAATACTGACCTGTAATACTCGAATCATTATAATTCCTTTTTGTTATAAATTGACACCGATATATTGTAGGACAAAAATAATACCATCAATACGACCACCGGAAATGCATAACCCAACATTCTAATCTGTTCCACGCCCGGCTTTGGAATATTGAGTTTTTCCATCAGTTTGATAACCCCCGCAACAGTGAAAGTCGGTATTATAAATACGGCAAACATGATAATACGTGCCTTTTCCACCCCGAATTTAAATAAGATGGGAATTAATATACAAAACAACAGCAGTACGACCAGTGCCACAATGCCGCATGTAAGGAGGGTCTCTTTCGGATCCTGCAGTTTCATAGACATTGCCATGACAAGAGAAATTGCCCCTGATAAGACCGTACCGGAAAGCAGGGAAATAACCAGAAGAATATATTTTGCCAAAACGATGTCTTTCTTTAATATGGGCATGGTCAATGCATATTTATCCCATCTGGCATATTCATCATAAGACATGGAAGTTATTACTAGCATGGAAGCCATCATTGCTATCATCCCGATTAAATACGAGGGATTCTTAAAATTAAATGCAAATAAACCGAAAACAACCAGCATTAACATATATTGCTTTGCATGTTTCTTCAAATTATAGATATCTTTTAAAATCAAGCCAATCATAATCTCTCCAATCTGCCCGCTTTAACAGGCCTAAGCTTAAAGGTACCGAAATTAAGAATATTATTCCCCTCTTACTTTATATAAAATTATTTCTTCAATCGTTGTATTATCAACAATTAAGTCACTGCGCTGCCGCTTTAGTTCCTTTTTATTATCCACCATGACTTCATATCCGAACTGGCTTTTACGCATGCCGACTATATGGTCTTTATCCAATTTGTCATAATCCTCTTTCCTGCAATGGACGACACCGTAGCAATAAATCAAGTCATCCTTGTTTTTGCTGAATACGATTTTGCCATTATGGATAAAGGTAATGTAATCAGCCACCTTTTCTAAGTCACTGGTGATATGAGAAGAAAGCAGTATGGTGTTTTCTTCATTCTGGATGAAATCCAGGAAAATATCCAGAATTTCATCCCGTACAATGGGATCCAGCCCGCTGGTCGCTTCATCCAGGATAAGAAGTTTTGCCTGATGGGACAGAGCCACCGCGATGGAGAGCTTCATTTTCATGCCCCGTGAATATTCCTTTATAATTTTATCCTTTGGAAGCTTTAACCGCCCGACATACTTTTCAAAGACATCTGCCTGCCAGGTAGTGTAGATATTCTTCATTATTTTAGATATCTCCGGTATTTTCAGATTGTCATGGAAATAACTTTCGTCAAATACCACGCCGATTTGTTCTTTTATTTTACGTTCGTCCTTTATATGATCCAGCCCAAATACCTTAATACTGCCCTCATTGGTATTAATCAGATTCAGTATGGACTTGATGGCCGTTGTTTTACCCGCACCGTTTTCACCTACAAAACCCATGATACATCCCTTGGGTACCGTGAAAGATATTTTATCGAGTTTAAAATTATCGTACTGTTTTGTTACATTATCCAGTTCTATTGCATATTCCATGTAATTAATCCTCCTTATACAGCATATCCAGAATTTCCTGCATCTCTTCTAATTGAATGCCGCTTGATTTTGCAAGGTCCGCCGCTTTATGCAGATATTCTTCAATGATCTTTAATTGCTCTTCCTTAACCAGTTCGGTATTGGTTTCCGAAACAAAACTTCCTTTTCCGACTAACGTGGTTATAAACCCGTTCCTCTCCAGGTCCTCATAGGCCCTTTTGGTGGTAATCACACTAATTCTCAGTTCTTTGGCAAGGAGCCTCATGGAAGGAAGGGCGTCGCCCTGTTTTAATTCACCGTTTAAAATCATGTTTTTTATCTGGGCGGTAATCTGTTCATATATGGGTTTTCCGCTTGAATTGCTGATAATAATCTCCATATCCACCTCATTTGATTTTTCATTGTATATATCCGATATATACAATATATACTTAGTATATGATTTTGTCAATGTAAAATTTAAGAGCCCTGAGTAATCCGGCTTGATTTTCCATTTGTGGCAGCAATTATTCATTTATAAAATTTATTTTTTTGTAGAATATATATAAAAATATCATAATAATATTTAATTATTTGTTATAATAATCATTATATGAAACTAAATTTCATAATTATTTAGATACATTGACAATAAAATTTCAAGTAATTATACTCAAATTACGAACGGAGGATATCTATGAAAAGTGTACTGGTACGTATACAGGAATATGCCGGCCATGCAAGCGGAGCTGAGAAAGGCGTCATAAAATACGTATTGCAAAACCCGGATAAAGCCGTGGCATGCAATATTCATGAACTGGCAGAACAGACCTTCACATCGCCGTCTACGATTATACGCCTCTGCCGTAAAATCGGATTTACAGGATATAAGGACTACCATAAAGCCTTACTTTATGAACTGGCGGTGCGGAAAGCGACCAATGCGGAAAAAGGCAAAGAAATTTCAAAGGAAGATTCCCTGGAGGCAATTGTAGATAAAGTCACTTATAAAAATATCGTATCTTTGGAAAGCACCAGAAAACTGATCGATATGGACGTATTGGAGACCTGCGTTGATTTATTATGCACCGCCAAAAATATATGCCTGTTTGGCATGGGTTCTTCCCTGCTGGTCGCAAAGGACGCCTATTTAAAATTCCTGCGGATGAACAAGGCATGTTTTATCAGCGAAGACTGGCATGCCCAGCTGCTTCAGGCCAGGAACATTACGAAAGAGGATGTGGCGATCGTAATCAGCTACTCCGGAATAACGGAGGAAGTTCTCCAGTGTACTGCCACTATTAAGCAGAAAGGCGCACCGGTCATAGCCATCACCCGGTTCGAAGATTCACCGTTATCACAAATGGCAGATTACAATTTATGTGTGGCCGCCACCGAGTTTATCTTCCGTAGCGGAGCAATGTCATCCAGAATCGCTCAATTAAATATTATTGATATTCTTTATACCGCATTTCTGAACCGTCAATTTGAAACGAGTTTGACCCAGTTTCAAAAGACACATATTGAAAAACCCTATAAACGTACTGCCGATATTGTAAAAAACGACGTTACCGTTCAGCCGTAAGGCTAAACTGTAACAAAACGACAACAAGGAGGGATGATAGTTGGTAGATTTAACCGGACTGACTACAGAAACACGAAACGAACAAACCATGAATTTAGATAGTTTAACACCCATTGAAATCGCAGCCATCATGAACCTGGAAGATGAACAGGTAATAGGAGCGGTACATGAGGTGCTGCCCCAGGTGGCAGTTGCAATTGAATGGTGTACGGCTTCCTTAAAAAGCGGAGGCCGGATTATTTATATGGGGGCCGGTACCAGCGGCCGTCTTGGGCTTTTGGACGCGGTTGAGTGCCCTCCCACCTTCGGGGTATCCCCCGATTTGGTAATCGGCCTGATTGCCGGCGGAGATCATGCCTTTATAAAAGCCGTGGAGGGCGCGGAAGACAGCACAACACTGGGAACGGAGGATTTAAAAGCACTGGGGCTTACCGATAAAGATATGGTGATCGGAATTGCCGCCAGCGGCCGGACCCCCTATTGTATACACGGTTTAAAATATGCCAAAGCCATAGGCTGCCGGACAGCCGTTTTAGTCTGCAATAAGAATTCGGAAATGGCTGAGGTGGCCGATCTTGCAATCGAACCTATACCGGGACCGGAAGTACTTACCGGCTCCACCCGTTTAAAATCCGGCACTGCCCAGAAAATGATCTTAAATATGATCTCAACCGGAAGTATGATCGGAATCGGGAAGGTGTACCAAAATCTCATGGTCGACGTTATGCAGACCAATGAAAAGCTTATTACCAGGGCAGAAAATATCGTCATAGCCGCAACCGGCTGTGACCGGAATACTGCAAAAGAAACCCTGAAAGAGTCCGAGGGAAGTGTTAAGGTAGCCATTACCGTAATACTGTTACAATGCACCAGGGAAGAAGCAGTTAAAAAATTGGAACACTCACAGGGACATATCCGTTATGCTCTCGATGAGAATAAATAGCCACTATAGGAGGAGGTATTCGCATGACAAATTTAGAATTGGCACAAAAGTTGGTTGATTTGCTCGGTGGAAAAGATAACGTGGAGAAAGCGGCTAACTGTATGACCAGACTCCGTGTTACGGTAAAGGATGAAAAACTGGTCAATGCCCCGGAGATCAAGAAAACAGAGGGAGTTTTAGGAATCGTGACAGACGGAAATTCCTTTCAGGTAGTTTTAGGACCCGGAAAAGCCAAAAAAATTACCGACATCTGCACGGAAGAACTGGGGCTGCCAAAAGCGGCGGTTGATTTAGGCGACTGGAAAGATAATAAATCAGCCTTAAAAGCAGTCCAGAAGCAGAGCCCCTTTAAAAAAGCGATCCGCATTATTGCCGATATTTTTATTCCTTTGATTCCCGCCATCATTGCTGCCGGTTTATTTAACGGCCTCGCAAGCCTTATCACTACCCTTCAGGGACAGGGAGTCCTGGCGGCTGAAGGCTTCTGGCAGGTATTGCAGCTGCTGTTTTCCTTGATCGGCGGCGGCTTTCTTTCCTACTTTGCAATTTATACCGGTATTAACTCAGCAAAGCAGTTTGGCGCAACGGAAGCACTGGGCGGTATGATCGGAGCCATATCCATCGGCACCAATATTGTAGCCCTATCCACTATTTTTGGATTATACGATACGGAAATTCCTTTAAATTCCATACTGACTACAGGAAAAGGCGGAATTATCGGTGTGATCCTTGGGGTGTGGATCCTTGCCAAAATAGAAAAATTTGTACGTAAAACGGTCCCGGATGTCCTTGATTTAATTGTAACACCTTTTGTTTCCCTGCTGCTTACCGGTACCTTATTTATCTTTATCATAATGCCGGTGGCCGGTTTTGCCTCCGACGGATTAGTTGCCCTGCTGAGTTTAATTATTAACTCCGCCAATCCGGTTGTCAGCGTAATCAGCGGTTATATATTATCCGCTCTGTTCCTGCCAATGGTACTGCTGGGGCTCCACCACGGCCTGATTCCCATCTATGCCGTACAGTTAGAGGCCATGGGCGGTGTTTCCCTGTTCCCGGTGTTAGCCATGGCCGGTGCGGGCCAGGTTGGCGCTGCGATCGCAATTTATATCAAGGCAAAACGGGTGAATAACCACCGCATGCAAAAGGTTATCGCAGGTGCACTTCCGGCCGGGTTTTTAGGCGTCGGGGAACCCTTAATCTACGGTGTTACCCTGCCCATGTTCAAACCGTTTATTACAGCGGGCTTAGGTGCCGGTTTCGGCGGTGCCTTCGTGATGCTTACAAAAGTCATGGCCAATTCCTGGGGACCTTCCGGACTGGTTGCCATTCCGATCATGAAACCGGAAAGTATGGTGAATTTCTTTATAGGGCTGGTTATTTCCTATATTGCCGGATTTATTATTACCTACTTTGTGATTAAAGAAAAGGATGTCCAGAATGTTTAATCCCATCGGCTATTCCACTTATCTGTCTACTTTTAACAGCCAGAAAGACCAGCTCTCCTCTTTATGCAAAGAGGGGAGCTATCTCTTCACTTCCTTCCATGTAAGTGAAGAATATGACCAAACCTACCGTGACCGGATAAAAGACATGTGCAGGTCTTTAACAGATATGGGCTACCGGATTATTGCGGATGTATCCAAAAAGACTCTGAACATGTTCCGGACAGATAACCTGGCTGAACTAGCCGCTCTTTTAAATATCTCCATTCTGCGGATCGACTACGGATTTAATGAGGAAGAGATCGCGGCTCTTTCAGGACAGATTCCCCTATGCTTAAACGCCTCCACTCTGACAGCCGGGATGATTAAAAGAATCGCAGAAGGGTCCGCCGGGCTCTACGCCATGCATAATTTTTATCCAAGGCCGGAAACCGGATTGGATGAAGAACAATTCTTGGAGCAAAACCGGCTGTTGAAAGCAGCGGGCATCAAAGTCCTCGCCTTTATACCGGGGGATTTTATAAAAAGAGGTCCCCTGTTTATGGGACTCCCTACTCTGGAAGCCCACAGGGGTGCCGCTCCTTATGCCGCATTTCTGGATCTCTTTTTACACTACGGCGTGGACGGTGTCTTTGTCGGAGACGGCACGGTGAATGACCTCCAGGCCGGGTTAATGGAAGATTACCTGGCTGACGGAATTATCCGTGTGCCGGCAGCCTTGTGTAAGGAGGCAGAAGCTTTATACGGACAGACGTTTACAATAAGGCCGGATTCTCCCCGCCGGCTTTTAAGGCTCCAGGAATCCAGGGAATATTCCTGTTTCGGCCGTGAAATACCACCCAAAAACTGCGCTGAGAGGATCTGTGGATCAATTACAATGGATAACCTCCGGTACCAACGGTATTCCGGTGAAATCCAGATAATCTGTGAAAGCCTTCCGGCCGATGAAAAAGTCAACCTGATCGGTAATATACCGGCAGAATACCACTTAATATTAAAGAATATAAAAAACGGGTCCCAGATCCGTATGATTCCTGCCGCAGCGGCTGCACCTGCAAACGGAACGTTTTAACCTCAAA
Source organism: Bacillota bacterium (assembly GCA_023391695.1). Taxonomy (GTDB): domain Bacteria; phylum Bacillota; class Clostridia; order Lachnospirales; family Lachnospiraceae; genus Anaerocolumna. The sequence continues at coordinate 53,958 of JAEWAK010000031.1, forward strand.
GGTAAGTCCCCGCTTCTTAACGAAGTTTGCTTAAAGGCACTGGCAGAATCTTGGCATGAATATATATATAACTACGCTTTTTTTCATTCAAAAAACGAAAAATGGACTTTTAAAACAGTCTCCCTGGTAATGATAAGCGGTGGGTCACGGACTTACTTGTTACAATTCCCATTGCACAAAAAAACAGCCTCTTTAACCGGAACAGGCATAAGGTTAAAGAAGCTGTTTTTTGCATGGGGCAGGGAGACTGTTTTTACTCCTTTATTTGTAGAAACACATCTTCTTTATTTGCAGGCAATAAACTGAATATTTTGTTGATTTCAAGCCTTTTTCAGACATTCCCGGCCTGTCAAAAATTACAGGTAAATATTTTGAAAAAAACCCTTTACAAAGTCGGTTCTTTATGTCAAAATATAAAAAATCATAGGAGGTTTCAAAGTAATGTCTTCAAAAAATCAATCTATCGGCTACCTGCCTGATGAGCGTCCCCCGTTTCCGGAATTAATTCTATTTGCATTACAGCAGATCGTAGTTATGTTCCCCGCAACGGTATTGGTGGCACTGATTACCGGTTTCCACGTATCTACAACTATTTTTGCCAGCGGTTTGGCAACCTTTTCTTTTATTCTTGTAACAGGAAGAAAGATACCGCTATATTACGGTTCCAGTTTTTCCTATATTGCAGCAATTGCTTCTATTATGAGCGCTGAAGCATTTTCCGGTTACAGTCTCAATGACAAAATCTCCATAGCACAATTTGGTATCGTAATGTCCGGTTTCGTTTCCATTCTCGCCGGAATGATCATCAGAAGAAGCGGCCGTTCAACCATCGAAAAAGTTCTTCCGCCAACTGTTACAGGAAGTATTGCCATTATTATCGGTTTATCCCTTGCTTCCAATGCTATGACCAACGCAGCATCCCATCCGGAAGTTTCCGCAGATCTTACAGGCCTTGCAGGTAATATCGCCTGGATTATTGCAATTATTACCCTTTTATCAACAATTTTATATTCTGTATACTTAAAAGGTAAGCTGAGTCAGCTGCCTATTCTTTTTGGCCTTTTTACGGGTTATATTGCTGCGGCCATCCTCGGCGGGATAACCGGAATACCTTTTATTAACTTCCACACGATTGATTCCGGCAGTATTTTTAACCTGCCGATCTTCACCTTACCCAAACCGTCCTGGGCCGCCGTTGCGGCAATTATGCCTATTGCAATCGCAACCATACCGGAATCCACGGCACATGTTTACCAGCTTCATATTTATGTAAATGACCTGGCCAGGAAAAAAGGTTCCAAAAGGTATGATATTGATGATAAACTTGGACTTAACCTAATCGGTGACGGTATCGGTGATATCGTATCCGGTTTCATCGGCGGTCCGGCAGGGACAAACTACGGTGAGAATATCAGTACCATGGCTTTATCCAAAATATTCTCCGTTCCCGTATTGATTGCGGCAGCCATAATAACCATGATAATCTCCTGTTTTACCCCGCTAATTAATGCGGTATATTCCATCCCTACGGCCGTAATAGGCGGTTTATCCATTTATTTATTCGGTATTATCGCCGCACAGGGGATTACCATTATGATGGACCGTAAAGTAGATATGTTTAAATCCAAAAACTTAGCCGTAATTGCAGTAATCTTAATTATTGGTTTAGGCGGAAGCTTTGGATTTGAAGGCGGAATGATACCCATGTTCGGAATTGAATTCCCCGCTATAGCTTCTGCGGCCGTAGCCGGCATTGTATTAAATCTCCTCCTTTCCATCGGAGAAAAACCGGAAGCTTCCACCGTGGAATAATCGGGTCAAAATACAATACAGAGGTGTTGATTTATTTCACACCTCTGTTTTTTGTTTCTTCTTTTAATTGTGACTCACTCAAGATCCGGTTTCCAGCTTACTAAAAACCATTATAAAGCCAAATTAACATTCTTTATTGATTTCAAAATTTCCGCATGTAATGCAGTTCAAAGGTAAGGAAGTGTCAAAAATACGGCAGGAAGAAACAGTCAAGAAGTACAAGAGGCGGTTAATCAATGATAAAAGGTGGCATAATGAACTGGACGTCCATATCTGTCAAAAGCTGTATGAATCCTACGATATGAGAGCGTATGCTCTTGTTTCGCGAAAACAACGAAGTTTGAAAGCGGCGGTGAAAAATTAGCACCATATTGACAAAACAGTTTAATGGTGTTAAACTAAGATAGATTTAACGTCATTAAACCAAGGAGGAGTTTGTATGGTTGAATACAAATTAGGTGTTATGGAAATGAAGTTTGCAGATTTGATGTGGGAGAACGAGCCCATTTCCTCCGGTGACTTGGTGAAATTATGTGAACAGAAATTAGGCTGGAAAAAATCTACTACCTATACTATGCTGCGCCGCCTATGCCAACGCAATATTTTCAAAAATCAAGATAGTTTGGTTTCTTCTATTCTATCCAAGCAAGAGTTCCATGCTTTGCAGAGCGAAAAGTTTATTGAAGAAACCTTTGACGGCTCGTTGCCGCAATTTTTAGCAGCATTTTCGACAAGGAAAAAGCTGACGGATAAAGAAATTGACGAGTTGGAAAAATTAATACGCCAAAACAGGGGGTGAACCTATGCCGTATTTTATTCAATCGAAAATTCTTTACACTTTTTTACAAATCCTCAATATGAGTTTGACCGCAAGTATCATAATTGCTTTAGTACTGGTTGCACGACTGATTTTGGAAAAGGCTCCCAAGGTTTTCTCTTATGCATTGTGGAGCGTTGTGTTCTTTCGGCTTCTTTGCCCAATCTCCTTTGAAAGTATGTTTAGCTTGTTGCCGATCAATGCAAGTCCCATTTCAACCAATACCATTTATTCAGAAACACCTCAAATAAGCACAGGTATAACGACTGTTGACAATGCAATCAACCCCCTATTGCCCGCTCCTGCAAACGGCGCAAGTGACGATAATCCATTGCTGATAGCGGCAACCATCGGTGAAAGCCTCTGGATTATGGGGATAGTTTTGCTTTTGACTTATAGCATAGTTTCTCTTTTGCGATTACATAAAAAACTGATAGGCGCAGTAAAACTGCACGATAACATTTTTCTTGCCGACCACATTGCTTCCCCTTTTCTTATCGGTCTGTTTCGTCCAAAAATTTACTTACCGTCGACTTTAGCAGAGCATGAGCAAAGCTATATTATCCTGCATGAGCAAACCCATATTCGGCGCTTTGACCATGTAATGAAAATCGTGGCGTTTGCGGCTTTGTGTATCCACTGGTTTAATCCGCTCGTTTGGATCGCGTTTACGCTAATGATCAAGGACATGGAAATGTCCTGTGATGAAAGCGTAATAAAACGACTGGGGGCTAACATTCGAGAGGAATATTCTGCATTGCTTTTAAGCCTTGCAACGGGCAGAAAGATCATTGCTGGTACTCCTCTGGCCTTTGGAGAAGGAGATACGAAAAGCAGGATAAAGAATGTACTACGATACAAAAAACCTGCCTTGTGGGTCATGCTGGCAGCATTGATTGTCGTATCGGCAATCTGTATTGCATTTGCGTCCAACCCGCCGCGTACATCAATGGAATGGGCTAAAAAGCTGCGTGTCGAGGATGTTGTAAAAATTGAGTTGGTCGTAATGCCGAGTGATGAAGATGAGCGGTATCGCCTATTTGACCGTTCTGAGTTTACCGATGTCGTTGCATTAGTTAATAAAAGCCGGGGCAGGTATCTTCCAAACCCGGAGAGTCTGGCAGGCGGTGGTGTAACATACTATATTACCACCACAGATGGGGTGCGCCATATATTTAGTAACAACGGCTATTTATTTATCGATGGGGACTCTTATGATACCGGGCATCGTTGGCTTTCATCGTGGGGCAATGTAAAGGGAAACGCTCCTCTGCCGGAAACTTTCCTCTTTGGCAATGAGAATTTCCTAACTCTTGACGAACTGAAACTCATTGCGCAAAAGGGTGATTCTATTTCTTGGGATGATTTTGCGCCCTACTATGGGCAGGCTGTCGGTTTTGGTTTGTATATTATGCACTATCCAATGGAGCCGCCCTATTATGTTACGGTTGGCGGGGTGCCAGGGGAACCGCCGATGTATGTTTACTTATACTCTACCGAAAAGGAGCATTATATTGATATTCGGCAGGAAAGTATCGACGATTTCGTCCAAAAATCAGATAATGAAAATGGTAGCAATTCGACTATTGAATCTATTGCCTGGGAGTTTATAAATGATAACATTGTTAATTATGAACAAACCCCCGGAGTAGAAATAATTGATAGCAAAATATCGTTTTTAGAACTGGTTACAAGACCAGGTCTTGATAATCTTGCCGATAGAACCGTCTATGTATTTTTATTGGAATACCGCCTGTTACCAAAAGATTTAAGCAAAGTAGTATTGGCTGGAGGCATGGATGTAGACGAACAAGGCTGGATTACAGAGCGTAGCAGTATGGGTCAACCATTAATTGTTGCATTTGAGGAAGAAGGTAAAGCGGAATTAATCGGCTTCCTTTGGTCGGCAGAAATATCAGAGAAGGACAGGGGTTTAGAAGCAGCAGTAAAAGCTTTACTGGAAAAGTGAAATTAGGCTTAGAGTACTCTTCGGGCCAATGGCCCGAAGTGGTATGTCCTATTCGCTATCGCAGAAAAACCCGTTTCTGTCAGCAAAAGCTTCAATCATCAGGCCCACACCAAGTCGAAAGCCATACAGAAAATTCTCATAGCTGTATACGGACGACCTGTCGTGTATCATATCGTCAAGCTGTCCCAACCGGCTCCAATCCTCTGGGGAAAGCGTGGCCTTGAAATACTCCGTTTCATCACTAATTTTCCGGGAATCATAAATTTAAAACTGCCCGGCGGATAGTTTTAAATGTTTCACTGATTAAAAAATGCCCCCATTTTCCATATCAGTCTTATTCACAAAATCCATATGGTATAGTTTTTCCCAATGATTAATGTTTAATGTTCCCTTAGTGAGACGGATTGCTAAAATACAACAGTTTTCATCCTTTTCATTATTTGCCATATCGTACCATTCCGCAAAAGCTGTACGGAGTTTAGATCTTATTTCGGCATTATTTGGATCAAGCACCCAACCGAGGTTTTCACCTACTCCATTAGCGGTGAACATCTCTAAACAACCCGCGACCGAAACCTCCGGATTTTGTGAGATTTGCTGCATTTTGTTTGATTTTCCATGTGTTACAACATAAAATATGCCCTCTTCATAATAGGCGTCCACACTACGGACAACCGGGCGAAGCATTCCGTTAGCTCCCGGCTCCCGCGCAATCGTCGCGAGGGAAATAACATTGTCTTTGCCGTTTCCGAACTTTTCTTCGATTAATTTTAATCCTTCTTCGTAATTACTCATTTGCTTTTCCTCCAGCATTAATTTTCGTTGTATGAAAACTTAATTCCTCAATGACAGCCAGTGTTTCAGCTGACAGCTTCAGCCTATATTGAAACGATATTTTCATCCTATTCCACCTCCACTTCTACAGGTATATTATACCATGTACAGGCAAAACACGCAATCAAATATTCCGAACACAAGTTCTTTTACATTATTAAGTAAGGGTAGAGGGATGTATATAGAGTCAAGGGAGTGTCTTTGTAGACAGCAAGTCATCTCCCACCTCAGAGGAAGGAATCTTCTTGCTGCCAAATGATAAAATAATGTGCACCTGTTCATACCGGACTCTTATACAAGTTATAACCATAATTGTCTATTTCAAATATTATATCAAGATTTATGACTTTTGGAAATAATGAATAATTAATAGGCAATACCCAATTAGAAAATATTTGATGGACTTTGCCAACATCTCGAAGTTGGACCGAAGTTCGGACGATAGACGAGAGTTCCATATACGTCCTATCCGCTGTTGAAATCGGATTGTCATTTGCGGCTTTCCAGCGTCAATATTTTGCTTCGGCTTCCCGCCCAATAAAAAAACGTCATGTCCTCACATTCGGCATGACGCTTTTTATTGGAAGCCTATTTCGGGCTTTTACGATCACAGGCAAGGTAAGCGTGTGTTGTGTTATGGTATCTTTAACTACGAGAACCCCCTGATTCCCATTATGATCAGATTCTTGCTAAGATAATAAAGTTAAGGATAAATAAACCGGTGGCAACCCAGAGAACAGGATGTACTTCCTTTGCCTTTCCTTTGCAGATCTTAACCAGGCAGTAGAATATAAATCCGGCCGCGATACCATAAGAAATGCTGTAGCAGAAAGCCATAAAAATTGCTGCAAAAAACGCCGGTATAGCTTCGTCCAGGTCAGACCAGTTAACTTCTTTAAAAGAAGCTAACATCATGATACCAACGGCGATCAAGGCCGGTGCGGTAGCCTGAGCAGGAACAATGCCTACAAAAGGAGCCAGGAACATACTGATCAGGAATAACAGAGCCGTTACCACGGAGGTCAGGCCGGTGCGGCCGCCCGCACCGATACCGGCAGCGCTTTCCACGTAAGTGGTTGTATTCGAAGTACCGAAAATAGCACCGATGGATGTTGCTATGGAGTCTGCAAATAAGGCCTTGTCCATCTTGGATTTAAAGCCGGAACCATCCTGAAGAGCTTTTTCATCCGCAGCGTCGAAAATGCCGGTTCTTTTTCCGGTTCCGATAAAGGTTCCGAGGGTATCAAAGGTATCGGATAAGCTGAATGCGAAAATTGTCATTAATACAAGGGGTATCTTGGAAGTATCGCTGAATAAAGATAAAAGTCCGTCCTTACCAAGAGCAGCACCAAAGGTTGTCCCAAGCTGGCCGAAGGAATCTCCCAAACCTGCAGTTGCACTAAGGGCCGATAAATCCACCACACCCATAGGAATACCGATGATAGTCGTAGCTGCGATGCCGATCAAAATAGCACCCTTAACTTTTAAGATCAAAAGTACAAACATGATGAGAATACCGATTAAAGCCAGAATAACCCCGGGAGTATTAAAATCAACCAGTGCCGGTACAATACCGCTGTTTGCAATTACGGTACCGCTGTCTAACTGGGTATAAGTGCCGGGATCCGCGGTAAAATTCAGGAGACCCGCATTTTTTATACCGATATAGGCAATGAAGATACCGATACCGCCGCCGATGGCATTCTGGACGCTGCCCGGGATGGCTTTGATAATTAATTTACGGATCTTGGTAACCGTTATGATAATGTTAATGATACCGCATAAAAATACCATTGCCAGAGCCTGCTGCCAGGAAAAGTTCAATCCAAAGACAACCGTGTAAGTAAAAAATGCGTTTAACCCCATACCGGGAGCCTGCGCATAGGGTACATTTGCAAAAAGTCCCATGACCAGGGTACCCGTAGCGGATGCTATAATCGTAGCCAGAAATACCGCTCCGCTCGGTATATTGGTCTGGCTCAGCATCTGCGGGTTAACAAAGATAATGTAGGCCATTGCAAAAAATGTGGTAATGCCGGCAACTACTTCCGTTGATACCGTAGTGCCGTTTTGCTTAAGTTTGAAAAATTTTTCCATAACCTTCTCCTTTAGCTTTTTTATCTTAAGAGATCCAACAGGATAAGCCGTTTAAAAAAATGAATCTCTCAGTTTCTGATTATTTTTTAATAATTATTTCATAATAATTTTATAACCAGCTTTATTATACATGATTATCTTGATTAATCAATCTAATTTTACAAAGCCTTTTATTAAAAATTATTATTAATAAAATCTATTATGCTTATATATGTACCAAAATATTATTAATTGCCAACTCAAAAGGAGCCGCCTCTTCCGTAGTATTCAGCCAACTGCCGGAAAGGGTCGCCAATGCCGGCCGGAAGTTAAAATTGATATTCGAAAAGAAAATGCAGGCATGTCAATCCATTCCGAAGCGGGGTATACAGGAACAAAAACAGTGATAAAGCATATTAATAAATAACCCTTTGTAACTATTCCGGACTTCTCAAGCCCAAAGCGGTCAGGCCGGCAAACCCTTCGGCACTCCAGGGTTATACAGTCAAAAAGGATATCCGTATCCGCTTTGCTGTGTGCTCATAACCTATTTTCATCTTATTGGCAATATGGTATACTTTGGATAAAAATGCAGGAAGAAAGGAAACCGCCATGTTTTTTCAAATTCAAAATGAAATACATCCCATAACCTTAATGGAATATGATAAGGATATTTTAACCTTCGGTATAATATCCCTGGAAGAACTGGAAGAATGTTATGAGGATTTTGGCTTTGCACGGATAACGGTAATGGAATGTAAAAATGACACCCATCAGATTCACGGCGAAATCGAAGTCTATGAAGATTATCATTTCGGGATCATCACGGGAATCGAAACCAGGCATTTTATCCGGCTCCAGGACCGCATCGGAATTTATATAAAACAGAACCTATTTTTAATCGTTGTGATTGAAGACCAGGATGACAGCATGCGGGTGGAACTGTTTGAATCCCTTAAGCATATCAACCTGTCCAGAGTCACTTTGGAAAGACTGGTATACGGTTTTTTGGAACGGCTGATTTATAATAATTATGCCACTCTCGAAACTCTTGAAGAAGAAATAAGCTCTCACGAAGATAAAATTAATGATAACCATCTCAACCGGAACTTTAATTATCAAATTACCGGAATCCGTAAAAGACTTTTGCTTCTGGACAATTATTATGAACAGCTCATAGTGATCGGAGAAGAGCTGGAGGAAAATGCAATCGATATATTCAAGGAGGATAATCTGAGGTATTTTAAATTATTTACCGACCGGGTGACCCGCTTAAGCAACAATACCAGGATGCTCCAGGATTACTGCATTCATGTAAGGGATGCTTATAACGCCCAGCTGAATTACAATCTGAATAATATCATGAAAATGTTTACGGTGGTTACCACCATATTCCTCCCTCTAACCCTGATCGTAGGCTGGTATGGAATGAACTTTACCTATATGCCGGAATTAAATTGGAAATATGGTTATATTTTTGTTATCATAATCAGTATCATTGTTGCTGCCATATGTATATTCTATTTTAAGAAGAAAAAATTTTTATAAGGACTCCATAATTTCATGGAACCTGTTTTTAAAGAAAGGAAGGATATAATGTGAGCAAAATTCTAATCAGAAATATTAAAGATACTGAGGATATAACTATTATAAATAAAATTGTAATAGAAATAATAACCGCCTTTTCATTTTTACTGATCCTGGGCTATGTGTTGGAAGCCGTTAAGAGTAACCGGACACCCGGGTATGTTGCCATGCTTTCTGCCATTACCTTAATCAGCCTGGCAGCAGATTATGTTTTTTACCTGAGGGATAAAGGATCCGCAAAGAACCGCTATGTATTTCTGGCAGCCTTTCTGGTGACCTATGCCATAGCTTTATTTACCAGTGCCACCCACCTTGGTTTTATCTATTTCATTCCTCTGCTGATTGCATTGATCCTATACGGGGACATGAGACTGATTTATCTTTCCTGCACTGCTTTCGCCCTGCTTGGTTTCGGAGAAATGCTTTATAAGGCTTTGGTTTTAAACCTGACGGAACAGGCCGATATCATCAGCTATACCATTGAAGCCGCCGGAATTCTGATTGCCAGTTACTGCTTTATCAAAGCTGCCTCAGCCATTAAATACTTTTTTGATAAATCCAGGGATGGTCTGCTGAAAAAGCAGAGTATCCAGACCACCATGCTGAAAGATATAGTTGAAAAAACCGCGGCTGTCAATCCTGAGCCGGGTGAAATGCCAGCCGTTATTGATACCGCCGCACAGGCCGGTAAAATTGTAAAAGCAACGGCAGTAACTGAATTTGCACAAGGTACGGCGGAAAATGCAGAGCACAGTAAGGAGCAACCTGCCCTGAACTCCCTGAACCTGGATTCCAGCCATGATACAGGAGAACCTGCCGTGGTGCAGATTGCCGAGACTTTAGGTAAAGCACCTACGGACGGCATTACTGCAATAAATAATCCGGAAGAGCAGCCTTCCCTGGTTGAACTGATTAATAAGGAAGTAATATCCGCCTTGAATTCCCTCCAGGATAAAACCAAAGAAGCCCTAAACACTGTCTCCGCCATATCCAATACGTCCGGCCAGACAGGCATGCCGGCTTTAAACGTCTCAGGCGAACAGGTTAACAGGATATCCCCTGACGGCTCCGACTTAGAAGGGGTTACGGAAATGATGACGTACCTGACGGAAATTTTGAAAGAAGTGGATAAAATGGTTGCTGATTTATATTCACCCAGCAGTCCCGTAGCTGACAATATAAGCCTGTTATCCAGCGTGTCGGAAGAAATAGCCGCCACTTCCCAGTCGTCGGTGGATCCGTATATTAAAAGTGTCGATAATTCCGCCTACGTTAAGGATCTGGTAGACAATCTTTTACGGTCGGTAAATAATTTTGCGGTCGGTAAATAAATAATTTTACTTCGGTAAATAGTTTTACTTCGGTAAATAGTTTTACTTCGGTATATAATTTTGACCGGTATATCAATTAAAACCCCCCGGAAAATTGGGATTACAATCCGGAAAGTTAAGCTTTTGCTTTTGATCTTTTGAGAGCGGAAGATTGCGGGAACACGCAAAACCGGAAAGGAGCTGTTGCAAATTAATAAATTTACCGTGCTTGGGATCTCCCAAGTAAGATAGATTTTGTATTTGACAACAGCTCCTTAATTAAATTAGGAACTTAACCCTTTATAGGCTCAAAAACCGGCTCTTTTTCTTCTGTTTCAAGACAGATACAATAATTTTTCTGATTTTGCAGATATTCCGGAAGTTCTACCTCGATCATGGCATCTCCTTCGCAGGCCAGCAGGTTTTTAACTTCCAGCTCCGTGCCGTCTTTCAGAAGATAACCACGTTTTACCCGGTTACCCACATTCATCAGTTCAATCCGTACTTTTGGCTGGAGCATATGAACGAACAGCTTATGATCTTTCCTTGTAAACTGCGCCCATTCCAGTTCATATGCATAGATATCGACACGGCTGGTGTCAAAAATAGCCTCCGCATTCTCCCGTACATACTGTCCTACCGTATCCAGGACCCGGATACTTTCTTCCGGCACCCTGCCAAGACTGTCCGGACCGATATTCAAAAGGTAATTCCCCCCGCGGCTGTTAATTTTCAGTAAAAGCCTTATGATGTCATCCGGGTTTTTCCAGTTATGGTCATACTTATTAAAGCCCCAGGTATCATTCAAAGTTGCAGGCAATTCCCAGTCCCCTTCATAGGGAAGCCTTGGGATGAAGTTATCCCCCGTAGTCATATATTCACCCATTTCATTTCCGATCCTTCCGCTGATGATGCAGTCCGGCTGTATGGATTTAACCAGGTCAATCATAGCCTGTCCCTGCTCCATGGTAGTATCCATGGGGGTATCAAACCAGATCAGGGCGATTTTACCGTAGTTAGTTAAAATCTCCCGCAACTGGGGCATACACTTCCTGTCCAGGTAAGCCTGGTAATTTTTTTGTGAGTTGTCTTTCCGGAACTGGAATCCGTCCGGATCATGCCAGTCCTGTGCCTGGGAATAATACAGACCTAATTTCATATCATATTTTTCACAGGCTAATTGCAGTTCTTTTAAAATATCCCGTCCAAAGGGGGTGGCATCCACCACATTATAACTGCTGCACCGGGAATGGTACATGGCAAATCCTTCATGGTGCTTTGCGGTAAATACGATGTAGCGCATTCCCCATTCCTTTGCCTTTTTTACAATTGCCTCCGCATTAAATTCAACCGGATTAAATTCCAAAGCCAGTTTCTCATATTCTTCGACCGGTATATTCAGGTAATTCATAATCCATTCTGCTATGCGGTCGGTTTTCTTTCCTTTATATTCACCTGCTAAAATGGAATATAGCCCCCAATGGATAAATAATCCGAATTTAGCATCTTTAAACCACTGCTGTTTCGTATCTTTCATGTTTACACCGTTATGTACTGCAGGAACACCTGCAATACTGCCACAAGGAACAGGATGTTTTGCTATCGCATCCCATTGCCTTTATAAAAGGGTCGAAAGAATCTATGTGGCATTCCTTTCTCTTAATGTTTTTTCCTTCAACCTTTCCGACAGGCTGCCGCTCCGGGCATCCTTTTGTTATAGCTAAGCCTTACGGCCAAATTGCCGTCATCCCATACTTAGTCATGCTTTGCCACGGAATCACGTACTATCAGTTCCGTAGTCAGCTTTATGTTCTGGGGATAATCCGTATAATCCCCTTCTATCCTGCGCAAAAGAAGTTCCACTGTTTTTTCCGCTATTTTTTCCATGGGCTGTCTTATTGCGGTAAGCGCCGGATTGGAGATCACGGAAAATTCCAGGTCATCAAAGGTTATAAGGGACAATTCCTCCGGGATGTTAACTTTCATATTGTGAATGGCCGTCATGGCGCCCAGGCACATATTATAATTTGAAATAAATAAGGATGTGGGGTGTTTTTTTAATTTCCATAGTTTCTGCATGCATTCATAACCGGATTCAAAGGTAAAATCCCCTTCCAGTATATACTCCTTCTGCAGGGGCAGTTCATAGTCTTCCATTGCCCGCAAAAATCCCCTGTACCGTTCTTTTGCCGCTAACAAACCGGAATTATTTTCCGAGGTTCCGGTGATTATTGCAATTTTCTGATGGCCGTTCTGGATCAGATATTCCGTGGCCTGATAGGCACCAAAAGCAGAATTTGACATGACACGGTCACTTTTCATACGGCCTAAAGCCCGGTCAATCGCCACCAGGGGAATCTTGTTCTCAAAAATAGGCACCGCATAATCATCTTCATCCGCTACCGGTTCTATAATAATGCCATCCACCTGTTTGGAAACCAGGAATTCAACCGCCTTTCCGGCCCCTGCCGCATTGTCTTTATGACAGCAGACCAATATGGAATAGCCTTCTTTTTTTAATATCTTTTCGATCATCTGTGTAATTTTTGCAAAATACTGACTTCCCAGGGAATCGATCAGTACTCCTATGGTATAGGTTTTGGCAGTCCGCAGTCCCCTTGCGTTATCATTCGGCCGGTAACCTAATTTAAGGATTGCCTGTTCGATTAATTTCTTATTTTCCGGACGTACTTTACCCCCATTCATATATTTTGAAATTGTTGATATTGCCAGGTTCGTTTCTCTGGCTACATCCTTTATTGTAACTGCCATATATATACCCTCTCCTAAACTCAATTTTTCCAAGCTTTATCCAATGTGACGGTTCCGACGGTGCGGTTCTTTCAAACACCCCGGGTTTGCATATGCACCAATTCACTTTTGACTGAATCATATCATATTCTTACCTATTCAACAATCCTAATTCTTGAAATCATGAGCTGCTTGTCCTCCGGTTATATCTATGCCGGTACAGAAAGGTTATGATGACAGCCAATGCCTAGTGTACCTTTCATATTTTGCGGCTGCCCCGCCACTGCGGTTCGTCAAATCGGATATTCGCATTCTGCTTTGCTGCATGCCTATCCTGTCCCAACGTTTTCACCCTTTTACCGCTCCCGATAACATACCCGACTGTACCTTTTCATGGAATAAAACGTACAGTATGATCATTGGAAGCACTGCAACTATGATGCAGGCAAAAATCGGTCCAAGCTGCTGCTGATACCCTCCGGAAAAAGAAAGCATGGCCCGGGAAACCGTATATTTTTTTTCATCCGAAAGTAATATCATGGCAAATATCAATTCTCCGTAACCGTAGATAAAGGTTAAGATGGCCTGTGTGGAAATAATGGGAACCGACACGGGCGTCAGCACACGGAACAAAAGCTGTATGTCATTACAGCCGTCAATAATAGCCGCTTCATCCAGTTCTTTGTTTATTTCATTCAGATAACCGGTAAACAAAAATATGGCCTGGGATAAGTTAAAGGCCGCATAAACCAGAGTAAGGAACCAGTAGGAGTTTCTGCCCCCGATTCCGGTTGCCAGGCTTGAGATTGGGATAATGGTAGTATGTACGGGCACCATGACACCAATCAGAAACAGACTGTAAACAAAGGTTTTTAACTTAAATTTCTTCCTGGATAAGACATAGGCCGCAAGCATACCGACAACAGTAACCAGGGCCGTGGATATGAGGCCGAGGGATATGGAATTAATAACGGCTTTGCCGATATTGGCGCTCTCAAAGGCAGCGGTATAATTTGACCACAGCCACTTGGCCGGAAGCTTAAACATGCCTAAATTAATTCCCTGATTATCCTTTACGGAAGACAGGAAGGTAATGAACAAGGGGAATACGGTTATTAACCCCCAGATAACCGCAAATAAATAACTGCATATTGTTCCGATTTTTCTTTTCATCCGTCCTCCTCCTATATTTCTTCCTTTTTGAACAATCGGTTAAGCATCAGGCTTAATACCACCCCCAGGATTAAAAGAACCACGCCGATGGCACTGCTCTTGCCAAAGGATTTAAAGGTAAAAGCCTCATTATAAAGCAGTGTGGCAGGCGTTTCCGAGGAATGGTTCGGCCCTCCCTTTGTCATGGCCCAGATCAGGTCAAAAGCTTTCAGGCATCCGGTAATACATAATACGGAAAAGATTTTAAAAGATTCTTTTGACAGGGGAATTGCAATATGGCGGATTTTTTTCCACTTGGAACATCCGTCTATTTCGGCGGCTTCATAAAGGGAATCGGGAATGGCTACCAGGCCTGCGGCAAAAATCAGCATATTATAACCGGCGTACATCCATTCATTGACTAAAACCACACACCATACATTCAGGGTAGGAGTAGACAGCCATTCTTTGCACAAAGCATCAAGACCCGCTGCCCTTAACAGGCCGTTTACCGATCCGTAACTTGGATTTAAAATGTATACCCACATTAATGCAACTGCCGTGGTGGACAGCATGACCGGCATAAAAAATGCCGTTTTCATGAGTTTCGTTCCCTTAAGCTTTGAGGTAATGAGGAGAGCCAGTCCAAAAGCCAGGGGCATTAAAACCACAAAACCACCGATCATAAAATATAAGGAATTAAGCATTGCATTCCAGAAGCTGTCACTGGTTAATACCTTCCCGTAATTATGAAATCCTACGAAATCCTTGGCAGCACCATATACTCCCTTCCAGCTGTGAAAAGACAGGAAAATAGTATTGCATACGGGATATACGATCAGTCCGGTAAACAATAACAGTGACGGTAACAAAAAGGTCACTATAATAATTTTTTCATTCAATTTCCTTTGGTGCAAAAAAATCCTCTCCTTTTTCATAGGGCTGCTGCAAAATAATTAATTTACTGAACTTGTAGCTAGTGTACTGTCTCACTCATAATCAGCCAAGAACAGCACACTGGATTATGATATATATTTCTTGAATTTTGCAACAGCCCTTCATTATTTATTCTCTGAAATTATTCACTTCCTTCTGCAATACGGTCAACAATTTCTTTGCCGCAGGTTTCCGGTGTATTGCCCATGGCCAGTCCCTGCAGGGCATTTCTCACCGTATCCAGCATAAAGGACTGAGGATCGCTGTTCTGGATATCCGTACCCATTGCCGTATAGCCTTCTACAAAACCTTTAATCTCATCAAGGACCGGATTCTCCGGTGTTGCAGCCGTAGGCGTAAATTTTATGGGATAGATCACGGAGGCCACTTCGTTATTTCCTGCCGTATATTCCTGTGAAGTGATATATTTAACAAATTCCAGGGACGCTTCTATTTCCGCCTCCGATTTATTTAATTTGGAAATGAACCACATGTCGGAAGCCCCGCCCTGTGCCTGGTCCTTATATTTTTCATCCACATAGGGAACGGGAGCAACGCCGGTCTTATCATATATGTCCGTACCGTAAATTTCAGATACATACCAGGAACCGTCCCATCTCATGGCGCACCCACCTGCGGCAAAGGTGGATTTCTCGGTATTATAATCCGTATTTAATATATCATCCCCCAAATAACCTTTCTCCACCATATCCGAGATCAGCCGGTAGGTCTGAAGCATTTCAGGGCTGTCATAGGCAAGGCTTCTGTCCGCCAGTTTTACAACCGCTTCCGTACCAAGGGATTTTATGACTATGTTGTTGTGAAGATGTCCGAGCCTCCATACATCTTTCTCGCCGACCTGGAACGGCTTTATCCCTGCATCCTTTAACTTCTGGCAGACATTCATTAAATCCTCCCAGCTTTCCGGGACCGATAAGCCCTGCTGTTCAAAAATCTCTTTGTTATAGAATAAACTTACCGTATAGGATTTAAAAGGTACACCCCAGATACCGTCATATCCGTCATACTGCAAATCACCAAACATGCTCTCATAAAAGCCCGTGTACCAGTCCGGATCGCTTCGGTAATACGTCTGCATATTAACCAGTGCATCGCTTTCCACATAATCCAGTACCCTGGATCCCCCATATTCAACAAACACATTGGGTGTGTCACCATTCGCAAAGGATGTCCTTAACTTATCCAAATAATCCGATTCCGTGGGGATATTATCCATGACCACCTGGATACCGTTATCCATATCATTGAACTCCTGGACTTTCTGCCTGTAATATTCCTCATCCGGCACATCGGAGCCATATCGCGAAGCAACCGTAATGGTAATATCCTCTTTGCCCGAACCGGTCTTTGCAGTGCTTTGCGTGGATGAACCGTCGGTACCGGAAGTGCCCCCGGGACCGGAAGAACTGCCGCAGCCGGCCAGGGACAGAATCATAACACCGGTAACCAGGCATGCTATTAATTTTTTCTTCATTTTGTATCCTCCCTTTTTAAAAAAGTCATTTGTTACATAGCAAAACGTTTCGCTTTTGTATAATCATTTTATTTCTTTTATTTTAGTTTGTCAATATATATTTGTGTATTTTACACATTTTTATTCTCATTAATTAAGTTTAATAGTATTATTTTACATTGCAAAAAATAATACCAAGATAAAACGTTTCGTTTATTGCTGCATTTTATACATATTGCAACTGGCTAATTTACATGTTATATTATTATTATTGCAGAACAGAAAGAGGTAATAGAATGGGGAGTACTATTAAAGATATTGCAAAAGATACGAATTTATCTCTTGCGACGATTTCGAAATACTTAAACGGTAAAAATATTTTACCTGAAAATAAAAAGCTTATTGAAGAAAGCATTCAAAGATTGGGTTATATTCCGAATAAAACGGCGCAAAATCTCCGCTCCAAAAAGACCAATACCGTCTGTATCCTGTTGCCCATAATCGGTGATTATTTTTGGGGTTCCCTTTGCAGTATCATTGAGGAATACTTAAGAAAATATAATTATTCAACCATAATTTCTTCTTATGATGCCGCATCCGGTGACAATACTCCGGAACTGCAGTTTTTACTGAGCAAACAGGTGGACGGTGTTATTTTAATTCCGGAAACCAACAATACCTTTAAACTTCCGGCGTTATTGAAAGATTCCGGCATTCCTTTTGTTTACCTGGACCAGAAGTTATCCGATATCCCTGCCGATTGTGTAACCTCCGGCAACCGGACCGGGGCCTATAACGCCACCAGATATTTTTTGGAACACGGCCACAGAAAACTCGGTGCCATCGGCGGCAATCTTTTCAGTTATACCACGAAAGAGCGCTTAGCCGGATTCAGGGATGCCTGTCTGGAATACCATATTCCGGATAAAAACCTGTCGGTTTACGGAGGTGATGTTGCCTCCAGTGCCGAGTATCTTCGCATTATGATGAGCCTGCCGGAACACCCGACTGCCGTCCTCATGTTAGGCTATAATTTAACTCTTGGTGCCATACTCACAATAAGCAGCCTTAATATGCAGATACCAAAGGATTTTTCCCTGATCAGCTTTGACGACGACCAGATATTCTCCGCTTTCAATCCGCCTATAACCACCGTGATCCAGAATATGGATGAAATCGGCAGACAGGCTACGGAACTTCTCATAAAGCGCATAAAAGGGAATTATGATTCCTTTCCGGAAACAAAAATGATCGAAACAACGTTCATTCCCAGAAACTCCGTGGGGTATCGGGCCGAATAAATAACGGAACCGGATCTTAACAAAAGCTTTGCGGCCGCATTACCTTCCTAAGCGCCTAATTTTAAGAGCCTGTCCTAACAGATGCATGTACCTTCCGGCTGCATACAATCAGGACAGGCTCTTATTTCATTCTAAGGCCTATATATATCATTACCTGTTTTTTCTTTCCGTTCCTTTATCACTTCCATAAGCCTTTCTCCGTATTTATCATAGCCAAAAAATTTCTTTAGTAGTTTTAATTTTTCATCCAATGTATTTCTCCCCTTATCTGTTTCTTTCCCTGAAAAATTCATCTACGATAAATTCGGCACTTTCACACCACATAAGGGAGCCTGTTTTTTGCAGAGCCTCATACACTTTAGACTGATAAAAGTCGTAGAGGCATTCATCAAAAGGTTTATTCGTCTTATCAGATATTAAGCGGACCACATGCTCAATTTTCATGATAATATCCAAAGTGACATCCTGCCCTTTATAAATATATCGATTTATCATGATGTCTCCGTCCTCCCTAAAAACTCCAAACATTTTAATGCTTTTTCCGTATGTAATGAGACCTGATCGTGAGGTTCATAGGTCCTTAATTGTTCGATTGCCATTTCCTCATTATATATGCCTGCCACATACAATGCCACCGTCCGCATGGTATTGTCATCGGCCACCGGACCGATTACTATATCATAACCGTGCTGCGTACCCCCGTACATACGGTTATTTTTGATCATGGTAAGCCATTCCCTGTTAAGGCCGCAAAAGGTTTTCACATTTAATTCATTTGACGGTACCAATTTGAATTTCATTATGAATTTTCCTTCCCCTCCGTATCGGATGTACATATTTTCAGCCCAGTTGACTGCATATTCCTCCATGGTAGTGGTATAAAACCCTTTTCCAAAATCCCTTTTATCCTTTGAGTGTTTTAAATCAACCCGGTCAAAAAGCACATTGGTTCCATGGTATACAATCATTTCATCCTTCATTTTGTTCTCTCCTTAAAACATCTTCAACAAAATAAATGCTTTCTTCCAGGCTTTGTGTATGTAATGCCTGAAACTGAGAACGAAGGAGGGGGATGATTTTTTTTCTGGAAAACAATTCATAGACTTCTTTTGCCTTAAGGTTATGATTATATGCATAACCTTCGATTGCCTCCACTACCATTAAATTCATATCACGTTCCGCTTGGTTCAAAAACGTCACTCCAGTCCATATATTCTATTATATTTATATTAGCTTTGTGACATATAATGAACTTTTTTGTGCCATATTATGTTAGAAATATCCGCAATTTCCCTATTCAATATTTTATGGTAAAGGGCTTCATTCCCCGGATGAAACAGATCAAGCCGGAGAACACTTTTCTTAAAATGTTAGACGGATAAAAAGCAACTCCTTAATTCCCTTTTAATTGCATCATTTTTGTTTATAATGATGCATGTAACGCGCCAATTCAGAAACCGGAAAAGCACTCAAACTTTTCAAAACTCTGGTAAAGGCGCAGCAAAAAAGCAGATATGCCAGTCTTTCTTCCAGCACATCCGCCTTACTATATAATCTCTATCCAAAAACGTTCTATATTGTTACTACCGTATGTACGGTTGACTTAGAAATACCGAATTGCTTTGCCGTCTGCCTCACGGTCGCATTGTTATCAATTATGTAATTGGCTATTTCTACTGCCCGTTCTTCTATATAGCCTTTCAAAAGGATATCCCCCTACTGTACTTGTTTCTATATTGTATGCGTGAACCACTTAAATTATATCCTATTTAGAGTTACATAGTTTACCCAAATATCAGCTGCTTGTCACAACAATGAGTCTGGCCGGCCAGACCCCATATCTTGAAATGAATGAAGTTGAAATTTTACTTTTGAGACACCCTCAAATAAAAACCACGCTTGCCATATATGGATTTTCTTCCGGCAAACGTGGTTTTTCACTTATATAAATACTTAATAATCTTCCCTTAAACCAAATTCAGCCGATTCTACCCACTCTTCCGGCCTTGTTGTCAGTTTCACCAGCTCTTCCAGAATGACACAATGAATATCCTCCTGCTTCATCAGGTACCGGTAGGTTTCCCTGTCTTTATCCTCTAAAGCCCCATCATGTAAATTTTTATAGAAATTAAGACTTTTCTGTTCCATCTCCAGAGCCATCCGGTATGAATCTAACTGGCTGGGAAGATCCTTGATATCACTTTTAAAATCACCCAGCTGCCCAAACAATCCCTTTGACTTTTCCAGAATGTTTTCATCCTGTACTTTAAGGTCAAGTACATCTGCTTTACCAAGTAAAATCTCGGCATGTTTTTCTTCTTCCCCTGCCAGCATGGTAAACACAGCATTTAAACTGTTATCTTTATTTTTCTCTGCCTGAGACCTGTAGTACTTCTCCAAATCATATTCCAGGGTAAGTGCCAATTCTAAGGTATCCATATCCATCTACTCCTTTTCCTGTGTATTCTATATCTTTAACATATCTGTTTTTCTTTATATTGTCAAGCCTTTTGGCAGAATACTTTACCAACAACCCAATCCACAAGCAAACCTGTGCTTAACATGGATATTATGGAACCAATTCCCACAACACCGCCCATCATCCAGCCGCTGATCAGAAGAATTACATCAAGCCCTGTCCTGATTATCGTATAGGATAGATTGGTGAGTCTGGAAAAACCATACGATATGGCATCCAATTGATTCATTCCCTTGCGGTATTTTATTAAAATGGCGTAAGTAAGCACAAAACAGCTTTGAGCAAGCAGAACCATAAAGATTCTTATTAAAAAGCTCATATCCTGAAAGCTCTGTGCAGCTAACAATTTATTATAAAAATCCATACAATAACCGACTGTTAATGCATAAATTATTGTAGTCCATCCGATATCTTTTCTTGACAGAATCAGAGCAATGATTAATGCCGTAAAATTATACAGCCGTGAAGCATTTCCAAGCGTTATATTCATCACTTTTCTTAATCCGTCAATAAAAACGGTTATTGTATCCGAACCCAGATTTGCCTGCACAAACAGTGCTACTCCCAATCCGGTCAAATTAATTGCAATTAATAAAGCGAGACAGGTTTTCAGTATTTTTTTCATGATGATTCCTCCAAAATTGTTATTCATACTTATAGTTTTGCTACAACAGGAGGACTATATTTCCAGGCAGGCATAATTTCCCAATTAATCATGCATAATCATCCTTTGAACATGTATCGTTAAATAAGATAGTTCTTCTTCTGCCATTGTATAATTATACTTTTTTACAACATAGTCATTTATAATTTGAACACACTTATAGCTGTCCGGATAAGACCGAAATATCATACGGCTCAAATCGGCGTGGCGTTCTTTGCCTTGATTATTAAAGTCCTTATTAAATATACTGCGGGCAAGAAATTGTAAATGAGTCACAAACCTCGAGAAATTTACGGAGTTTTCATCAAGACTTATTTGAAAATAGTAATTGCAAATATTCTTGACATCTTTTATAAATTCAGTTATGTCAATGATCATTGGAACACTTTCTTCCAGTTCCGCAGATATTATATGAAAGGTAATAAATCCGGCTTCGTCTTCAGGAACATGAAATCCCAGGCATTTCTCAATCATGTCCAATGATTCGAGCGCATAAGAAAACTCTTTCGGGTAAAGCCGTTTTATTTCCCATAACATTGAATTTGGTAAAAAATAGGCTTGTTTCTGCCGCTCCGATAAGGAATACAAATGATCTGATAATGTGATGAGCAGTCCATCTTTTATTTTGTGTCCCATTTTACTTTCAAGGAAATGAATGATATCACTTGCAAGATTTACAAATTCTATTGGAATGCTATTGATTACCTGCTTCAGCTTATCGTTTAATTTTCCATCATTCACCCGGTATATTTTTTCAATATCATCCTCTAAGATTAAATCGTTTTTTTTCAGTCCAAAGCCGATACCTTTTCCATATACAATTACCTCGTTTCCACTCTCATCAATGCTTCCGACAAGATTGTTATTGTATATTTTCTTTACATGCATTGAAATACCTCTCCTTTTTTCTGCTTTAACCCGGTCAATGGGGCTGTTGCAAAGTTCAAATTGACTAATTTATGCAACAGCCCCTTGTACAGTCTTTATAAGGGGCTAATTGAAGATTAACGGCTGCAGAAATGCTTCTTTCTTTTATCTTTTTCTTAATTCTTCCCCTGAACCTCGAGTATTATTGAGTCATTATAGTGCTCTTTGATACTTTCATAATCTTTTGAATTCGTAATAATTACCTCTGTTGACGTATCGTAGCCTAAGTTTTTTATCTCTTCCAGATTGAATTCCGCCAACAGCTCTCCTGCTTTTACAGCTTGTCCGTCTTTTACTTTACTTTCGAAGTATTTTCCCTGCAGGTTAACCGTGTCTAAGCCAATATGCATCAGGATTTCCACACCGCTGTCAGAGATAATGCCATAGGCATGCCGGGTAGGAAACACGGTCTGAACTACACCGTTAACGGGAGAGTACAGTTTACCTTCAGCCGGGATAATAGCTACGCCCTTACCGACAACCTCTTTTGAAAAAACTTCATCCTTTACCTCACTTAGGGGAATAACTTTTCCTTCAACCGGTTTAACAAGCTTTTCTTTAAAATCATTGAATGCGGCAGCCGGAGCCTGCGGGTTATTCACATCTTCAAAACCCAGAAAAAGTGTTAAAGCAAGACTAATAAAGAATGGGCATATAAATGCTATTACATATAAAACAAATCCATGGCCCATAAACGCCGGGAGCGTAAAAACTGTTTTGGTAACAAAAGAAACTGCCGTTGCTCCGCTGTAGCCGGCAATTCCGCCGCCAATAGCACCGGCGATTACAGCATAATAAAATGGTTTTTTAAGTTTTAGATTAACACCGTAAACCGCAGGTTCCGTAATGCCGAAAATCGCAGTGATTGTTGCAGATAATGATGTTTGTTTCAATTCTTTATCTTTCGTTTTTAAATAAACCCCTAAAGCAGACCCGGCCTGGGCAGAAAGAGACGGGGCATATAAGGGACCGATTGCATCATAGCCTAACAAGGCCAAATTGTTGAATACGACCGCTGTAATTCCCCAATGGACACCGAAGATAACAAGAACCTGCCATAATCCGCCAAGAAGAATTCCGGCCAGGATCGGGCTCAAATTATATATAGCTGAAAACCCGCCGGCGATCGTATTGGCAACACCGCTGCTGATCGGCCCCAAAACAATAAGAGTAGCGGGCACCATAATTACAAGGCATATAAAAGGTGTTAACATTCCGCTTACTACCGGTGAAATTTTACTACGGCATAGTTTTTCCAATTTGGACAGCACCCATACCGCAATTACAATTGGAATGACCGTAGAAGAATATTTTACTAATATTACGGGTATTCCAAGGAAATCTACTGCCGTCCCTTCTGTAAACATTGCAACTAAGTCGGGATGAATTAATGCACCTGCCAATGCAACTGCAATAAATTGATTCGCTTTAAATTTTTTGGCTGCGCTTATGGCCAAAATCACCGGCAGGAAGTAGAAAAAGCTGTCTCCCGCAACGTTAAGAATTTTATAAACCCCTGTGGATGTATCAATCCAGTGCAAAGAATTTAACATCGATAATAAACCTTTAATCAGGCCGGCTCCGGCCATAACCCCGAACAAAGGCCCAAAAATACTTGCAATCGTTGAGATCAGGCGATTGGCAATTGTATCCTTGCTCTTTTCCGTATCATATTTCTGATTGTCACCCAGTAATTGGTTCACCGCATTATAAACTTTGTTCACTTCATTTCCTATGACAATTTGGAACATTCCGCCACTTTCAATCACTGTGATGACGCCTTCAAGCTTTTCAACCTTTTCTTTATTTGCTTTACTTCTGTCTTTGAGTACAAACCTTAATCTTGTCGCACATGCAGCGACAGATTCAATATTTTCCTGGCCGCCGACTTCTCTGATTACATCTTTGGACAATTTATTTTCGTTCATATTTTCCTCCATTCCTGTTCATGGTTTCCGGGTATGTCATGATGCCGCTTTTACGGCATCACCTTTCCGTCAAATAAAGATTTTCCATTTGTCTCAATTACTTTCCGGTACCAATAATAACTTTTTTTAGGATACCGGTCCAATGATCCAATCTGTTTATCCATACGGTCGACATATACAAACCCATATCGTTTTGAATAGCCATTGGAGGTGCTCATTAAGTCAATACATGACCAAGGGCAGTATCCCCAAAGCTCAACGCCATATTCAATTGCGGTCAGACACTGCTTTAGATGTTTGCTGATGTAATCAATTCTGTAATTATCTTCAACTATTTTAGTTTCAGGCAGATCTTCTTTTGCTCCGATTCCGTTTTCCGTAATAATAATTGGCATCTTATAACGTTCCGTAACATCACGAAGAACAAATTGAAGCCCTGCAGGATCAATTGCCCAATCCCAATCGGTCGTTTCCAAATTAGGATTCTTGACTATTTCATAAAAATCCGGCTGCAATTCATATCCCTGTGTCTTACCTTTTTCACCGGATAAATTTATGCCTGTTTCACGCCGCGGTGCGCCGTCTTCCGGCCATTTTGCGGCAACACTTGCGTAATAATTGATTCCCAGAAAATCACATTTTCCTTCTCTAAGAACCTCCGTATCATTTTCTTCTATAAGCGGGGCCAGTCCGTTTTTCTCCAAATACCTCCAGGCGGATACGGTATATTCCCCGTTCAAATACACATCCAGAAACATTTGGTTGCGTAATGCCTGGGCATTATATGCTGCAAGGATATCTTTGGGATCCGAGGTTAAAGGAAAAACCGCATCATATCCAAGTGCAGGCCCAATTTTAGCGTTTTTATTCATTTTGTGGCAAAGTATTACTGCCTTAGCATGGGCTAAGTGCAAATGGTGATTAATTTGATATTTGATTTGGATATTGCCCATATATTTCTCCGGAATTGCATTCTTTCTGGTCCAACTCTGGACAATTACGCTTTGTTCGTTAATGGTCAGCCAGTATTTTACCTTTGGGCCATACTCTTTAAAAACTATTTTGCAATAATCTATAAAATAATCGATGCACTTCCGGGATACCCATCCATCACATTCTTCAACCAATGCATATGGCAAATCGTAGTGGTATAATGTAGGAACAGGTTCAATTTCATTTTTTATAAGTTCATCCATCAAATCATGATAAAATTGAACCCCTTTTTTATTAACCTTCCCATGTCCATCCGGCAAAATACGCGACCATGAAATTGAAAACCGGTAAGCTTTTAATCCCAGCTCTTTCATTAGTTTGATATCTTCTTTATAACGATGATAATGATCGCTTGCTATGGCTGTATCTGTGAAGGGCGATTTTTTCGATAAAACATCCATCGATGATAATTTTTTCCCATCTATTTCAGCAGCGCCTTCTATCTGAAATGATGAAGTGGATGCTCCCCATAAAAAGCTATTTGAAAATTCTTTCATTCTTCTGCCTCCCAGCAAATAAAAAAAGGCAATATCATGACATCTCTAGAAAATGTCAAGATATTGCCTTTGTATAAACAAAGTAACAAGTCTTGTAATTAATATATTTCTTACAAATCTGATTATACAGCATATATATCATAAATGCAAGCTTTTTGTATAATTACTACACATAAAAGTGATTTTTTTCAGGTTTGTTATTCACATCATATAACCGGAATTCTTTTCCTCCCGTTTTTTCTGTGGATTTTTATTTTTTTAAATATGACCTTCAAAGCCTTATCTGTTCTTTCTATGATAATAAAAATATCCCAACCCGCCGGTAATGAGACAGATAAATATAAATATGGGTACATAGATTGGATTGGACATAATCCCCCCGATTAAGATTATGACAGATCCGGTTATTCCTAAAACAGGACAAAGAAAACCTTTAAAGCTGCTTTTTATAATATTCTCTTTCTTCATTCTCATGACTTTAAGATATAATATGATATAACATACATAACTGAATACAATGGCAATTTCACTTACGTCGCTGCTTCCGATAATTCCGCTTTTCTGTGTAAGATAATGCAGGACCATCCACAGCAGGGTCATAAGAAAGGAAATGAGGCAGGACCTTAAAGAGAGCTGGTATTTCGGGTTAACTTCCGCAATTTTTCCTGCTCCGGGAATCATATTTTTACTGGCAAGTGCCTGCGGCATCCTTAAACTTCCTAAAGTAATGCCGTTTACCACGCCCAATATGGATATAATAATAAAAATCAATATAATTTTACTGCCGTTACTGCCCAAAAGAATTTCACCGGCTTTATTTACCGCATCATTACCGGTGGACATAATATATTCGGTTCCCAGCAGGTTCGTAATACCCACAAAATATAACAGGTAAACTCCCAGTACTGCCAAAGGTCCTATAACCAGGGCAAGAGGCATATTTTTTTCCGGTTTTTTAACTTCATTGGTTATACTGGTTGCTATAATCCAGCCATCATAGGAAAATGCAATGGGAGCAAGAGCCGCCAGCCAGCCAAAGCCTACCCTGCTGTTTGTGATAAGTTCGGTTCCCTGGGGTATCTGGGGATGGGAAGAGCCGAAAAAAACACCAAATACCGCAATTCCCAACAAGGGTATCAGCTTAATTACCGTTGAGAGATTCTGAAAATAACCGCCCAGTTTTAACGATAAGATATTAATGGCGTAAATAAGAATCATAAATCCCGTACCGATTGCTATCTGATTCTCAAGACTTCCTTCTATTCCAAACAGGGAACAGGTATAGATACCGGAAACCCAGGCCACAACGGCAATCAGGGAAGGATAATAGATAAATGTCTGGAACCACCCAAAAGCGCAGGCTGTACTCTTAGAGATAAATTCTTCATAGTATCCGACAAACCCCCCGTTTTTTTTCGTTCGGATGGAGAGTTCGGTAAGTGTCAGGCTCCCGAATATGATACTGAAAGCCCCGATACATAATACAAGGACACCCAGTCCTATACTTCCTCCCGTGTATTTTAATACGTCATCACTTTTAAAGAAGATTCCGGAACCAATTACAATACCGATAATCATAGTGGTTGCCGTTACTAATCCATAATGTTCTTTTTTATTCTCCATAGCAGCTCCTGTTCCTTTAATAATTTAACCTTCGTTTATTTTGTGCCCTTAAGGGTGCCTTAAAATTATCTTTAAGACACCCGGGCTTGTTCTACATTGCTTCAACAATACTCCGATATTTCTGCCTTGTAGCCAGACCGCCCCGTATATGCCTCTCCGACTTATTCATCATAAGTATTTCATTTACGGCCTGGTACAATTGCTTATTGACATAAGGTAACCGGTCCTGTAAATCCTTGTGGACGGTTGATTTACTGATTCCATATTTTAATGCAGTTTCCCTTACTGTCGCTTTCTTCTCAATGGTATAATAAGCCAGCTCGATTATTCTATCTTCAATGTATTGCTGCATCACAGGTCCCCCAAGCTTTGTTTTTTCTAATATATGCTTGTTTGTCCCATGATATGTCAGGTACTAATACCCTTCCGTTCTTCTTATTCTGCGTAATTCATTCCGCTTTATGGCGCCTTCCCATTCTCCTCTCTGGCTCTCCGTTTCAATGGTCAGACGGGGGACCCGGGTCGGCTTCCCTTCTTTATCCAGAGCTACGAAGACCATATAAGCCCGGTTAATGGGCCGGCGTATTCCGGATAAATCCTCCACATAGGTATCTACTCTGACCTCCATGGAGGTATTGCCGACATAAGTGATCCTCCCGATTAAAACCAGAGTGTCATTCTCATAGGCTCCTTCTTTAAACTGAAGGTTATCGATTGCAGCCGTAATGACGTCACATTCCGAATGCCTTCTTGCCGTTACGCCGCCGACTATATCGATCCATTCCAGGAGTTTGCCGCCAAATAACCTCCCCATCCCGTTAATATGCTGGGGCATAAGCAGCTGTATTTGTTCCGTAAGGGAATTTTCCACATGTTTTTCTGCTTTCATTTTCTCACCCGTTTCATACCGCAAACAAGTATACGGTATTTCTTCCTAATCCGTTTCCGTTACTTTATTATGATCAAAAAACCTTATTTCCTGGTGCCGCCGTTTCATTCCGGCCGGAAAAAACTTTCCGGTACCGGCTTTTATGGTTACCGGCCTGCCTGCTGCCTCATTTAAAGGCCTCTTTTAAAGTTTTCCCCTTTTACAGCCGGTCATTAAATATAAATTACGTCAGATATATTATTATATAATGGCCGGCAGCCAATTGTCCACTCATTTCTTTCACAGATATTTTAATGAAAGACCCGCTGGGTGTCAAGGCAGGTTTATAGGTTTATCCATTGGGTTTTTATGGTAGCCCTTTACTGCTTAGCCATATTATGATAAAATAATCTGGCAGGTCAATGTCCTTTTATCTGTTAATTACGAATCAGAGTCACTATATAACCGAATCAAACCAACCCTCCAAAAGTTTTTTACATATGGTTACACCGGCTTTAAGAGGGGGACAGGAGTAAGAAATGAAAAAGAACAATAAATCCATTGGAATCCTCATTGCAGTGATTGTGGGGATATTAGCCTTTATTTTTATAGCCGTAATCCTGTTTTATAGCAAAAATGGAGTTTCTTCCGGCATAGACAGCAATAATCCGGGTTCTATTGACCTTACCGGCTACCCGAATACAGGCGATGTAACGATCCGTTCCGCTTCCTACTTATATACGGATGACGGTAAAGTGGAAGGCTACCTGGTAACCGTATCCAGCAAAGGCTACAAGGACAATATCCTTATGGATATTACTTTTGATAATACCGGCAATATCGTCAAATCCGTAGTGATTAAAGATCACAAGGAATCGAAAGATTATGGTGCGAAGATTGCGGAAGAAGCTTTCTTAAGCCAGTTTAACGGTATCACGGCACCGGTTGTCCTATCCGGCAGCACTTCCGGTCCCGGTTCCGACGAGGGGTCTGCAACCGATGAACAGGTTCCGGATACTTCCGATACGACTGCTTCTGAGGAACAGACTTCCGAAAATACTGCCTCTGCTACAGACGGTACGGGATGGACCGATGGCACTTATGAAGCAGAGGAAGCGGAATTTGATGACCAGGGTTATAAAGATAAAGTCGCTATAACAATACAGGACGGTAAAATGACGGAACTGATTTGGGACGCCTATAATGCAGACGGCCAATTAAAGAGTGTATTATCTGCCGACGGGGCTTATGAAATGACTGACCGGGGTCCGACCTGGCAGGAACAGGCTGTTGCAATTACTGATTACGTAATCCAAAATCAATCCACGGATACCATTATTATGAATGCAGAAGGCAAAACGGATACCGTAACCGGTGTCAGTATCTCGGTTAACGATTTTATCAGCCTGGTTCAGGAATGTCTCTCAAAAGCTGCGGCAGCAGAAACTCCCGCCCAAACCTCAGAGGAGCCTTCCTCAGATAATACGGCCGAAGAGCCTTCAACTTCCCCGGAAGACGATGATAATGCGGATTCCGGCAGCCAGATTGATGCCGTATCCGGTGCAACTATTTCTTCAGCTGCAGTCGTTAACGGTATTAACAAGGCTCAGTCCTTTATTAAGGATTTCGTACTTTCCAAATAGATAGGATACCGCAAAATATTTGAAATTCAGAAAACCAATTCCTTCAACCAATAATTAATAAAAAGGGCTGCCGCAAAATTCTTAAACCAATTTACTTACCAGGTATACCTTTCCAGGTGTAAGTTCAATTTATTTAAGAATTTGCCGCAGCTCTTATTTTAAGCCGGGAGCATGTATCCGCAGTTTCTCGTCTATTTGCTATAAGCAGGATGGATCAGCGGGCAAGTGGGATCAGTTTGCCACAGCATCCACTTCGCTCTCTTTGGTGCTTTCTATTTCCACCACAACTTTATTAGGCAGACATACAATGGTCTCGCCGTCATTTTCAATATCTCTCTGATGCACGCATAGCTTGTCCGGACAATCGGCATCCACCACATCCGCGTGGCCGTCTTTTACCACAAGTAAGTTTGTACTGCCGTTTACCCCTTCAATTTCCAGGGTAGCATCTTTATTCAAAGGTAATTCTTTATACACTTCCCCATCCACTTTAACAACGACCATATCACCGCTTTTTTTTGCTACGTTCATATAAATCAAGCCTGCCGCCGCTACAGCTAAGATAACTGCCATTAATAAAAAATCGTTCCGTTTCATAAAAATACCATGCCTTTCTGTCCGAAGGCCCGTTAAAGTACCCCAGACTCTCCCTATTATACACTGCGGGCCGTTGAAAGTGCAATATATTTTATAATTATCCCAGGATAAACGCATAAAGGATTGCCAACCAGAAACTCCAGTTTAAACTATTGGATGAATATTGACGTATATATAAGCAGTATTTCGGCCGGTCGACGCGAAATCGAATATATATAAGTCAATATTCATAATTTAGTCTTTTATGAACTTCCCGGGTGACAAGCATAGGGAAAAATAAATTACACCCCAAATGCCGGCTAAAAGCATTTGGGGTGTAATTCAATTTAAGAGGATAAATGGGTTCTATTAAATTAATTATTCTGCAAATAATGGAGTGGATAAATATCTTTCACCGGTATCCGGCAATAATACAACGATTGTTTTGCCTGCATTCTCAGGACGTTTTGCAACCTGGGTTGCTGCCCATGCTGCCGCACCGGAGGAAATACCAACTAATAAACCTTCAAGTTTTGCAATTGCTTTTCCGGTTGCAAATGCATCTTCATTCTCAACGGTTATGATTTCATCATAAACTCCCGTGTTAAGTACTTTAGGTACAAAGCCGGCTCCGATACCCTGAATCTTGTGAGGTCCCGGTGTTCCTTTTGACAAAACAGGAGAAGCACTTGGTTCAACGGCAATAATCTTGACATCAGGATTCTGGCTCTTTAAGTATTCACCGGCGCCGGTAATGGTTCCGCCGGTACCAATTCCGGATACGAAAATATCAACTTTACCATCGGTATCTTCCCAAATTTCCGGTCCGGTTGTATTTCTGTGAACTTCCGGATTTGCAGCGTTTTCAAACTGGCCGGGAATAAAGGAATCCGGTATTTCCTTTGCTAATTCATTCGCTTTGGCAATGGCACCGCTCATACCCTTGGCACCTTCCGTTAAAACCAATTCCGCACCATAAGCCTTTAAAAGATTTCTACGTTCAATGCTCATCGTCTCAGGCATGGTTAAAATAATTTTATAACCTCTGGCCGCAGCTACGGAGGCAAGGCCGATACCCGTATTACCGCTGGTAGGCTCAATGATGGTCGCGCCCGGTTTTAAAACACCCTTTGCCTCGGCATCATCAATCATAGCTTTTGCAATTCTGTCCTTAACACTTCCTGCCGGATTAAAATATTCTAATTTACCCACCAATTTAGCTGATACATCATTGGCTTTTTCAAAGTTATTTAATTCCAATAGTGGTGTCCTGCCGATTAAATCTGTTAAACTCTTTGCTATTTTCGCCATACTCTTATTCTCCTTTTATTTTAATAAACTTTATAATGAATTCATTGGATTCGTTTGTTCTATATATAATCTAACACAGCAGATTCTATTTGTCAATGATAATTTTTATTATTTCATATATGATTACTATGAATTATTTGGGCCAATTTTACAAATTCACCATGAGTCTATCCTTGGCAAACCTTTCATTCCATACCAAGGGGCTTGGGATTTCCGATCCATGCCGCCCGCCGGCAGCTCGCCTTGAACCGGTCAAGTGCATCATTCTATCTCATGTATTACTTTGACCTGGGTCTTTAACGTAACTTTACCCTGAACCTGCGGGAATTCAGCCAATAAAATATAATTTACCGCCCCTGCAGGATCGAGTAAAGTATCACTTGTTTCCCGGTCCAGACCAAAGGGTACGCTGAAGTAATAATTCGCCATAATTTCCAATATACTGTATTCTTCCCTATTCGCCATGATTTCCCGGTTCATTGCGTCTGACAGCTTTAAGCTGCTTAAATTTATTTCAGGCACGGCTCCGGATACCGACGGGAACCTGCCGATGGTAATTGTCCCTTTTACCACGCCTTTCGGATCTATTCTTATGTTATTATAACCGGAAAGCCCGGTTAAATTCTCCGGTATTAATTTAAAAATTTCCTCCGGTATTCCAAGCTCCGGTATCCCAATTCCCCAGGCGCCGTTACGGTTTACAAGCCGCCAGTAGGGCTTATCCCCGGACAGAAAAAAGGGGATATTCCCCAAATCATAGGTGCCAGTTTGTGCGTCCCCGGCCCCATCCCTATCTTTGTCCCGAATCATCCGGTAATCAATTGCAAGGTTTACTTTTCCGTTTATGAAATCCCTCAGGCCAAAGGACTCCACACCACTGATATTCAGAGTTTTATAATTGTACTCTATAAAAGCTTCCAGCGGATTAACCCCGGATGTACTGTCCGCTGTATTATCTTTTGCAAGATCCGATCTTAATTTTATGCTGAAATCGTCTTCATACTCTTTCGTAAATGCATAACCCAGGACTTTTATTCCGGTACCCTTGCCTGCGCCCGTGTCCGCCGATGCGGCATAACCGACACACAGGCTGCACATACCCAGCCCTATTACAAAAAGGATAATCCAGTTATGGATTATATCAGTATCTCTCATATCAACCTCCATACTGCCGAAAGGCGCCCCAAATCAGAAGTAAATAGCTTGTCCATCCGGCAACTATATTTTTACAGCACTTTATTAGGGTGTGTCTGAAAACTGCTTGTGCCGGGCTGAATGTTCCACTCTATGGGAGACAAGGAACGATTGGGGGGCATAGCGGGTCTACGTTCCCAAAATCGGGACGCAATACTCCGCAGAGTGGGGCGTTTAGAACGGTGCAATGAGTTTTCAGACACGCCCAGGATCATAAACCAAAAAAACCTGTTCATGATCTTATTCCTCCGATCGGTTTTGCAAGCAAGCTTACAAATCCTCACACCGCCTATATTATATCCTACATTGACACGGGTTACATAGCAAATTAAAGGGAATCCTTCGACGGGCATAATGCTCTTTTTCCGATGGAATGCAGGGGATTTCTCCTTTAAAATACTTATTTCATCTTATAAAATGTTATATGGTATCCGTATTGGTTAGATTATGTTCTTACGGCTGGAACGAAACTTTTCTATTCTTAAGAAAATATGGATTATATTGACACATTTTTTTTAAGTTTTCCGGGCAGAATTCAGTACTCATTCTGCCGGCCGAGCTTTTTTGTGCAATAGAGTGTGTTATAAAAATCATTGACCCGTTCTTGCCTCCCAAAAAGCGGAGCATCCAGTCCGGCACAAGCATTTTTCAAACATACTTTAGGACACAATATCCTATTGCACAAAAAATGAACCTGCAAAAATCAGCTTAATCCGACCTTTGAGGTTCATTCCGTCCTGTTTTATAGTACAGCTTTATCTTAATACCGTATCGTCAAGGACTATGGTAAAAGGACCGTCATTTATTAATTCCACCTGCATATCCGCACCGAATTCGCCGGCTTGAACCTTACCCAGCTTTTCCTTACATACTTTCAGGAAATAAAGATATAACTCCCTGGCACAGGCAGGTTCGGCAGCCTGTAAAAAGTTCGGCCTGTTGCCTTTTTTACAGTCTGCATATAAAGTAAACTGGGATATGGCCAGCACCTCTCCCTGTATATCCCCGAGTGAAAGATTCGTTTTGCCCTGTTCATCCGCAAATATCCTCAATTTCAAAATTTTATCGATATATTTATCAATTACGGCTTTGGTATCTTCACGCCCTATACCGACCAACAGCAAAAGGCCCTGCCCGATTTTTCCGACGCAGCTGCCTTCCACGGTTACCGATGCCTGTTTTACCCTTTGTATTACAACTCTCATAAAGACTCCTTTGATTAAGTACCGGTATTTACTTTTGTATTTCTTACATTTTCCTTAAATTAATTGAATATTCTTTAATACATATTGAGATATCCTAAGCTTTATGCTATAATCGCCAATGAACGATAATATAACTTATCAGGAGTTGCTTTTCAAACTTCTGATAAAAGGCGCGGCTTTTGCGCCGTGCATCCGATTACAGGAATACAGGAATACGCTTTATGTTACTGTAATATAACTTATCAGAAGTTGCTTTTCAAACTTCTGAATAAAAGGCGCGGCTTTTGCGCCGTGCATCCGATTACAGGAACATGCTTTTAGTTCCTATAATTAACTTATTGGAAATGACGAAGAAATTAATTATACTGTTATGGACTATGCTTAATGTCAAAATCCAGAAAGGTTGATTCTGTTGAAACAATTTATTAAAAAATATAAGCACGGTTGGGTTTTATCCTATTTTTTTGTTTATATAACCTGGTTTTTTTTATTGGAGCAAAAAGTAACGACAAATTATACTCCTATCCATATCTGGCTGGATGATTATATCCCATTTAATGAATGGTTTGTAATTCCATATTATTTATGGTTTCTCTTTATTTTTGTGACGGTCGCTTACTTTTTCTTAACTTCGAAAGAAGATTTTTATAAAATTACCGCATTTTTATTTATCGGAATGACCGTATGTTTGATTATTTATTCCATCTGGCCTAACGGACAGAATTTAAGGCCTGATTTATCAAAACTTGGAAGGGATAATATATTTATCCGGATAGTAGCCGCACTTTACAGTACGGATACCTCCACCAATGTATGCCCCAGCATCCATGTATTTAATTCTATCGGAGCCAACATAGCCATCCACCGCAGTGAGGCACTTAAAAAATATAAATGGTTAAGAGCGGCATCTACCCTGCTTACCATTTTGATTTCCCTTTCAACCATGTTCTTAAAGCAGCATTCCGCATTTGATGCAATAGCGGCAATCGGCTTAAGCGTAGTAATGTACTTCCTGGTTTATGGCTGGAGTGACAGTAAGCAGTCTGAGAAAGAAGATAAGAAAATATTTGCCCAATACTAAGCTTATACTAAAATTACTATCTATGGTTCCAGTGATCAACTGAAACCATAGATTTTTTTTGAAACCTTATAGCCGATTTCCACTATCTTACGTCCTACTTTTCCCGGCAGGTTCATGGATCTGCCAAGAATACGGTTGTGGACTTTATTGTAAAGCTTCTTATTGGATTTTTCGAGGTAATCCCATAATTCCTGTTTCTTAGCCAGGCTTTCTTCCGTGTTTTCTTTAATCAGATAAACGGAAGATACGGTCATCATCATACATAAATACTTAATCATATAATTCCGCAGTTTTTTATTCTTTATCTGAATCACATCCGTATCATCAATTATTATTTTAGTGATATAAATCTGCTGGTCAATCCGTTTGATCATATTTTTTTCATTCACAGACTGGTCATCCCGCCCGATGAAATAGCGGTAAAGATTCACATCCAGATAATACATGGTTTTTACATAGGGCAGAGGATGGTACACAAATATATTATCCACATAAAAGGTGTGTTTTGGCAGTTTCAATCCACAATCCTTTAATAATTTGGTGCGGTAAATGGCAGCATGCATGATAATCTGCTGGCTTTGTTTAAAGAACATAATATCATTCCAGGAAAAAATCTTTTCCTGGGGCAGTGCCGTTTTATAATCCATGACTTTATGTTTATTTATGCTTGGTTTCTCATAAACGTAATTTGCTAACATAAGATCGAGGCTTTGTCCATCCTCGACCAGCTCCCTTAATTTATCCAGAACCTTGCGGAGGGCGGCTTCATTTACCCAGTCATCGCTGTCAACCACCTTAAAATACAGCCCTTTTGCATGAAAAAGGCCCGTATTGACCGCTTCCCCATGTCCTCCGTTTTCCTGATGTATTGCTTTAATTATTTCCGGATATCTGGCAGCATATTTATCCGCTATTTTTGCCGTATCATCCACAGAGCCGTCATCCACTATAATGATCTCCACATCATTTCCTCCGGTCAGCAGCGTTTCGATAGCACGTTTCATATATGCGGCTGAATTGTAGCAGGGTATTGCCACACTTAATAACTTCATTTTGCATCTTCCTCCTAGTGATCATAAAAATCCATATTAATTATTATAAAATATAGAACAGAAACATCAATTAGTATTCCAAGAAATTAAGAAATATTAAGCTTTAGTAAGGTAAATGTAAGAAATATTTCATTGTGTTACGTTTTGGTGAATGATATAATACAAACAAAAACGTTTCCGGAGGTAATTTATGTCATTCGGTTCAAATTTAGAAAAATTTAGAAAAGAACACAAAATCAGCCAGAGCAAGTTAGGGGGTGCGCTGGGCATTACTCAGCAGATGATCAGCAGCTACGAAAAAGATATCTCTTCCCCCAACATTGAAACTTTAATTAAAATAGCAGATTTTTTTGAAATATCCATTGACCGGTTAGTAGGGCATGTGGCTAAATCTGAAAACCCTGAATCCCATAAGGTACAGTTTGATTATTTATATGATTCCTTCTCCATAGAAGATAAGGAACGCTGTATACTTATTTTGAAAGCCCTTCTCCTGGACCGGGAAAAAGCCAATGAAAAATTATTAAAAAAGAAGAGCAGTTAATTATTTTAAGTTTTCAGGATTTAAACATTCTAACTCGGGAATTACAAAACGTCCGTCTTTACGAATTAACACATCATCGAAATATATCTCACCGCCGCCATATTCCGGAGTCTGGATACATACTAAATCCCAATGAATCGCCGATTTATTGCCATTAGGGGCTATATCATAGCAATTACCCGGAGTAAAGTGGAAAGAACCCATAATTTTTTCATCAAATAAAGTATCTTTCATGGGTTTTTCTACATAGGGATTAACACCTATGGCAAATTCCCCCACATATCTGGCACCTTCATCCGTATCGAAAACTTTATTAATTCTCTCCGTATCATTGGCCGTTGCTTCTATTATCTTTCCGTCCTTAAAGGTCAGTTTAATGTTCTCATAGGTAAATCCCTGGAACACAGCCGGCGTATTGTAAGAAAGGGTACCGTTAATGGAATTCTTCACCGGGGCCGTATATACTTCCCCATCCGGTATGTTACATTCCCCGGCACAGGGTATGCAAGGGATCCCATTAATGGAAAAGGTCAGATTGGTTCCGGGGCCGGTAATTTTAACCCTGTCCGTTTTTTCCATGTACGCAACCAGGCTCTCCATTGCTTTTCCCATCTTGGAATAATCCAGGTTACATACGTTAAAGTAGAAATCCTGGAAGCTTTCTAAACTGGTATTCGCTAATTGGGCCATGGCATAGTTCGGATAGCGCAGGACAACCCATCTGGTTTTCCTTACCCGGATGTCATGATGGACCGGTGTGGTATAATATTTTTCATATAATCCCATTTTTTCGGCAGGTACATCGGATAATTCAGACGCATTATCCGTACCCCGGATCCCTACATAGCAATCCATCTGGTCCATTTCTTTTGAATCTATTTCAGCCATAAGGGATATCTGTTCTTTCGTACAGTTTAACAGTACCTCCCTTTGCACCGTCTGGTCTGTAAAATGGGGAAAGGGCAGCCCTCCCGCCATATATACTTCCTTTACTATCTGTCTTGCCAGCTCTTTTGTGGAATCGCCAACATAGTGTACATAAACCTTATCCCCTTCTTTTACATTCATGGAATAATTCACTAAATTATGAGCTAAAACTTTTATTCTTTCGTCCATGTTTTTTCTCCTTTTCTGATACAGAGCGTTAAAGACTTCTCTCTGCTTAATAATATATAATAAATTTTAAATATTACTTATCCACCGCTAAATAACTGAAAAACAGGTTCCCTGCTTCCTTAAACATTGCCGTACTGTCATTTAATCCGATTTTTTTCGTCTGGTGAAGGGAAGGATCAATGACAGTAATATTATACGTATCATAACCGATAATTAACACGGCACTGTCCTTATCCTTCATTCCGATAACCGGTATGTCTTTGTTTATAAAGTACAATACTTCTTCCAAGGTGCATCCGGTCAGGTTCAGTGCGGCATCGCCTAATCCACGGGTTAACATTTCATTTACCGTGCCGGATTTTATATTGCCTGAATGGAAACCGCCGCTGCGGTAATTTAAAAGCATCTGTACGCTGGCCTTTATGCTGTCCGTATTCCCGGAGGTATAGACCGGCGTTATATTGCCGATATCCTTAATGCTGCTTCTCACACCCCGTTCCCAGATCTTTTGCTGATTTTTGTTAAAGACCGATCCGGAAAAATTATAAGCATGGTCAATGGCTTCTCCTGCCTGGTTATACATGCCTTCGATACCCCCAAGGGCATATACCGTATAAAGCTCCGGCATCCATTCGGAATCTTCCAGCCTAAGTGTTGTGTCCTCCGTAATGATGGTATTAATGGTACTGTCATACTGAGGTTTTTCTTCCATGATAAATCCGGAAGGCAGGGAAATATAAAATTCCGTTAATGTCTTAGGTGTGACCCTGGAGTTTATTCCGATTGCTTCTGTTTTCTGGGTTATCGTATTCAGGATATTGTCATCCTCACCGGATACATACCGGTTTGTTCCTCCCTGTTTTTCTTTCTTCACACGTTTTAAGGTAATGACATTATCCTTTACCTCGGCATTGCTTACATAATACCCTTTTTTGGAATATTCTTTCAGTATTTTGGAACCGGAATCAGCAATATTGATCTTATACATGGGAACCAGAGTGCTTCCATCAATTTGGGCGGCTATATCTTTTGTCTTCACAAATCCATAGATAATATTATTATCGATTTTACCCAGCAGGTTAATATTATTCCCCTCAGGCGCTGTTATCTTCTCCTGTGTTCCGGCTTCTAAATCCAGAATTATAATCTCGGTGGATTTTCTGGGATCACTGCTATTCTGCCAGGCTATATAATGGTTTTCCTTGCTTACGACATAATCTTCGCTGTTTACATCCGATGCGATAACCGTTAGAAACTTCGTAATCAGGTTATAAGCATATATTTTGTGGCTCAATGTAAAATAGAATACATCCAGTGAATTTACATAACTGAAACTGTCCATTTCTTCCTTCAGCATCTGATAGGTAACGTTCACGGGTATATAAACCTGTTCTTCAATGCGGTTTTCACCACTATAATATTTATACAGTACAATTCCCACCCGGCCTTCGTACACACCGCGGTTCATGTACCCATACACACAGAAATCTATATTGCCGTCATCATCCATATTCAGGATTCTGACATCATGTTCATCATATACGTCCCTGATATAATCCGTATCCTGCTGCCGGAAGGAAAATACCTTAACGGCCTGGTTCTCCGCTAAATTGTAATACCATAAATCCCTTTGCGCGACAAAGGACAGTTTGTTATTATCCGTACTGGTAACCAGGTTGATGTCTGCCTGTCTGGTTATTCCCAATTTTAATTCACTTTTGGCCATGCTGGTCATATTAATGTCAAAGACGGATTCCATATTCCGCTCATAGTCAAGTAAATACATTCTTGAAGGGGTATAACGGACACGGTAAAATTCCTTTACAGAATAGTATTCCAAGCCGGATTCTGTTTCTGCCGAAATAATATACTTTAATTCAACGGAAGCCGTATCACTGTTAATTTCTTTTATGGCGGGTACAACACTTCCCATTACCTTGGGTTTTAAATCCCCCCACTTTACCAGATCGAAACTGGAATGGATATTTACATAGGACAGTGACGTATTGTCCACATTCGGATCGGGTTCCAGATAGATGACAACATTCTCAGCCTTATCCTCAGCCATAATATCATTGTGGAAATCCATGACAAACTTAAGCTTCTCTTTATAATAAGAAGACGGCTGCAGCTTTACTCTGGTATAATAATTCATCTTCCTGCTTTCACTGGTGACCAGGGTAATTTTAACGGCATATTCCGCGCCTTCCTCTAACTGGGTCTTAAATTTTATCTTAGCTGTTTTTTTCTCTTCCTCTTTTTCCAGGGCATTTATGGTATCCGTTTCAAGGAGCTTGTTATCTTCAACATTACGCAGTTCATAAATTAACCTTTTAACATCGTTTTCTTTCCCGTCAATAACGGCTTCAAAGCTTTGGCCTTCATCTAACGGGGTAATGGAATCTCTTACCAGATTCGCATTCAGGTTGCTGCCATATCCGTGAAGCAGGTTGATTTCATCCTTATCAAGCCTTAAGGTAATAATGGGATAGGAGGTCTCCCCCATCTCTATTGTTTTTTGTATATCAAATACTTCTTCTTTGATATCCCGCCCAAAATAATATAAGGAAGCGGCAAAGACAGCCAGTAATATAATTCCCCTATATAATAATTTTAACATATTTTACACCCATTGCATATCGCAGGCAGACCTGCGATACTGCCACAACATAAAAATGTGAAACAAGTTTCACAGAGTGAAAGAATCCCATTGTGGCAACCTTTCTTTTTCTATATTTTCTTTCACACTTTCCTCTGTTCCTGCGCATTTTTCCGCATCCGGCCTTTGTAACGGGGATTGCGCAGGCACAAACTTTGCGAGGAAAGATTTCAGAAATCTTTCACATTTTTTCAGGTTCCCTTTGTGAAGACGCTTTTACTTCACACTTCTTCCTTACTGTACCGGTGACAGAAACTGTCCGGATAACAGTTTATATAAAGTTGGTTCCACTCCTAAAAATTTTCTGCATTCTTCATAGGATTCTAATTTCCCGGACAGCATCTGTTTACTGCCCTCCCGGGCTGATTTCTTTACGGCCCTTATCAGTATATTTTTGGGTGTATGCTCCATATCAATAAATTCCAGTATTTGTGTTTTGTAACCCACCAATTGCAGTAATTCCGCCCTTAAGGCATCCGTTGCCAGTGCCGCAATACGTTCCTGTATCAGCCCGTAAGCAAAAAGCGGTTTTAAGATATCACTGCTTATTTGGGAATTCAGTTCATGCTGGCAGCAGGGAACGGATAAAATAACGTCTGCCTCCCACAATACGGCTTTATACAGGGCATAATCCGTTGCCGTGTCACAGGCATGGAGTGTCACCACCATGTCAACTTTATCGGTACCCTCATAGGAAGCAATATCACCCTCCAGAAAGACAAGCTTATCATAACCGTAACGCTCTGCAAGCCGGTTGCAGTCCGCAATTACCTGTTTCTTTAAATCCAGTCCGATAATCCGTATGGGATACCCCTTTAACTCTTTTAAATAATAATACATAGCAAAGGTAAGGTAGGACTTTCCGCAACCAAAATCAAGAATGGTCAGTTCCCTGGTCCCATCAAGGTAAGGTAGAACATCTTCTATGAACTCCAGGAAACGATTGATCTGTTTGAATTTATCATATTTTGCCTTGATGATCTTACCCTCCGCCGTCATGACTCCCAGGTCAATCAGAAACGGTACGGGCCTTCCTTCCTTAAGTATATAGGTTTTCTCCCTGTTGTGGCTGAGCGGGCTGCCGTGGGCACCTGCCATAGCACTGTCTTCCAGATTCTTTACTTTTATGGATGCTTTACCCTTTTTGCTGATTAAAATAGTAACCTGCTTTGTCTGCGTCCGCAATAGCACCTGTTTCATAAAATTATCCAGCCATTCAGACAGTTTGTCAAGCAGCTCTTCCTTCGCATAATTACTGTGGAAAACCTGCTTGTCACGGTATTCAGATGCCTGAAATATTAACCTGTCTTTTATTAATACGGGCCGTATTTTGATTTTACCGGTCTCCCTGCCAGCAAGTGGGTTGCTGAGTATCATGTCTATAAATTCTATATTTAAATTATTTCTTATAATTTCAATTATATTCTGATCCATATTTCTTTTACCCTTCATTTTCATTGTCACCTTTGACCGGCGCAACTTAAAAAATATCCATCCCGCATATGCCCTCCCGTTCTTTTTGAAAGGGTACTGCCGTATACTGACTTTCCTTATATTTTATCATATAAGCTAAAATATTCCTACTATTTTTAAAAACTTCCTGTTCCCAATTTATGCACGGTTCCCTTTCATACGCATATATTGTTAAATAAAATGATATTGTAATCTAAGGAGGACCTAATGAAATATTCCTTGCCTGAATATTCACCCTTTAATAATCCAAATGATCAAGAATCGAATATTAGCTTCACAGGTAGTATGAAGGCTGCATCTAGGAAAGGTATACCAAATTATACAACTGTATTGCCAAGCAATTCAACTGGATATTATTATAAACCATTGGATAATCCATATAACTCGGACATGGCCGGTAATACAGTACCGCCTTTTCCCCAATATGCACAGACTAGTCCTGGGACTACCATTCCTTCCACACCGGAAACCTTACCAACTCCGGGTATACCGGGGGGTTTAATACCCGGAGGCCCTCTTCCCGGCCTGCCCGCTCAGCCGGGTCTGACAACCCCGCCTGTCCCTTCTGTACCCGGTACACCGCCGGCTCCCGGGACAACAGTGCCTACGCCTCCGGCTATACCCAGAACACCGGCTCCTACCATACCGACAGTACCCAGAACCACTACACCGGCAGCTCCCAGAACCACCACACCCGGTACGTCGACTCCTACCATACCGTCGACTCCCAGGACTACTATGCCTGCAACTCCAACCACGCCAACGATGCCAAGGACCACTATGCCTACGACTCCAGGCACGACAACTCCTTCCATGCCGGCAACTCCCAGGACCACCATGCCTGCAACTCCAACCACGCCGACGATGCCAAGGACCACTATGCCTACGACTCCCGGTACGACAACTCCTTCCATGCCGACCGCACCCAGAACCACTACGCCTGGTATGCCTGGTACAACGACTCCTGCCATGCCTTCACAGCCAAGAACCATTACACCAACCATGCCAACGACACCGGCAACCCCTATTCCTAACATGACTTTCCAGTCCAGGAATTATGGTCCGGCAAATTATCAGGAAGTAGACAACACTTATGTAGGCAGCAGCAGGACAGATTATGATTATGAAGCACTTCCTGCCTATGGAAATAACGGAATATACATTTCTGATATGAATCCCTACCGTGTTCCCATGGGTGTTCCCATGATGCCGCTTTATGGTTATGATAACTGTGAAGATGCGGATAAAGACTGGGAATATATGAAACAGATGTATCCGGCCATTGCCAAGAAATTACTCCGTGATATTGAAGATGAATGCGATAAACTGGAATATGACGGAAGCTGTATGTTTGACGAATATCCTGACAGGGTTTACCTGGGAAGAATTGTTGACAGAATCTATTCAAAATACAAAGATATGGATGAGGAGGATGACTTAAGCTCTGAAAGTATTGACCAATTAAGCCAAAGCAGCGCAGATAATGATAACAGCTTGAAATCAAAACAATTTGATGCGGACTGGGCTTACCGGAGGGACCGCCGTGACCGCCGCGGACGCCGTTCCAGAGGTTTAAGGGATCTGATTGAAGTATTGTTATTTAATGAAATATTAAACCGTCGCAGACGTTACAGAGGAAGAAGACGCTGGTTCTAAACCGCTATTTTCCTGCCGGTCGGGCTTTTTGTGCAATAGGGCGCAAATTCCTATTGCACAAAAAAGGGCGGTTGTCAAAATATTATGTCTCCTTACGGCAAACAGTAATATTGTTCCTACTGTTTACCAGTAAAGAGCATTGACTACAGCCCTTTTGTATTTAATAACCCCCGTTAATGACCGGTGTCCCCAAATATACATTGGTCGTATCCTTAAGTTCGTCATAATTTATAGCAACATGAATATTTATCTTGGTTCCCAGGGAAGTAACATATTCCTCCAATAAACCGCTGTAAGCATATATGGTAAAAAGATTTTCCTTTCTGTTCTCATAGGCTATTTTACCTTCCAGGCTGGAAATCATATTATCAGCGATTTTATTCATGTTACTAAGACTTAATTTTCCTTTATAACTGCTGCTTAACTGCATTGTTGTCTGGATATCCGTAGTGTCCAGGTCGTGGAATATTTTTTCTAATAAATCCCGGTATTTTAATACACTGTCCGCATTTTTATATAATTTAAGCCTTACGATGAGGTAATGGTTCATTTCAGGTGTACCGGAAGAATTCTCATTCTCAATGCTGATGACCTTTAACAAAGTTTCGGCATTTTTCCCTTTTTTCTCCGCATATACCTCACTTTCATTATCGTTCCTGTTCACGGTTACTTCCTTATCAATCTCAAGGCCTATCTGGCCGGCTACATATAATATAAGCTCCTTTTTATCGGCTTCGCTTAAATATCTGTTTCCATAATCCGCCGTCATCTCCAGTTCAAAAGATGAAACTTCCGAATTGGTACTGACAAAGGCTTCCAATATATTGCTTTCCGGCCGAAGCAGTGCATTTACTGCAATCTGCATAATTACGGCAAT
The DNA here is from genome assembly GCA_023391695.1 of Bacillota bacterium. GTDB lineage: Bacteria > Bacillota > Clostridia > Lachnospirales > Lachnospiraceae > Anaerocolumna. The sequence goes on from JAEWAK010000031.1 coordinate 98,343, forward strand.
CCATAATACACCTATTACATAAATTGTCAACTTTGATTTTTTGCCTGTTAACAATTGTTTCAGCTGCCCTGAAAGACTATTTGTTGCATTCATATAGTTAACCTCCAAATGGTACAGGCACTCATTTCCATGTACCTTCCATAATAAGTCCAATTTCCGATTTCTAAGTTAAATAATCTTTTTCTGTATTCTAACCCAAATCTAGAAATTTATTCAAATGGAGTAAGGAGGACGCAATTTCCTGTAATGAATAGGATGTCAACATCTGCCTTTTACATTCGTGCGCATCCTGCCCGGAGGGCTTTTTATTTCATCAGGAAGTTCGGAAAACTTTTTGATGAAACAAAAAAACAGCCTGCCAGAGTAAACAGACAGGTTGTTTCTATTATTGTACCGGTTAATCTTCTATTAATTTTATTCTGCGGATATGCCTCTCATCTTTGGAAAACGGTGTATCCAAAAAGGTATCCACAATTTTTAGCGCCAATCCGGGGCCGACTACTCTGGCACCCATGGCCAAAATATTGGCATCGTTATGGGATTTGGTTGCTTCCGCACTAAAACAGTCGTGGCAGAGCGCCGCCCGGATTCCTTTGATTTTATTCGCCGCTATGGATATTCCGATTCCGGTTCCGCAAATCAGGATACCAAGCTCACATTCCCTGCTTAAAACCGCTTCTGCCACTTTTTTGGCATATACCGGGTAATCACAGGATTCCCTGGTATAGGTTCCAAAATCTTTATATTCAATATTCCTTTCCTTTAAATGCTCCATTACTTCTACTTTCAGATCATAACCGCCATGGTCGCAGCCGATTGCTATCATAATGTTTCCTCCTCGTTCAGTTTATATACGGTTTTTTTCACCAGACGTGCAAGTTCCACATAACATTCCTCATAATCAATTAATGTCCCCCCGTAAGGATCGGTTACATCCCCGCTTTCCCCTACAAACTCCTTAATGGTATACACATTATCGAAATAATGAAAATTTTCTACTATACTTTTTTTCTGTTTATCCGTCATGGTAAGGATAAGCGTATTCTCATCTATGTCCGATAACTTTAAGCCTTTGGAAATATGGCCTTCCAATTGTAAATTATGACTTTTTAAAACCGTGTCAGCCTTGGGATTGGAGGGTTCCGAAAACAGAACTACCAGGCCCCTTGACATGACCTTTATATCACTGTTGGTTTCCAGACTTTTATATATGGTTTCCGCCATCGGACTTCTGCAAGTATTACCGGTACATACAAATATGATTTTTTCATATTTTATCATATAAACTCCCATCTGTGCGTATTGGGCACATACAAATCAGGACGTTGAAAAACTGCTTTAGTTTTTCAGCCTAGCTCCCATTGCATATCCGAAACCGGTGTTTCGGATACTGCCTAACATAAGACATTCTTTTTTTGAATGTCATTGTTTAATCAGGGTGTGAATTATGCTTTTCAATCATTCACACTAACGCCCATGCTTTTTGGACATATATCGCGAAGAATAGCCGCTTTTGCCAGTCTTCTAATGGCCTGCATGTCTTTCGCGAGACTATTCACACTAACCTCTTTTCTGGATATACATTTCCCGATTGGACAATACGTAAACAGGCTTCTGCCTGCGTTAAACTTTTTCAATATGATATCCTGCTGCTTTCAGTAAACGGTTCATTATAGCTTGTCCTAAATGATTATTTTCAAAACTTTCCGTAAATATAAAGTCTGCTCCTTCCGAATCAAATTCACGTAAAATTTCAAATAACCCCCTGGCTATGGTACTCTCATCTTTTCTGGTCCCTATGGTTTTGACCATTCCTTTATCATAGAAAGAAAATGTTTCATCCGTGGCTATAATCCCTACCTTATAACCGGCCAAGAGCCTTTCTCCCGCAATTTTATTAATGGCATGGATCACATTCTCACTGTTTCCTTCGTAAATCGTAAGATCACCTTTCGGTGCATAATGTTTATATTTCATACCGGGTGCTTTCGGTTTAATACTTAAATCCTGTACCCTTGACAGGACTGCCCTGTCATATTCCACCTGGCCGATTACCTGTTTAATCATCTCTTCGGTAATATAACCGGGTCTTAATATGGACGGTACCTCGGCAGTAACATCAATGATCGTGGATTCCAGTCCAATCTCCACCATGCCCCCATCAATAATCATATCGATAATGCCATTCATATCTTCAATCACATGCTCTGCTCTGGTGGGACTGGGTCTTCCGGATATGTTGGCACTGGGTGCCGCTATATAGATGCCGGAGGTCCGTATTAATTCATATGCAAGGGGATGGGAGGGCATTCTTATGGCGACCGTATCTAACCCGCCGGTTGTACTGTCAGGTACTTTACTGCTTTTTTTAAATATTAAGGTAAGGGGTCCCGGCCAGAAAGCTTCCGCCAGTTTTTGCCCCTTTTCGGGAATATCCAAAGCCAATTCCTCCAAGGCTTTAAAATCGGCAATATGGATAATTAATGGGTTATCGGAGGGCCTGCCCTTTGCCGCATATATTTTTCTTGAGGCAAGAGGGTTTAAACCGTCTGCACCTAACCCGTAAACCGTTTCCGTAGGGAAAGCCACCAGGCCCCCCATACGTAAAATCTCTGCTGCTTCTTTTAATTCCGTAATATTAAAATTACTGCTGTCTATTGTTAAAATCTTTGTTTTCATTCTTGCTCCCAAAGGTATACCTGCTGCATAATTTCGCGTGTGTAAACTTAAGTTTTCTGTGGCTTTTGCTGCTCCACTCACAGAAAACACCTTGCGGTATCTATGTATGAACTGTAAACATTATAGCACTATATTTTTGATTATTCCATCATTATTTGTCGACGGTATCATTCAGATAGGCAAGTAAACCCAGATGAATTGCCCAGGCCATTTTTTCCTGGTAGTTTTCATCAATTAATAAAGCCGCTTCCCCATTATTGGATAAATATCCGCATTCTACGATTACAAGGGGACATTGTGACTTCTTTAGCATATAATAACTGTCATTGGCTTTCGCAACCCGCTTATTGCCATCCTGCAGGCTTTTCTTTAACTGATCCTGCATAGTCTCGGCGAATTCTTTTCCTTCTTTTGAATTGCTGAAATAGAATACCTGGGAACCCTTTATGCTTTCCTGGGTAAAACTGTTCTGATGTACGCTGACAGCAAGGGCCGCATTGCTGTTATTAATGAGATCCACACGTTTCCTCATATCAACGACTTTTTTATTGGAATCACTTTCCGAATAAAGTCCGGTGTCCTCTTCCCGTGTCATAATGACGTTAATATCATTTAACTCCAGTAAATCACGCAATTTCAGCGCAATACTTAAATTAATGTCCTTTTCCAGAGCTCCGTTAATTCCCACCTTGCCGGGATCCCTTCCGCCATGTCCTGCATCCAGTACAATGGTAAGCTGTTCTTTCTGCTTTGGGGAATCCGCCGCGGACCTTGCCCGTTTCATGACGTCAACGGCAGGATCCGCCAACAGCAGTATGGATAAACTGATCATGACTAAATACAGGATATTAAAATAATTTTTAAAACCTTTCTTTTTCATATATTATACCAGTATCATAATTTTAATATATTCTATGAAAGGAATTACCCTGCTATGAGTTCAGGTTTTACTTAATATATTTATTTACAACATCCCAGATGGTTTCTTTTTCAAGTCCCAGCTTCCAGCAGGCGATTCCTGCCATATTAGCCTGGCTGATCAGTTTTAATTTGGCTTCGATGGAATCTTCCTCTTCCAGCCAGATTTTATAAGTAGAGCCGTCTTTTTCATATTCCCCATAATATTGACCGGCTTCCTCATCCCACTTCGGTTCAATTCCATTATCCTTAAGCAGTGCCTGAGCTCTTGACATGCCGTAGGCTTCGGAAGTAACTGTTAGTGTGCCGTTATCATCCATTGTTTCCTTCCACTGTCTCGTGTAAAAAGGAATTCCCATAATGACCCTTTGTGCAGGGACCATTTCCAAAATGCCGTTAACCGCATTCTCAACAAAGCCGATGGATGCCACAGAACCGCTTTCCTCCGAACCGCCGTGATGTTCATCATAAGCCATAATGATTACATAGTCCGCCACCGTCCCCTGTTCTTCCCTGTCATAATAAACCGTATAGCTGCTGGGAACATAATTATCAATAGATAATACGATTCCGTTATTCCTGCACAAGACGGAAAGCTCACGGATAAATTCGATATAATGGATACCCGCTTCGGAGGGAATATTTTCAAAATCAATATTGATTCCGTCCAGTTTATACTCCTTCACCTCATCCATTAATCCCTTGATTAATTTCTCCCGCCTGGAGGTATGGGAAAGCAAATCAAACATATTTACATCCGTACTGAAATCATCCACCAGTGCCCATACCTCAACCCCACGGGAATGGGCCTGTTTCACATAGTCTTTATCCGCAAGGGAAGCTATGGTGCCTTCCTTATCCGTTATCTTAAACCAGGTCGGGGATACCGTGGTTACACCCTGGGTTTTATTCAACAGGTTCAATAAATTATCATTGGCATCCATATTGGTTACCTGGTGCCAGACCAGGTTAATTGTCCCCTCCTGCTCAATATGGGTATATTCCGGTGCTTTAAAATCACTTTCTATCGCAGCATAATCGGATTCCTCCATATATTTGTTCTTTACATATCCGATAATGCCGTCTTCTGTCATAACCTTACTGAATCCGCCCTCGGGCACTTCATTGGTATCCACATAAGTTAAAAACTGATCCGGTTCCAATTCTGCCAGTATATCGCTTTTGATACTGGGCTCATATCTTAACTGGGTAGCTTTCATGGCCGTAGTGGCCAGATAATCTCCCCATTTATATTGTATCACGATCCGGTCCGGTGACTGAAAAAACTCATAACGCATATCGGAGTACTGTTTTACAAAATCAACAGCTATATATACTATGCCATTCTTTACTGTTACAATGGGATAATCCGCATCCTTCTTATCTTCATTCTCATAATAAATCGTACTGTCTGCTTCTGTTCTTATCACCTCGGTAGGTGTGGTGTAGCTTAAAAGCTTTTCATTATCATCCCAGTAAAACCGCTTATTCAGTACACCAATTACGGTATCATAGTCAAGATAAACCCTGCCGTCGTTTAATAAGGCTTTTTTTTCGTAAATTTTATCCTGCATGATTACCATTACTTCATCCGTATCCAATTTATAATATTCCGTCAGCTCCATAACCTCGTCACTGGGTGTAAACTTCTTAATGATTGCTGCCCCTATTATTACCGCAATTAAAACCAAAGCAATGGTAGTTCCGATAATTGCATGCTTTGTTTTTCTATCCATACTAACCCTCCTGATATAATATAAAGATGACTATTCAGTTACTGCGTTTCTAACGAGCAGCGATCTTTTCCCAACCATTCTGAATAGTTACATATAAAGTACTTTTTTTAGGAAGCACTGATTCACCTTTACTATTATAGCATTGAATTAACATACCGTCATTATTTAAATCGACTTTTTTATAAATTAATACCCATAAGTCTCCTCTGCAAACAGGAAAGCTGTATTAATTTGCCACATATTGCAGAAACAGGAGCTGAATCTGTTACAGAATGTCAGAAAAGCGAGTTGTCCGCTTTTCACTACTGCTTTTAGTAGTTTCTTAAAATCTTAGTATGTCTATGGGGTTCTTTCCCTGCAAAATCCGACAATTACACCCGGAAGCCTCCTCCCCCTGCGGTAATATTCCTTCACGCCTTTATCCTGACAATATAAAAAGGATCGGGTATATTATGATACACCCAATCCTTTCATCAGGGTTTGCAGATGCTGTTTACAACAGCCCTAAAATATAAAATACCTGTGAGCCCGGTCCTTTTAAGTTCATCTTATCTAAGCAACTGCCTTTAGCATTGAGGATACGACAGACAGGCCCGATAAATAAGGTTATTTTGTTCCGGACAGTTTAATTGCAATCCATAAAAAGTGCCTATGACAACTTAATGTTATCTGCTGCTATATATTTTTTGGGATAAGAAGGCCATTTGTGATATGTTATACTTACCAAAGTAATGGATTTGCATTAAATCTTACACGTACATATATTAAAGTTTTTCTATATTATGATCCCTGTAATTTAAATCTTTTAAAATAAAGATTTTATTCATATTGTAAAGAATTTATTTCATTATTAATACTCTGTTACCGGATTAATCTGCGGAAAAAATAAATTGCATCAGCAGACAGCACAAAAGGATCCGGCTCATAGGGCATCCGGTATATTTTTCTCTGCAGCTTTTTGGCAGCCTCCTTTAATACTTTATTTTGTGCAAATGGAATTACATAGGCCCACTGCTCATTGTTTTTTATATGTGTCGTATTGGCTGCAAACCTTTCCAGCTCCTGCTTTTTCCAAACCGCAAGACTGCTTACCACAATTTTTATGTCACAGCGTAAAAATTCGTATTTGTTTTTTGCCATATCCGTACCCAAATCCAGTATGATACAGTCGAAACTATCCCCCACTATCTCCGGAATTCCTTGTAAACTCTTGTTTTTATAAAAAGTTACCCGGCGGATGGTAAAAGAATCCTGTTTAAATGAATCTTCCGGTTCTTCAAAAAAATACTGTTCCAGATATTGCAGTTCATTCTTCGGACCGCATTCTAAAAAGGCAGTTTTCTGCCCCATATATTGGCTTAAATAATTAGCCAGTAAAATGCCCAGATGGGTTACGCCTGCACCGCTATGTGTACCGATTACTCCTATGATAAGTTTGCCCTGGATTCTCTCCCCTGCCAGTTTTTTCATTAATATCGGTTCTTTCCGCATATTTATCTCCATTCCTGCACATGTTTTTTTTTTGCGCATTTGAAGTTTGTGCTTAAGGTTCACAGGTACAAACTTTAAGTTTCTTACTGCCATGACGTCGCAGGCCCGGCTGCAGTTCTGCCGCTGATAATCAGCTATAAATCAGATTCTTTATGAAATCCTCCAGATATTCATTCCCTTTCCAGTTAAACGGATCCGGTTCATAAGGAATCCGGTAACAGGCCAGTTTATCCATATGTCTTACGATTTTTTTGAATTGAATTCCGTTTAAAAAGTTAAACAGGTACTTAATCCCTTCCTGTCCGCTTAACAGGCGCAGTACCTCTTCCGTGCTGCCTAATTCCCATTCTTTGGCACCGGCCAGGATAAGCTTTATATCCGCCTTAAGAAAATCCTCCAGATTATAATCATTAATACATCCGTAATCTATGACAGAAACCGTATTTTCTTCTTCCTTTGGTGGGGCAGTATTGCCGGATAATTGAAAACTGTGATTTTTTTCATAGATACCGTTGATTGTCTTTATATCCTGATATCTGTTAAGACTTGCAGAAATGTGGTTAGAATCATTGCTTTCCTTATAAAAAGCTTTTTTGCCGTTTTCATTAAAATACGTTGTGATAAGAAGGGCCAGATGTGTTGTTCCAATCCTGTGCTGTGTCCCTGCTATTGCAATACTTATGGATTCCCTGGTTTTCGGCTTGCTGATCACTTTCTTCTGATTGATTCCCAATAATTTATTTTTTAACATATGAACGGTTGGATACCGCAGGAATGAATTATACCGCAGGCATTGATTAATAATGTGCAGTAAAGGCTTGGTGCAATGTCTGTATAACTCTTTCCGGTTCTTGCCCGGAAGGGGGTTATCATAAGCGTTTCCGGTAACCATATAATAAAGTAAGGCTCCGATCCCGTACACATCCGCCCGCTCATCCGGTATATGTCCCGTATATAATTCAGGGGCCGCATACCCTCTGGTTCCCAATGAAAATTGTCTGTTCCCCAGATGTTTTTTAAAACCGGAAGCTCCAAAATCAATGAGTTTAACCGTATTATCCGAAATTATTATATTCTCCGGTTTTAAATCTAAATAAAGAACAGGATTATCAAGAGAGTAAAGATACTGCAATAAGTCACACAACTGTATTGCATAATTGATGATACGCGCTTCTCCAAGATTTTGGTACTGCTGTCTTAATACGTTTAAGGAAACTCCTTCTATATACTGTTCTATGATATAAGAGTTATGCGCATCCTCTTCAAAATCATAAATGACCGGTATACAGGAGTGTTTTAGATTTCTTAGAATATAGGCTTCATTAAGCAGCTGTTCATGGAGGACATTATCCTTACTGATCCGCTTAATTGCCCTGAGGGATTTTAACTTAATATGTTCCGCTAAGTAAACGTCAGCACTACCCCCTTGTCCTAACGCTTTTATGATCCGGTATTTCTGAAACCATATCTGGTCTGTCATTCTCTCCTTTCCTATTAGGTAAAATCTGCAAAAATAAGTTATCAGCTTTCCAAGATCAACCAGGTTATCCTGCTTTTTATTATATACTATTCCGTTTTGTTACACAATAGTTTTTCCTTCGACTCTTTTAACAAACTTTTCTCACTTCTTTGTTCATATTGTTACCAGAGCGTGTCTGAAAACTGCTTGTGCCGGGCTAAATGATCCGCTTTGCGGGAGAAAAGAAACGATTTTAAGGGCATAGCGGGTCTGCGTTCCCAAAATCGCGACGCAGTATACCGCAAAGTGGGGCGTTCAGAACGGTTCAATGATTTTTCAAACACGCTCTAAGCCCCCATGTCATATTATGGGAATTGAAGTAAGTATTTAATAAATCTTTCATAAATAATAATATTGACTTTATTTCACATTTAAATTATACTTTGTTTACAACATAGCTAAAAGTGTCTTTACATCTTAAAATAAAGCATGTTGCTACCCTTTAATCTATATATTCCAGGCCAGCACATAGAAAAGGATGTGATTCTATGAAGATAGAGAAAATTAGTGAACGCCAGATTCGCTGTACTTTAAGCAGGGATGATTTAGTGGATCGTGAATTACGAATTAGTGAACTCGCTTACGGAAGTGAGAAAGCAAAGGCCTTATTTCGAGATATGATGCAGCAAGCAAACTATGAATTTGGATTTGAAGCAGAGGATATTCCCTTGATGATAGAAGCCATTCCGGTTTCGCCTGAATGTTTAATTTTAGTAATAACCAAGGTTGAAGATCCAGACGAATTGGATACCCGTTTTTCAAAATTTTCACCGGATTCGGATGAACATGAAGATATATATGATGATGAAGCTGATGATTCTTATGCAGATGAAATTATTAATGTGTTCGGTCAGATGGATGATTTAATCGGTGAATCTTCTGAAGATGAAAAAGATGATTTCGTTCCTCTTGCAGAAGCATTATCCATTAATAAGGATGAATCCACGGAAGAAGAATCCTCCAACCAGAAGAGCGTGTCTTATCAGACTAACTTAATGAAGATATATTCCTTTAAATCACTGAATGAAGTAACTAAATTGTCAAGTGTAATATTTACTTATTACAAAGGTACTAACAGTTTATATAAAAATCCTGTAAATTCCATATATTATTTAATTATTACAAAGTCTGACCATACTCCCGAGGAGTTCAATAAAATTTGTAATATTATTTCCGAATATGGAAGACCGGAACGCACCACTTATGCAAGTCCGTTTTATTACGAAGAACATTTCGAGGTAATCGTAAAAAATAATGCCATTCAGGTATTGGCAGCTTTATAGAGTAAATCCCCAATAAGAAAAAGGAGAAAGTTGGATATTGTATCCGGCTCTCTCCTTTTTTATTTGGTATTAATAAAAAACTGCCCGGTCACACAATCCAGGCAGTTTATCCTTCCGTTGCAAAACAGCTTATATTCTATTCTCACAACTATAATTATTTTGTTCCAAGATACTCATTAATTGTATCCAATAATTCATCTGCATCCATTCCATGAACCATTGCAGCTTCTTCCAAGGATTCTCCCTGAGAAGACGGACAGCCAACACAATGCATTCCGGAAGCCATTAAAATCGGGATAATGCCCTGATCGACCTGAATAAGTTCGCCGATTGTCATATCTTTTGATACCTGTGCCATATATATGCCTCCTTACGTTTATCATAAACGATAACTGTTATTTGTATGTGAACTCCTTCATTATAATCCATGTTTTACATCCCGTCAAGGGATTAATTTTTGATGTTTACCGCTGTTTATTTCATTATCTCAGGTACGGGATAACGGCAGTTCAATTATAAAAGTAGCGCCGCCTTCCGGGGTATCTGTGACGGTAATCTGTCCCTGATGCAGTTCTATTAATTCCTTCGCAACACTAAGTCCAAGGCCAAAATGAGATTTATCATTACGGGAGGAATCCGTACGGTAAAACCGGTCAAAGATATGTTCTTTCTGTTCTTTCGTAATACCAATACCATGATCCTCAACAGCAATGCAAAAAGCGGATTTTTTTAAATACGGGCGCAGGGTTATGGTAGTCAGGGCAGGCGAATAGCTAAGTGCATTATCAATTAAGATACCGATTACCTGGGTTAGGCGGTCCTTGTCACCCATAATCTGCGGCAGGGCTTCCTTTGGAAAATCCAGATAAAGATTATGCCCTTTCTTTTTGCAATAGGGTAAGAAGGTATCATAAAGATCGCTAAAGTAAGTCTCTGTATCGATAGGATATTTTTGTATACTCCATGTTCTGGCATCGGAGGAAGCAAGAATCAGCATATCACCGATCAGCTTTGACATACGGGAACATTCGTCCATAATCTTCGGGACAAACAGTTTATTTTTATTTTCTTCGATCAGTAAGGAAGATGCGTTAGCCTGAATCACCGCCAAAGGGGAACGTAAGTCATGGGAAGCGGCGGCTATAAATTCATTCTGCCGTTTCTGGCTCTCTGCTACAGGCTTTAGAGCTTTCCCCACATAGAGCAGGCTTACAAAAAATAAGGCCAGACTGCCGGCTGTAAATATTGCCAGATATAAAGAAAACAGCAGGATTCTTTGCTTCTTCTCATCCGGACGGAACTGAATCAGGGTAAGGCTTTTAACTCCGCCTTTTACAGAAAAAAGATTCACACAGGCATAAACAGCTTCCTTGTGGTCTCCCTTAAGGCGGAACAGGGAGCTGTGGTAGTTATCAGAATAAATAGACCGGGCAGAGGTATCAATTCCTTCTGCCAGGGCAGCCGCCTTGGCTTTTTCCGCCATAATTGCCCGGGGCGTAGAAGGAGTCCAGGAGCCTTTAAAGAAAAAAGGGGTACCGTTGTCTTCGATATGGATAAGATTCTGTAACCATACCCCGGGTTGTAACACAAAATCCGGGGGGGAGGTACGCTTACCTTTGCGGCAGAGGGTACCGGAACAGTTGTCTCAGGACGGAACCGGTATTTAAAGGTACAACCGGGAATAGGAATTGATAAAATATATGTAAAAGAAGGGGAAGAAGTTAAAAAAGAGCAGGTACTTCTTGAATATAATAAGGAGGATATCAATACGGCCATAAAGAAGCAGCAAAGAGAAATAGAAAAGCTGAAAATCCAGATACGGCAGGAAAAGGTGAGTTCAATTTCTACACATACAGGAGAAAAAAAGAAACTATCCTTTGCGTATCAGCTGGCTGAGGAGAATTTAAAGACTGCTAAGGCAGAAGTAAAAGAAGCGGAAAAAAATTACGGCTTGAATCTGGGCAAAAGTAAGCTTAAGCTGCTGGAGGAAAAATATAAGGACTATGAGAGTGCAAAAATTTCCTGTGAGGAGGTAAGGCTTGATAATGAAATAAGTCTTACGGAAGCACAGGAAGCTGCGGAGGAAGCCTTTGATACCCTTGCGGAACTGGAAAATACGGATGGTAAAATTTCAGAACTATTGGAAAAATACAAAAGAGAAAGGGAAAAAGAACAGGAGGATCCGGCCCAGGCCCTGACGGAATTATACCGGATGGCTTATGGAGGAGAAAGTGAATATGAGACACATCAGGAAGATGTGGTAGCTTTAGAACGGAAGTTAAAAAGAACAAAAGAAGATGCAAAAAGGCTGAAGAAGATTTATAAGGAAACAAATGAGGAAGAGGGAGATTCAGATGCGGCAAAGCAGGCATATAAAGAGGCCAAAAGAGAGGAAGAAGATGCGGCGGAAAATTTGACTGCCGCCGTTAAGAAGGAGGAGCGTATTTTAGACGCAGCTGAGGATTATGTTCAGGCAGTTCAATCCAATAATACGGAGGAGGTAAGCGCTTCCTTAGAGGCTGTACGTAAAGGCGTTTACGGCGCCAGCGGCTACGAAAAGCATAAAAAGGATAAGGTGGCGGCGGAAAAAAAGCTGCAGCAGGCAAAAAAGAAAGAAAAGGATGTGGCAGACAAGAATGCGCTGTCACTTAAGGCTGTGACAGAGAAACTTATCCTGCTTGAACATGACATTGAGAGCTTAAATAACGGTACCTATGATTTTGAAGAGGAAGCTCTTAAATTAGAGGCAGAAATTGAGGAGGCACAGGAGAAGGTTAAGACAGCTAACATCGCATTAAAAGAAGCTTCCGTTAATTTGGAAGCAGATAAATTGGATAATGAGGCAGAAGCAGAGCAAAGGAATGAAGAAAAGGAAAATGTCCTGCTAAAGCAGGAAGCCCTGCAGCTTGACCTGGAGGAAAAGGAGGAGGAGTTTCAAAAACTAAATGATTTGAAGGAAAACGGCGGATTATTAAAATCCCAGGTTTCCGGCCGGATGGGCAAAATTTCCGTAGAGGCGGGAAAGACTGCCGGAATAGAAGATACTGCAGCTGTTAGTGTGGGGGATTATGGAGTAGTGGTAAAATTCACCGGGGAACAAGGAGATTACATTGCAACAGGGGACAAAATGGAGCTGTTTTTAAAGGGTAATAAGGATAAAATAACGGTAAAAGTACAGGGAATCCGTTTTTCAAAGGATGAACAGGGAAACGAACAGACAGAGGTAGCCGCCGCTTTGCCGGAGGGCAATTACATTCCCGGTTCTTCTATGAAGGCGGTTATATCCAAATCCTCCGAGTTATATGATATCTGTGTACCCATTGAGGCAATCAGAGAGGATGCTCTGGGCAGTTATGTGCTGATAACCAATCCGTATAATACCCCATTGGGAGAAGAACTTTTGACTGTAAGGGTGGCTGTGGAGGTCCTTGATAAGGATGCTGGTACGGCGGCAGTTAATGGGACTCTTACCAAAGAGGATCAGGTTATTGTAAGCAGCAGCCGGGAACTGGGGGAAGGAGAACGGGTAAGATTGGAGGCAGACCAATGACACGAAGAGGAAAAATCGGAATTATGGGAATATACACTCTCCTGTTTCTTGTTTTTTCACTTCTAAGCATGAAATATGGAAAATATACGGAGGACTATTTATCAGGTACCAGTGCACGGTATGAGAAAGAAGCCATAACCCCGGGAGAGATTGACGGTGCCTTAGAGAGCCGGAAAGAAGCCGGTGAGGAGGTATTGGAATTGACCCTGTGGAACCGTCTGAAGAAGGAGAAGGCGGAAAACAGCCTGACCGGGCTTCAGACAGAAACCAATGTAATAGAAGTATACGGAACTATGACACAGGTAATTCCCATGAAATTCTTATACGGAGGTGCCGTACTGAAAGAGGATGTCCATATGTGTGTACTGGATTCGGTTACGGCCTGGAATTTATTCGGTACGGTAAATGCGGTAGGAAACCAGATAATCCAAAACGAAGAAACATATACGGTAAAGGGTATTATTAAAGCGGAGGATATGGTTATGATAATTCCGGAAGCAGATACGAAACATAAATTTTTTAATTTAGAGGCGGATTACCTTGAAAAAGGGATGAAAAGTACCGAAAGTCAGGGACAGCAGTTGAAAAACTTTCTAAGAAATAACAATTTGCCGGAACCGGATACGGTGATAGACGGCAGCTTTCAGTCCTATATTTTGTCCGGTTTTTATCATCTGGCGCTTTGGATCTTAGCCGGGCAATTACTTTATTTGCTGGTTAGCGCGGCTCTGCTGTTTAAGAATAATAAAGCACTGTGTTTTCTTGCCGGTCTGACTGCCATACTGGCAGTTCCTTTTCTGGCATGGCTGACACAATTTCAGATTAGACTGCCGGAAGAATTCATTCCGGGAAAATGGTCCGATTTTGACTTTTATGCTTTAAAATATAAGGAATGGAAAGGGGCAATACTTGCTATTAACCATAATACTATACTGCCTAAGGATAAAATCCGCAGCTATTACAGCGGCCGATGTATGTTTTACGGAATTTTAAGTGCAGGAATGCTGATACCGGTACAACTGTGGCTGGTCCGTTTTTTTAGGCTGTAATTTCGGGCTTTTTGTTCTGTGTAATTGAATAATTATTCCAGCAACACAGAGCTCCAATGCTGTTAATCTGCAAATTATTTCCTTTTGGGCTTTTAACCTATATTTTTATATAGATTTAGCTTGTATTATATATGATTTTATATTAAAATAATGAAGAAAACTTAAAAAGGAGGTACATAACCATGGCATATAAAATTACTGACGAATGTATTAGCTGCGGCGCTTGCGCAGGCGAATGTCCAGTAGGAGCTATTTCCGAAGGCGCAAGTCATTATGAAATTGACGCTGATGCTTGTTTGGATTGTGGTGCTTGTGCAGCTACATGTCCAACCGGTGCTATTGAGGCTTAATATATTCCAAATCCAAGGGGCTAAAGTAATGAATCCGAAATATCATTACCCAGCCCCTGATTTTTGTTACAATAAAGCCTTACGGCTGAATTGTAACTTTTTTTCTTCATAGATAATTTACAGCACCAAATCTTTATTCCTTGTTTCTTCCCACGTATTCCTGTTATATCCTGCTCTTATTAAACAGGCCGCCTTTCCTTCTTAACCTGTCGGCTTTCGAGACTGCAAATTCGGTGCGGCTGTTCTGAAGTTCACGCAGTGTCCGGTCAAATTGTTTGAAACGTTCTTCTTCCCGTTCCTCCTTCACTCTGAGCAAAAAATCCATTTCCTTAATCACACTGTTTGTAACCGCATCACTGACGGAACCGGAAAGGGCTTCGTTGTTATCACTTAATGCTTCCGTAATCAGCCGGCTCATGATTACTTTAAACTGATCCAGCTTCTGGGTAGACTTTTCAATAAATCCGTCCTGTTCCCTTTCATCCCCGGTAACAGCCAAAGAAGACTGCAGGTTTTCTCCTATAATCGCATCCATATACTTTTTATCCCAATCTTGTTGCATTTTTTCAACATCCTCTTTATCCAAATGACTTAATTTTTGAATTTCCGGCAAAAGCATCTTTATTGCACGCAGCTGGTATCCTTTTTCTTTCAGGATTTTAACCGCCTTTAATACCTCAATATCCTCTTCCCTATAATACCTGTGCCCCATTTCATTTCTAAGTATATGTAAATCCAATTCTTCCTCCCAATATCGTAATGTATGCTGTTCAATATCTATTCTTTTTGAGGCCTCTGATATCATATATCGAGTTTCGCGCATAGCTCTTCCTCCTCGGTTTATTGTAATATTTTTACACTTCTTTAATTATAACACAGCCGGATTTCAATGCAATACGCCTGGAAAACTTTCTCAATTAAATTGTCGACAGGGTTTGGCAGGAGCTTGTCCCACTCTCCAGACCTTGACATATTCCTACGGCAACCCCCATCGGACTGCCGTCAATACAGAACAGTGCGTTTCCCTGACCATGACCGGCTGCAAAAAATAATGGTTTTACACCCCGCGATAAGTGTAAAACCATTGTTTTTATAAATGTTTTCCTATTGTTAATTGCCTTGTCTTTCCAGATTGGCGAATTTGGTATATTGTGACAACCAGGCCAGTTTGACCGTACCGGTTGGACCATTTCTTTGTTTACCTATGATTACTTCCGATATTCCTGCTTCTTCCGAGTCATGGTTATAGTAATCATCACGGTATAAAAACATAACGATATCGGCATCCTGTTCTATGGCGCCGGATTCCCTAAGGTCAGATAGCATAGGCCTTTTATCCGGCCTTTGTTCCACGGCACGGCTTAGCTGGGATAAGGCCACTACCGGGACACTCAGTTCCCTTGCCAGGCCTTTTAAGGAACGGGATATTTCCGAAATTTCCTGCTGTCTGGACTCTGATTTTTTGCTGCCGGACATTAACTGGAGATAATCGATAATGACCAGTCCAAGATTATGTTCCAATTTAAATTTCCTGCATTTTGACCGGAGCTCACTGATGGAAATACTGGAGGTGTCATCGATAATCAAATTGGAATTACCGATCACCCTGGCACTTTCAACCAGTTTTAACCAGTCGTCATCGCTTAGATCACCGGTCCTCATGGACTGGGAATTTACTTTGGAGTGCATGGACATAATACGCTTAACCAGTTGATCCTTGGACATTTCCAGACTAAATATGGCTGTGGTTACGTTATTTTTCAAAACTACATGCTCTGCAATATTTAATACAAAGGCTGTCTTACCCATGGAAGGCCTTGCCGCAATCAAGATTAAATCCGAAGGCTGCAGTCCGGCCGTTTTATAATCCAGGTCGTAAAAGCCGGTAGCTACACCGGTTACGCTTCCTTTATTCCTAGCCGCCGCCTCGATACTCTCCAGGGACTTAAACACAATTTCCTTAATACTTACGAATTCACCGGAATTCCTCTTTTGAAGTATGTCAAACATCTTCTTTTCCGAATCTTCCAGTATGGTTTCCAGTTTTTCTTTATCCAGGTAACATTCATTGGTAATGGATTCCGTTACTTTAATCAGCTGCCTTAAGGTAGATTTCTCCTTAACAATATTCGCATAGTATCTTACATTGGCAGAGGTCGGTACGGAAGCAATCAGATTCCTGATAAATTCAAGACTGCACAATTCAGGAGGAACATCCTTTTCCTTTAATTTATTCTGAAGGGTAACCAAGTCTACGGGCTTTCCCTCATTAAAAAGCTCAATCATGGCATCAAATAAGACACCGTAGCGCTGTTCATAAAAGTCTTCCCCGATAACTAATTCGGAAGCCGCTACAATGGCATCCTTATCCATGATCATGGATCCGATTACCGACTGTTCCGCTTCGGAACTATGTGGAAACACTTTTTTTATAAATGCCTCATCCATCTGCCTATCCTCCTAAAGTTTCAATTCCCCTCTTATTGTTCACTTACCTTTACCTTAAGTTCGGCAGTAACCTTTGGATGGAGTTTTACAGGAACCGTATGAGTTCCAATTGTCTTAATCGGTTCCGGAAGATGTAACTTCTTTTTATCAATATCCAGTCCGTACTGGGCTTTTAACGCACCTGCTATTTCTTTGGAGGAGATGGAGCCAAAGGTTCTTCCGCCTTCACCCGCTTTTATTTTAACCTCCAGGGTCTTGCTTTCCAGGTCTTTCCCAAAAGCCTGTGCTTCTTCCAATAATTCTTTCTGTTTTTTATCTTCAGCTGCTTTCTGCAATTTCAAATCATTTAGGTTCTTTGCATTTGCCTCCAAACCTAATTTTTTTGGTAAGATAAAATTCCTGGCATAACCGTCACTTACGTTTACCAGTTCCCCTTTTTTCCCTAAAACTTTTACATCCTGTAATAATATAACCTGCATATATATTCTCCTTTCAATTCGAGTATGAGTCAAAGCGGATATTCGTAATCCGCTACGCTACTTACTTGTAAGGTCAAATTAACTGGTACTGCTATTGCTCTGACACAAATATCAAGCACTGATATTAAGTGAAATTTACGAAAGGCTGTACCGGAAGTCTTCTCTGTATGGGATAAAGACTACAATTCCCCCTCCTGCTTCATGGCCGACAAGGTGGCTTTTAAGTTGTAGATCGCCTCCGTCAGAGTCGAGTTGGTGAATTGGGCACCGGCAACGCTCATATGCCCTCCTCCTCCTAAACGTTCCATAACCAGCTGTACATTTACTTCATCTATGGAACGTGCGCTTAAATATATTTTATCGTTAAATTCGGTTAACACGAAGGAAGCCCGTATATTAGTAATATTCAATAATTCATTGGCGACCTGGGCGCCTAATACCGTAGGGCTGTTAATTCCGGCACTGGAGCATACGGTAATGGCATAGTGGTCTAAGTAAACCTCCGTTGCACTGATGGCTTCCGCTTTGACTTTATATTCATCCATATCACTGCGGAAGGCTTTCCGGATCCTGGTTACATCTGCTCCGCTCCTGCGCAGGAAGGCTGCTGCCTCAAAGGTCCTAACACCGGTTTTCGTCAGGAAATTGTTGGTATCTATCATAACGCCGGCATACATGGCGTCTGCTTCTACCTGTTTTAATCTCAGCCCATCCCCGATATATTGGAGGATTTCCGCTACCATTTCACAGGAAGAGGAAGCATAGGGTTCAATATAGGATAACACCGCATTTTCAATGGCTTCACCGGTCTGGCGGTGATGATCCAGTATGACTATGGTTTTGGTTAAGGAGAGTAATTCCTTGCACTCCATATAGTTGGGCCGGTTTACGTCTACAATGACCAGCAGGGTATTGTTATCCACCACTCCCATTGCCTGTTCCCCTTTCAGGAACATATCTTCCTCGTAATCCGGATTATTAATAAACCTGGTCATTAACGGGCGGACCGAGGTGGTTACTTCATTTATGACAATATGGGCTTTTTTATTTAAGGTCCTGGCGATACGGTATATTCCGATTCCGGCACCAAAGGAATCCACATCCCCGATGGCATGTCCCATAATTACTACCTTATCCTTGGCTTCCACAAATTCTTTTAAGGCATGGGCTTTTACCCTGGCCTTAACCCTTGTGCTCTTTTCTAACTGGATGCTCTTGCCGCCGTAATAAAGGAGTTTGTCCCCGTCTT
This sequence comes from Bacillota bacterium, assembly GCA_023391695.1. Classification (GTDB taxonomy): domain Bacteria; phylum Bacillota; class Clostridia; order Lachnospirales; family Lachnospiraceae; genus Anaerocolumna. The sequence continues at coordinate 117,094 of JAEWAK010000031.1, forward strand.
TTACCACAGCCTGATCCCCGCCCCTGCCTAAAGCCAAATCAATGGCAGCTCTTGCATATTCATAGCTGAGCAGGTAGGATTCCGTATTCACACCCAGTCCGATACTGATAGTAACGGACATCTCATTGCCGATATTAACGGCCCGGACTTCCTCTAACAGGCTGAATTTACCGGTCTGAAGCTGGGGCAGGTATTTCTGCTTGAACATAAAGATATATTTATCCTTTTCCAGCTTTTTCACAATGGCATCAATGCTCTGCATATATTTATTGATTTTACGGTCCACCAAAGCAATTAACAAAGAACGCCTTACTTCATCAATCGTCTCCAGGGCCTCTTCATAATTATCGATATACAATAAGCCCGTAATCATCTTCTGTTCATAATTTTCCCGTATCAGGGTCTTGATTTCCGTCTCATCATAGACATACATGGCAATTAAAGCATTGGAATCATTTAAGCCCATGTCATCTTCCTGATATTCCAAAGGTGCACTGTCGGAAAAATCACCCGCAATAATTTTTCTTAAGATGATTTTATAATGACTGTTGTTTTTCGCCGCACGGACAGTTTTATCCTGCATATCCCTTGGCAGGGAAGCCGCCGTTATTTCCGGAAATATATTGGACATGGATCTGCGGGCCGTCTTTTCATCCTGGATAATATCCAGGAATTCATTATTCCCCCATAAAAGTCTTCCGTCATAATCCAAAATTGCATAGGGAAGCGCCATTTCCTTTAATAATTGTTTTTGTACCTGTCCATAATCAGCAGCATAGCGGATTAAATCGCCTATTATAGCAGGCCTTTTGAAAAAGTACAGCAGCATTGCTATTATAATGTATAGGACCACAAAGCCAAGCATTACGATTCCGGCTTTCTGATCTATCAGATATATACTGATATTCATGCATACCAATAATATTGACAGCAAAATCGGCCAACGCAAATATGACTTCAATGCTCCTTTTACTCTGATTTTCCTTTTCATTCTCCCATGCTCCTTATGAAATCTATATCACTTGTGTAATCAGTCAATAAATCAACTAAAAATAGCCCTGCTATACTGTCCGCTTGATACTCAGGCTAATTCTCCGTATGATTTGCGCCGGTGTAATATCTGTATTCGGGACACTAGTACTGTATTGCGGAAATATCAGGCACTGAATTAAGTGATACTTACGCAATGCAATTCCTTATAATTTATTGTGAAGTACATTATACCATTTATAGCTTTGGAATTAAAGATTTTTTTGTAAGAAAAAGAAACTGCCGTAATATTTTAAAAATTTCTCCCTAACGCCGCAAGCATGATTCTAATAGCTGATGATCCGGTTCTAATACCTTTATTACTTAACTTTAACTGTAGAAGTACCTGAAAGCATTGGTATCCATTACCGGTATCATCCACTCTTATCTTCCGTAAGTAAATGAGCATGATTATTTATATCACATACCACGCCAAAAAAATGGATGTCAATACCTCATTTATACAATGAAAAATAGCCTGCCGCATCTGCAGCAGGCTACCTTCCGGAGGTTTAAAAAGCCCAGTTATTTTCCAAATATATTATTAATCTCTTCCCCTCAATGATTAAGGAATATTTAGTAAATATACGCACCTATTGTTCCTTTAAAAGTTGCCTTGTAACCCCCATTCGCTAATGATGTTATCGACTGCAGATCCAAATCCCCGCTGCACGTCACACCCATACCCGAATTGTATTCACTGTAATAAATCGAATCAGGAATGTCTATGAGGGCCGTGTAATTCTTGGTTACGGTTTTATCATAAGAATAATACCATGCATTTGGTGTTACCACACTGTTGCTTTCAAATGCTGCCGTACCTTTATCAGAATTACTGTTTGTTGTTTCAGCCGCATACGCAGTTAGTCCAAAAGATAAAAGCATTACCGCTGTCATTAAAAATACTATGATCTTTTTCATTGGTATATCTCCTTTCTTTTACTTTATTATAACAGCGCAATCTTACATTTATGTGACATTCTTTTATTTATTCTTTTAATTTTCGATATTTTTTTGGTAAAAAAGCGATTATAATATTCATAATTAAGTAGGCTAAAGCAAATATTAATATAAACCCCCAGGGCAGCTTAGTAAAATAAACTAAGTAAACATAAGCTCCTAATTGAAATATACCATTTGCTTCCAACAGGCTTTTATAATCATTTATATATATTACTGCCTGATACAAAAAAATAGCGGTAAATCCTATAACCATGGCAAATATACTGTTTGCTACAATGTTATAAAGATAAATATACTGTATTTTCCATTTATCCATACCCAGAACATACAAAATATGATTCCTGCAATTATCCGCTTCCAACTTCGCCAAATGATTATTATACTGTACCGATACGGTAATTAACATAACAACCATGCATAATATTAATGATATAATTACACTTATCATAACATTATATTTTGCATCTTCTTTTTGAATCCGGAAATTTGTAAAGAGAGAGATAGCTTCAATTTGCGATATTTCTACATCGGTTCTTTCATAATTTGCATTGTTATTGGCATATATCTGTAAATATTCATAAGTTTTATTGTTACCGGAAACAACCTTTTCATATAAGGTTTCATTGCAAATAATTGAATAAGGCTTTGTCAAATAAGACTGGGAGCTTTTTATGTTAAAATCGTAAATAATTCCGGCTATCTTAACCGTAACATTTCCTCTGTCCCCGCTTACAACCAGTTCATCACCTGCCTTAATGGTATTTTCTTCTATAATATCATAGGTCGGTTTATACAATTTATATATATCGTCCATATTACTTAATATCCTGCCATCCTGTGTACTATAATAGGTCGGCAGATATAGAATAACTTCGTTACCGTTTTTAAAGTCCTCCGGAGTAATATTACCCTCATCAACTTCATCAATATAATATTTATAATCCCTTTCATCCCCGGATAAACCATATACCGTAACATAGACCCCATCCCCGGCGAACCGGGGAAATATATTATTCTTTGAAAATTCCGCATATTTGCTATTCTCAATACCATCCCAGATTACTGGAAAATAATCGGAGCACCGATATGTCCTTACATAATCAATACCATAAATTTTTCTGATTTTTTCGACCTCTTCTTCCGTAATATGGATTTTGGGTTCGAAATAAGAAGATATAATGCCATAATCATAATCTTCCGAATAAGTATTTTCAATATAGATATACTCTTTATATTTCTGGTAAGAACGGTAAAAAGTACTGGTAAGGACCAGAAAAACACCCAGAGAAAGAAGGAAATACAATACTGCTTCTTTCCTATGGGCACTGTTAAATATCTTGACCATTCGCCTGACGGTTAAGGATTTTAATTTTCTGTTATGTTTAACATTTATCCTGCTTTCCGGTTGTAATGCAACATTGCCGGTTAATGGCATTTTCCACACACGGAAAGCGGAGCACAGGGCAAATATAAATACAAAAAATATAATGATTAACATTAATAATATTAATTTTACAATATCTAAATAAAAGATAAACTCTGTGGTGATATAATACCGGATAATATAATGGCCCAAATAGGCTGTTAACAGGCCGGAAAGAATACCCGTCCCAAAAGAAGCCGTAAGAACAAGCATCAGTTCCTTACAGTACAGAAGGGATATCTGATTTTTACTGGCTCCTAAACTGCGCATTACCACGAAATTTTTATTATGATTCTTCAGGGAAATATAAAAAATATTAAAAATAAAAAACACAGATGTAAAGGTCACGATTAATGCCAGTGCAAATCCGGACAGGAAAGCTTCATTCCTTGTCTTATTGGGGGAGGTATATTCATAAAAGGTATAATCATTTTTTATGAAATTTCCACGTTTTGCTATGAACGATAATAATTCATCCGCATTTTTCACGTATTCATTCTTTAAGGTACAGAATATATTTTCAAACACCGGTGCGGCAGGCAGGGAGCCCTCTGTTACAAAAAAGGATACCAGCTGATTTCCATCGGTTTTCCATATGGATGAATAATTTTTTAGGACCCCTGTCAGTATATAATTTTTTTCAATTATCTTGGTATTATTATTCTGAGGGTCATGGATCTGGATTCTAAGCGGAATAGACTGTCCCAATTCATAGGAATGTCCGGACTCGGACAGGTAGGACATTTCAACTGCTATTTCATTCTCTTTTTCCGGAAATTTTCCGGACATGAAAGACAGGCCCATCTGTATGGTGTTCTCATCAGCGGACCCTATTATACCTGCCGGATTATTATCTTCGCCAAGTATGCTTCCATAAGCCGTCATTTTACCGATGCTTTTCAGGGTCCCATGATTAAGGAGTTCCCGGTATAAGAGATCATCCGTATTATAGACGGATACATGCCAGCTGCCATATATGTCCTTACGCTGCTGTTCTTCTGTTTTTATTAAGCTGTCATTAAATATGGTAATGGTAAGGGTAAAGGTGCAGGCCAATATAATTACTACAAACAAAGAAATATAGGATTTCTTAAATTTTTTCAGATTTAATTTAACGATTTTATTAAAATAATTCATATCATTTCCCCAATTGAATCAGATACAATTCTACCGTCCTGGAGTGTTATGACCCGTTTGGACTGTTTTGCAATCTCCAGATTATGGGTAACCAATAATGTGGTCTGGTTAAATATGCGGTAACAATATTGTATTGCATCCAAAACCTGTTCACCGCTTCTTAAATCCAGGTTTCCTGTAGGTTCGTCAGCTAACAGCAGGTCGGGTTTCGTTGATAATGCCCGGGCCAGTGCAGTCCTTTGCTGCTCTCCTCCCGATAATTCGTAAGGATACTTATCTTTTTTATCCCCCATCTCGATCAGGTCTAATATTTCGTCAATAAATTTCAGATTGGGCTTACGCTGGTCAAGGTAGGACGGCAGGCATATATTTTCAATTACCGTAAATTCCGGAATCAAATTAAAGGCCTGGAATACTATCCCGATCTTTTTCCTTCGAAACGCCGACAGCGCATTATCTTTTAATCCAAATAAGTCGGTCCCCTCTAAATATACCCTGCCGCTGTCCGGTGCTGTCAGGCCCCCGGCTATATTAAGCAGGGTGGACTTACCCGAACCGCTTCTGCCGATTACTGTTGTAAAACTTCCCTTACCCAGGGAAAGATTAATTCCATCAAGGGCGGTCACCATACCGGAGCCTTTCCCAAATGTCTTTCCCACATCTTCTATCTTTAGAATACTCACTAATTTTCCCCCATTCCGATACTGATTCCTCCCAAGTATTATGATAAGTGACTGTTCAGCCACTGCGGTTCTGAAAAATTGCGCATTTATGCGCTTGTACACACAAAATATGCTGAATAACGTATATTTCAAGTATGTATTCCATGCTTTGCGCCGATTAACCCGAAATCCTGAAGGATTTTCTGAAGCGGCCAAACATTACATTACTAATACTATAACAGGGAAAGCTTGCATTCATCTTACATCGTAATAATTATTATAGACTTCTTTCCCTTTCAGATTTGGCAGCCTTATTTCAAAAGTTACTCCCAGGTCCTTATTATTCATTATGCCGATCCGTCCAAAATGGCGGCCGACAGCCTGCTTGGCAATGCCTAACCCTAAACCGTTGCTGCCGTCCTTCTGGCGGATGCTGGAGGTAAACCGCTCAAATATAATTGGAATATTCTTTTCTTCGATTCCGCTTCCCTCATCGATGATACGAATCCTTAAATCATGGCTGTTTTTATGGAATTCAATAGTAATTTTACTGCTTTCCGGCGAATGTTCTATACTGTTTTTCAGCAGATTAATCACCGCTTCTTTCATCCAAAAAGCATCAAATTGGAATTCTGCTTCGGTATCGCCCTCAATAATAATGTCTGTTTCATTGTCAGCTGCCAAGGGTTCCACATCTGCCATACATTCTTCCATAAAGCTGTAGATATTGCAATCCTTCACTTCCAATTTCACATTACAGGATTTCAGCATGCCGATTTTCAAATAAGAATTAATTAATAAAGTCATTTTTTCCAGTTGTTTTAATCCCGCTTCCAGTTTATCCGTATCCTGTTTTATATTTTCAAATATATATCTTTCTATGTATAAATGGGCGACGGTCAAAGGCGTTTTCATCTGATGGGACAGATCTTCCATAAAGTCGTGCATTTTTTCTTTTTCAATCTGGATAAGGCTTAGATTATGCCTGGCATCTAAAGAAAGGGTACGTAATTTGTTCACAAGATTCCGGGTATACGGATTGGATTCCTCTTTGTAAGTACCGGGGCTGTTAAACTCATCCAGATACCGGTCCAGTCTTCCAAGGAATTTCATATGGTTTTTATACATGATGGTAAGACTGATCAGCAGAAATAAAATGATTGAAAACATAAACAATGATGCAAAAACAATTTCCTGATTCATGGCATTTTTGATCAGGTCAGGACCGCTTAAATTATAGCCGTACCTTTTTAATATCGTCAGGCCTGCCCCGTAGGTTTGGGAACTTCCGTTCAGCACACTGTCCACGACCGCTTTATCCATATCCCCGTAGGTAACCGACATGGCCCCCAGGGCTGAGATAATTCTCTCGGAGTAACTGTTTCTTATGGCAGCAGACAAGAAAATTCCATTAACCAGAAATAATACACTTACGATGAAACCTATGCTTAAAATATATTGCCCATCCAAAAAATTATTTTTTTTCATATGTTACTCCATTCCCGCGCATGTTTTTTTACACATCAGAAGTTTATGCTGAAAAAAAGCAGGTACAAACTAATTTCTAATTATTTCAACATTCCACCGGTATCCAAAATTTTTAACTGTTTCAATATATTGCAGCCCATGGTAGGTTTTTAATGACTTTCGCAGCCTGCTGATATGTACATTTAAGGTATTTTCTTCAATAAACTTATTCTTGCAGTCCCAGATACTCTCAAATAACAAATCTCTTTTTATGATCCGGCCGTTATTCTTTAATAAAATTTCACATATATCAAATTCGATGCTTCTTAATTTTATCTCTTCTTCATTATGATAGATTTTTCTGGCATCCAGATCTATTTCAAGGTCACCGCTGAAAATAATCTGGGTATCCTTTTTTGCCTGCCACTCATTTCTTCGCAGCTGTGTTTCGATACGCATTAATAATACCCGGATGGAGAAAGGTTTGGTAATATAATCATCGGCCCCATTCCGCAATCCCGTTATAATATCTTCCTCCTCATTACATATGGTCAGCATTATGATGGGATTTAAGAAAAATGTCCTGATCTCCTTACAGAAATCAAAACCGGAACAATCCGGGAGCTGGACATCCAGCAGACACAAATCGATTTTATTAAATTTAAAGAAGTTCAGGGCTGATGCGCGGCTCTGGGCACATAAAACCTGATAGCCGACCGAGGTTAACAGTTCCTTTATTTCGGTCTGCAGTTCTATATTATCTTCAATGGTTAAAATAGTGAACACTTTAAACGCCTCCGGTATTATGATTGTATCGCATAGTTATTCATAGGGGTATAATAATACATATTATGACATTTATCAATGCGTAATTGAGAATATTTCATAGAAAAATGGCGGTAAGCAGACGGCAGATATTTACACGTGACGAACGTAGGTAATCAAATTACCTGTTAGATAAGAATTATTCACTTAAACTTCTCATCTATATTACTTTGTAATTCCGCTAAGACTTTTTTAATTATATTGGGCAGCTTAGCTCCCATCCTTCCTGCGTTCTCCAAAATGGACAGTGATTCGTTAATAATCAACCAAATACATACCAATAAGCCAAACATTGTATTATTTTCAACCTTGATCCCAATTTCAGCAGCAAACTTAAATAATATAAAATCTGTACTAACGGCTACTAAAATAACTAATATATAACTTCCTTTTTTATATATTCCTATAATACTTTTCTTACTGCTCCATCCATATTTTTTATTACCTGGATGCTCCAGGGCTTCTTTTTTTGCAACAAGCATCCCCGAGATATAGTCCACTATCATTAATATTGTTAATAATATTAACACCGGAAATAGTAATTTCCACTTATCCATTATCCATGCACTGATTATACCTACTGCTCCCTTTCCCAATATAATTTTTATATCCATTAATAATCCTCTCTTTCAATGAGATTTGTTATAATAACAAATCTTTATCTGCTTATATATGGTCCTATTAACTAAAAAAACTTTTATCGACCATATGTAAACCAATAGCTATAATATCAAGTAAAACATTATATAAAGAAAAAGGATTAAGGCAGAAAAAATTCTACGGAACATTTTAATAAATGGAAGGAAATATATTATAAATTAGAATTCAGCTGATACGAATCAATTTGAAAGTGGTATCCGCTTCTTCTGTAACATTATGACGCTATACACTCTGATGACTGTGAAATGCCTTCAGTAAGATTACTCCCTTAATATATACAAAACAGTCCTTCATCTTAATCATTTGAATATTTTATGTTTACAAAATAATTCCCTTATCTCTTTCTATTTATTGAATTTGCAAATTCAATAAAACGAAAAGAGGTATATTATTATGTATTTAGTAGAAGGAAATACTGGTACACAGGTAAGATATTTACAGCAGGGATTGCGGATTTTATGCTTTAACCCTAAACGACTTGATGGTATATTTGATGCAAATACAACATCTGCAGTTAAAAAATACCAGGCAGCACGAAGTTTAACACCGGACGGCATAGTTGGCGATGGCACTTGGGGAAAAATAAAATCAGATATTACTCCTATTCAGACAGCGTTAAAAAACAAGGGATTCTATACCGGAACAATTGATGGTGTAGCCGGGGATGGTACATACAATGCTTTAATAAATTTTCAGTCTGCCAACGGGCTTATTGCAGATGGGATGGCCGGAAATAGTACTCTTGAAAAATTGTATGCAGCTGATCCTACACCAAATAAACCCGTACTTCAACTAGGCAGTACCGGCGAGTATGTCATTGAACTCCAGGAAAAGCTGATTCGTCTAGGATATTCTTGTGGCGACAGCGGTGCAGATGGCATATTTGGTGATGATACTTATCGCGCTGTGAGAATGTTCCAACAAAATAATGGACTAAGTGTTGACGGTAAAGTTGGTCCTAATACTTGGGCAAAACTTGAAGCAGCACCTCCAAATGACCAGATTGAAACCCCACTTCTTGTTTTGGGAAGTAAAGGAGCTGCTGTTACCAGACTTCAGAATCGTCTTCTTGAGTTAGAATATGATTGCGGAGTTTCTGGAGCTGATGGAAATTTTGGTCCGGCAACCCAAAGTGCTGTTATTAATTTTCAAAAGAATAACGGTCTTAGCCCAGACGGTAAGGTTGGTCCTAAAACTTGGGAAAAATTAAATTCGGTTAATCCGGTAAAAGGTTCGGGTACGAATAGCGATGTTTTGAGAGAGGGTAGCTCTGGAGAGGCTGTAAGAAGATTGCAGGAAAGGCTTATTTCTCTTGGATATAATTGCGGCTCTACCGGTGCTGATGGAATATTTGGCCATAATACGACTCTTGCAGTCATTAAATTTCAGAAAATTAACGAACTCTCGCCAGATGGTATTGCAGGCCCTATAACCTTAACATGCTTATATTCTGATTCTGCCAAAACAAATGACGGTTCTGCTGATATTCCTGTCTTCCCGCCAATTCCTGTTACCGGCTCACTTTTAGAATATACGATTGAGGTTATTAGTGCGCAGGAAGGTAAATATGATTCCGTTAATCCAACTGATGTCCTTTCTATCGGACTTCTTCAATGGCGTGCTTCAAGAGCATATAATCTTTTAACAGACATACGAAACCGAAATACCAAGAGTTTTGACTCCATTATGTCCGGAACTATCATTGGTGATCATATTATAGCTGGTAATTCCGCTCCTTTTGAGTCCCTTAGACCAACTTCCATCACATCCTCTGAACTGACATTACTTAAACAGCTTCTTGATACGGAAGAATCCCACGAGGTACAGGAAGACTTAAAACGTAATGATGTTAATAGTTATATCGAATATGGAAAAAGTTTAGGGATTACCAATGGGAAAGTATTAATTTATTTTAGTGATTGCTATAATCAATCCCCCAGAGGTATCACCAGAATAGGTACTCAAATAAACGACCAATGGTCTTCCTTATCCTTAGAAGCCCTGCATAATTACGCTCTTCAGGATATTTATGAACAGGATGGTACTAACTACGGTTTAGGGGTATACCCTACAAGACGTAATTCAGTTTACGAAAAAGCTGTTGCCTACAATGCTTCAAATGGTAATACGTTATCAGAATATGTGGAAAATATGGTAAGGTTCGCTTTATATGAAACAACACAAGATCGTTTTGAGGGTTTACCAGACTCAGATCACGGGAAAGAAAACTATAATAAATATAATGCCTGGTTTCCGAGTGCCCAGGGAAATGCATGGTGTGCTTGTTTTGTTTCCTGGTGTGCAAATAAGGCGGGCATATTAAATGTATCCGGACAATTAGGACTTGTCCCTAAAAGTGTAGCTGTTGCGAAGTACCTGTCATTTTATCAGGCCCAAAACCGATTTGGTGATAAATCAACATATACCCCCAAACGCGGCGATGTTTTTATAAATAAATCGAACGGTGCTTCCCACGTTGGTATTGTAACCAGTTACGATCCTAATTCAAAGACATTTACAACAATCGAAGGTAATACCTCAGATGATACCGTTAAAGAACTGTCACGATCAATTACAGCTTCCGGCTTAACCGGATTCGGTATAAATACCCCATAATAAAAACAAATGGGCTGCTTACCTGCAGCCCATTATCTATATTTACTTGCTTAGTTATACGTATCCAAATCCGCCAGTAACTCTAAATTTGTCTTTTCATATTCATTAAAAACACTATCATCAAAATCTTCCGACGTAATTGAAGGTTCATACCATAATTGTCCCATAAAATAATTATTTAAATCTTTATCCTTAAATATGTATCCATGCCTTGCATAAATTTCATTTTTTGCCAAATATATAATCAGTGAAGGGACGTTCTCAAAATCCTGATTCTTATAATATTTCATATCCGTATAATATAAAGGTTCAACTACAATAGCGACATCCCTAACTTCACGGATATTTTCCATATATTCTATTACCTCCTCATTGAAAGAACAGCTTTCCCGATACTGACTCCTTTCTTCTATAGCTGCAAGCATTTCATCTTCAGACCAATGAGAATAATATCTGTCATATACCTCGTTAAGCAAATCCTGCTCTGACATCTCTGTCTCCGGTTCTTCCTTTTCCACAACTTTATCCGCTCTTTCTAACTGATATACCCCAGAAATTCCAAAACCAGACAGATTATTATCATCCATCTTATAATTCTGTACTTCTATATGAATAGTATTATCCAAAAACTGTATGTGCAAAGTCCCTGTACCTCCCCATCCATCATCCGCAAATTCATAGTAACACTCATTATTTTTAATTTTTCCAGTAATGTTGTCAATTTCTGCTATACGCTCACTGGTACCCTGTTGAGAATATAGATATCCATTCAACTCAGTTTTATCTGTAATAGTTATAGAAAATTCAGTCCCTCCATCAGAAATAACCATGTCATGGCTTATACCACTTTCTGTCCAAAAGCCTGAATATGTCTCGTAATTTTCATTTTCTGTACTTGTATTTTCCGGGACGCTGTCCTCACTTTCTACTTGTCCCTGACTGTCTTGTTTATCTGTTTTTTCTATTTGAGCAGAGTCTTTATTCTCTATACTTTCTCTATCTGTTTTGCCACATCCAGTCATAATGAAACAAATACAAAATATCATTATTAAATATTTCTTTCTCATAAAAAATTCCTTTCAATATAAACATTTATTTTTGTATTTACGAAAAACCACATTTCTTAATAAAATAGACTTCTTTCTTTGATAAAATAAGCCCTCACTGGTCTAATGAATTTTTTCTTATGAAACTGCAATATCTCGAATCCAATAAGCATCTATCAAATAATTTTCCTAATATTTTCTTAATTTTTAGTTTACAAAAAGCTTTCCTAAACTCTTTATACTATATAGATTTGCAAATCAAAAAAATAGAAGGAGGAAAATGATAATGAACTTACGTGGTTGGCACATTAATTTAACCGGTTCAGCAATTCCTGTTTATGGAGGAAGTAATGGTTTTGTTACAAAGGGTACACAAATTGGTACTCTAACAAAAAATGAATGCTTTGCCGAAGGCTCTGCTTTCGGTGCAGGCTGGGAAGGCTGGGGGTATCCCGTTTACTTTAGAAATGCTTCCGGAAATTTTGTACTTGGAGCAATTGAGGAAAATTATAACGGGATTGAGGGCTTTGCTGATTATGCATCCAACGGTACATCTTGGGTTGCCGTAAGTACATTGCAAAGGAAAGTACAATTTGCAACCAATGCTTATTATGCAGACGGTTCTTTCTGCAGCAGTCTACAAGCCGGCTCATATGTCTGGCTAACCTCAAACTGCACCCGTGGTCAAAGTAATCCCAATTATATTGCTGTAACAAAGGTACAGACAGCTGCAGGACAAACTTATACCTTCAGTGGCAATGGTTTCATTGATTTGATCAACAATAACTGGCTAAATGTAGGCAGCATTCTTTTAAGAAAAGTATAAAAGTCACAAGATTAACCTCCTTCTGACTCAATTAGCTTTCAGGAGGAGGTTCTTTCTTTGGTTGCCGGATAACCTTATTGCAGCGTACCCAAAACATTCTCATCGTTCATCTCATAGGGAAGAAATTCATAAGTACAAACAATACGGTAGTCCACTGCTTCGTAATATATAGGCAATAGCTTTTCTTCAGTTCCGACATTTACCCCACATATCCAAAAGCTTCCATCATTTTTTTGGATAATAGTATTTTCTAGCCCTCTCTCATAAAAATCACCGAATTCTTTAATATTCTGACAGTCAATATTATAGTCAAGGCTTCCGGTCCACACCATTCTTACATCTTCTGCAACTTTCTGTGGTTTCGAAATGACCGGTTCATTAGGGACTCCACAATTACCCGTATAGTTATATCCCCATGTCCATACACTTCCATCTTCCTTCAGAGCCGCGTGATTATACATTCCGCCTGTAACCAGTATGGTATTATCTAATATCTTTTGCGGTTCTTTCTGATAATCGTAATTATCTCTGTTCTCGTACCATATAACTCCCCAATTCCACACATTATGGTCAATATCTACAGCTGCAATATCATAGCGGCCACAACGCGCATAGAGCACATTCTCCATTAGAAGAACCGGTTTTGTTACCGCATAGAAACCTCCATTATCATGTTGCTCTCCAGAAAATAACTCCAGCTGCTGCAAGGCACCCACTCCTCCATTTCCACAGCCATACAGTTTCTGATCTTCTGTCAAGAAAATCATAAAACCGGTTTGTGAAAAATCTACATGAATAACATTCTCTGCAATTTTCACCAATTCTTCATGGAATTCTGTATCCTGGTTTCCCTGTCCCAACTGTCCATATTGATTCTCTCCGCTGCCCCATAATGTCTTTTGTTCATCGATATAATACAGATTACCTGGATTACCGGTATTGGTAATATAATAATCACTCATTTCTATCTGGAGTTTCTGAATATTACTCTCACCTACCTTATTCTCTGCCTCTTTTGTAAGATTCGTACCGGATTCCGCAGTCTTGTCGTTTCCTATGCTCTTGGCATTGGCATCATCTGTATTCTTTGTTATATTTATAGATACAGCTATTGCAACAAGTAAGAGTAGGATACAGGGGAGAATCCATATTTTTTTATGAGTTCTACTGTATTTCATAATATTTTCAATCCGCTTCTTCATAATTCGTTTCTCTCTTCCCATGGAGGTTGCCAAAAAGGGTTTCCTACTTGCATTAACATGAAATCCTGCTACAGACAAAAGGCTCTCTCCATATAAAAATCTTTCTTCATTTTCCATATTCTTTATTACCCTGTAATCACAGGCTAATTCACAGTCTCTGCCGGATTCAACATAAGCCAACCAGACAAAAGGATTAAACCATTGTAAGCTCAGGCAAATAGTCCGTATTAGTATCCATAAATTATCTTTTATCCTATAATGCTGCAACTCATGCAGGATAACATGCTGACTTAATTTTGGATTCCCATAGGCCTGGGGATCCATATAAATACCCGGATTAAAAATACCCAGCAAACAGTTATAACCTTTCAATTCATAAACCGGTATTTTATTATGAGTCATTCCAGCAACTTTTCTCTGTCTTTTTACCATAGTATAGAATCTGAAATTATTCATTAAAATATAGCTGCCTAAGCCTGCCGCACCAATCAGCCATATCAGGGTAAATATTTTATCCATGGACAAAATCTTTTCCCTTTTTGTGGGTTGAGCAGGGATTTTTAGAGGCTTTTCATAAAAAGGCTCCGTATAACTTTCAATATTATTATATTCCGGTATATCCTGCTGCTTCCTCCCATTCATTACACCATCGCTTTCCAGGATAGGATTTGGTTCTTGTACTCCCTTGAACCATCCAATTTCCGGCAAATCATAGTCAATACTTACCGGAATCAAGATTCTTAACGCTACAAATAGCCACAAAAAATACCGGATATTCAGATCCAGCTTTTCTCCGAACAGCCTTCTGATAAGCATAATTACAACCGTTAGAACAGATGCACCCGCCGCTGTCCGAAATAAAGTTTCCAAAACCATATTTTCCTCTCATTCTGCCGACTTTCCGACAAATTATAATTATAATTTCCCTTCCTCTTTTTTTCGCAGTTCCATCAGAATATTCCATAAATCCTGAATATCTTCCTCCTGCAACTGGTTTTCTTTAGCCATGGACGAAACCATTAACCCAAGCTTTCCGTCATAGAATTTATTTAGAAAAGATTTTGATTCATTTTTCGCCACGTCTTTTTTAGCTGGGATAGCAAAATAATACTTCGTCCTTCCAATCTCTTCATAACCTACAGTTCCTTTCTGTTCCATCTGCTTTAAAAATGAAATTACTGCATGTTTTGACCACTGTTTTTCTACTTCCAATTCTCTGACAAGCTGCATAATGGTAAGTCTCTCTTTTTTCCATAAAAGATTTAAAATGGCCTGCTCTGATTCTGTAATTCTATATATCATGTCAAGCTCCTTTGGTAACAATATTATTACCAGAAATATACCATATCTGTTTTTAAATTGCAAGTAAAAATTCTTTTATAATGTACTTCGTTTATTTTCTGTTTGTTTACAAGAAGTAGAGCTTTATGTGTATTTACCGAAATGGCTGGACTGACTCTTACTAATTGTAATATAATAAGAGGAACCATGCTTAGGGCAAGCATAATCCCTCTTATATGTTAATAACGCACAACAAATAATCATACCCAAATTTTGCACCTGTAAAACACTATATGATAGTATTTCTTATATTGTTTTTGCATGTCAAAAATAAGGTATATATTGTAAAAATTAATTATTTTTTATTATACTAATTCATTAATTTCTTATGAATTACTTCTTAAATATATTTATCATCAGTATGATTAATAATATTAAAACTGGAAATAGTAATCTCTACTTATCCATTATCCATGTGGCTATTAAATCAACTATCCCTTTTATTAATATCAATCTTTTATCCATAATTATCACTCTCTTTCAATGAAATTTGATATATAAATAAAAATAGCAAACTTATTTTTTATAATTATATGTAATCTTGTGACCGAACTTTTTATGAGAAATATTCTTCTTTTAGTAAACTATAAAACTTCCTTCGTACGCGATTTACATATTGTCTTGAAACATCAAATCTTTTAGCTATCTCTATATCAGTTTCATCCTTATATATCATGGCATAAAGTATTTGATATTGCTTACCTTTTGCGTTTAGTACAAATTTACTAATGTCTTCCCTTGTTATAATATCTTCATATTCTGATTGCTTATAATACATGTCGTCAAAATATTCATCATTCATAACTGTTACATTATCATAATGTCTCTTGCTTTTTTTATACAATTCATAGAATTTATTTCTGATAGTATTTTTCAAAAAATTTATACATTGCCCTTCTTCCTTGTAATAATCCATTTTTGTTATAGCTTCCAACAGATATAATACAAACTCAGAATACATATCTTCTTTCTCATCCTTGTATAATAGACGAATGTATTTATTTATCAATGGTTCCATCTTCTCTACAATCAGCAGAAATTTTGTTCCATCTCCATTCTTAAATTCTTTAATAAGTATACTAAGTTTTTCTCCCATTTTCTTCTCCTCCTAAAAGGCAAAAAGAAAAAAAGGGAATAATTGTAAACTCAGTCAGTGTAAATAAGTAAAAATTTCACTTCCGCATCTTATGATAATGGTAATTATTTACATTTTTGATTTAGTGTTAAAATTAAGAGTATTTCTGTTAAATCAGCACTACTTTTGACAAAATCCTTACTTTTTCTTACATTATTTGTCTGTATTTAAATATCCCTTACACTTAGAAGTTTTCCATTATATAAATTGGCATTTATTTATATAGTCATTTAATTACAATATTTATTATTCTAAAATTTCATATTATATTAATCCGACTTATAATGACTATTCTGGAAATCTATAACCTAATATAAAATCATCTATGTAATATTTTATCAAAAAAAGGAGGACTCTTTTGAGTTCCCCCTTTAATAATCAACAAGAAGCAAAATTACATATATATTTCTGCAATTCGTAAAAGGAGATAAATTTGCATTTGATAAGCAATATTTTCCAGAACAATATGCAAACACTGTTATAGAAGAAAAGAGAGGTTACTCTATATATATTTTTTATAAAGGCAATGGAGACGGTATTGCTATTTACTAGCAAAAAAACCATATAGACCTTTGTTTCATGAATTAAACTATTTCAGTAATTCAAAAGAAAAGTTTACATGATAAATCTTTATATTAAATTAATATTGTGATAAAACATATAAGAAAATACAAGTTGTAGGTAGCTTTGTGTTAACTACAACTTGTGTTTTAATTGCTGTGGAAATTATGTATAAAAGTAACATAAAAATAAGGGAAAAACTCAATGCAGAGATCTAAAAGGTAAACTGTTATTCCAAGAATCTCTGAATATTTCAAACAGTGGTTGATAAATCAGCCTTAGTAACCCATACTTTGTATAGTCTTTTTACCTTTAACTGGGAGTAGATAACTTAATTTAAATAAATAAGAAATACCGTTTACAATTTCCTATCTATCTTCTTTTTCTATTAATGTAATCATTAAGACGTTAAGAGATTATGTAACTACTGGTACCGGTCTAATATGTATGACACAAACGATATACCTTAACACATTTTTATAAGGAGGTCTAATGATGGATCAAAAAGTTTTAGAAGCACAGCAATGGTATAATACAACATATGAAGGAACAAATGGCTATGTTAGAATTGATGAAGATGGTATAACCGGAGCAGGAACATGTAGAGCATTAGTAAGAGCTCTCCAGTACGAATTAGGTTTAATAGTTGATGGTTCTTTCGGAAATGGGACTCTGGCTGCTTGTCCCACAATTGGAACTGAAACATCATCTAAAAACCTTGTTAAAATTGTTCAGTGCGGTTTTTATTGTAAAGGGTATGACTGTGGTGGGATTGATGGAGTATATGGATTTGGAACCCAGACAGCTACTATCTTTTTCAAAAATGATGCCGGTTTTCCTAATGAAGATGATTCATTGCAACCAGTATTTATCAAAGCTTTACTGAATACAGATGCATTTAATCTAGTACGCACAGGAAAGATTTATATTCGTCAGGCACAACAGTATTTAAACGCTAATTACGTGATCAAAACTAATATTATAGGTTTAATTCCATGTAATGGTGTTGCTGACAGGAACATGACGAAAGCAATCATTTGTGCTTTACAATATGAAGAAGCAGGAAAGACTATGTCCGGCGTAGATGGGATTTATGGCAATAATACCTTAAACAGAGCACCAGAACTGTCAATTGGAAGCGATAAAACAGATTATATTCGAATTGCTCAGATGTGTCTTATGGTAATGTATGAAAGTAATCCAGGGATTTCGGGGAATTTTGATTCTAATATGGAAAGTGTTGTTAAATCTTTTCAGGAATTCCATTGTTTAACGCAAGATTCCAGAGTTATACCCGGTATAATAGGCAGAATTACATGGGCATCTTTATTAAGCAGTAAAGGTGACAATACACGAATCGCTACGGCATGTGACTGTTCCGAGCAAATATTAAGTACTGCAAAAGCACAGAAATTAAGAGAAAACTACGTAATTGTTGGCAGATATTTAACTGGTACCGTAGGAGGTTCAAAGCCAAAATCTTTATCAATGGCAGAACTTCAAATTCTTGCTGAAAATGATTTAAGAGTTTTTCCAATTTATCAGGATGGCGGAGCTGCATTAACATATTTCAATGAAAATCAAGGGACTGTAGATGCTGGAAAAGCGATATTAGCAGCCCAAAAACTTCATATACCAAATGGTACTATTATTTATTTTGCAGTAGATTATGACTTTACAGAAGAACAAGCTCTAGAAAGAGTTATTCCTTATTTTCAAGGAATAAATTCTATATTTAATGAATCTACATCCAGATACAAAATTGGTATTTACGGCTCTCGAAATATTTGTTCCATTATAGGTATAAATAATTTGTCTACTAGCAGTTTTATAAGTGATATGTCTACGGGTTACAGTGGCAATATGGGTTTTCCTCTTCCTAGCGATTGGGCATTTGACCAGATTTACGAATATGAAATTATTGCATCCGATGGAACTACATTTGCAGTTGATAAAGATGTTTGTTCCGGAAGAGATATGGGATTCAAGTGGAATGAATTATGCGGCGGCGATGCTTATCAGGATTGTACGCAACATTCCATGGTATTATTGGGTGATGGCTATTACGAATGCCTGTCCTGTGGATATAAAGTACCTTCTCCATACCTTGAGGATAATGAAATTTTATCTGCTGATGATCACTTAAAAATCCGTGCATTGGAAGCTCTTTATTCCATCTCGGTAGGGGATGATAGATACCGTAATCTATTGTATACAATTTGCTGTAAAATGCAGGAAGTTCGCAATTCTAGTGAATACATTGGAAGATATGCTTATCAAGATGCAGCTGGCAAATGTATACTCATTCCACCAGAAGGAGATTATAATAATAATTTTTTTAATAGCTTTATTCACGATCCGGCTACTGTTACATCTATGAATATTATAAAATATAATGGAGTATTTGAAATATTGGTTGATGTGATATATGGTATTGCAGTAGATCACAAGTATTCCCTTACTATTACAGAAACAATTGCCGAACTTTTGGAAAATCCAAATATACCAATAACTATGAACGAAATACTCAAGGCTTTGGCAGAAAAAGCAGGATTAAAGGAATGGGGATATATTTTGGAACTTCTTCAGATAGGTGTAGAAATTTCAGAAGCTGAAGCTAACGCCAAGGCTGTCATTGGCGACATTGTAGTAACTTTTACATATGACTTAGGTGGATCCATAAGTTTACTTGGAGATGCACAAGTCATCTTCGACGCTAATAGAAACTTAAAAAGCGTTGCTTATTGATAACAGACTGTGGTTGCTGCGTATATCCGGAGGTATATGCAGCAACCATTTCTTTATTTTTGTCTAATGATTTTCACCAAATATAATATGATAAATAAAATGGCGGTAATGTTTAAAAATAAAGTGCCACTGTTAATTGAGAGCCCATTATATGTAATAAATCCAGGGAAATAAAACAGTGTATTAGCTGAAATAAAATACATACAATACGGGTAAATCTCTTTATATATTACAAAAAGGGGGGAATATGGAAAAACCAGTCTTCCTATACTTCCCAGGCTCATCACTAGAGAAAATATCCAATAAAACAATAAGATTTTATTCATAATCCTGTTCTTTAATAAAATGTAAATTAACACATTGCACAATAATATTATGAAAGTAATGGCAATTCGTTGATTTACTGAAGCATTTATCGGCAAATCTAAAACAGTACTAGTTATATTTAATATTAAATAAATTAATATCGCAGTTAAACCTGTTAATTCAGAAATGCTAATTTTTTTTCCTTTCATCATTGATTCCTGTCTCCTTTCTAATTTTATTTTTCAATCAGGCATCTGCTAATTCACAGCCCTTTTTAAATAGGGAATTTTTCTTTTTAATTGAGATAACTCTGAATTGATTATGAAAAGCTATCAATTTAACCATTAATTTTCACTCCCCAATAACTTATTATATATTATACCGATACTTTTCTGCCTATCTTCACTTATTGGTAATTCTTGTCCAGTTATCATAACTACTCTTGTTTTTGAACGTACTCTGATTAAGTGGTAATTTACCAAATAGGATTGATGAATACGTAAAAACGGTATTTTACCGTGCTCTAACTGTGCTTCTACCTGATTTAACTTAGCATTAAATACTTCTATATTTTTATCCAAAAGATGTATTTGAATCTGTCTGCCTTTACTTTCAAAATAAATAATTTCACTAAGTAAAACTTTATAATCAGCATTTTTATATTGAAAATGGTAATAAACTTTTTTGCTGCAAATCCGTTCATATGCATCTAGAAAACTTATAGCTAATTTTTCAGAATCAATTGGTTTTAATATAAAATCAAAAACATCTAACCGAAATAGCTCAATAAAATAATAATAGTAATCTGACACATATATTACCAAAACATTTTTATCTATTTTTCTGATATTTTTTGCAGCTGTTATTCCGTCTTCCCCTTTTAATAAAATGTCAAGATACAACAAATCATAACGTAAACCCTTTAATATGTTCTTTTCCAATGTCTCCCCACTGTAGAATACATCTATTTCAAGTTCAATACTATGAAGCCTGCATATACTTAATAGTATATTTTCAATCTGTGCTACAATAATATTCTCATTATCACAAATAGCCACCTTTATCATCCTATCTCCCCTTTATATTCGTCTTTTCTAACTATTTGTTATTTTTTATCTTCTTCACCATATGTCTCTCTTAAGTACTATTATTTAACTTATAAAATGTTTTATTTAGTTTTATTTAACATAAAATTAGTAGCATTAAAATTGTATTCTCCCTCCAGTATCATATGACACTGTGTCTTTTATGTGGCAGAAATGTTTAAATCTTGAACCTGCACTCATTTCTTTACTTACATCATTGATATAAATTTTAATTACTGTCTTTTTAATTAACAAACTGCATTCAATACCTAAATTATACTCTGTTAGAGTCAGGTAAAGTCAAGCAATTAATGTATTTTTAATATTTTTTTAATATCTATATCATACTCATTATTGGGAATTTACTTGTATTTGTCAACAATATAATATTTCATTGAAGAAATTTACAGGCATATAAAACACTTATTACAATATAGATTCTAAATTAAAAGATGAGGCTGTCTCTTCAACTGTTATAGGATTATTCCTACCAGAAAGGATTTATATATACAAATTTTTAGTCACCGAAAGATTGCTTGTTATAGGCAAATTAACGTTTCATTTTCAACCTTTACCGTGGATACTTTCCTCAGAATTATGGCAAATTTTAAAAAAATAATATATAATTGAATAAATACTGTGTTACAAAAGAGAAAGAGGGACAGGAACGTGAAAAGAGGGATATTTCATAAATATTTAGTGGGATTTGCTTCGTTTTTTTTAGTACCGCTGGCTGTACTTACCATATGCCTGCAGGTGATTATGTATCAGAACCTCAGTAATGAGATTCTGAGATATAATGAAAATGTCATCGAACGCCTGGGTGATGACCTGGTTACCATGAACGGAAGGGTTATGGAAACGGGTAATAAGATCAGTTTCAGCGATCCGGTACTGTCTAAGCTCCGCACTACAAGCAACCAGATTAAAATGATAGATATGTTAAGGAAGGAAATTTTAGATAACTCTTATGTAACCATGGCCTATCTGGTTTATAAGGATGATGAAACCTGCTTTTCATCCCAGGGCAAATATGAGAAAAGCACCATGCTGGACAAACAACTTCGGATTCCTGCAGAAGAAAAGGAAGAATTTCTTAACAGGCTTTATTCTGTGGAAAAACCGGAATACAGCGTAATTCATAAACAGTATAATTTAAAAGCCGGACCCATCGTTTTGCAGCAGATGATTTTTATTTATCCGGTTTATAATTATACCAATAAGGAAGAGTCCTGGGTGATACTGGAATTGAAGGAATCAAAGATTAAGATTGATTCGATTTCATTTCCGGGCAGTTACAGCAGCGGCGTTACGGTATTAACCCAGGACGGGAACGAACTCCTTGCAGAGGGTAAAGATATTTCTTATGAATACGGACTGGATGAGATTTTAAATGCAGCGCCGGAAAAATCCAGTATTATATATAATGGAACGGACAAACAAAAGCTGCTTGTCTATCCCATGGAAAATCCGAAGCTGATCATTGTGAACCAGATTACGGTGCCAAACCTGCTATGGAACATATTTCAAAACAACAGCCTTCTGGTAATCGGGGTTTTCCTGTTCCTGATGGCAGGATGTATTATGGCAATTTATGTGGCATACCGCTATTATAAGCCGATCCGCCAGCTGGCCCAGTATATGCGTCAGGAAAATGAGACCGCTCCCTCTAAAAACGAGCTGGATTATATTAAAAATCAATATGACAGCCTGAATGCCGTAAAAGAATCCCTGTCGCAGGAAATTGAAAACCAGTGGCCTTTCGTAGAAGAACGGTTGGTTACAAGACTTTTATACGACGGCGCACAAGGCCCCGGTGACAGTGATATCGTCGGCAGGGTCTTTGAAGAACAGATGAATCACAAAAAGCATTTCGTTGCGCTGATTCTCAGGCGGAACCAGTCATCCCAGAGTTTTGAGACCGTTTTTAAAGAAAAAGCGGCAGGTATTGCCAGGACTTTTCAGGATGAATACATGGTTTACAGTACCTATATCTATTATTATGAAGCGATTGCCGTTATATTAAGCCGGGAGCAGATGGAGGAGGAAAGCCGGAAAACCGTAAACACAAAACTCCAGCAGATTTTTGAAGGGGAAGGCAGTATTATTTCCCTTGGTAATATTTATGAGGACGCATCCGGTGTTCATGTATCCTTCCTGGAAGCCCTGACGGATATCAAATACCGTATATTGAATCCCCAGAAAGAATTTAAACTGGATGGAATGGCACAAAAAAGCGGCGAAGAATATGGCAGCAGAATAAACCTTTACCAGACTGAGTGCCTGTTGTGTATCAACCGCTGTCTGGATAACGGCAATGTAAATGAAGTTGAAAAATCCGTAAATGAAGTTGTACTTAACCTTGAGGAACTGCCGGGCCAAATGGCGCTGATGTGCTGTTATGATATAGTCAGCCAGCTGATCAAGGAGGTAAAGAAAAAGAATATCCGACTGACGGAGATGGATCTGTATCAATTGACGACTTTCCGGACGGTTGACGAATTCGGGGATAAATTAAAGGCCGCACTCCTGCGAATCTGTGAAGATATTACGGTATCTCAGAGAGATATGCAGAATATGCTGGTTCAGCAGATTCTGGATTACATTGAACAAAACTACCAGGATTCCAATCTAGGCCTGGTGGGTATGTCCGATCATTTCGGATATTCCTCCAGTTACATGAGTAAATTTATTACACAGAATTTAAACGTGAGTTTTTCGGATCTGGTGGCAAACAAACGGCTTTCTTATACAAAGGACAGCCTGGTTAAAACGGACAAACAGATTGCACAAATTGCACAGGAAGCCGGATATGTCAATCTATCTAATTTTACCCGCCGCTTTAAAAGTGCGGAAAACATGACTCCCGGGCAGTACCGCAGCTTATATGGAAAAGGCAGTGAATAAGAATATAGGAGTATAAGAGTATAACAATATAAGGGTATGGCAATATAGAAGTATGGCAATATAAAAGTACAGCGCAATATAAAAGTACAGCAATATATCACTCTATCAATAGAAAAGGCGGTTGCAGAATAACTTTACCCGTTTTAGAGAAAGAAGCGGGTAGTCCATTCGTTCAATTAGAATGATGTTATTTTGCAACGGTTTTTTTACTTTTTAAATACTGATTAACTATTACAATTTTTACTGTAATAACAATAAAGTATCATCCAAATATGAAAATACAGGTAAAAGAATATGAAAGTACACTCCATTTATGAAGTGCAAATTGACGGAAAAATCACAAATAATATATGATTGTATTGTGCAAAACAGCGAGAATATTTGCAGCAAAAAAAAATTAAATAATGTTTAGGAGGTTTATTATGAAAAAAAGAATTCTCGTATTATTAACCTGTGCAGCTATGGTATCCGCAGCAATCACCGGATGCTCCGCTTCTTCAAAACCTGCAGAAAACCGTGATGGGGCAGAAACAGGGCAGAAAGCATCCACTTCTTCCGGGGAACAGGTCAAACTGAAAGTATTGGATAATTACGGCGGTATGATTGAGGAGATGATATCCGTATATGAAAAACTGCATCCGGAGATCGACATTGAATATGAATATGTTCCTTCCGATACCTATTATTCTAAATTTACTGCCATGAATGTTGCGGAAGAATTACCGGACGTGGTTATGACAAATGCCCAGTTTATCGGTGACCAGGTACGGAGTGACCTGTTATTGGATCTGACTGAGGAAGTCGGCACAGGCCAGAATTATGAAAAAGACGCCATATGGGGAGATACCTTTAATCCTACCCTTTTAAGTAACTGTAAGGCAACCTTAAAAGCCATCGGCTCCGGATATGCGGATAAATTATACGGTGTACCTTTTACCATGACTACAATTGCTGTTATTTATGATAAGAACGTTTATAAAGAACTGGGGCTTTCCGTGCCAACTACATGGGATGAGTTCGAAAAGAATTGCGAGGCAATTAAAGCGGCCGGCAAAATCCCGATTTCCATGCAGCAGCAGAATATGGACTGGTGGCCGAGAATTTTATGGGATCAGTTTTGCAGAGATGAGCTGGATACAAATCCGAGTGCCTTTGAAGACGGAACTATGAATTTTGCATCAGAAAGCGTGAAACAGGGCTTGGAAAAATTTAAATATATGTGGGATCAGGGGTGGTTTCCGGAATCCGGTCTGACAGGAAACAGAGAAACCATGCAGCAGCTCTTTGTTCAGAAAGAATTAGTGCAGGTAATGCTGCAGCCCAACTACCTTTCCTATCTGACGGAAAATGTTCCCGAGGATGTAGAACTGGCTTCTTACGCCTTACCGGGCGTTGCCGGGAAAACAGCCAGATGCCTGGGTGGTTCCAGCAGTATCTGGGCTGTTACCAAAGCCACCGAGCATCCTGATGAAGCCATCGAATTTGTTAAGTTCTTAACTTCCAAGACGGCTTTCTCAGAAGACTATGCCAAGTTTATCAATCCGGGTCTGACGAATATTGAACTGGCCAGTGATAATGAAGCAATGCAGGGTTTTATTGAAGCAGGTAAGGATGGCTTCATTCCGGATATTTACGTTCCGACAAATATTACGACGGAAATACAGAATGCCTTTTTAACAGATCTGGAACCGAACTATCTGCTGGGGACCTATGATCTGGATTATGTGACAGACCAGCTGAACACATTATATAAGGAGACTTACCTGTCTAATCTGGAGTAATCCATAAGCAATTCCTCTCACTTAAAAAGGGGCTGTTGTAAATTCCTGAAATTCACTATTTACACAGGATTGGCGGCAGCCCCTCCTTAAAACGGCAAATGCAAGGAGAAATAAATGAAACAACACATGACAGTAAAAGAAAAAAAGGAAATGCTAACGGCTTTTCTATTAATTGCCCCCACAATTATTGCTTTTATCATTTTTCTGTATATCCCATTCGTCAATGCCCTTCAGACCAGTTTGTATAAATATAACGGCTTAGGTGACCTGACCGATTTTGTGGGATTTAAAAACTACATGAAAGTATTAGCCGATCCCAAGTTCTTAAGGTCATTAAAAAATACCCTGTATTTAATCCTTATCAGTTTTTCGGCTGTTCCCATCGGCTTTATTTTCGCTTATATTCTGTATATCGGAGTTCCTGGGAAAAAGATTTTTAATACGGGCCTTTTTATTCCGTATTTAATTTCCATGGTTGTAGTGGGATGTATCTGGAGAATTATTTACGATCCTACCATCGGTCCGGTGGACCAGTTCCTTAAGATGATTGGATTGGAAAAGTATGCTACCGCCTGGTTAAGCCGGCCGGAAACCGCATTAGGTGCGATTTCCGTTACCTGGATCTGGAGGTCGGCACCCTTTAATATGCTGATTATGTATGCCAATCTTTCGAAAATGCCGGAAGATTTTTTAGAGGCGGCCAAAGTAGACGGGGCTAACCTATGGCAAAAATTTATTTACATAATTATACCCTATTTAAAACCTACTTTTGGTGTCCTTGCCATGCTTACGGTGACCAACGGGCTTAGGCTTTTTGATTTGATCTGGGTAATGACTCAGGGCGGACCCGGGGGAGCCTCCGATGTCATGACTTCTTATATCTATACAAAAGCCTTTACAAACCGTGACTTTGGTGCCGGTACGGCAGCTTCCGTTATTTTAATGCTTATTATGGTCTTAATTATGGCAGCCAAAACTTTATATCAGAAAGCCATGGACAATAGGAGGGAATCATGAAGAAAAAACTAGCGAAAAGTTTCCTGTTTATATTTATGCTGCTGGCATTTTTAATATCGGTATATCCTCTGGTCTGGGTGATCATCCAATCCTTAAAAACAGAAACGGAATTTCTCCAAAGTATATGGACCCTTCCTTCTAAATTAAATTTTGAAAATTACGCCACGGCCTGGAATCAGGCTGGGATGTCCGAATACTTTACAAACAGTGTAGTCGTAACGGTGGTGACCACTCTTGTCAATCTGGTATTTGTAACCTGCGCCGGTTATGCCTTTGCAAAATTGAAGTTCCCGGGAAAATCTTTTTTTTACTACCTGATTATTTTTAATTTACTAATTCCCACGGCAATTATCCTTTTGCCCATGTTTACCATGATTAACAAGCTTCATCTGGTAAATACCCTGCCGGCTTTGGTATTCCCGTATTTTCAGGGATTTGCTCCCCTGGGGTTGATTATCTGCCGCAGCTATTTCGATGACCTTCCGGATGAATTAATGGAAGCCGGACGGCTGGACGGCTGCGGCAACCTGCAGGTATTCGCCAGAATAATGCTCCCCTTGTCAAAGCCCATTGTGGCAACCATGGCAATCCTTTCTTCCATGCAGGTGTGGAACGAATATTTATGGGCCCTGACTTCCATTACGAATCAGACCAAATATACCCTTTCCGTAGGTATCGCCCTGTATAACAAAAAAACGGAGACCGTAGGCTATACACCCGTATTTGCTGCTTTGTCCATCAGTGCATTGGTAATTGTAATCGTTTATTTACTTTTGCAGAAAAATTTTGTCAAATCCATTGCAGCCGGTGCGGTCAAGGGATAAGGAGGTAACAGATGGATTTTTTAGATGATTTTTTCCGTCCGGACAGAGAATACAGCGTTCTGGCATTCTGGTTTTTAAACGGGGAACTGGATACGGGCAAACTTAAACATCAGATCGATGAAATGGTAGACAAAGGGGTATACGGCGGTTTCCTGCATCCCAGGGCATATTTGAAAACACCGTATCTGGAAGAAGAATGGTGGGAAGCTATATCGGCATGTATTGCCAGAGCCAAGGAAAAGGGCTTTACACCGTGGCTGTATGACGAATATGCCTGGCCCAGCGGGACGGCAGGCAGTACCTTTGACTATGGTTTCCAGAAGCCTTCCAGAATACTGGCGCAAGGCCCGGTTAATATGGCAAAAGGGCTTTATGCCAAAGTTACCTCCCCCGGAGATAAATCAGCTGAAGCCCGGGCAGAGACCAGGCAGGAAAAGTTATTTCCGGAAAAGTTGTATCCGGAAGAGTTGTCTCAACCAGCTTATATTACGGAAAACTATCCGTTGCCAGAAGCTGAAAATATACAGGATACGCTGATCCACACGGTTGAAAAGAATGGAAAGCATTATGCTTTTTATCAGAAAATCTTTCCAAAAGCAGTGGATTATCTAAATCCCGATACGATCGCAAAGTTTATTCAATTAACCCACGAAGAATATAAAAAACGGTATGGCAGGGAATTCGGCAGCCTTATTCCGGGTATTTTTTTTGATGAGATTTATATGATGGGAAATCCCCTGCCCTGGACAGATTCCCTGCCTGCCCGATTTGAAAAGGACTACGGCTACAACCTTTTAGAAGAACTTCCAAGCTTAATCGAGGGAACAAAAGCCCGCGACAAGCAGGTCCGAAAAGACTATTTCTCCCTGATTGCCAGGATGTATGAAGAAGCTTTCTTCCGGCAGATTTCCGATTGGTGCCAAAATAATAATCTGATATTAACGGGACACACGGAAGAATTTCTATGGGAACATCCCAGGCGCCAGGGCAGCTATTTTAAGACCATGCGGCATCTTATGGTACCGGGTTCCGACTGCCACGATTACCGGTACCGCTATCCAAGACGCATAACCTATTGTGAACCAAAATATTCCGTATCCGTAGCACGGGCTTACGGTAAAGAACGTGCCATGTCGGAAGCCATGGGCGGTGCGGGCTGGAATTGTACCCTGGAGGAATTTAAAAAAGGAATCCATACCCTGGCTGCAATGGGGATTAATATGTTCGTACTTCATGGCTTCTACTATGAATGTGAACATCAGGGTTCCCAGTCTGACTGGCCGACCAGCTTTTTCTACCAGAATCCCTACTGGAAATATTTTAAGGAATTTGCCGGGTATGTTCAGAGAATCTGTCATATGAACAGCCTCGGCCGCCCGGTTGTAAATTATGGGATATTATATCCCCTCGAGGATATGCAGGAACATATGCTAAATGGCGAGGAAGACCGGATAGGTGCCCTGATCAGCAGCCGGTTTCATGAAGCATTGAACATTCTGCTGGAACATCAGCTGGACACCGATATGGTGGATTCCGAATGTCTGATGAATGGAACCATCGAAGGAGAAGAATTCTGCGTCGGACAGCAAAAGTTTAAACTTCTGCTTCTGCCCCAGGGTACCAACCTAAGTACAGAATTAGAGGCAAAGCTGTCAGACTGGACGAAACAGGGCGGTAAGGTCTTATTTTATAAAACGTATGGAGAAAGCGAACTCCCGGCAGCTTTTAAAGACTTAAAGATCCATGAAATAACCGATCTTCCTGAGGCCGCAGCACTCCTGGTTCCGCCGGACGCCAGGGTCGTTAACGGTGATACGGACGATCTTTATATTAATCACAGGGAATCGGAAGGATATCATTATTATTTTATAACCAACAGTGGGGATGAAAAAAAACGGATTATTATAAACTTTCACCAGGAAGAAATTCCGGCCGTCTTAAATATAGAAAATGGTACACGAAAAGAGGCCCTATGGAAAGCTGTTCCGGGCGGAATGGAGGTTGCGTTGACACTAGAGGCCAATGAAGCAGTTTATGTGGTCTTTGGACTGCAGGATATCTGTCATGAGCCGATGTGTAATTTCTCTGGTAAACCTGAGGTAAAACAGGAGATTTCAAATGTAATTTCCTCTGTAAAGCCTCAGATAATGCAAGAATTTTCAAATGTATATTCCTCAGCAAAGCCCCAGGTGGAACAGGCATTTTCAAATGATAGTTCCTCTGTAAAGCCTCAGGTAGAACAGATATTTTCAAACGATAGCCCCTC
Source organism: Bacillota bacterium (assembly GCA_023391695.1). Lineage (GTDB taxonomy): Bacteria > Bacillota > Clostridia > Lachnospirales > Lachnospiraceae > Anaerocolumna. Next base: position 146,921 of record JAEWAK010000031.1, read on the forward strand.
TGTAAAGCCCCAGACGATTCAAGAAGATTGGATTACGGGTAAATGGAGCTTCCTTCCCTTATCTTCCGATTATGATAATATATGGAGCGTTAATGCGGAGGAAACCGAACTGGAAATTCCCTTGGCCGGCTTTACAACGGATTTATGGGAGGATTATTCGGTAATACGGATCTGCAATACAAAGCAGGAACCCGGAAACTGTGCAAGGCATATCAGCTTATGGAGGGGCAGCTGGATCACACGCAGGCCCAGCTGGAATGATACAATGAATGCCTCCGATCTATATTTCAGAAAACGGGTGACCATAGGTGGTGAGATTGAATCGGCAGATTTTTGTGCGGCGGCAGTTGACACTTTCGAAGTGTTTATAAACGGGATTTCCGTTATCCAAAAAGAAAGTAACGGCAAATCCGTTGAATTTTCCTTAAAACCTTATCTGCAACCGGGAATCAATGTAATTGCAATTCATATAATCAATCATAATCCCTTAAATGATGTCAATGTCTGCTCCGCAGAAGACCTGCCGGGAGACAGGCTGATCTCCCTGCTTTTACAGGGCTCCGTTAAAACCGGGGACGGGGAAATCCCGGTAATCAGCGACCATACCTGGCTTGTCAATGATATCTGTGAAGAAGGCTGGAACCGGACAGAAAGGGATGTGGAATCCGAAATGGTTGATTTTGATGTCCAGAAGATAAAGAATTTTAACAAAGACACAGCAGACCATATATGGATCCGTTCCTGGGAAAGGGGAAAACCACCGCTAAAACCCTGGGGAGAGCTTCCCCTGTTTGGCAAAACCGTACAATATCCTGTGAAGCTGTATTATACGGTTACAATTCCTGCCGGTACTTACCGGGTATTTAAGCCGATTGTCTCCGGACCGGCTAAGTTTTTCCTGGACGGAAAAGAAGTGGTGTGGACCAATGAAGCAAAAGAATTCCATAGAAGTGACCGAATCCGTACCCTGACGATCCAGGTTGCGGCAAGAAATGGACAGGATGGATTACAAAAACCGGTGAAGATTGCACTAAAACCTTTTAAGACCAATTTAACAGACTGGAGACTGTTTGGAATACCCTGGTTTTCCGGCAGGTGTATGTATGTGAATACTTTCAGGGCAGATTTAAAGGAACAAAAATATACATTAGACTTGGGCAAAGTTAATTTTTATGCCGAGATCTGGGTTAACAGAAAGCTTGCGGCTGTTAAAATCTGGCCTCCGTACCGTATGGATATTACGGAATTCCTGCAGGAGGGGGAAAATGAAATTACGATTGTAGCCGCCAACCAGGCAGGGAATGCCAGAAGGCACATGCTTGTGGATGAAGGCATGGCTTTGGGATGGAACCGGTACTGGAATGAAGATAATATGGACAGGGACTCTCAGAATTATGTTTCAGGCTTACTTGGTCCTGTCAGGCTTATCTCTGAAAAGTATGAATAATTATAATAAAGGCATAAAAGATGCCGTCGTTAAACAGCCTTAATAAGGCTGTTTCCGACGGTACCTTTTGTTTATAATCCCTCTTTAACTCTGCTTCGCCTTCCCTGTTCCAACTAAAGTTTATGCTGATATTTCCTTATACCGTTCACTGTCAACTATTTCAAGCATCAGTTTGACCGGATCAAGCTCACCGGATCTAACCATATCAAATATTTTTGGTGAGGAACCTGAGACCAGCGCGGTACCGCTGTCATGGACCGTAACAGGAGATTGCGTATTCCTGGACTGAACGTTCCAAAATATAACCTCTGGCAGACGGTATCCCTTTTTCTTAAACAATTGTTTTGCATTTTCAAAATTAGTCAGTCCGGAATTCGTAGCGCATCTATCAAATTCCATATCTGAAATTATATAAATCTTACACGGCATTTCAGACTGTGGAAGCCTGTATTTTACCGCGGTCTTAAGCAAAAGTTGAAATACCGCTTCCAGATTCGTGTTGGCTACTTCATTAAAGCCTGCTGCATACCGTACCTTTTCTACGATATCTGCCCCCTTTAATTCAACAAGTCTTGGAGTTTCAGAAAAAGTAATAAAATGATTGGCAAATAAACCGGTATTATGCTCAGCAAAATAAATGCCCAATGATAATGCAGCTTCATACGGTTTCGGCGTACCCATGCCGCCGTACATAGAACCGGAGCCATCCACCACGGCGATTGCGTTTTCCCCGTTCCCGTAATTTGTAAGGCCCTTCCAGCTTACATCAAGGGTTTTTCTATCATCTTCTGTCAGATTGCCCTTCAGTGCTTCTCTTATAATATCATACGGATACAGGGAATTTGTTTTTAAAACCGCATTACCTGCCTGCACTCTTCCAATAAAATCCGTATAACGTTCCCTATCATTCCGGATAAATGCTTTTCTGTATTTAAACATAGCTTTAGAAGGCTGTTTTTCATAATCAAAGGTGTAATCCGCTTCCCTCAGGCGATTTTCCGTAATATCAATATATTTTCGGAGACCGGATAAAGTTCTGCGGTATTCTGCATCCGAAAGCTTTAATGCACGGGCTATTTTCTTTCCGTTAATAACTGCCTGTTTATTAGACGTATTAACCGAAGGAAGCCATTTGGCAGCCAGTGAAACGGTATCCTCTCCTGCCTCCATCTCCTTAATATCATCCGATAATTGTACTTTGATAAAACCCATTACGGAACTCTCGCAGGACGTACCAAATAATGAAAGCAGATCATCGTACCTTCCATACTCCGGAATATATTCCATATTTTTAGCCACGGTTTCCGGATGGTTTAAAGCCAGCCAATTCAGACAGATACGGAATATTCTGCGTTCTCCGAGACCTCCCCTGGTATCTCTTGCAAAAAACAGTATTTTCATTGCAAGACCCGGATTCTCGGCATACGCCTTTATAAAAGACCCTATTATTACCTTTTCATCCGCATTTCTGAGAGCTCCTGCCTGGTAAAAAAAATCAAGGCAGCAATTCCCGGTTGACCGGTTTGTCACAGCACCATTTTCGGTATATGTAATATTGGCTTCTTTTTTTAAAAATTTTAACATATCTATCTTCCTTTCTTAATACAAGACAGTATTTTCACATTGCACATTTCAGAATATTTTGGAATGTAACAATGTCCCTTGAATTATTTGCTGTTACTGTCTTTCTTTACTTTTTTAGATACATTCGGGAGTCTTATAACTCCCGAACGACTGGGATAATGAATTTGCTGTTCGTATCATAATATAATCACGACATATTTTTGAGTGCTCTACCTGCTGAGCTACAGGCTATTGTTACCTGACCGGATTCGAACCGGTGACACCGTAAGTTTATTTGCTGTTTATGTCGTTCCATTATTTTTACAAGACACATTGTTTATCACTTAGAAGGTGTTTTGATTGCTGTAAGTGTCTTTTTCTTACTCGATACCTGCGGAATTGAACCGCTCTTAGCGTCTGCAAACGTTAATTTAACCAGGATTGCTGTAAGTATCGATCCCTCAGCCTTTCACCACCCCTATGGTAAATAATTGTTTCACCGGCTCAACCAGATCAGTCTGGTCAGACATAACAACATTAATGTCTTTATATGCAAAACGGGTTTCTTCCCCCACATCGTTTTTATTATGTTTGCCCAGAATAACATCATGCTCTTTCAGATCATTCATCACGGTTTCTACGGAAAATGTATCTTTTGCACCTGTTCTGGAATACCTGCGGCCGGCACCGTGAGAGGAACTGCAGAAGCTTTCAGGACTTCCCTTACCTTTAACGATATAACTGTAGGAACCCATCGCTCCGGGAATGATAGCCAGTTCACCCTCACGTACCCTTGTTGCACCTTTTCTGTGAACCCACACGTCTTTGTCATAATGATTTTCGAAAGCCGCATAATTATGATGACAGTTTATTTCACTGCTGTAATTTGGTATAAGCCCCGTATATTTCTCAACATAGCGGTCAAAAATACCTTTCACCTTCTCAAGCATTTTCGCCCGGTTTTCATAGGCAAAGTCCAGTGACAGATTCATCCAGTTAATATATCTCTGTCCCTCACTTGATTCAACCGGCAGAAACGGAAGGTTATATTCAAACGGTACGGCGGAATACCATCTTTCATTCAATCCCCGCGCTGCTTTATTAAAATATTGGCCCACAATATTGCCAAAATGCCTGCTCCCTGAATGCAGCATAATACATACCTTTCCTTCTTCATCCTGCTGCAATTCTATAAAATGATTCCCGCCGCCCAGAGTACCAACCTGGTAATACCCTTCCTCAATCTGTACGAGTAATTCGCTGTCTGCGGAATACTTTTCAATTTCCTTCCTGGCACGGTCAAGGACTTCACTTACCTGGGGCTGTTTATAACGGTTAAAGCCGGTAGGAATATTCCGAAGAATATCACCGACAATTGCCTGTAACAAGGTACCGTTTCCCGTTACCGTTTCCCGAAGGATACTTACCGGTATATCGGTTTGAACAAATCCCATTCCGCATCCGATATCTACGCCGACAGCATTCGGAATTATTACTCCCTCTGTTGCAATTACACCGCCGATCGGCATTCCTTTTCCCGTATGGGTATCCGGCATTAGGCTGACCCATTTATGTATAAACGGAAGATTAGCAAGGTTCATGGCCTGTTTTAAACAGGATTCTTCCATATTCTCTATATTGTCTAACCATATTTTTATTGGATGTAATGTCTTCCCCTTCTCATAATGTATAAACATAATTCTTATCTCCTTTGTTATTATGAGTTGATTATAGCAGAGAGCTTTTTACTTATCATATAAAAAAAGTTGCGAAAACAGGAAAATGTATAATTTGTTTTTACCCTGTCTCTGTCACAGGGCAAAGTACCGCTTGTATACTCCTCTGTTTTTCTGTTATAATAAAGCGAATAAGGGGTGCTGGAATCATGAGCGATTTTTCTGAACTGATTAAAAATTTTGATAAAATAAGAGATTATATGAAGGATTTCTTTATCTACGGTTATAAGACACGTTCCGATTTTCAATATAAAAGCCTTCGTACCTATGATAATGAAAAGCGCCGGATTGAGAGCTGGCTTGGTGACCTGGTTAAGTTTGATACCTCTAAAAAAGGAAAACAAATAGCTATTTCGTTGGACAGCGGACAGCTTACTGCGAATCCGCTCTATAAAGCATACAAATCCAAAAGTTTTACCGGCAATGATATCCTTCTGCATTTTTGTATTCTTGATCTCCTGACCGTTTGTTCTGCGCTTACGGTTGAAGAAATTACCGATGGAATTTGCCAAAACTATGGAAAAATTTTCGACTCTCAGACAGTTCGCTTAAAGCTGCGGGAATATGTGGCAGAAGGCATTTTATTACAGCAAAAGTGCGGAAAAGCCTTGCAGTACAGCTTGTCGGAGGATCATCCGGATACACTTTGCTCCGACACCGACGGTCTTATGGATGCTGTTACCTTTTTTTCGGAAGCTGTTCCTTTCGGTGTAATAGGAAGTTATCTTCTGGATGCCATGAATAGAAAGAATGAAACCTTTCTATATAAACATCATTTTATTGTCCATTCGTTAGAAGATCCTATTCTTCTGCCTCTTATCAATGCAATGGAGGAAAAGAAAATTGTAGAAATCAGTAATTATGGAAAGAAAAAACTTAAAACCCGCATACAAGGTGTTCCCATGAAAGTATATGTCTCAACCCAGACCGGGCGGCGGTATGTATTAATGTATCTTCCGGCTGCAAAGCGTTTCAACTCCTTCCGCCTCGATTATATCAAGTCGGTGAAACTTCTTAACGTATATGAAAACTTTGACGGCTGTAAAGAGAAATTTGAAAAAAATGCTTCCTTATGCTGGGGTGTTTCTTTCGGTAATGAAGAATGTTCCGGACATTATGAGTGCTTTAAAATGATCCTGCAAATAGACGAACAACGGGAGCAATATATCCTGAACCGCCTCCGGCGCGAAGGAAGAAACGGCAGCATAATCCGCATTAAAGATAACACTTTTTCATACTCCGTTCAGGTTTTTGATATGAATGAAATGATGAACTGGGTAAAAACCTACATCGGCAGGATTATCTCCCTTGAAGGAACAAATCAACAGATAATAAAAAAATTTTACCGTGATATCAGCCGTATGAAAACTTTATATGAGGAGAATTGAGTATGGAACTATTTTCAGAAATTTATAATTGTTATTATTCTGTTGCATCAAAAATATTGCAGAACTCACCTCTCACTGAAAAAGAAATATATGAATTAATTTGTTCAAATGCTTATTCCGAATCCGCAATCTATCTTATGCCAAAACTCTGCGAAGAAGACGGATGGGGATTACTTTCAAATCAGAACAGCCGTTACCATTCCTGTCTCAAAAATTCTCCTGCCCTTCCGATTACCCTCCTTGAAAAACGCTGGCTGAAAACTCTCCTTCAGGATCCGCGTATTTATCTATTTCTAGAGGATACTGCCTATAAAGAACTGTCCGAACGCCTTTCGGATATCAACCCGCTTTTTCAATACGAACATTTCAAATGGTTTGATATTTTTACGGATGGAGATAATTATCAAGACAGTTCCTACATACAGAATTTTAAAACAATACTGAAATCGATACGAAAGGGCTCCATTCTCAATATTATATTTAAGTCCCGTAAAGGAAAAATAATAAACGGCAGCTATCTTCCCTATCGTTTGGAATATTCACAAAAGAATGATAGATTCCGGGTATATGCAGCCAAAATGAATGGTATGAAACCGGTAGTTCACGGTACCGTCAATCTTTCCCGGATTCTTTATATAAAATCTACAAAAGTATGTTATCCTGATAAAATAGAAATGGCTCACATTTTTCAACAGAAACGCTGTGCAGAACCGGTTACTCTTGAAATCAACAGTGAGCGTAATGGGATTGAGCGCTTTTTGATGGAATTCGCCAGCTATGAAAAGCATACTATCCTGGACGAGGAAACCGGCAAATGTACGGCAACTCTCTGGTATGACCTTCAGGATGAGACAGAACTTTTAATTAAGCTTCTTAGTTTCGGGCCTGTGCTGAAAGTAACCGGCCCCAAAAGGATGTTTGATCAGATTCGTGAAAGAATCAATAAGCAATATAAGCTTTTATATCCCGATCCGCTTTGATTAACTGCCCCACAGGACCGCTAAACCGGGAGCATGGAGGATAAATACCATTCTGCCGGGTCATGGTTTTTTTATCTCATAGGTCCCATTTCCATGATGTAAAAAACAGACCCTGGTATCAGTCTGAGCATATCAGTCCGGATACTTTTGGTCTGTTTTCATTCGTTACTATGTACTGAAAGCATTCTAAGAAAGGTAACTCCCACAAATTACTTTCTATGTTTTCATAATATTGTTGTCAAATACTTATTTCTGTTTGTCAAAATATAATGTCATATCTTCCTGTTCCAAAGTCAGTTTGTCACCATCTACAGTACCGGCAATCGTATCACCATCAATTTCAACGGTTACTGCGTTGTCTTTTTCTGACCATGTACCGTCTGAAGTTTCTCCTGCAACACTTGCTGTTACAACTCCGTCTGCTTTAAATTCAAGTGAAAAATCACCGATTCCAACCAAGCCTAATTGATCTGATGTTATTTCGATTCCTGTTCCGTCTTTTCCACCAGATATAATCCAGGTTGTGCCTTCAACGGCTGATTTTGGGGCTTTGCTTCCGCAGCCCCCTAAAACAAAACTAAATACTAATAAAACTGATAGTAAAACCAAAAAACTCTTTTTCATCTTAAAATCTCCTTTTCCTATTATTTTCTACACATTTCGACAACGTGTCAATTATAGCATAATTTACCATCCATTTCTACTAGTCTAATTTACTAAATTTACTTGTCTGTTATCATCATTTTTAGTAAAAATTGTAAATTATATTCATATGTCTAGGGATGGCCGGTATTTTAAGATGAGTGTAACAGCCCTATCTCTTTTATGCTCTTAAATCTTATTTTTTATCTTAGTCTACGTTTCCCAAAGTCACGACGCAGTATTACCCCAAAGTGAGGTGTTCAAAACGGTGCAATGCGTTTTCAGACACATCCTAGGGTTCCAACATGACTTTTATAGCAGTCGGATCACTTTCTGCTGCCTGATATGCTTTTTGTACTTCTGCTAATTTAAACTTATGTGATATAAGACCCTCTGTTTTAATAAGTCCTTTTTCAATTCCCCGAATCACAGCCGGGTAAACCTTGCCCGATAAATGGGATCCAATAATTGTCAGCTCTTTTCCGTCTCCTATTATATTCCAGTCAGCTGTTACGAAATCACCCAGCACTCCCATCTGGACATATCTGCCGTGGTTCTTTAATATCTCTAATCCTTGATTTGCGCTGTTTACATTACCTGAAGCTTCAATATAAACATCACACCCTAATCCGCCCGTTAATTTCAGGATTTCTTTGGCAACATTCTGAGTCTTTGGATTTAATATAACATCTGCCCCAAATTCTTTTGCCATGGTAATCCGGTTTTCTTTTACCTCTATTCCAATTACCATTTTAGGCATTGCAAGACTCGCAATATTACACATGGAAAGCCCTATAGCTCCTAATCCTGCTATTACAACCACATCCTCATGTCTGATATTAGCCTGTTCCAACGCGTGCATACCGCAGGCAATCGGCTCTATCAAAACACTTTGTTCCGGTGTAAAAGATTTCGGGATTCTATGCTTGATTGCTGTTTTTGGGATTCTGATATACTCGGCAAATCCGCCATTCGCATACTTTTTAAATCCAAATACTGCTGAACGTTTACACATCCAGTAAGTACCATTTTTACAAAACTCACATTCACCGCATGGAACAATCTGCTCTGCACAGATATTATCTCCAACCCCAAAGTCCGTAACACCTTCACCTGTTTCGACTATTTCCCCATAAAATTCATGCCCCGGAATGCATGGAGGTTCTATGTATCTGTTATCTTCTGACGTTCCCCAAATACGGATTCCGCCATGATAGGCTTTTATATCGCCTGCACAGATACCACAGCCTTTTACTTTAAGTATCACTTCGCCTGTTCCGCATTCCGGTTTGGGATAGTCTTCATAACGTATATCATTTGGTGCATAGGTAACAACTGCTTTCATTTTTTCCATCATACTATATCATCCTTTCAATCCTGATGTAGAAATTCCTTCCACGAGGTATTTCTGTAAAAATATAAAAAACAATACGGTAGGCAACACCGAGAGTGATGCCATAGCAAACATTGCTCCATAGTCGGAAGAGGAGCCCGGATCACTAAAGAGCTTCAGAGCAAGACTGACCGGATATCTTCTTGATTCGTTGACATATAACAACGCTGAAAGAAAATCATCCCATCTCCACATAAAAGAGAAGATACCGGCCGTAATCAAAGCAGGCGTAATTAGGGGCATTATAATTTTTCTAAAAATAGTGTAATAGGAACATCCGTCAATTTTTGCCGCTTCATCCAGTTCTATCGGAAGTCCGTTAATAAAATTTATCATCAGATAAACAAAAAATCCCTGTATTGCAAAATAGTACGGAATTATCAGCGGCAAATAGGAGCCGACCCAGCCGAGTTTCTGATACCAAAGATACTGCGGGATCATCAGTACCTGTGCCGGCAGCATCATAGTAGCCAGCATGGAAACAAACAAAATTCCGCGGCCTTTAAATTTAAACCTTGCAATTCCATATGCCACAAGAGCTGAAGAAATAACTGTCCCAATCGTTGCAGCCATTGAAATAAATAAAGAATTCATAAAAAAGGTTCCAAAAGTAACTTTGCCAAACCCCTTCCAGCCGTTAATATAATTTTGTAATGTAAATTGATGTGGTATTAACTGATTTGCTGTAGTAAAGATTGTTTTTGTATCTTTCAGAGAACTCATAACCATCCAAACCAGCGGATAAATCATAATAAGTCCGATTCCGCAGACAAGTATATGGTAAAGAACGGTACCTGCTGTTCTTTTCACTTTCATGGTTACAAACCTCCTTCATAAACCCAGAATTTCTTAGTTCCGAAAATCACCAATGTAACCAATCCGACAATTCCCAGCATGATCCATGCAAGTGCTGCTCCATACCCTGTATTAGAGTATTCAAAAGACTGCTGGTACATATATACGGTATAAAACAAGGTTGAATTCATCGGCTTTCCCTGAGTGATAATATAGCACTGGGTAAATGCTAAAAATCCATTAATCATCTGCATAACCAGATTAAAAAAGATCGTTGGGGTCAACAGCGGTAACGTAATATAGAAAAACCGTCTTATTTTACCTGCTCCGTCTACGGTTGACGCCTCATAAAGAGTTGTTGGAATCTGCTTTAAGGACGATAAGAAAATCAGCATGGAAGATCCGAATTGCCAGACTGCCAATATGATTAATGTCCATATAGCTGTACGTGTATCTCCCAGCCACGAAAAGTCTGACGGCAATCCCATTATTCCCAATAATTTATTAATAACACCATCAATAGCAAACATTCTTTTCCAAAGAATAGACACAGCTACTGAGCCGCCGATAATAGACGGTAAATAATAAATTGCACGGTAAAATCCGGTTGCTTTTGTTGATTTAAAAAGTATTAAGGCAACAATTAATGCAAAAACCAATCTTAACGGAACCGAAACAAATGCAAAATAAAATGTAACCCCTATTGTCTTAAAAAAAATCTCGTCATGAAACATCTTAATATAATTTTTCAAGCCTACAAAAGTTGGCGGTGAAAGAATATTATAGTCACAAAAGGAATAGTAAAGTGAAATCCCCATCGGTACAAGTAAAAATAGTAAGAAACCTATAATAAACGGCATTGAAAAAATAACACCGGCTGTACTTTCCTGATTTATAAAATGATTTAAATTAAATTTATTTTTTTTCATTTAGATATCTTCTTCCTGTGCATAGTATTGATAAGCCAGAGGGTATAGGGCATACCCTCCGGTTACTTTTTAACAAATCATTCTGCCAGCATTGCATTACCTTTTTGAGATAATTCGGCAGCCGCATCCTTAGCTGTCGTCTGTTTATAGCTGACACTTTCAACTAATTGATCCACTAGCTTGGACACCTCTGCAGATCCTTCCGGAGCCGGAGGATTTATTACCGAACTGGTCGGCGTAACAACATAATTAATATATCTTATGATCTTTATATTGCTTTCATCCATCTTATCCATAATAGCCTCAGATACTTTCGATGATGCCGGCACACCTCTTTCGCCTAAAAGTATCTCATTTGCCGGCACATCATTGGTCCAATAATTAATAAATTTCACTGCAGCTTCCGGATTTTTACTATCAACCGTTACGGAGAAAAACATACCTGGTCTAAGATAATTAGCTGCCTTTTCATCATCCGCCGGCCATGTACTCAATTCAATTTCCGTACCTTCCGGTGCTGCATTCTGAAGTGCCGTTAATGCGTTTGAGTAAGAGAATGCACACCAGCTCATTGTTTCAGGACTGGAACCATATACCAATGGCATCTGTTCGGGGGTTCCTATCGTTCTTTCCGTATAAATACTTGGATCACACATCCATCCTTCCGATATGCCTTTCTCATAAACTTCAAAGAACTTCTGCAGCTGTTCCTGTGTAGCTCCAAGCTTTCCTTTTTCATAAAGAACGGCTCCCAGAGATCTCATGGTATATTCAATGAAGATATCACCCTGTCCATATGCTATGTCCGTTTTATAACCTGTTTTATCATAGATTTTTTTGCAAAGATCTGTAAATTCATCCAGTGACATATTATCTTTGATGGTTATGCCGTTCTGATCAAGTAAGGTCTTGTTGTATATTAAGGCGGGTGCATTCACTCCGATCGGGATAGCATATAGACCATCATTTACTTTTCCGGAATTTAAAATATTTTCATCAATTCCAGATACATCAAGAGTGCCATTTTCAATATAAGGCGTTAAATCTGCAAGCAGATCATTACTTACGTACTGTTCAAGGTATTTATAATCCATCTGAACTACATCGGGAAGTGTATGCCCTGCTGATGCAGTTGATAATTTATTCCAGTAATCGGCCCATTCCGCAAACTGTCCGTCAAATGTCACCTTCGGATTATTCTGAGTATATAAATCCATTACCTGCTGCGTTCTCTCATTTCTTGTCTGATTCCCCCACCAGGAAACAATCAATTCTGCGCCAGGTGAATCCTTTGATTCATCTTTGCTTGCTATGGTTCCTCCCTTACTATCTGCTTCAGATTCTTCAGAAGATCTTCCCCCACTCCCGCATCCTGTCATTAAAGCTAATGCCATCATTGCTGCTAACAACAGAGAAATAAGTCTTTTTTTCATCATAGTAAACCTCCTTAAATTTTATGTAATTTAACTTGACAGCAACATTATAACTTCCATATTGAAACAAGTATATACAAAAAACCGAGCCATCATCGAAAAAAACCGACAAATGGCTTCATATCTCTTGCATAAAAGATTCATTAAATTATAATTTAATAGTAGGAGGTATTTATGATAAAGAGAAATATAATTTTAAAATTATACGGTAAAATTCGATCTATTTATGTTAATGCTTCATTATATAAAAAAATAATAACCCTTGTACTCATCATATTATGTTTGAACCTATTTGCAAACATAGCTGCATTAAGTGTTATAACCCGTTCAAATAATAAACTTTTATATGAAGCAATAGCAAACACGTTAACTACGGGAACCAAAACCATATCTGAGAAATTACGGAACATTGAGGAAATGACTGATATCCAGATTGCCGACAGCAGAATTCAATCGAATCTGACTATTGTTGCAGACAGTAATGATAACGCCAAAAGAAATAATGCATTCCGTACACTCTCTTTTCTTGTCCCGGAATATTATACAAATTATAAATCAAACAAGATTAAATATATAAATCTGTATAATAATGATTATATTTCTTACAGCAATATTGCATTAAGTAATAAAACTCCGGATGGCATTCATAATCAATTATTATTGAAAGCAGATGAAAAATCGGGCAGCCCCGTCTGGTCTGATTCATACTGTAATGAATATGGCCTGTTCCTTGTCAGAAATATACGTAAGGCAGAACGGCTGGCGCTCGATACAATCGGAACCGTATTGGTGAATATTGATTTAGATTCCGTTGTTAATTCTTCAGTAAATACAACTATGTTTTCAGAACCGGCACAATTTATTATTACCAGTAATAACAAGGAAATTTATCATTCTAAAACCCTTGATCCCGATTCCGTTTCCCTGGCATGTCAAAAAACGGATAGTAAATATGGTATGATGCGCCTAAATCACAAGCAATATTTTTATGTTCGTGAAACCATTCCATATTTTACCTGGGATTTTATCTGCCTTGTGTCTTATCAAAATATATATGCTGCCCAGACCTTAACTATATTATCTGCCATGTGCATCAACTTTGCCGCAATCTTTATGATTTTCCTGATTGCTAAGTTTATGATTAATTCAATTACCATTCATTTCAGCAGGCTGGTGGATAAGATGAAAACTTTTGGTAAAAGCAAAACCTTTATTAAGGATACTTCATATAATTATTCAGGCAGAAAAGACGAAATTGGAGAATTGCATAGAAATTTTGATTTAATGGCAATCCGGCATCAGAATCTTGTGGAGAAATTTTATCTTCAGGAGATTCTTACCAGAGATTCCAAAATAAAAGCTTTAGAAAACCAGATAAATCCTCATTTTTTATACAACACCCTGGAGTCTATTAACTGGAGGGCAAAGGCACTGGGAGAAAAGGACATATCTATTATGATAGAATCCTTAGGCACCTTACTCAGAACCACTTTAAATAAAAAAAATAATCTGACTTCTACTCTGGAGCAGGAAATAAATATTGTTAAAAATTATATGGATATTATCCGGATTCGTTTTGATGATAGAGTCTGCTTTACGACCTCAATAGATACACGACTGGATTCAATATTATTACCACGGCTGTCTTTACAGCCATTGGTTGAAAACGCCGTCAATTATGCAATGGAGAAGATAACCGAAACCTGTCTGATTGAAATAAAGGCTTATATAGACGGCGCTTTTGCAATGATTCAAATTAAGAATAATGGCTCCCAATTTGAAGATGATTTATTGCAGAAACTGGAAAGTAATCTGATTACCCCTCATGGCAACGGAATTGGAATATTAAATATTCAAAAACGGATTCAATTAAGCTATGGAGAAGAATATGGCCTGCAATTTTTCAATCCGGATGATGACCATGCAATTGCCCAGATAAAAATCCCCTATAAGGAGAATACTCATGATTAAGTTACTGATTGCTGATGATGAAAAAATAATACGGGAAACCATTTCAACTGCTATTAACTGGACTTCTTTGGGTATCGAATTAATCGGTACGGCAGCAAACGGTATTGAGGCATATAACATCATTCTGGATGAATATCCCGATATTGTCCTGACAGATATCAAAATGCCGGGCCTTACAGGTCTTGAGCTAATTGAGCGTATCAAAAAGATTAATCATGATACCGAATTTATTATTTTATCCGGTTACGATGAATTTAAGTATGCCCAGGAAGCGATGCGTTATGGAGTTAAAAACTATCTGCTGAAACCCTGCAATGAGAAACAGATTATTGAATGTGTACAGGATATTATAAGCAGCCTTGCCCCAAAACGGGCTTCCAGGCAAATGAATGCTCAGGACTCACTGATACGTTATTTTGAAAGCAATATTATCTTAACTATTATCAGTGAGGGAATTTCTGCGGTTAAAGTATCTCATAAAGATATTAATTTTACAAATATTTATAATCCCTACCATAAATATCTGGATTTTTATAACGAACCCTATGAATTAAGTTTTCTGTTCTTTGTGGAAGAATTTTCGCTTTCAGAGGTAATTAATAAAATGACTGCTTTCCACAGTTCCCAATGTCCAGGTATCGTATTTAACATTATTTATGTCCACAATACTTTACTTTGCTTTTATAAATCTTTTGGTGTGGATACAGCAGCTTTTGACAACTTTATGAACAGCCTTTATCCACAGAATCAGACCGTCTCTTTTCAATATGAAAGAAAGAATTACAGTAATTTAGAAGAACTGCTTAATACGATTCTTACTAAAATCAAAAGATATGAAATAATTTATTATTCGGTTGATGGGAATAACTTCATTCATATCTGTAATTTCAAAAACATTTTACAGGAGTTTGATCAATGTATTTTACAATTAAAAAGTTCCGATGCTGAAACTGTCCGTAATGCATTTTTACATTTCAAACAAGTGATTGAACCAATTACAGACTTAAACTTACTTAAGCAAATCGCAGCCTCATCTATTATGCAAATAGCTGCATTTTATACACCTGCAACAATTATGTCTGCCTCAGAAAAATTATTAGCATTAAATCAGATCCTTAACTGTAATAAATTTGTGGAAGAATTAATCAGTTATATTGAAAATATAATTGAATCTTATTTACAAAATTCAACTACCCCAAAAATAAGCGATCAAGTAAAAAAAATCGTATCGGAACATCTTGAGGATTCCAATTTATCTTTAAAATGGATCGCTGAAAATTATTTATATATGAATGTCGACTATCTCAGTAAAAAATTTTTAAATGAGACCGGAGAAAAATTTTCAAATTATCTTACTTACCAAAGAATCAAACGCAGCAAAATATTATTCAATCAATATAATAGCGTTGATAAAATTAAAATCATAGCTGAGTTGGTTGGATGCGGAAACAATCCGCAATACTTCAGCCATATTTTTAAAAAAGAAACAGGGATGTCTCCCAGTAATTATATTAAATCTATTCAGGAGGAATAAAACATGAAGAATGATATTTTAATTTCAAAAATCAACTTGGTAATCGACAAACTAATTCATTTAGGAGGAGCTGACTATGGAAATGATAAACTGCTCCCGATTGAAGAAATAATGAAAACGGGAAATTGCAGCAGAGATTTTGGTATTGAAGAGTGGGACTGGCCGCAAGGTGTCGGACTTTATGGCATCTATAAACTACAAGAATATTTTGGTGATAATCGATATATGGATTTCTTTACAGAATGGCTTGAGAAAAATCTGTTAATTGGGCTGCCTTCCAGAAATATCAACACAACGGCACCTTATCTTACCTTAATAAGTATTTTAGACAAAATGCCGGAAAAAGAAAAATATGAAAAACTTTGTATCGATCAGGCAGACTGGCTGGTTAACGAATTACCAAAAACAAAAGAAAATGGATTTCAGCATGTTACTACCGGTATCGGTGACAGGAATGCAGTTATCCTGAACAACTCCCAGCTATGGCTGGATACTGTTTTTATGACTGTTCTGTTTTTATATAAAATGGCTATCCGGTATAAAAATAAAGTATGGCAGCAAACAGCAGAATACCAAATCATGCTTCATATTAAATATCTATATGACAAACATACCGGATTGTTTTATCATGGCTGGAGTTTTGACCGAAACGATAATTTTGGAGGCATTTTCTGGTGCAGGGGTAATTCCTGGTTCACCATAGGTGCAATTGAATTTCTATTAATAAACAAAGAGATATCCGAAAGTTTAAAAGAATATATTTTACATACTTTCAAAGCTCAGGTTGATTACCTGAAACACCTGCAACTTAACTCCGGTCTGTGGACCACTGTTTTAGATGACGATACCTCTTACGAGGAAGCGTCCGGTTCGGCAGCAATTACGGCTGGTATCCTAAATGCTATAAATCATGGTTATTTAGACTCTACCTATGAAGATTGCGCCGAGAAAGCACTTTCAGGCCTGGTTAATTGCATAGCGGATGACGGTACAGTTCAAAAAGTATCTGCAGGTACTGCAATGGGCATGAATGCAATTCATTATAAAGAAATTCAAATTAAGCCTATGGCTTATGGACAGGCACTTACTTTAATAGCTCTGGTTGAAGCATTACATAGATAAATGTTACTTAAAAATAGCGAGTTAAATTTACATAATTTCTACTTAGCCTCCCTTACTGTTACAAACAAAGGAGCAGATGTAACAATCTGCTCCTTATTCCTCTTAATAAATAGCTGGTATTAAATTAAATTTTAACTATGAATATCTCAGAAAATTTACCATAAACTTTCTTCGTCCCTACTATTTTATAAGTTCTGACTTTATAATAATAGGTTCTCCCTTTGGTTAATCCATAATTGATAAAATGCAAGGATGTAGTGGATTTAACCCGGGCATAGGTTTTCGTCTTATTAGATGCCCTGTATATCTCGTAACCGGAGGCACCGCTTACCTTATCCCATGTAAAATTAATCCTTCCGGAGCTTACTTTTTCCAATTTCACATTGCCCGGTGTAAAAGGCATGGGTTTTGCGGCAACAGCCAGGGAAAAGCTGCCGTATACTTTTTTTGTTCCCTTATACCGGTATGCCCTGACTTTATAATAATAAGTGTTTCCGGCAGTCAGACCTGTATTGGAATAAGATCTTGCAGTGGTATTCTTTATGATTTTATAAGCCCCTGTTTTTGACACGGCCCGGTAAACCTCATAACCGGAAGCACCGCTTACCGGTCCCCAGGAAATCTTGGCACTGTTATGTCCACCGGATGCGGCCTTTAAGTCCTCAGGTACGGAAAGCTTGACCGAAACGGTACAAACTGCTTTTTTATTGCCGCCGGCTGTTGCGGTAACCGTTGCGGTTCCTGTACCTACCGTTTGTACTTTCCCCTTTGAATCCACTTTTACTACAGTCTCGTCACTGCTTACCCATGTAACGGTCTTATCATCCGCTGTATTGGTTGGATTATAAGCTACCCCTAAAATCTCATTGCCGCCTAAATAAAGGTTAAGATTTGTTTTATTCAGAGTAATACTTTTTATATCCGTATCCACCGTAATCTGGACGGATGCGGATAATGAGCCGCATACCGCAGTAATTGTTGCTTTTCCTCTCTTCCCTGCAATGATTGTACCCTCCGAATAGGTTGCTACCGATTCATCGGAGGATGTAATAATAACGTCCTCGGTCGTGTCCTCCGGCTGAACCTGAAGTGTTACTGCTTGTTTCTGCCCGGCAGTTAATAAGACAGAAGTTTGGGAAAATGCTATTGACTTAGCGGGGACCAGCACGCTTACAGGTATACTGTGGGTAAGGGTTCCTGCCACAGCCGTTACTTTTGTAGTTCCCGGCTTAACCGCCGTTATCACCCCGTTCTCTGCGGTCACAATGGATTCATCTTCGCTTCTCCATATAACAGTTTTGTCGTCCGTTGTATCAAAAGGATGATAAGACGCGGTGATTTTTTTGTTTTCTCCTTTGTTCAACGTTAATTCATTGTAGTCCGAATAAATTTCTTTTAACGGATTATATACGGTTATTTTACATTCTGCCGAACCTCCTGCGGATACTGCGGTAATCGTCGCCGTTCCGGGAGTTTTTGCATAAATACGTCCGTTTTCCACAGTTACGACCGAATTATCCGAACTTGTCCACGTAACCAGCCGGTTTGTTGCTTCCGCCGGTGTATAATTTAAAGAAAGCCTTGCGGATTCACCTTTATTCATTTCTAACCGTTTCTCGGTAAATTCAATTGAAGTTGGATTAACCGCCGTACCGCCTGCAATAATGTGACAGGTTGCCTGGTATTCTCCCATAACGGCAGTAATCTCGGCCTCTCCCGCACATATTCCCGTCAAGGTACCATTTGTATCCACCGACACTACCTGGGGATCAGAGCTGCTCCAGTTTACCTGACCGGCTGTATCCGAAGAATATGCCGGATAAAAAATGGGTTTCAAGGTAACGGTAGCATCGAGCTCCAGATTCATGACCTCTTCTGCAAATACCATTTCTTCTAAAGGGAGTTTGATAATCTGGTAATATTCAGGAAAATGTTTTTCAAAGAAGCTTTCCGCATAAGAATTCTTATATACCAATACACCGGTATATGGGAATTCCCCGATCCCTATTTCGGTTACTCCGCTTGGTATCCTTAAGGGCCTTAAATTATCGCATTTAAAAAATGCATATCTTCCTATGCTGGTTACACTGTCGGGAATAGCCAGAGTAATCAGACTGCTACAGTTATAAAATGCAAAATCGCCTATCCTTGCCACTTTATCCTGAATCCGGATCCTGGTCAGACCGGTGCAGTTAAAAAATGTTCTATTCTCTATTTTAGATATCTTATAGGGTATTTTGATACTGGTTAAACTGGTACAGGAGTAAAAGGCATATTCCCCTATACTTGTTATTTCATCCGATAAATGAATATTTTTCAAACTATTGCAATTATAGAAGGCATTCCTTCCTATACTGGTAATGCTATCGGGCAGAATAACCGAGGTTAAATTGATACACTCCTCAAATACCTTATCTTCTATGGCGGTTACTCCTTCCGGTATATTTATAGTCCTCAGGCTGCTGCAGCCCCAGAAGGCACCTGCTCCGATACTCTTTATTCCTTTCGGCAGGTTAATTCCGGTAAGCTTGCTGCAGTCCCGAAACGCATATCTTCCGATGTATGACACTCCGTCAGGTAAATAAATACTTTTAAGGCTGCTGCAGCCATAAAATGTACCGCTCTCTATACCGGTGATCCCGCCCGGTATATTAATACCGGTCAAACTGCTGCAGTTTTTAAATGCATCGCTGCCGATATAGGTTATTTTATCAGGCAGTTTTATACTTGTTATACTGCCTGCATCCATAAAGGCATCCCCTTCAATCCGGGTTACGTTATAAGTCATATTTTTGTTCGTAACCGCAGCGGGTATTATTACATCCCCTGCAAGCTTTTTATTCATCCCCTCCCCATAGATTATTTCTGCTGTTCCATTCTCGGTTTCCGTCGGTTCACTAAGTACTTTATAGGTAATCGTCTGATTTTCATGCGTATAAGTAAAGATACTGCCTACATAGGCATCTGCCGTTATGCTCTTCATGATCAGCAGCAAACCTGCTGTTATTACCATTGCCAAAAGATTTTTACCTTTTATGTTCATTTATGCATTTCTCCTTCAGTCCTCCAATATAAGCTTTCGATGTCAAATAATATGGTTTGGACGCCCTGCACCCAAACCACATTGCAATAACTCGAACCTTTTTTACACGATTAATGGTTTACATAATTCAGTTTACATAATAATATTGTAGCATTCTTAATGATTATTGCAATCTGTAATATATGTCAATTTGCTTATATCGTCATCGTGTAACCCTTTATCCACGGTTTATGGAGTAATTGGCCAAGAACCAACCGCCGCAGGCGATACTTATATTTGGCCGGAAAGCATAGCTGCATAAAGTAATGTAATCATTAGCAGGAATTTGAAATATTCGATTATTTTATATAACACGGGATAATTAAGTGAAACAGCCCCTTGAACTAACTTCCTATCTTTTTTTAGATGGTTCTACCAAACAATAAATTACAAAGATGCTGTTTACCACTGACCATATCAGCAGTAAACAGCATCTGAAAATCAATTTCTGATTAAATAATCAAAAGCACTTAAGGAGGCACTTGCTCCGGAACCCATTGCTATAACGATCTGCTTATAAACACTGTTCGTACAGTCTCCCGCCGCAAAAACTCCCGGCAGACTGGTGGCATTATGGTTATCGACAATAATCTCTCCTATACGGTTGCGTTCAATTGTTTCATCCAGCCAATCCGTATTAGCGATAAGGCCGATCTGAACAAATACCCCTTGCAGTTCAATATGATGAACTGCTCCTGATTCCCGTTCCATATAGGTAATGCCATTAACCTTGTCAGTACCGGTAATTTCCTTTGTTTGAACGTTCTTTAAGACTGTCACATTCTTCAGACTGTAAAGGCGGTCTTTTAGTACAGCATCGGCTTTTAACTCCGGCATAAATTCAAGTACGGTTACATGTTCTGCAATTCCTGCAAGGTCTATAGCCGCCTCGATACCGGAATTACCGCCTCCGATTACCGCGACCTGTTTTCCTTTATAGAGAGGACCATCACAATGGGGACAATAAGCAACACCCTTGTTCTTAAATTCCGCCTCTCCCGGTACGCCGACATTTCTCCAGCGGGCACCGGTAGAAAGGATTACTGCCTTGCTTTTTAAAACAGCACCGTTTTCCAGTTCGACTTCGATAAGTTGTTCTTTTCTTTCCAGGTGTCTGGCACGCTGTGAATTCATTATATCCACATCGTAATTTTTAACATGCTGCTCCAGGCTTTCCGCAAACTTGGGACCTTCGGTATATTCAATACTGATCAGGTTCTCGATCCCCAGTGTCTCTCTTACCTGGCCTCCGAAGCGTTCGGCAACAATACCCGTCCGAATGCCCTTGCGCGCCGCATAGATGGCTGCGCTGGCTCCCGCCGGGCCGCCTCCGATCACCAGTATTTCAAAAGGCTCTTTTTTCTCGAATTCTGTTTTGTCAGGTGCATTTCCTAATTTTCCAAGAATCTCCTCCAGTGTCATACGTCCGCTGCCGAAAACTTCACCGTTTAAATAAACCGTAGGTACAGCCATAATGTTCTTACTTTCCGCCTCATCCTTAAAAGCCGCACCGTCAATCATAGTATGGGTAATACCAGGATTCAGAATGCTCATTAAGTTAAGCGCCTGTACAACCTCCGGGCAATTATGGCAGCTCAGACTGATGTAAGTCTCAAAACGGTATTCACCCTTGAGCTTTTTCACCTGGTCAATTAATTTACCGTCAACTTTGGGCGCTCTTCCGCTTACCTGTAAAAGAGCCAGTACCAGGGAAGTAAATTCATGGCCCAGAGGGATTCCTGCAAAAGAGACTCCGGTGTCTTCCCCGATACGGTTAACGCTAAAACTCGGCGTTCTGGGCAATCTATCCTGCTCTGTCTTAATTTTTGGCGACAGGGCGGTCAGTTCATCGATCAGAGCCGTCATATCTTTTGATATACTGTCGGATCCTGTACTGATTTTAATCAGCACATCATTTTCCAGAAGCCGGAGATACTCATTCAGTTGTTTCTTAATTTCAGCATCCAGCATCATAATCTTCGCTCCTTAGATTTTTCCTACCAGGTCAAGGCTTGGTTTCAGTGTTGCTTCTCCTTCTTTCCATTTAGCCGGGCATACTTCGTTAGGATTATTTCTTACGTACTGGGCAGCCTTGATCTTATTAATAAGAATACTTGCATCGCGGCCAATGTTTCCTGCATTGATCTCTACCGACTGAACGATACCGTCCGGATCAATAAGAAATGTGCCGCGGTCTGCAACTCCGTCTGCTTCAATCAATACATCAAAATTGCGGGAAAGTGTATGAGAGGGATCTCCAATCATAATATAAGTTAATTTACGGATGGCCTCCGAATTGTCATGCCATGCCTTATGGGTAAAATGAGTATCGGTAGAAACAGAATAAACTTCCGCTCCAAGCTGTTTTAATGTATCATAATTGTTCTGTAAATCTTCCAGTTCCGTTGGGCACACAAAAGTGAAATCCGCAGGATAAAAGCAGATTACACTCCACTTACCCTTAAAATCTGCTTCTGTAACCTCTACAAATTTTCCGTTGTGATAAGCCTGCGCTTTGAATGGTTTTACTTCAGTTCCGATTAATGACATAATAATTTACCTCCTGTTTTTTTTATAATTTGATATGATTTAACCCATCAAGGAAGTCTGGCACCTCCAAAGGCGGAAGTAAGACTTAAAAATTCAGTGGAGATTCAAACTCCAATGAAACCTCAGCATAACTGCGTGATAGGTTATGAACATGTAACAAAGCGGAATGCGAATATCCGTTTTCACTTTATTGATTTCTTTTTATCAATAATAGTAATCGTTATCAATATTATAATATAATAACCTTCCCTGATTGTCAAGTAACTTTTTCCAAAATTTTAATATTTTTAATGACTCCTGGTTTCACAAAACTGTCATTACTGCAATTCTTTACTTCCAATGGATGCTTGAATCTCACGACCTAATCAGTAAATTAAATTGTAATGCAGATCCATTTGTGGTGTAATCTAATTATGGACTGTTTTATACAATCATCAACATGTCAATCTCTTACGGAACAGTTATAAAAATACTGTCATCAGCAGACCTTTCTTCTAAAATTAACTAAACAGATTATCGACGCTTTATAAACATGATATGTAGCTTTCATTGAATATATGGTTATTAACCCAAAATGATATTAACCTCAAAATAAGTTATTAATTTCTGCGACCCTTTTCAAATAAATCCGTACTTATGAAATGAAGGAGGAAAAAGCATGGAAGACAATGAAATTATTGAATTATATTGGAGCAGGTCGGAACAGGCCATTACGGAAACAAAAAACAAGTATGAAAAATTATGTACGAAAATATCCCTGAATATTGTGCACAGTAATGAGGAAGCCGAAGAATGTGTGAACGATACTTATCTTGGGGTATGGAACGCAATCCCAACGGCACGTCCGGTGTACTTTTCTGCTTTTCTTTGTAAAATCGTACGGAATCTCTCCATAAAGAAATTAAATTTTGCTCTTGCCCAAAAAAGAAACTCGAATACGGCACAAGTGATTGAGGAATTGGAAAATGTGCTGATTGAAAATGTTAATTTATCAAGGAAGCTTGAAGTGAAGGAACTCGTAGACACGATCAATGAATTTCTCAGAGGATTATCGATCGACAAAAGAAATATTTTTATCCGGCGTTATTTTTTCTTTGATACGATTGAGGAGATATCTAATCTGCTTGGATACAGCAAGAGCAAGGTGAAATCAGTTCTGTCACGGGATGGCAAGGCTTTATGCCACTTTTTATTAGAAAGAGGTTACGGAAATGAATTTAAATAATATATGGGAAGCAATCGGAGAAATAGACGATCAACTTATATATGATGCAATAACTCCGGAAAAGAAAGTAAAATTAATCGTCCATGGATGGTGGATTGGTGTAGCTGCTGCTTTTGTCATAGCAGTCGTGTCTTTTTCTGCCGCTTATACTGTTAATGCACAGTTTCGGGAATGGGTTATTTCACTGTTCCATATGAAAGAAACGGAAATCGTACCCGACTCCGAAAGTAAGGCTAATCAGATACCGGAAGTATCGGACCGTATCAATACTTCCCCTGATAAAAGCCACATTTCTTTATATGCAACCAGCACCCTGGAGGATGTTTTTGCCGTTCAATATTTAAAGTCGGATAACTATATGAGCTTAATCGGTCCTTTATTTTATTATTCAGACACTTCCGGCCAAACGGAGTATTATGCTGCTGTAAATAATAAATTCATTCCGGTGCCTTCCGATAAAATCAAACGGAAAGTGACCTTGCTTGGGATTACGGAAGATATTGATTATACCTATATTAATTATAAGGGAACCTCGTTATTGCAGGAGAACGAAGGCAACCGCTTTATGCTGGAGGATGGAAACGACGCTGTATTTACCCTTAGTGTATCCGGCGATAACGAAATTTGGCTGACCTTATATAAAAATCCTCAATCAGATAAATGGGCCTACCCAGCCGGATATGATTTGGAGACGGGCAAAGTAAGCGACATACTACAGGGAATTCGTGCAAACGGCACGTACCTTATAAACTATCCGGTTCTTCGGAATTCGCATTATCTTGGAGAAGGCCGATTTGTATTATCCATAGGACAGACGATAGAAAATACAGAAGCATATCTGGTAGATACAAATAGAAAGAAAGCCGTCCCACTCTCTGAATTGACCGGTCTTTTCTCTATTTCATCCGCAAAGGTAGTGGAGGATAAGCTTCTGCTGATGGAAACTCTCACGGAAGAAAAATTCAACTATTATTGTTATGATTATTCCTCGGATACACTTACAGAAATCTATCGCAATGCCGGGTACTGGACTCCTGCGGAACAAAAAGATGACAATCTTTATGTAAGGTTTTCAAGCGGCAGATATGATTTTGTAAAGGAGGCCGGCAGAATTTATCTGGTGGATGAATTCGCGGGAACGAGAATTACAGTGGAAGGAATCACCGAAGAGCTGGCAGAAAATCTCATTATAAATTCTGATAATGATAAACTTCTTGTATCCTCTTTTGGTGAGGATGTAATACAACAGCTTGGTGTGATTGATATCAAAGCAGGTAAATTTTATTTGTTGAACCGTAAAAACCAGCCTGGAATTCATGAGTATTCCATAGGCTGGAATGATGCTGATCACATCATGGTTAATGCAACGGTTGACAGTTCCAATAAAAGCCGGGTATACCTTTATTCCTTGGTTAGATAAATTGCAGGCTTTCGTATTGTTCCTGTCTTATCATACACCTTTCACAATAATCTGCTGCGGTATATTACGTATTAAATATTTTATCGTCTCCAAAACTTCCGGAATTTAATTCCTCAATTATTTTGAAGTGCCGTTATTATAACTAATTAATTCCTCTTTGCCAAAAAAGCCGCTACACAACCCAAGTGAAGCATTTCACTTTCGTCATGTAACGGCTATTTTCATTTCTTATTCAAAGTGATATAGGTCGTATAAACCGACTTTCACACCCTCTATAACCTTGTTTTTACCTGGATTAATCCAGTGTGTAAGGCATTAAAGCGATATGTCTTGCTCTCTTGATTGCTACTGTAAGGGCTCTCTGGTGTTTTGCACAGTTACCGGTGATTCTTCTTGGAAGAATCTTGCCTCTTTCAGATACATATCTCTTTAATTTATTAACGTCTTTATATTCAATACCTGCGTGATTCTTGTCCGCACAGAATACACAAACTTTTTTTCTTCTGCGATTGGTTCTTCTCCTCATTGGAGAATCGCCTTTATCATTTCTATCATTTCTGTCATTCTTATTATATGGCATAACTGACCTCCTTATCCGATGAATACATTTTAATGTATACTTAATATTATTCTTAATGCTTAATTAAATGGCAATTCCTCATCTAATCCATCCGGTATGTTCATAAAACCATCTCCAACTGCCTGACTTGGAGCAGGTCTGGTGGTCTGCTGATAGCTGGAACCGGAATCTCCGCTGGATGCTGCTTTGCTTTCAGCAAATTCCTGTTCTTCCACTACAACATCGGTAGTATAAACTTTTTGTCCATCCTTATTGGTATAGCTTCCGGTCTGGATCCGTCCGGTAACGGCAATTTTTGTTCCCTGCTTTAAATACTTTTCAGCAAATTCCGCAGCTTTTCCAAAAGTAACACAATTGATAAAATCTGCATCCGCTTCACCGGGTCTTTTAAATCTGCGGTCAACAGCCAGGGAATATCTTGCTATAGCTAAGGAATTCTCTCCTTGAGAGTATCTTACTTCTGGGTCTCTTGTGAGACGGCCAATCAAAATGACTTTATTCATATTAAGGAATACCTCCTTTTATTATGCGTCCTGTCTAATGCATAAGAATCTGATTACATTTTCCATAATGCGAATACGATCTTCAACTTCGCCTGGGCATGTTGAATCAGCATCGAATTTGATAAAATAGTAAAAGCCTTCTTTCATTTTCTGAACTTCGTAAGCTAATCTTTTCTTACCCCATTCATCAACGTTAGTAACCGTACCGCCAAATCTTGTAATAAGATCTTTAACGGATTCTAAAGTTGTTGTTCTGGCTTCATCTTCGATTTTTGCATTTACAACTAAGGCTAACTCATATTGGTTCATAGTTGTCTGCACCTCCTTCTGGTCTCTGGCCCTTTATCGCAACGGCCCTCGTTGGGTCTCATTGACAGTATGGAACTGCGCATTTGTCCATCTGTGTGTAAAGAGCAAGGAAAATTTTGTATAACATATCACGAATATATATTTTACCATAATGTTTAAAGCATGGCAAGTCTTTTTTTGCGAAAAATTATGCAAAAAAATCATCCAGAACGTCCTGAACTGTCCTGATCTTATCTTCCATATAGGCATTGGCCCCACAGAATAACAGGGCTTCGTCAATATTACCTCTGGCGGCATTGGCCAGGGCATCCGTAATGCAGTAGGGTGTCTCTGCCGGCTTGCAGGTTTTGATACAGTTATGGCAGCGTTTTATGGGGATGCGGCCTAAATACACCCGTTCCATAAAGGCATTCTTAATAGCTCGTCCCGGCATTCCGACCGGACTTTTTACAATGACAATATCCTCTTTCTTGCAGTTTATATATGCCTGCTTGTATTTAATGTCCGCATCGCATTCCTCCGTGGTAACAAATTTTGTCGCCACCTGGACACCTTCTGCCCCCAGTGAAAAATAATGCTCCATATCCTGTTTGTTCTGGACTCCCCCGGCTACAATGACCGGTATCTCTTTCCCATATTTGGTGCTGTAATCTTTTGTCAGAGCAATAATGCTCTTAATCTCTTCATCATAAGCCGCATCGTCAATGTTCTCAAGCTGCTCCGGTAAAAACCCAAGATGGCCTCCTGCCTTTGGCCCTTCGATAATCAGGGCATCCGGGGTTACATTGTTTTTCTTGTCCCACATTTTCAAGATAACATTGGCTGCTTTTAAGGAGGATACGATAGGAACCAGTTTTGTCCTGGTACCTTTTGCTATTTCCGGCAGTTCGATCGGGAGTCCGGCTCCGGAAATAATTAAATCTATCCCGTTTTTTATGGCTTCTTTTACGTACCTGGCATAGTTTTGCGTAGCCACCATTATGTTAACTCCTAAAATTCCTGAGGGCGCTAATTTTCTTGCCCGTTTGATATGTTCTCCAATCATCTTTAAATTGGCTTCCAGTGGATTGCGGTCAAAATCCTTTTCCGTAAATCCGATCTGTGCCGTGGATATTACCCCTATGCCGCCCTTTGCCGAAACTGCACCGGCCAAGGAGCTTAAGCTGATTCCTACGCCCATTCCTCCCTGGATAATGGGGAGCTTTGCCGTAAGATTTCCTATTTTAAGTCCTTTATACATGTTACCTCTTTTCCATGCTTACTGCATATAATAACAATCCAATCTGCTATTTAAATAAAAAGACTGAACAATTGGTTTCAATAAGCTATACACGTATTTCCGGAAAATCTTGCAGGGTTTACCACGATTAAAATTTTTTCTTTTTAGGAATCCGTTCTTCCCCAGACTCTTAGATCCTGGCCGGTAGGGTTTTGGAATATTCTTAAGTTAAATTCGGCCGCTACCGACAGTATATGGTCAAACAGGTCCGCCTGGAGGTTTTCATAAATAATCCAGTCGGTATGGCTGGTAAAAGCATAAATTTCCAGTGGCAGGCCGAATTCTCCGGGCGGCAGCTGCCTCACAATATGGGACATCCCACTATGAATTCCCGGATAGTCTGAAATATAGTTCTGGATATATACGCGGAAGGTACCGATATTGGTAAGGTGCCTGCCGTTAATCAGCAGTTCTTTCTGGACTCCGTGCTTTTGATTATATTCTTTTAATTCTTCTTCCTTTTTTAATATATATTCCTTAAGATAGTGGATCTGCTTGAACTTCTCTATCATTTCCGGTGTACAAAAGCATATGCTGGTGGTATCGATATAGACCGACCTCTTAATCCGCCTGCCCCCGGATTCCTGCATGCCGCGCCAGTTTTTGAAGGAGTCGGATACCAGGGCGTAGGCCGGTATTGTTACAATGGTTTTGTCAAAGTTCTGGACTTTCACCGTATTTAAAGTTATTTCCACCACATCCCCGTCCGCACCGTACTTTTCCATCTCAATCCAGTCTCCGATCCGGAGCATGTTGTTGGAGGTCAGCTGGATTCCTGCTACAAACCCCAGTATGGAGTCTTTGAACACCAGGGAAAATACTGCCGTCAAGGCTCCGATTCCGCTTAAGAACGCCAGTGGGCTCTGCCCTAACAGATTGGCAAGGATTATAATACCCGCTATGATATATATTACGATTTTTACTACCTGGATCAGCCCTTTTATAGGGCGTACCCTGGATATGGGGTAAAATTTATATATGTCGTTAATCGAGTCCAATACGGAATTAATTACAAATATTGCCACAACAAATATATAGGTCAAGGTAATTCTCTTTATAATATTTTCATACCGGATAAAAACAGGAGCAAAATTATAAACGACCACCGCCGGGAGAATCAGGGCAAGTCTGTGAAATACCTGCCTTTCCAGCAGGATATTATCCCACTTGTGTTTATTACTTTGTACATAACGGGTCAGAAGCTTCAGCACAAGTTTTTTAAAGATAAGATTGATTGCCACACACAGAAGAATAATTATTAATATCATGATTCCGCCGGATAAATATTCTGCATAAATGGGATCTAATCCACGCCCCAAAAATAATTTTTTAAAATATTCCATATTTTCCGTCCTTTCTGTAATTCTGCAAGTTTCAAATACCGCTAAAGTATCTATCTATAATGGAATATGCTTTTATTTACCCGTTCATTCCTATTCGATTAGAATATGTACGAAAGCCCGTTTTATACCAGTGCACCGACAAGTTGATGGCTGTATCAACCTTGCAGAATGAATTTTCAGTCTGCAAGCCATGGAAGGGAGACGCAGCGGTGCCAGCAGCAAGTATACTACCACTTCCTGTCCATATCCGGACAGTAGTTTTTTGAGATCACCGCCCGAAGTTCTATAAAACAGCCGCAGATCCGGCACATGCCGTTTATCAGATTATCGCATTCCTTACAGATACTTAATCTGCTTTCATATACTTTAGCCTCCGCCTTGATATCTACACTGAGGGTCTCAATATAATCATAGAGATTCTTAAAATATGCCTTTTCCGGCATATCCTTTAAAAGGCATTTCCGGCAATAATTAATGCTGCGGTTTTCCTGTATGTTCCGTATATCCTGCTTATCTGGTATATTCATTCATGTCCTTTCCGAATGGGGGAATTCACTTTTATTTAATTACTGAATAAGCACTTTAATCGGGCCTGCTCCGGTTTCCATAGAATTTAAGGTCAGTTTCTGAGGATGGTTTGCATACCATTCTTGGCAATACATTTTTACAAATGAAGCAGCCTCAACGGAATTATACCATGTTTATAGAGAAAGAAAAAGAATTATCAAAGCGCTGGTAATTATTGTATATCAATCCAGGTTTTCAACCTGCTGCTTAACAGACAGGCTTTCACCAGTTTCACAATGTAATGGCCTTCGGAGAAAGTGACATAGACTTTTGCCTCACCGGTTAAATACCGGGGTGCCGTACTTCCGTTGATGGTAATTATAAGTCTTTTTTTGTCTGCGTCTACCTGGGATAATAATTCATTGATTTTTACAGAAAAAAGTAATATGATTTACATATCAAACGGGACTTTTTCAGCAGTCTCTATTAAACGGAGGTGTTTACATGAAACTAGGGTTTGTAAGTGCCGTACTGGCGGATTATACCTTTGAAGAGATAATCGATTTTGCGGCAGGACAGGGTTTTGAATGTGTTGAAATGGCCTGCTGGCCAATGGGTAAGGCAGAACGGCGATATGCCGGCGTCACTCATATTGACGTGGATAATTTAACCGATGCCAAAATTGAGTACATAAAACAATATTGTTCCGACAGGAAAGTGGAGATTTCCTCCCTGGCCTATTACCCCAATACCATGGACGGTGATCTTGAAAAACGGGCCGTATATATTGAGCACTTAAAGAAGGTTATCCTCGCCTCCAAAAGGCTCGGAGTTGGAACGGTCACTACTTTCATCGGAAGGGATTCCCGTAAAAACGTGGAGGAAAACTTTAAAATTTATGAAGAAGTATGGCCCCCTATTGTAAAACTGGCAGAAGAGAATCAGGTTAAGATTGCAATTGAAAACTGCCCTATGTTATTTACAGGTGATGAATGGCCAGGCGGTCAAAACCTTGCCACAACTCCTGCCATCTGGAGAAAAATGTTTGAGTTGATCCCAAGCAAAAATTTAGGACTTAACTACGATCCTTCCCATTTCGTATGGCAAATGATCGATTACATAAAGCCTTTATATGAATTTAAGGACCGTATTTATCATGTACATTACAAAGATATAAAAATATTCCGGGATAAGCTGGATGAGGTAGGCATTATGGCTACGCCCCTTCAGTATATGTCCCCGAAGCTTCCGGGTCTCGGCGATGTGGACTGGGGTAAATATGTTTCCGCTTTGACTGACATTGGATACAAAGGATATACCTGCATCGAAATAGAAGATAAAGCCTTTGAAGGCTCAAAGGAAGAGATCGAGAAATCCCTTATATTAAGCAAACGGTATATAAAACAGTTTGTAATATAACATATTTAATAAGTAAAATAGTTTATTATGTAAAATAGTTTATTATGCAAATCAGTTCATTATGCAAATCAGTTCATTATGCAAATCAGTTCATAATATTGTATAGTTTTATAATACTATTCGTTTTAATTAAATAACAGTTTGTAAAAAACCTATAGAAAGTACCCATAACCTGGGACTTCCTATAGGTTTTCTATTTACCGTGTTACAGGTTAAGAACATGCAGCAAATCGGATTGCGAATATCCGCTTTGACATCAGCAGAACAGATCCTGCAAATTTCTATGGATATCTATGTCTATGAATCCTTGTAATTACTTTATATTTAGCTTTTCCTGTTACTCCAATGTAAAATGCAGGATACTGCAGGGAGGGATAACAAAACCCAAACTGCCTTCCCCTGCCTTAAATTCCGTAAACGCTTCCGTATGTACCACATCAGGATCCTCAAAGGTATTATGAGCTCCCATGGTATTGGTAAGGATTTCTGCTTTTACCGAATGAAGCTTTTTATCTACCAGGACACTGTTAATCTCATAGGCATCCGTGACGGATAAGTTATTTATGGTCAGGTTTATCCTGCCTTCCCCGTCTATTGAAGCAGATTCGGAAAGATTCGGAAGTTTAAATCCATCTACGCCAATCTCTTCGGTTTCCAGGTAACTGTCAACCAGAGTTGCATCCTGATGGCACCGATACATTTTAAATACATGATAAGTAGGCGTCAGCAGCATCTTCTCCCCTTCCGTCAAAATAACGGACTGTAATACATTGATCAGCTGGGCTATGTTGGCAATCCGGACCCGGTCACTGTGTTTATTGAAGATGTTTAAAGTGATTCCGGCTACCAGCGCATCCCTCATGGTATTCTGCTGATATAAAAAGCCAGGATTCGTACCCGGTTCCACATTAAACCAGCAGCCCCATTCATCCACCGCAAGGGCAATCCGTTTATCCGGGTCATACTTATCCATGATCTTAGCATGTCTGGTTACCAGCTCTTCCATATGAAGGGCGTGTTTTAAGGTTTTATACCAGCCTTTCTCATCAAAAACCGTTGCGGAGCCCTTGTCTTCCCATTTATTTTCAATCGTATAGTAATGCAGGGAAAGGGCATCCATATAGGGATGTGCCATTCTCATGACCGTATCGCACCATTCATAATTATTATCATTGGGGCCGCAGGCTATTTTCAAGAGGCGGTTATCTCCGTAATTTCTGCAATAGGTCTGATACCTCCGGTATTCGTTGGCATAATACTCCGGTGTCATGTTGCCGCCGCAGCCCCAGTTTTCATTCCCTACTCCAAAGAATTTTACCTTCCAGGGTTCTTTCCTTCCGTTTTTAGCCCGCAAATCAGCCATGGGGGATACGCCGTCAAAGGTCATATATTCTATCCACTCGGACATTTCCTGTACCGTGCCGCTTCCCAGATTTCCGTTTACATAGGGTTCACAGCCGATCTGGCCACACAGTTCCATAAACTCATGGGTGCCAAAACTGTTGTCTTCAAGCACTCCGCCCCAATGGGTGTTAATCATCCTCTTACGGTTCTCCCTGGGTCCTATGCCATCCTTCCAGTGGTACTCGTCCGCAAAACAGCCTCCCGGCCACCGCAGTAACGGAAGCTTCATTTCCTTTAGCGCTTCTACCACGTCCGTCCTCATTCCGTTTTTGTTGGGAATTTTAGAATTTTCACCAACATATAGTCCTTCATAAATGCATCTCCCCAAATGCTCGGAAAAATGCCCGTAGATTTCTTTATGAATCCTGGATTTTTGATTGCCTGCATGAATTACTAATTTACCCATACCATTCCTCCGTCTTTTTATTTTAGATATATCTAAATTAATTTATATATCCATAAATTTACTATCATTCTACTATATTGACCCGGTCTTGTCAATGTAGTATCATTATCTGCCATGTAGTATATGATAATGAATAGAGCACCTGTCAAAGCTTATGACATGGTTATTAAGCTGAGGATAGCTGTGTAAAATGCTATGAGTATAAAGCATAGCGGAATGCGAATATCCGTTTTGAAGCTGCTTATGGCTTAAAAATCAATCGTAAATAAACCGAATGGCCTTCTCAATCCAGTCGGAAGTAACATGATTATCCCCGTATTTCCGATCCCCGTATACCATGTGGCTGCCCAAAGAAAGGCCATGTCCGCCCCTTCTGTAAATATGCAGTTCCGTAGGGATTTTATGCTCAATCAGAGCGGCGGCAAACAGCATGGAATTCTGCACGGGTACCGAATTATCTTCATAGGTATGCCAGATAAAAGAGCAGGGAGTATCCGAGGTGACCTGCTTTTCCAGGCTGTTAAAATCAAGCCATTTTTCTGACGTATTCTCCTCTCCCAGCAGATTGTCAAAAGAACCCCGGTGGGCACATTCACCCGCTGTAATGACCGGATAGGACAGGATTAATTTATTGGGCTTTATTTCTTCCGTGCTGATGCCCAATAAGCCCTGTATATAAGAATTATTCCAATGGACCCCGGCCGAAGCCGCCAGATGTCCGCCAGCTGAAAAGCCGCATACGCTGATATTATTTTCATCAATATGATACTCCTTAGCATGGTCCCTTACCTGCTTAACCGAAAGCAGTGCTTCGCATAAAGCATTGGGAAAGCGCACCGGTGCCACATGATATTTTAAGACAAAAGCACTGATCCCTTCCGAAATAAACTTCAGGGCAACCGCTTCATTTTCCCGGTCGGAAGTAAAACCGTAACCGCCTCCCGGCAAAATAATCACGGCAGGATGGAGCCTGCCTGGCTCTATCTCCTTTGAATTGTCCGGAATATATCCGGTAAGGGTTGCAGGTACTTCCGGCTGTGATTCTAAATTTGTTTTAATTTCCGTTGTAAAATATCTCATTTTAACCTCTATTCTTGCGCACGTTCTTTGTGCATATCAAGTTTGTGGTGCGCAAGCACAAACTTGCGGTTGAAAAATTTATTTTTCAACCTAACTCCTATCTGTGCGCTTTGGCGCACGTACAAATCAGGTTTTAAGCCTAACATGACTTCCTGCCCACGGAATATACTTTCGTCTCCATAAAATTGCAGCTATAAAAAGTATAGCACCCTATTTTTTATACTTCAAGAAACAGAATGAATTTTTTAGGAAAACGATGATATCTTATTTTTTGCTAAATTAGTACTATATTTTTTGCGGAACTTGGGTTAAAATAAGAGAAAGTATTTGCCTTTAAAAAAGGCTGCTAAATTAATTACTAGATTATTACCTGGAGGTTTATGACATGTTATTTGGTGCATTAGAAGCCGGCGGTACAAAAATGGTGCTGGCAATCGGTAACGAAAACGGCGAAATTCTTGAACAGGTTTCCATCCCTACGGAAACTCCTTCCATTACCATTCCCAAAATTATAGATTATTTTAAAGGGAAAGAGATTAAGGCCCTGGGAATTGGTTCCTTTGGTCCCATTGATTTGGATAAAAACTCAAAAACCTATGGCTACATTACTTCCACTCCGAAATTAGCCTGGGCAAATTATGATTTTGTCGGCAATATAAAAAAATTCCTGTCCATTCCCATCGGTTTTGATACGGACGTTAACGGTTCCGCCCTTGGGGAAGCTACCTGGGGAAGCACGAAGGGAATCGAATCCAGTATTTACATAACCATCGGTACTGGAGTCGGAGTTGGTGTTTACCAAAACGGCAGATTACTTCATGGGATGCTCCATCCGGAAGCCGGACATGTTTTACTCAGCAAACATCCGGAGGACCATTTTGAAGGGGCATGCCCTTATCATCCCAATTGTCTGGAAGGCCTGGCATCCGGCCCTTCCATCGAAAAGCGTTGGGGCAAAAAAGCCGTTGAATTAAAAGACAGTCCTGAAGTGTGGGAACTGGAAGCTTATTATATCGCACAGGCACTGGCAGGCTATATCCTGACCCTTTCCCCCCACCGGATCGTATTGGGCGGCGGTGTCATGCATCAGGAACAGCTTTTCCCTATGATACGCAGCAAGGTGACCGAATTATTAAACGGCTATGTAAGAACTCCCCAGATAAGCGATATGGACAATTATATTGTTCCTGCTGCCCTTAAAGATAATCAGGGCATTATGGGCTGCATCCAACTGGCTAAAATGGAATTGGAAAACCAATAATTTTTCCCGGGAATTACCCTGCATACCGAACTGATCTAGTTTAATTTACCGTAATTTCCTATTGGAGAATTAAGAGCCTGGCAAGCCAGGCTCTGGCGCTGACGCGCTGTCACTTCGGTGACAATCCCTCTGGCGCGTCATGCGTTTTTTATTTTGCTTATCACGCAGTAATCCGCTTTTAATCCTTCAAAAATCTTTTTTAATATATCAGCCTGGTTCCAGCCTGTAATTTCCGGCTCTATTATAATCCCACTTAAGACTATACAGTCACCACGTTCCTGCGGTATGAAATAGTTACTTCTATTTTTTCTTAAGAAGTGTTTATATTTTCTCCGATAATCATATAATACTTTCATTATCTGACGGCATCCTTTTTCACCGAACAAATCAAGTCAAAGCGGATATTCCAGGTCCGCTACGCTATTTGCTCATAACCTTATACCTGCTGCGCAGGTATTTCAGTCGGAGCATGAACTCAGCATGAACTCCGGCTGAAAAGTTAAGTCCCTAATCCACCGCTTACACTCCGCTAAGAAGCGGATGACTTACTTATAAGGTTAAAAAATAAGATAATCAGGAATAATGAACCGTATTAGTATTTATATGGAGGTATACATGGAAAGAAAACACAGACGCAATGCAACTAAAATCCTTCTTATCACGTTATTCTGCATTGCTGCCATCGTAATAGGGATATTCAGCTACCAGTATTTTTTACCCAAAGTAAAAAAATCCGTTACCCTGGAAGCAGGCAGTGTACTGTTTGATGCAAAGGAATTTTTAATCAACCAAAAGGAAGATGCTGCTTTCGAAACCGATATTTCCTCCCTGGACCTTAATACGCCGGGGGCTTATCCTGTCCAGATCCGGACAGGAGGTAAAATATATACGTCTACTTTAACGATTGTCGATACCAGTCCTCCTTCTGCTGACGTGGTAAACCAGGCCGCACCGGTAGGGGATGAAATAAAACCGGAAGCCTTTATCTCCAATATAAACGATGCAACCAGCGTAACAACCGCTTATAAATCCCCGCCCGATTTCAATAAGCCCGGAAAACAATCCCTGACCCTGGTCCTTACCGATACCAGCAGAAACCGGGCAGAACTGTCCGTTTACCTGACCCTTATAGACATTAAGAAAAAACTGCGGATGGAAGCCGGCTCCCCCATTGCCGATATAAAGGAATTCTTAAATACTGCGGATTATAACCTTTCCTATGAAACGGATATCAGTAAATTAAATTTAAATAAACCGGGTGTGTATGATATCAAAATTAAAGCAGATAATAATATCGTTACCTGCCAACTTGAGGTAATCGATACGACCCCGCCGTCAGCGACGGCGGTGGACCAGGAAATCTGGACCGGTGATACTATTGAAGCAAAAGCATTTGTTAGAGATATATTGGATGTTTCTGCAGTTACCGTAGCTTTTAAAACTCCTCCCGATACCAGGAAAGCCGGCATTTATGATACCGGTATCCTGCTAACGGATACCAGCGGAAACATAAGTGAAATCACAGCCAGGCTTAAGGTAATAGCTGATACCCAGGCACCCGTTATTGTAGGAGCCATGGATAAAACGGTTTATATCGGTGACAAGATTTCTTATAAAACAAATGTAACCGTAGCAGATAACAAAGATAAGGAAGTATCCCTGGAAGTAGACAGCAGTGCCGTAAATTTAAGGAAAACGGGCTCTTACCCGGTTATTTACAGCGCGGCCGATTCAAGCGGCAATAAAGCGGAAAAGACCATTACCGTGACCGTAAAAGAATATGTGATGGACAAAGATTTGCTGGATTCTGCA
This sequence comes from Bacillota bacterium, assembly GCA_023391695.1. Classification (GTDB taxonomy): domain Bacteria; phylum Bacillota; class Clostridia; order Lachnospirales; family Lachnospiraceae; genus Anaerocolumna. The sequence goes on from JAEWAK010000031.1 coordinate 184,034, forward strand.
GCCCAAGACATTCTGAATAACATTACCGATTCTTCCATGACACAGCGGGAAAAGGCTTATGCCATCTATAAATGGGTAAAAAGCCATATTTCCTATACCGGATATTCCGATAAGAGCGACTGGGTAAAGGAAGCCTACAACGGAATAAAAAAAGGCGTGGGTGACTGTTTTACCTACTTTGCGGTATCCAAGGAATTGCTCACCCTGACGGGGATCGAGAATATGGATATCACCAGGGTCGGAGGCAAAACGAGACACTACTGGAGCCTGGCTGACACGGGCGACGGCTGGTACCACTACGATTCCTGCCCCAATGTGGATCATAAGGAATCCTTTATGCTCACGGATTCCGAGCTTAAAGAATTGTCCGACGAACGCGGCAATAACTATTACAATTATAATAAGGATTTATATCCGCCCACGCCGGAGGAATAATGGGGTAATAAATACACCGGAAGGCAGCTATTAACCCCATGCAGATTATTAAGCCAAAGGATACCGGATAGATTGAAAGGAGAATGTTCTACGAAAAAATTAGGAGTTATCGGAGGACTTGGCCCCTTTGCCACAAGTTATTTTTTCGATTTGATTTTAAAAATGACGGATGCCAAAACCGATCAGGAACACCTGGAAACGGTAATTTATAACTGTCCTTCCATTCCGGACAGGACTGCCCATATCCTTGGCAAGAGCAGAAACAACCCGGTATTCCCAATGCTTGAAATTGGAAATAAACTGGCTTCCCTGAATATAGACTATATTGCTATCCCCTGTATCACGGCACATTTTTACCATTCCCTGCTTTCGCAGAAAATACCGGTTCCGATCATTAACATGATTAAAGAAACAGCCCTGTACTTAAAAAATAACAATGTGGAAATTGCCGGATTAATGGCAACGGAAGGAACCGTTTTCAGTAAGATTTTTCAGGATGAATTGCAGTTACACGGTATCCGCCTGATTACTCCGTCCAAAAAGGGCCAGGAAGTTATAAATAAATTAATTTATGAAAATATCAAAGCCGGCTGTCCCTATGAGCCGGACCGGTTTTACAGCGTGTCCGAAGAACTTAAAAAACACGGGTGCCAGGTCATCTTAATCGGATGCACCGAACTGTCCATTATCAAACGGGACTATCCCCTTGGCCCAGGGTTTCTGGATGCCATGGAAGTGCTGGCCGCACAGTCCATTCTTTTATGCAATGTGAAATTAAAAAATGAATTCCATTGTTTAATAACAAAATAGATGGGGAGGGAAGGAGTAGAAATGCAGCGTAATCTCTTAGAATATTTAGAAACAACGGTTACACAAAAACCGGAAAAAACTGCATATGCCAATGAAGAAATAAGCCTTACGTTCCGTGAGGTTTATGACCGGGCCAGGGCAATCGGAACATTTTTAAGCAGGGAGGGAATATACAAAGAACCTGTGATCGTATTCATGAAAAAACAGCCGGATGCCATCGCAGCCTTTTATGGTATTGTCTACGGCGGCAATTACTATGCGCCCTTGGATGAAGAGATGCCAAGGGACCGCATCCGGCTTATTTTTGACAGACTGGACCCCCGGGCAATTATCTGTGACCAGACAACCAAGGATCTGGTTCCCGTCTTAAATCAGGGAAAAGTTTATCTCTATGACGATATCATTAAAACCGCTACTGAAGATGTTATCCTGAAAGGCATAAGAGACCGGGCAATCGATACGGACCCCGTCTATGTCGTGTTTACCTCCGGTTCCTCCGGCATTCCAAAAGGTGTGGCGGCCTGCCACCGCTCCGTCATTGATTATATTGAAGGCTTGTCGGAAGTATTGCAGTTTAATGAAGACACCATATTCGGAAACCAGACGCCTTTATTTGTAGACGCCTGCTTAAAAGAGCTTTATCCGACCATAAAATTCGGTGCTACCACCTACCTGATTCCCAAAAGTTTATTCCGCTTTCCGGTGAAACTGGTGGAATTTTTAAACCGGTATAAAATAAATACCATTTGCTGGGTAGTATCCGCCCTTACCATGATTTCCTCATTTGGCACCCTGGATAAAATAATTCCAAAATATCTTCATACCATAGCCTTTGGCAGTGAAGTATTCCCCATAAAGCAGTTTAACCTGTGGAAAAAAGCCCTGAAGGAAGCACAATTTTTTAATTTATACGGTCCTACGGAGGCCACAGGGATGTCCTGTTATTATTACGTGGACCGGGACTTTGAACCGGAAGAAATCATGCCCATCGGCCGGCCTTTTCGCAATACGGAAATCCTGCTGCTGGATGAGAAAAATAAAATTCCCGCCGCCGGTGGTATCGGTGAGATCTGCATCCGGGGCACCGCATTGGCCCTCGGCTATTACGGGGATTTTAACCGGACCCAGGAGGTATTCACCCAGAATCCCTTAAACCGGGCCTATCCGGAATTAATTTACCGGACCGGCGATCTGGGTAAATATAACGAACGTGGGGAACTCTTGTTTATATCCCGCAAAGACAGTCAGATTAAACACATGGGGCACCGCATTGAACTTGGGGAAATTGAAAATGCGGCAAACAACCTGGAGGGAATTAAAAACGCCTGCTGTTTATTTGATGAGGATAAGAAAAAAATCATCCTGTTTTACGTTGGTATTTTAAATACCGGTGAAATCATAAACCGGTTGAAAGATAAAATCCCCAGATACATGCTGCCGAATGTAATCGAAGCCCTGGAAGAAATGCCTCTGACCCCAAACGGCAAAATAAACCGGGTATCACTCCGGGATCGCTATTCCAAAGGCAGTGTTATTTAAATGCCTCCAAACCTTAAGCACAAAATTCAGATGCGCAAAAAACCTGCGCAGGAATGGAGAAAATTATGGAGCAACTGATAGAAATTTTAAAAAGCTTACATCCTGAAATTGATTATGAAACCTGTGATACTTTAATTGACGATAATATTATAGATTCTTTTGATATCGTGACCCTGATCTCGGAAATTAATGATGAATTTGATGTAGCCATTCCGGCAGATGAAATTGTTCCGGAAAATTTTAATTCGGCCCAGGCACTCTGGCAGTTAGTCGAACGTTTACTAGATGAATAAGAATGAGGGGGCGTCATGCTTTTTACATCCCATAATTTTATTATTTTTATAATACTGCTGTTTATAATATATTACCTGGTACCTAAACGGTATCAGTGGGTACTGCTGTTAACCGGCAGTTATATCTTTTATTTCTTTGCAGGGATTAAGTATCTGATCTATATATTATTTACAACAGTTTCGTCCTACTTCATCAGCAGGCGGTTAAGCCGGCTGAAAGAAAAACGGGAGAGCTATTTAACAGAAAAGAAAGACTCCCTTACCAGGGAAGAGAAAAAAGAATACAAAGCATTTATGAAAGCCAGGCGTTTCCGGTGGCTCTTATTGTGCCTGTTCTTAAATTTTGGTATCCTTGCCGTATTAAAATATACGGATTTTGCAATTTACAACATCAATATGATTTTTAACCAGGAATTGTCCTTTTTCCAGTTTATACTCCCTCTCGGCATTTCCTTTTATACTTTCCAGACCATGGGTTACGTAATTGACGTATACCGGGAAAAATACCCGGCAGAAAGAAATATCGGCAAATTAGCCCTGTTCATCTCCTTTTTCCCCCAGCTGATACAGGGTCCCATCAGCCGGTTTGACGACCTGAAGGAAACCATGTTTAGGGAACACCGGTTTGACCGTAAGAATATCTCCTTTGGTATTACCAGAATCCTGTGGGGGTATTTTAAGAAACTGGTCATTGCCGACCGGCTTTTAATTGCCGTAAACACCATTATCGGGGATCCTGATAAATATCAGGGAGCTTATGTCCTATTGGGAATGTTTTTCTATGCCATAGAATTATATTCCGATTTTACCGGAGGCATTGATATTACCATCGGTATTGCCCAAGTCCTTGGGATCCGTATCAAAGAAAACTTTATCCGACCTTATTTCTCAAAATCCATAGTGGAGTATTGGCGCAGATGGCATATCACCTTAGGAACCTGGTTTAAGGAATATCTGTTTTATCCAATCTCCGTATGCAAGCCCATGTTAAACCTCTCGAAAGTCTCCCGTTCACGGTTTGGAGAAAACATAGGCAAACGGATTCCCGTCTATATCGCTACCCTCGTGGTCTGGTTCACCACCGGCTTCTGGCACGGAGGAAGCTGGAATTTCATTATATGGGGCCTGGCAAACGGCGTGATTATCCTGATCTCCCAGGAATGTGCCCCCCTTTATGAGAAATTCCATCACCGATTCCATGTGGAACACACCTTTTTTTACCGCCTGTTCCAGATTGCACGGACTTTCTGGCTTATGAGCTTTCTCAGGACTTTTGACTGCTACCGGAACGTAGGCACGACCCTTAAAATGTATGGCTCCGTGTTTACCGATTTAAATATAGGTGAAATCATTAACGGCGGTTTTATGGGCCTTGGACTGAAAATATCCGATTATATCGTGCTTATCCTTAGTGTAACTGCGGTAGTAACCGTCAGCTTAATACAGCGCAGTGGAAGTGTCCGGGAAAAACTGGCGGCAAAACCAGTTCTGGTAAGGTACGCCGTATATTTTATCCTGTTTTTCTCCATATTGGTATTCGGTGCCTACGGTATCGGTTATAATGCAAGCCAGTTTATATACAGTCAGTTCTAGTACAGCGTTTGCTAAATAACTGGGCCTAGCTCTGAGGATGATTTTTCAAACACGCTCCAATGCACCAGCAATCATAACATATCGAATCTGTAAGCGATGCAATACGGCTCAATGAAACTGTGAAAATTTTTTTCATTTTCACACTTACCCAAAAGATCGGAGGAAAAGATGAAGAAAAACTTATATTTGAATCTCCTTGCCATAGGCTTTGCCCTGATTTTCCTTCTATTTTTACAGCAGTTATTTATGCCGAAATATGTTTCCGAAATACACGAAGGGAATTTAATCGAAGAATATTACGCGGATGAAAAAAATCACGATATTATATTTATCGGTGACTGTGAAGTCTTTTCCAATATTTCCCCTGTTGCCTTATGGGAGGATTACGGGATTACCAGTTATATCCGGGGAAGTGCCCAGCAGCTTATCTGGCAGTCCTACTATTTACTGGAGGAAACCTTAAAGTATGAAAAGCCGAAAGTAGTGGTATTTAACGTATTGGCCATGAAATACAATGAACCCCAGAACGAGGCCTATAACCGGATGACCTTGGACGGCATGAAATTCTCCGCGGCAAAATTAAAGAATATCCGGGCTTCCATGACAGACGGAGAGAATTTTATTTCTTACCTGTTTCCCATATTGAGATACCATTCAAGGTGGTCCGGCCTTACCTCCGATGATTTCAAATACCTGTTCAAACGGAAAAAAGTTTCTATTAACGGCTACCTGATGCGGGTGGATATAAAGCCGGTTACCGTTGTCCCCACTGGGAAAAAGCTTGCCGACTACCGGTTCGGCGACAACAGCTACGATTACCTGAACCGGATGACGGCCCTATGTAAAGCCAATAATATCCCCCTGGTTTTAATAAAATCCCCGAGTATTTATCCTTACTGGTACAGGGAATGGGATCAGCAGATAATCGATTATGCCGCAGCTAATGGCTTGACCTATATTAACTTTTTAAATTTTATCGATGACATGGGAATTGATTTTATTACGGATACCTGTGATGCCGGACTTCATTTAAACCTGGCCGGGGCTGAAAAATTCACCGGATATTTTGGCAGTATCTTAAGCAAAACCTTTCAGATAGAGGATAAAAGAAATGACCCTGCTTTAAGCAAGCTCTGGAAAGAAAAGGCCGGCCTGTACTATGCAACGGAAAAAGCCCAGCTGGAAGAGTTAAAAAAATACGGCTATCTAAAAAGTCTTGGTGCACAGGCAACCACAAAAGACGAGGATTAACCCGTAAAGAAAGGAGCATGCATATGAAAAAGTTTTTCATCTTACTGTTTATTATATTATTATTGGGCGGATGCAGCACAAATAAGGGAAACGACAGCACCGGGGACAATAACCCGCAGAATACGGATAATACGGCCGGCTACCAGTTTGATTACAACGGTGCTTCCATTTATATAAATGACCGGGCGGATAAGATCGTTGACACCCTTGGGACCCCCCTGGAATACTTTGAAGCTCCAAGCTGCGCATTTCAGGGCCTGGATAAAATCTATTACTACAGCGGTTTTAATTTATCCACTTACCCGGGATCGGACGGGGATTATGTATCCGCCATCGATTTTTCGGATGACAGTGTCTCGACCAAGGAAGGAATCAGCCTGGGTGCTTCCCGGGATAAAGTGCTGGAAGCTTACGGCAATGAATTTACCGGTGACAACACTTCCCTGATCTATACCAAAGGCAATACCCGGCTGACTTTTCTCATGGAAGGGGATACGGTTACCTCCATAAATTATGAATTTATTACGGATTAAGCCTAAACTTTAGCCCTGCCTATTCCTGCTGTTCCTTTTTTATAATCTGGCGGATGCTTTTTTCCGCCTGTTTTCTCGGTATCATAATCTGATGTCCGCAACCTAAGCATTTTAAGCGGAAATCCATGCCTACCCTTAAAACCTCCCACTGGCTGCTGCCGCAGGGATGCTGTTTTTTTAATTTTAAAATATCACCGATCTGAATATCCATGATAATCCTCCTCCTGGTTCCAACCTTAATTTCTTTATTCCTTCAAAACTAGTTTAAATATATAGGTACAATTGCCTGCAAAAAAAATTAAAATAGGCCTTGCATTTTGTTTCCACATGATGTAGTATAGCAATATAGTTAATGTAGTTTCAAAAACTACTTCATGCATTTTCCATGACTAATTGATAATTTTTTAAAAGATTATACAAATACTAGTACTATAATGAATTATTTTATAATAAGAAAGGATTGATGTTATGGCAAAACAAGTTATGAAACCCAAGGACCCCGGAAGTGCAATCACTCATTTTATCGGTATGCTTATGGCAGCCTTTGCAACACTTCCATTATTGTTTAAGGCTTCCAAGTCACCGGATCCGGTTCATTTTATCTCATTAGGCATTTTTGCACTGAGTATGATATTATTATACACCGCAAGCACAGTATATCATACCTTTGATTTATCTGACAAGATTAACCGCCGCTTAAAAAAATTTGACCATATGATGATTTTCATACTGATTGCAGGAACCTATACACCCGTTTGCTTAATTGTTTTAAACGGCCCGGTGGGAATCGCATTACTGTCCCTGATCTGGGGTATGGCACTTCTTGGAATCTGCCTGAAAGCTTTTTGGGTATATTGTCCGAAATGGGTATCTTCGATTATCTATATTGCCATGGGATGGACTTGTGTGCTGGCTTTCTCCCCTCTGCTTGACGCCTTATCAAAAGATGCTTTTAACTGGCTCCTTGCCGGTGGCATTATTTATACGGTCGGCGGAGTGATCTACGCTTTAAAACTCCCAATTTTTAATAACAGGCATAAATATTTCGGCTCCCATGAAATCTTTCATTTATTCTGTCTGGGCGGAAGTGCCTGCCATTTTGTACTGATGTATAAATTTGTGGCAGTTATGCCCCTATGAATCACCTTGACGAAATCTGCCTCATATGATAGAATTAATAATGATTACTATTATCGGAGGTGAGATATGACTACTACGAAATTCAGCCGTCAGAGGGAATCGATTAAGGAATACCTGTATCATACCAAAGAACATCCTACTGCAGATACTGTATATATGAACATCAGGGAGAAATTTCCTAATATTAGTTTAGGAACCGTATACCGTAATTTAAACCTGTTAGTTGACCAGGGCGAAATTATTAAATTATCCCCCGGCAACGGGTGTGACCGATTTGACGGTAACCCCCTGCCCCATTATCATTTTGTATGCACGGAATGCTCCCGCGTACAGGATCTTGATATCGCACCGGGTGCCCTGGATCATATTAACAAAATAGCTGAAACTGGCTTTGATGGAGAAATAAAGGGCCACTCCACATTCTTTTATGGAAAGTGCTCTAAATGTAAGGTTTCATCAGGCAGGAATAAGGCTTAACCGGTTTTGTATCCGGTTAACCTCTCACGTTACAGGTAATCTATTTAAAAACTGCCCATAATATTAAAATAGCTGCTCTTTATAAAATAAAGTCCGGATATTTTAATTTTAGAGGCAGTTTTTTCTGTTCTATAGAAAAGGGACAATAAGCCGGCATAATTTCTTATGCGAGATTCAATATACAGTTTTCGTCCGATTAAAACTCCCCATCCGGTCCGGAGCAAATGAAATCCACAGCCATTTGTACATTCTCTCCGCAAAATATCTCCAAAAAGTAAACTATACTCTCCCAAGTAAGGCGGATTGTGTATTTGGGGGCAGTCCTGTAATAGTTAAAATAAAAAAACTTTTAAAAGGTATTGACAAATTCCCTGGCCTGTTATATTATAATATCAGTAATCGTTACTATTATTGATTTGAAGAAAATAACAATTTAAAAAGGAGAATTTAAAGTATGAAAAAATTTGTATGTCAAGTATGTGGTTACGTTCACGAAGGAGATTCCGCCCCGGAAGCATGTCCAATCTGTAAAGCACCCGCCGCAAAATTTGCGGAACAGTCCGAAGGATTAAGCTGGGCTGCCGAGCACGTTGTAGGTATTTCACAAGGGGTCAGCGAAGATATCTTAAAGGATTTAAGAGATAACTTTAACGGTGAATGCTGTGAAGTAGGAATGTATCTTGCAATGGCAAGAGTTGCACATAGAGAAGGCTATCCCGAAATCGGTTTATACTATGAGAAAGCTGCTTACGAAGAAGCAGAGCATGCTTCAAAATTTGCTGAATTACTTGGTGAAGTTGTAACTGCCAGCACGAAAAAAAATCTTGAATTAAGGGTTGCTGCTGAAAACGGCGCTACCGCAGGCAAATTCGACCTGGCAAAACGCGCAAAAACCGCTGATCTTGACGCTATCCATGATACGGTCCATGAAATGGCCAAAGACGAAGCCAGACATGGAAAAGCCTTTAAAGGCCTGTTAGACCGTTACTTTGCATAATATAAATTTATCCTTTGAATCGATATGCCGTCAGGCAGGAGTATAAGTTAACAGTCCTTTGAAACATCATATGAAAAAAGTATGTCTTAGTATATGCTCGCGCCGAGCGCGGCCGGCAAAGCCGGCATACTACTCTACGCGCGAATACGCCTCCTGCCGGTCGGGCTTTGCCCGAAGTCTGATATACCATGCCAATTTCTTATATATATAATTCCCCATTATATATATTTTTTGATCCTACATATATTTTTTAACAACAGAAAAGACAGTGATTCCCCCAAATCACTGTCTTTTCTTCGTATATTTTTTATAATTTCCTACGGCTTTCCAGTCACTTCGGTTCCGGTAAAACCGGCTTTCCGGCCTTACTCTCTCATTATCTTCTTAGAAATTCTAAGTTCCCAGCGATAAAATCACACCTTTGCTGCACGCATTCTGCGGAACGCAGCGGGTCGGAGGGGGTATTAAAGGTATAGTCGAGTAATTTATCAAGGGTCGTGACCGCAACATGAAGCCTTGTGTCGGAAGAGGCATAATAGATATAGATCTCCCCGTTCTCCCTTGCAATTGCTCCGTTGGTAAATGCCACATTAGATACATCCCCCACTCTTTCTTCCCCAAACGGTGCCAGGAAAAATCCGGAAGGTTCCGCTATCACCCTGGAAGGCTCTTCAAGAGAGGTCGCAAATACATAGATAACATACCTTAAACCTGCCGCCGTGTTTCTTACGCCATGTGCAATATGGATCCAGCCTTTTTCCGTTTTGACCGGCACGGCCCCGGCTCCGTTTTTGGCTTCGGTAATTGTATGGTATTTTCTCCGGCTGGTTATGATCTCTTCATCAATGACAGCATTGGTTATATCCTCACATAATCCGAAACCGATACCGCCGCCGGAGCCCGTATTGATAAAGTCATCCATGGGCCTGGTATAGAAGGCATATCTGCCGTCCACAAATTCCGGATGAAGCACCACATTCCTCTGCTGGGGAGAATTTAAAGTCTTTAGATTATTTAACCTTTCCCAGGTCTTAAGATCCCTGGTCCTTACGATACCTGCTTCCGCTTTCGCTGCGGATAAATCACCGACAGACTTATCCTTGCTTTCGGAACAGAATACGCCGTAGATATAACCGTCCTCATGTTTGGTAAGCCTCATATCATATACGTTGGTCTCTTCCCTGCAGGTATCCGGCAGTAATATGGGGTAATCCCAGAACTGAAAACCGTCTACCGGACTGTCGCTTTCCGCCACGCCAAAAAAAGATTTTCTGTCATTTCCTTCGATACGGGCCACCAGATAGTATTTGCCGTTTAACTCGATGGCACCGGAATTAAATACGGCATTTACTCCAAGGCGCTCCATAAAATAAGGATTGGTTTCTTCATTTAAATCATATTTCCAGAATAAGGGGATATGCTCCGCTGTTAATACGGGATTGACATAGCGGTCATAAATTCCGTTATAAATGGGGCTAACTTCGTTCTTTTTATGGATTAATTTATTATATTTCTCTAATTGGACATAATAATTCGGATGCATCACATAGCCTCGCCTTTCTAAGGATAACCCTTTCAGATTACCAGTCAACATTTCTCTTGATTGCTTCAAAACACATTCTGCCGTTATGATACGGGCATTTCCAGGGACCTGCAATTTCTTTTCTGCTCACCTGGACACCGTTCTTATCCAGGTCATAAAACCACTCGGAGCCACTTCTTTTATCAATGATATATTCCTTTATAAAATCCCATATCTTAGCTGCCGCATGGATATATTCCTTTCTGGATGGGTCTTGCTGGTATCCGTTAATATAGCCTAAGACAGCTTCTGCTTCCACCCACCAGATTTTCGTCGTATCGACCACACCTTGAAAGCTTTCATTATTTAGCGAAGTACCGTCAAAGCCTTCCTCTAAAATATGTTCCCTCAAAGCATCGGTAACCTTGCGCATCTTAGCTGTATAGGCCTCGTCCCCAAGGACTTCACAGCCCCTGTCAATCAGCCAGGACGCTTCAATATCATGCCCATAAGAATTAAGGTCGGATAAGGTCTTCATATTCTCATCAAAGAAAACTTCCAAAATCCTGCGGTCCGGATTATATAAAACCTCTGCAAACTGATCCATTATCCATCTTAAGCTGCTGCCTACTTTTTCCTGTCTGTCTGCCCGGTACAATTCCGTGTAAGCTTCAAATACATGGAGCAGGGTATTCATGGTCTTACTTGCCATCAGGCCGTTTTCCGATAATTTTTCATTGTCAACGGGTTTAAAAGTACGGTCAAAGGCTTCCAGATATCCTATGGAATCCTTACATTTGGTTTCAATTAATCCATACAGATCATAAGCCAGTTTTAAGGCTTCCGGCTCCTTTACCGCATCATAATAAGAAGATAATGCATATATGGCAAAAGCCTGGTTATAAGTATGCTTTGCGGTATCCTCCGGTTTCCCGTCATAAGTAATGGACCAGTATACGCCGCCGTATTCCCTGTCCAGACAAAAATCCCTTAAAAACCGGTATGCATGTTTTGCATGATCCAGGCATTCCTCATCCCCTAATGTTGTATATGCATTGGTAAAAAACCATAGTATTCTGCTATTTAAAATCACACCTTTTGTTGCTTCCTTGTGCAATTTCAGGTCAAAATCATAGTAACCGTAATATCCGCCATACCGGTTATCCCTTAAATCCTTCCAAAACGGAATAATATTGCCGACCAGATTATCCTTTACTTCCTTGACAAACAAGTATATCCCACCTTCCGTAGTATTTTTGCAACTTAATTATAACATATTTTTAAGCGAATACAAGCGGCCGTCATGCTTTTTATGCATATTTTATGTGTATTTATTTGTGCATTTATTGTGCATTTTAATTTCATAAATTAATTTCAGATAATCCATTTCCTACATAATCATCCATAGTATGTCTCCGAAATCATCCTTTTATTATTCCCGGCCACGACAACGCAGGAATAAAGACTCGACGGATATATGAATATTACATGGCATAATCCATTTTCGGCCCAATCAAAGAAAGCGGCCACTTCCAAAGTAACTTAAATGTTAGCTGTCTGGAAATTGCCGCTTTCTTTTTAATTTTATCATTTTATACTTAGAAACCGGAAGACATATTCTGCCCCGGAAATAAAAAGGCTTATATAACAGATATTACAGTTGTTCATCCACGGTCAGTCCCTTTAAATCCTCACTGAGCAGCTTTTTTTTGTCTGCCATAGCTTTGATATTTCTTTGTACTTTTTCCCAGTCAATGTCTTCTAACGGGGTCTGGGCCAGCTTTGCAGTCTCTTTATATTTCTGTGCTTTCTTATCTGCTTCTTCTTTATTATCTGTTTTTGCAGTTTCTTCCTGCTTTTCTTTCTCTTTTATTTCTTCCGTTTTCTCGGAGTCATCCTCAATTTTATCATCGATATTGTCTTTCCCTTCTTCTAACAATCCGCCGATAAATTCTTTACTGGCAGCATCCAGGATTTTCTGGGAATCTACGCTTGCGTCGACGATAGGGTGGCTTTTTAGCCTGGCCAATTGAATGGCATCAATCGTCTTATGTTCCATGGTTATGGTATCATTGGCCGTATTAAGCCATTCTTAAAACACCTATGGCACCTTTTATTATTACAAGATCTTCACCTTATACTGTAATAGTTTTTCACATTGGGGCAGCAAGGAAATTATATATGGTTTATCCGGTAAAGCGATACCGTCCTGCTCCATTGCGGGCATTCCGTGCCAGGGTTCCAGGCACAGGTAAGGTGCCTTCTTCAAGCCAAAGGTCCAAAGGGCAAGTACCGGAAAACCGTCATATTGAAAGTGGATTCCCCTGCCGTTTCCTTTATTCTTAAACTTAAGGGAATAGCTGGCTATATGGTCTATAATCAGGGGGCCTTTCCCAAATAAATCATAGGACAAAGGAAGGGTATCTTCCCCGTCCAACAACCCAGAGTACCACTCAGGGACAATCGGATCATCACAGGGAGGAAAATAAGCTCCCGTAGTCAGAGGCCTGTCAAAAACAATCTCATAATCTTCAAATGCTTCCGGCTTTTGTACCGGGCATTTTACACCCACATGCCCCCCGATATTAAAATACATTTCCTCTTCATCTTCATTTATAATTTTATAGGAAGTCGTAAAACCGCCCTGTTCCAGGGTATGGGTAACATAAAAGGAAAAACGGAAGGGATACATTTTCCTGGTTTCTGCATTATCACGAAGTACAAAGGTTACGTGGTGTTCCCCGGCTTCAAAAATATCAAACTCGCTGTTTCTTGCAAATCCATGCTTTAACATGGAATAGTCTTTCCCCTTTACCCGGGTTTTTCCGCCTTTTAAGGTCCCGATCACAGGAAATAAATGAGGGGAACGGCCGCTCCAGTAAGTTTCGTCTCCGTTCCACAAATACTCCGTTCTGCCGCCGTCCATATAAGATATTAATTCTCCGCCCATGGTATCGGCTACTGCCCGGGCGTCATTATAACTTAAATCCACCAGCATAAATTACCCCCGCTTTTATAAGTTGATTTCCTTGATTTTGGCTTCATAATCTTTCATCATTTCCATGAAATAAGCTTTTTTCATTTTACCGCTGTTAATCAGATAAATATAATCATATACATTGGGCAATTCCTTTAACCCGAGCAATTCTTTCGTAAAAGAATGGGCCGCTACTTCACTGCACCGCTGTATCCGGGCTTTCCGTGTGAAAAAAGGTAAATGCATGGTTATCACTTCCTCTAACTGCTCCGGTACAAATTCATTATTTGAATATTCCAGGTAATGAAAGAATTCATGGCTAAGGTGTATTTTTAAGGCTTCCTCATAGGTCAGGGCTTTTCTTCCCTCATAGCCCAAGTTTTCCGCAAGTTCTCTGATGGAACCTTCATACAGCCATATTTTGGTATGTTTTTTATCCATCTCGACCTGGGCCCGGTAAGATACGCCATAGGTTTTTTTGCTTTCCCTGATATACTCTATTTCGATCTTATTTTCTTCGCATAAGTTTAAGATATCTTTTCCAAGATAAGCTTTTGCTGTTTCCCTTCCTATCCTTAAGGGTTCTTTTATATAATAGGCCAGTTTCTCTGTTGGTATTTTATGATAAAGCAAATCATTGGATAATTCGCATAGTGCCAAAACCTCATCTTTTATCATGGTTACCTCTTTCTTTATGTTTGTGTCCCACTCGACACAAACATAAATGATCTTTCCTCTCCATTAGATAAGCAGTTGAAACTCCCTTATGGATGCTCCGTTTTATTTGATAAATTCAGCATTATTTCTTTTATTTATAAGCGATGGCTATAATCTCTTCCTGGTCTGCCAGCGCTTCTGTTTCCACATCCAGGATGGAATACAGCTGTTCGGCTGTCTGCATGCCCGTCAGATCCAGCATTTTTTCGCGGTAAAATACAAATACCTTGGGAATGGTGGCATTGGCATCCGAATATATGGTATATTCATCCAAAAACCGGTTAAAATCCGTAGTACGGTTTCCTTTGACGAACTTGATGCAGAAAGCCTTTTCCTTCTTAAGTCTTACGACCCCTTCCCGGTCGATCACACACAGGCTTTCTTTTTTGGCAGGGAATATCCCTAATATCTTTTTCTTTGTAACCGATTTATATACATTCCATCTTCCGGTTTCAGATACAAAAGAAGTCTCTCCGGTTTCAGCACCCAAAGCTTCTGCAGAAATTGCCTGCAGCTGTTCCTTACTGATGTTTGAGGAACTTAAGTCCTTCTGCCTTAATTCCGTTGCCCCGGTAGCAATTGCCCTTAATATATTTTTCTGGGAATCGATTTCTATGGAAACATCCACCGTATCCTCTTTCGCACCGGACTGTACGATCTTCTCTATAATGTCCGTCCTGATTTTTTTAATATCTGCATCCGTGGGATTTACGATGGTCCTTTCAAACTGTTCCCTTACCATGGCAAGGGCAACTCCTATGGTTGAAATATAAGGGGCATTTTTAGCCAGCTTCCATTTAAATCCCATATACTCTGCCAGGGCATTTACCAGGACGGCACCGCTTCCGCCGCCGCCGACCAGGGTAATGAATTTCCGGTCCAGCTCATATTCCGATATTAATTCATTGATTACCATCTCCAGTTTTTTAAGGGCCAGTTTCATTACCTGCCCTGCCGCTTCCTCGGCGCTAATTCCCAGGTAATCCCCAAGAACCTGCCAGGACGCCTTTGTAACGTTTAAATTCCCCCTTGCATAATCCCCTTCCGGGATATAGCCCAAAAGATTGGCAGCACCGGCAAGGGTATAGGAATATTCCCTGCCGTCCTGGGCCGTAACCAAAACATATTCGGCAGGATCATCCTTACGGGGGCTTACAAATTTGACTTCACCCCCGATAATGGCCCCGTCCTCCTGGAAACATTCATACTCCACGCCTGCAATGTGGGCACTTCTTGGCCCGATATCCACGATTTTTTTGTCCTTTACCCGGACCATACTGCCTCCGGCAACGCCCAAGGTCCTGACATCCAGGGATTGCAGGTAGGTCTTATGTCCGCCTACCTGGGCATATTTTATCATTACCTTACCATTTTTGATTACAGAAATATCCACACTGGTACCGCCCACTTCAAAGAATATGCCATCCGATATTTTTTCATACATAAGGGCGCCGGCCACACCGGCCGCCAGGCCGGACAACATGGTAAGTATGGGCCTTTTCCTTACCTCATTGATGCTCATGACACCGCCGTCGCAGCGCATGATCATCAAGTTGGACTTAATCTTCATATCCAATACCGCCTGTTCCGTCATATTGGCAGTCTCCATCATTTTCGGAATCAGGCTGGCATTTACCACGGCAGTTCTGGTCCTCATCTTTAATCCGTACAACTGGGATATCTCATGTCCGCCGGTATAGAATAAGTTCCTCTCTTCCGCCTTATTCATAACCTTTAATTCATCCTCCGGATCATCTACGCTGTAGGCGGCGGATGCTACGATAACTTCGGATTTTTTCTGAAGCAGTTCATTTATGGCTGCTTCAATGGCCTGGTCATTTAAATCCCTGGTATCAATAAAGGTATGATTGGAACGCAGGTACTTGCCCGGGGCCAGTTCAATATCCTCTACATTGGTTTCATTTTTGGCACTTCTGGCATCCATGCCGGTACCCATACCGATTACACCTACCGATGCCACATCTCCTTCCAGCAGGGCGTTGGTGGCCTGGGTGGTTCCATGGGCAATAAATACCACATCATCCGGAGATACCCCGTTTTCCTCCATCAGTTCCGATATGATTTTCACAATACCAATCGCAACACCTTCCTTATGGGTCGTGGGTATTTTCCGTTTCGCCATTACTTCATAGGTATCATTATCAATAAGTACTGCGTCCGTAAAAGTCCCGCCTACGTCAATACCGATTCTTACTTTTTTTCTCATGTTCCTCACCTCTTATATTCTGTCTTATACTTTCTTTTATTTACTTCTATAATTGATTTATATTTGTTTCCATGTATGTTTCCCTATTTGATTTTTTATTTATTTTGACTTTCGAATCCATGTTTGTTTCAATATTTTTTTTACGTTTATTTTTATATCAATTATTTTTATTTAAATTATTTTTTCATCAATTATTTTTTCATCAATTATTTTTTCATCAATTACTTTTTCATCAATTACTTTTTCATTAATTACTTTTTCATTGATTACTTTTTCATTGATTTTTCATTTGCCCTTATATTTTTTTTACATTTATGATTAACGTAATAAATACTGTTATTTTCCTGTTAACGTACGATGAAACAAGGCACTGCCGCAAAATCCGATATTCGCCGGACTTCTATAATGAATTGTGTTTATGTTTTTAACATTGTCTTCGCAGGAGTTTTTTTTGCAGCCTCCTGGGAAGGAAGACGGCTTTTGCCTATTTTTACCTCAAGCCGTCTTCCAAAGAGCAGACAAATAAACTTTTAAAATAACAATGTCCTGTCGTTACCTCTAAATACTTTGTCGATACCTTAAATAATCTTTCCTTTTTTATAAAAGCGGATATTCCAGGTCCGCTACGCTACTTGCTCATAACCTTATACCTGCTGCGCAGGTATTTCAGTCGGAGCATGAACTTAGCATGAATTCCGACTGAAAAGTTAAGTCCCTAACCCACCGCTTACACTCCACTAAGAAGCGGTGGACTAACTTGTAAGGTTAAATTACAATGTTATAATAAAACTTGCCACAATCAAACCGGCAAAAGTAGATGCCATAATCCAGACAATGGTTTTTTTCGTAAATTCATTTACATCGGTTTTCGTAAAATCTGCCACCCATACATTGTGGGAATTGGTCGGGTCACAAACTGCCTGAACATTGGAATCCAGTCTTAAAGCCACCATGGCTGCTATGGGGTTCATGCCGCTGGCAGCAAGGAGGGCTACAATACCGCTGCCTAACCCCCATACGTTAAGAGGACCCCGGTAAATAGCAAGAGGAGATAAAACGCCGAATATTAAGATAAACAGCAATTTGTTGGTAGGGATAATAGCTTTGATCAACGGTTCCAGAACGGTTGCAACCTCAGGAGCCATAACTGCTTTTAAAACCATGCCGATCCCGATCATAAGGGCTGCGGCACCAGCGGTTTCCTGTATCCCTTCCACAAAGGCACTGGATACGACCTGGACTGCATTTTTGGGAGTAGCGAGTATTAAAGTTACGATAATTCCGATTATAATGGAAGAAACCAGCGGTAAATGCCATACGAATACCAACACCACCGGTATAATCGGACTGATCAGGGCAATGGAGCGTACATTCTTCTCCGCTGCCAGATCACCGGCTGCCGGCATGGCCCAGGCTTTCCTTGTCTTATTGCCGAATCTGGTAAGCACAATAATCATAACGACCGCAATTATAATTAACGGCACCCCGCAAAGCAGGGAATAAGATGTAACCGTCTCCTGAGGCAGACCTAAAACATCAATATAGACTGCCAGGGTGCTGACACTGAAATTAACACCGATACCATTGGCTAATAATAATACGGTACCGGCTACCATGGGACTTAATCCGGCACTGATCATAATGGGAACAATGATGGTTCCTACTAAAATGATCATGCCAAGTCCGTTCGAAGCAGCAAAAATGACGGAGCAGACCACCAGGAACACCAAAGCGATGGGCAATGGCTTGTCTCCGGCCATTTCAGCCGCTTTGCGGATAATGGTACGTGTAACCCCTACTTTAGATAGTACCTTGCCAAAAAAACCTCCGAAGAAAAGCCCGGCTATTGCAGTACTCATTCTCATGGCACCCGCCTCCAAAACATCGGCGGTAATGCTGAATTCCCCTCCCCTAAAAGGAATCCCTGCAATCAGTGCAATTCCCACCGCCATAATAGGCAGTGCCAGAAGTGTCGGTAATTTGCGGGTCATCATCAGAATGACCATAAGCGCAAATAAACCAAGAATTCCAATAATCTGTAAAGTCATAACAAAATCCTCCTTATATTTATTAATGGCTGTAGCAGGCGCACCGCCTTTAACAGCCTATGACTTACCAAAAATCCTGCCGGACTATCCGGCTTATATTTATAAATTGTTAATATCCAGATAAGCATTCTGTGCAGTTAACCCGGTCTGTAACTCTTTCACATTAACTGTCCCGGTATCTCCATCCTGTTTTGCAGCCAGGGCCGCAGCCAGTCCGGCAGCCTGCCCTAAGGCCCCTGCGGTAGGTGTGGTGCGTATTGCTGCCTGGGCTTCAAAGGTGGCAGAAACACATCTGCCGGTCACCAGCAGGTTTTTGATCTCATCACACACCATTACCTCATAAGGTATATTATAATAAGTACCCGGTGTGGATATAAAAGAGCTTTCCGTCCCTTCCCCTTTTGGGTTATGGATGTCAATGGGATAGGCGGAGTGGGCAATTACGGAATCAAAAACCTTCCGCTTCAGGATATCCTCCGCGGTCAGGGTATATTTCCCTTTTAACTGCCTGGAACCCCTGATTCCCACAGACGGTCCCGTAAATTCCAGGATTGCATTTTCAAAGCCCGGTATCCGCCTTCTTAAGAAACCATCCAGCTGTTCACACTGTTTCCTGCCTGTTATTTCCGCTTCGGAAAGGCTCTCGGCGTCTGTTCCGTCATGATTTAATATCCTTGTGGTATTTACGATAAATTCACCGGGAGTATTGGTTTCAAAGCATAAAATTTCTTCCCTCTGGATAACCAGTTCCCCTGCATCCCTGGCCTCCTTAAATTCCTTTGCAAAACCGGCAAAGGAAAGCCTTTCCGTTTCGTACATCAAATCAATATTGTGCAGCATCCGCGGAAATTCCTCCTTATGTTCTTTGATATACTCCCTTAATACCCCTGCATCCACATTGCAGTATTTCATGTTCATGGTCATGGGCTGCATGGCACCGTCGCTTTCCCTTCCCTTGCTTATCGGTGCACCTGCAAAAGCAGCAATGTCCCCATCACCGGTGGCGTCAACAAAGACTTTTCCTTTTATCTCATTCATTCCGTCTTTATTGCACAAGGTCAGAGCTGTTATACATCCCTCTTCCACTTTTGCTCCGCCGATAAAGGTATGGAACAAAATGTCACAGCCTGCTTCTTTCAGCATATTATCCAGGACAGTTTTAAGCCCTTCCGAATGAAAGGGAGTCAAATAACTGATGTACTGGGTTGTGTCTTTGATGTGGCCCGGACTGTATCCCCTGTGTACCATACGTTCCACGATTTCCTCCATAATTCCTTTTATGACCTGTTTCTCCCCGGCGTGAAAGGTCATCATAGGTCCTACGCCGCAGCCGGTCAGGCTTCCGCCAAGATAACCGCTCTGTTCCACCACGAGAGTTTTTACCTGTCTTCTTCCGGCAGCAATTGCAGCTGCGGCACCGGATACACCTCCGCCGGCTATTACCACATCATATACACTGTCGTAAACACCCATTTTGATTCTACCTCCTGAAATTATATTATATTTTCAAAAATCATTTACTCATGAAAATAAATGCTTTTGTTTATGAAAAAAATTTTCTTTATTTTCTAGTTATTTGAATATTATTTTCATATTTTTTGGTTAATTCTTATAGATTTTATTCTATACATCCCTTTTTTATGCTATAATGCTAACATGATTTTCATTTTATGTCAATATATTTGATGTATATTTTTATACTTTTTGATTTGTTTTGAAAATGATTTCCACAAAACAGGTTTCTGTTTGCATTTCAGCTTGCACTGTAGTATAATATGGGATATTAAAGAAAAGGCAGGGAGTCTGTTCAATGGTGTCAAATGTTATTTCTAAAATTGTTTCCATGCAGCATAGTTTTACCATGAGTGAAAATGAAATCAGCCAGTATGTCATTAATCATCCGGATCTGGTGGTTTCCAATACAATCTCCACAATTGCAAAAGAAACAGGCACATCCGAAGCCAGCATTAACCGTTTCTGCAAGAAAATCGGTTATAAAGGTTTCAACGGATTTAAAATTGCCCTTGCCCAGGAAAATTTTTACAACAACATGATGAAGCAAAATACCTATTCCGGTGATAACGGCTTTATTTCCTCCGTAACTGCCGATTACAGGCAGATGCTTATGAACACCTCGGCAATGCTGGATGAAAATACGGTGACGGAAGCGGTTGCCGGTATCCGGGCCGCTAAAAGTATCCATATATTTTCTCTTTCCAATATTGCATTGATTGCCAGGGAACTTCAGTTTAAATTTGACCAGGTGGGAATCCGTTCCAAGGCTTCCACTGATATTATAGACATGCGGATAGAAGCCAGCAACATAGCCTCCGGCGATTTATCCATATTTATCGCCCCTACCATCATGATGCGCGACATCTACCAGATTGCCAATGCTTCCCTGGAACGGGGTGCCAAAAACCTTACCATAACCAGCTATGACTCTCCGAAACTGGGTGATATCTCCGATTATAAATTCATCATCTCCGATAAAATTGTTGCAAACAATTCCGTATCATTATCCAACAATCTGATGTTTTTATACGTGATTGACATTATTTATACCGCATTACTGGGAAGTGACAAGGCCTTACGGCAGAAAAAATTAAACAGCGATGCCATCCTGAATAATTTCCAGATGATGGACGCTTTCGGATATGATTATTAAAAAAGACCGATGAAAGCACTGCTTAAAATAAAACAGTGCCCTCACCGGTCTTTCTTTCATATCATAGTAGTTCATGTGCTAATGCAGGAACCGTTCCGTTCCCCAAAACCAGGAAGTCAGGTTTCGGACCGGTTTGCCCCAAAGGTAAAAATATGTGACTGGTACGGATTAAATCATGTTTTTAATAAATTGGACAAAAGCCGCTATATTATCCTTATTGATCCATGTCTGGTTCACGGTATCGGTGGAAAACGGTACTTTTCCTCCAAAAGCTTCTATACATATGGCAGAAATCACAAGCTTCCCCGGGAAGTTCTTTTCTATGGCTTTTTTGGTAGTATCAGGATAAGCATTACATAAATAAAAAGCGGTATTCTTAGACAGCAGCAGGGTTATATTGCTTTTGATAAAGTTCTTAACGGGTTTATATATTTTTCCCATCCGGACACCGGAACCTATTATAACGATATCAAAGTCATTGATATCCGGTATTTCTTTTCCCAGATCACAGACGGTACAGCCGGGGAATTCTTTTTCCAAAAGCTCCGCACATGTTTTGGCGGCACCGGATTTTGTTGCGTATCCGATCAATATATTCATATTAAACTCCCATCTGTGCGCCCTGGCGCACGTACAAATCAGGCTGAAACCTTCACAACATGATGCCGCTTCTGCGGTATCACAAATAATGGTGGAAGGAGCTTGGAAGGAGTACCCTCTGTGCTCATTACCAGATCTTCCCTAAGTGAATTATGTTTTTATAATCCATTTTGTGAAGATGCTTTTTACTTCACACTTTCTTCCCAGCTTTCCAATGCCTGCGTAATAAATGATGTCAGTCTGTTGTTTTCATCTTCTGAAGTTTTAATTGCTTCCACCAGGTTTTCTTCATTGACCCAGGTTTTCATGTCCTCATGCTCTTTCCCGTCTTCCGGATGCATGCCGGTTACAAAGATCAAAATATTTTTTCCGGTAACCGGATTATTTTCCACATATTCTTTTAATACCGGAGACAAGCTGCCGGAATAAACAGGCGAACCAAAAATGATAATATCATAATCCTTTAAGTCATAATCAAGCTTTGCCGACGGATAGTTGACCGTAACAGTATATCCCCTGTCGGCAAGGGTATTTGCTATTACTGTTTTTGCAGATACGGTTGCGGAAGATACGGCATCTGCATTGCTGGGCTGGTAAATCAATAGTGCCTGATTATTGCCTGAACCTATAACGGCTTCCTGCGGCGCAAGTTCTTTTTTAATGCTGTTCACAGCTGCAGAATACCAAATGGCAGCTGATAATCCGCTTGCAGCCAGGATGATCAGTATGCCTATCCGTATTTTGAAGCCTAACCTTAATTTACGTTTCGCTCTCATTCTATTTTTACCTCCACACCCTATTATTCTTTCGGTAAAATGCCGTTAAAAAGGTTATCAAACATTGCATCAATCATTTTATTCCTGGTGATATCATCAAACAGTTCACACTTTAAATAATTCTTGTAGGTGTATGCATTCAGAAAAATAATCTGTATCGGGGTGAGCAATTGACAGGCAATTATTTTTAACTCTGTTTCCGTTTTGGAACTTCCGAAGATCTCCCTTAAAATGGGCAGTATCTGCTGATTGGTATTTAAACCTCCCTCTTTCATTTCCGTAACCACCGTAATCATAGATAAGTTGAAATTGTGAAAGCCTACTTCCGAAATTGCTTTTATCATGTTTTTAAGCCGTTCAATGGGACAGCCGTCGTTTGCCGCCTTTTCCATGATTTCCTCAAAAACATTGCCCATACAGATCCCGACCGCCATATTGATAAGATTTTCCTTTGACTGAAAATAATAATTTATCAAAGCGCTGTTTACACCGGCTAAAGAGGCTATTTGCCGGTTTGTAACAGTGGAAATGTCTTTCTTGTCTTTTAAGAGTGTTACAACCGTCTCCAGAATCTTCTCTTTTGCACCCAGGGATTCATTCATTCTTTTTCCTCCGTTAACCATGATTTAATCACGATTAAATATTAACATGCTTTTATCCTTTCGTCAACTATAATAATATTAATTTAACAGATTTTCATCAAATTATAACGGAATATTGAGGACAGATAAACTGACCGGCCGGAACCTGATCAGAAAGGGAGAGCTTTTCTACTTGTCAAGCGTGTTTCTTACTAAGAATGGATAATACTTAAGTTCAAAGTATTATGTTACTTACTACAAAGGATTCTGCTGCTTTTCAAAGGATTATGTTACTTTCAAAGGATTCTGCTGCTTTCAAAGGATTCTGGTGCTTTCAAAGGATTCTGCTGCTGTTTGCAAATAAATAAGGCTGCTGCAATTTATCAGTTATATACTTTAAAGTAATATAAATCCGATAATATGCAACAGCCTCACTGTCTTAACCAAATGCAGCCGACAGCTGCTATGGGCTATTATTTTCTATTGGCCGGTTCAATGTTAATACTTTTCCCTTTTATTTTTGCATCTTTCATAACCTGTATGACGTCGGAGGCATATTCCCTTGGAACCTCAACAAAAGTATATTTGTCATACATATCGATGGAACCGATTAATTTGCCGGGCATCCCGGTTTCGCCGGCAATGGCGCCTAAAATATCTCCCGGCCTGGTATTCTGCTTTTTACCTATATTAATAAAGAGTCTTACCATACCTGCTTCCGCACCGGTATCACCATAATCTTCATACATGGCTTTCTCTTCAATCTGTTCGTTATCTTCACCCATGGTCATCTTAAGGAAAGCTGCCGCAATATCTAAAGTCGTATAATCCTCTATATTCACACGTGCTTCTATAATTTCAACCATCTTCGTTAAATCTTCCGAATTGATGATATTGTTGATACGGTCCAGTATCTTTTCTGCTTTTACGGCAGAAACATCATTAATGGACGGAATTGGCTGGGCTATAATTTTCGTCTTGCAGTATCTTTGGATATCCTTTAACTTATATACTTCCTTGCCCACCACCAGGGTAAATGCCCTTCCGGTACGGCCTGCACGGCCGGTTCTTCCGATACGGTGAACATAGTATTCATCATCCTGGGGTACATCATAGTTAAACACCGCTTCTACGTCATCCACATCGATTCCTCTTGCGGCAACGTCCGTAGCTACCAATATTTCCGTTTTTCCATTACGGAAACTGTTCATAACGCGGTCGCGCTGCTGCTGTTTTAAATCCCCATGAAGACCTTCCGCAAAGTACCCCCTGCCCTGCAATGTGGATACCAGCTCATCGACCTGTTTCTTGGTATTACAGAAAACCAGGGACAATTTCGGGTCATACATATCAATTAAGCGGCATAAAACTTCTTCCTTGTTCTTTGGCTTAACTTCATAATAATATTGTTCAATTTTGGGTACGGTCAATTCTTTCTTAACTACCTTGATGACCTGTGCGTCCTTTTGATAGGTTTTGGCTATATCCATAATAGGTTTTGGCATAGTCGCAGAAAATAGCACGGTCTGTCTTTCTTCCGGAACATCCTTTAATATGGTTTCAATGTCTTCCCTAAAACCCATATTTAACATTTCATCTGCTTCGTCCAGGACCACCAGCTTTACTTCCTCAAACTTTACTGTTTTTCTTCTCATATGGTCCATAACACGGCCCGGAGTACCGATCACGATCTGGGTACCTGCCTTTAAAGACCGGATTTGTTTTGAAATCTCCTGTCCCCCGTAAATAGGAAGAACTTTAATGCCGTGCATAAAGATTGCCAGCTTTCTGATTTCGTCTGCTATCTGTATGGCTAATTCCCTGGTAGGGCTTAATACCACTGCCTGTAAATGTTTATTTTTCGGATCAATCGTCTGCAATAACGGAATACCAAAGGCCGCTGTTTTGCCGGTACCGGTCTGTGCCTGCCCTACAATATCCTTTCCGGATAGCATAATGGGGATTGCATTCGCCTGTATCGGTGACGCTTCCTCAAATCCCATCTCTACAATTGCCTTTAATATCGGTTCACTGATTCCCAATTCCTCAAATTTCGTTGTCTGCATGTTTATTTTAGTTCCTTTCTTTCCCTTAAATTACCGCAAGAAAGAGTCTGACTTGTCAGACTCTGGCGCTGACGCGCTGTCACTTTAGTGACAATTTCCGCGGGGCGCGTCATATAACATCCCGCGGAGCGCTTTTTATCTCATATGACGCAATTTCCTATTCGATAAAAAAAGCTCTTGGCCTTTTGGACAGAGAGCTTAAATATATAATGTATTAACTATACTATTCTTAAACTATTCCTTTGCTCCAGATGCTTAATCCAGATAAATGTACCAGACGTATTATAGCACAGTAAATCCGTTTCGTCAATTATTTTTCTAATTTAATAAAATAATAGGAAGTTTCCGGTTAATTCCGAAAATTCAGCTTATTTAATTCTTCATCACCAGATTAATTATCCTTTGTTCCACAAGATGGGCCATTTCATTTATCTCCTGTTTTGTATTCAGGTTAGGCAGAAATCCTGCCGCCATGGTGGCATGCCCTCCCCCGTCTCCAAGACCGGCCAGGGCTTCCTTAATGATTTTACCGGCATCCACGGTTTTGGACTCGCTGCGGACGGAGAATTTAAGGCCTCCGACCCGGTAGGCATAAACTAAAGTAAAATCAACCTCCGATACGGTCATTAAAAAATCAGAAATGCTTCCGATTATAGCCTCGGAACAATCGTCCCCGATTTTGGCTATGCCGATCCTTCCATACAGTTTAAGGTTAGAGATTGCTTCCTGGTAGGCAGTCAGATCCTTTCTCCGTAAACAGCAGTTTTCAAAACTTAATAAAATATCTTTATCAGCGATCTTGTAAAGCAAACAGTACATATCCACATCCAGGTCCGCTGCCCTTCCGGATAAGTTCGCCGTGTCTATTTTTATGCCATAAGCCAGAGCCGTAGCGATCTCTGCCGGGATCCCGATGTTATTTTCTACAAAGTACTGGGTTATTATAGAAGAACAGGCCCCAATCCGGCTGCGAATATCATAAAACCGGTATTCCCCGATTTCCTGTATGGGATGATGGTCAATGCAGGCTATTTTCCTGCCAATGAAATTAATCATGTTGACGTTGCCCATCTGGCCGTCCACCAGGATGATTTCGTCGTCTGCTTCCATTGTAAATTCGTTATTGTTATAGATATCGATGTGCAGAAGTTCAATCATCTTCAGCGTATTATGCTTATCAATCTGCCCGCTGTAGCAGATGGTGGACTTTATCCCTCTGCATTCCAGCAATACCTGGAGACCGTAAGCCGCGGCAAGGGCATCCTGATCCGGGTAATTGTGCATTTGTATATAGACATGGTCTTTCATTATGATATGAATAAGTTCATCTAACTTCGTCATTTGCCTCTAACACCTCATTTACAATAGGAAAGCTGTTCATAGGTATTATATCTTATATCCATTTAAAATGCACGGGGAAAATTTTTCATATCCCATGTTACGGCTGCATTCTGCTTTCCAGGTGATAATCAAGCGGATATCCGTATTCTGCTTTCCAGCGATAGGCAAGCAGATATCCGCATCCTGCTTTGCCACGATTCTAACCGGTTTCGCAGCTATGCTGCTGTTACAGCGGAGGTCCCGGACCTCCACTGTAAAGTTAAGCCTGTCTTCCCCCGGTCAGGCGGGAGACTTCTTTGACAGGCTTAAAACCAGCCAGACATTATTTCACTCTTGCATAAAGCTTATTCTCCATAACATCAATGAGTATGGTATCCTGTTCACCCACCTCGCTGCCCAGGATTAATCTGGCACTTAAGGTCTCCACATACTTTTGCAGATATCTCTTAAGAGGCCTCGCACCATATACCGGATCATAGGCCTGCTCAATGACAAAATTCCTGGCGGCTTCCGTCAGCTCGATGGTAATCTCTTTATCCGACAGCCGGTTATTCAAGTCGGCAATAAGCAGTCCGATAATATCCTCCATATTGCCTTTCGTTAAAGGTTTAAACAGGATGATTTCATCCAAACGGTTCAAAAATTCCGGGCGGAAATGGTTCCTCAGTTCATTCATCACCATGGATTCACATCCCGGGGAAATACTGCCGTCCGCTTCGATGCCTTCCAACAGGTAGGAAGAACCGATGTTAGAGGTCATAATCAGTATGGTATTCTTAAAGTCAACGGTCCGGCCCTGAGAATCCGTAATGCGTCCGTCATCCAATACCTGCAGCAGTACATTGAACACATCCGGATGAGCCTTTTCGATTTCATCAAATAATACAACGGAATAGGGCTTTCTCCTGACTGCCTCCGTTAACTGGCCGCCTTCTTCATAACCTACATATCCCGGAGGGGCTCCGATTAATCTGGAAACCGAATATTTCTCCATGTATTCACTCATATCGATCCGCACCAT
Organism: Bacillota bacterium; assembly: GCA_023391695.1. Lineage (GTDB taxonomy): Bacteria > Bacillota > Clostridia > Lachnospirales > Lachnospiraceae > Anaerocolumna. Next base: position 211,646 of record JAEWAK010000031.1, read on the forward strand.
GTTCTGTTCATTATCAAACAGGGAAGCTGCCAATGCTTTGGCAAGTTCTGTTTTGCCCACACCGGTAGGGCCTAAGAACAGGAAAGAACCGATGGGTTTTGCAGGGTCCTTAATCCCGGCTTTGGAGCGCAGGATTGCGTCGGACACCTTGCTTACGCCTTCCTCCTGTCCGATTACCCTTTTATGGAGTTCTTCGTCCAGATGAAGGGTTTTATTTCTTTCACTTTCCGTCAGTTTCGCCACAGGGATACCCGTCCATCTGGATACGATCCTTGCAATTTCATCTTCGCTTACACTTTCATGGACCAGGGTATGCGCTTCTTTTTTAACCTTATCTTCCTCTTCCAGCAGCTGCCTGGTAAGTGAGGGGAGTTTCCCGTATTTTAATTCCGCCGCCTTATTTAAGTCGTAATTCCGCTCGGCTATTTCTATTTCATTATTTAAGGCTTCCAGTTCTTCCTTTAATTTCTGGACTTTTTCCACAGCTGCTTTTTCATTGTCCCATTTTGCCTTCCCGGCTGCAAAGATTTCCCTTTGCTCCGCCAGCTCTTTCCTTAAATCCTCAAGCCGTTCCCCGCTTAACCGGTCCGTTTCTTTTTTCAGGGCCGCTTCTTCAATTTCCGTCTGCATGATCCGCCTCTGGATATCATCCAGTTCCGTCGGCATGGAATCCAGCTCCGTCTTAATCAGGGCACAGGCTTCGTCCACCAGATCAATGGCTTTATCCGGCAGGAAACGGTCGGAAATATAACGGTTTGACAACAGGGCTGCCGATACCAGCGCCGCATCCGTTATTTTGACTCCGTGGAATACTTCATACCGGTCCTTTAAGCCCCTGAGTATGGATATGGTATCCTCCACCGTAGGTTCCTCCACCATGACAGGCTGGAAACGCCTCTCCAGCGCCGCGTCTTTTTCAATATACATCCGGTATTCATTCAAAGTGGTGGCACCGATACAGTGCAGTTCACCTCTGGCCAGCATGGGTTTTAACATATTCCCGGCATCCATTGCCCCTTCGGTTTTGCCTGCCCCTACAATGGTATGGAGTTCATCAATGAACAAAATAATCTGGCCGTCGCTGTTCTTTACTTCCTCCAGTACCGCTTTTAATCTTTCTTCAAATTCGCCCCGGTACTTGGCTCCTGCAACCAGCGCTCCCATATCCAGGGCAAATATTTTCTTATCCTTAAGGGCCTGGGGAACATCCCCCCTTACGATCCTTTGGGCCAGGCCTTCCACTACTGCGGTTTTGCCGACACCCGGTTCACCGATTAATACCGGATTGTTTTTCGTTTTTCTGGAAAGAATCCGGATCACATTACGGATTTCGGAATCCCTGCCGATTACCGGGTCCAGTTTTTGTGCCTTGGCCCGTTCCACCAGATCGGAGCCGTACTTCTTAAGGGTATCGTAGGTTGCCTCCGGGTTGTCATTGGTCACTTTCTGATTTCCCCTTACGGTCTGCAATGCCTGCAAGAAGCTATCCCTGGTGATCCTGAAGTCCCGGAAGAGTTCCTTTATCTCCCGGTTTGGCTGTTTTAACATGCTTAAAAAGAGATGTTCTACCGATACGTATTCATCCCCCATCTGTTTTGCTTCATTCTCGGCATAAATCAGTACTTTATTTAAGTCATTGCTGATGTACACCTGTCCTCCGGATACTTTGGGCCTTTTGTTTAGGAGTCCCTCCACCTGGGCAGTAAATACCTCCAGGGTAATATCCATTTTTTTTAACAACTTTTGAATTAAACTGTCTTCCACGGTAATCAGGCTGTAAAGCAAATGTTCCTGGTCTATTTCCTGATGTCCGTAATCCATGGCAGTTTTTTCACATTCCTGTACTACCTGCATGGATTTCTGGGTAAATTTGTTGATATTCATGGTTTCACCGGCCTTTCCTGAAATTATATTGAAATTTTTAAATTTAATATAAATGGTTTGTTCTATAACCACTATAACATCTATAATATCATTTTGCAATAAAAAATTTTTATATTTATGTCTTACTCCATATTCCATTTTAATTCGTTTAAAAATATGTATTCTGCTGCCAGCCAAGGCAGTATCCAAATTCCTTTTTGCTGCGGCTCAAAATTGAAATCCCCTTGTTCAGGCATTTGCCGGAATAGCTTACCAATCATAATCTTACGTTTTTATTAAGCTTTTTTACTTTAATTGTTAATAGCGGAAAAGTATACTATAATAGTTTTTAAGAGAATGGAACTTGAAACCTAATACATGATCGGTTTTACGGTTATTTTTTAACTTACAGATAGCATCCGGGCTCATAGGGCTAAAGGATTCTTTTGTAGTAAGTTAAGGGGAGGATGCAATGAAAGCAGGAAAAAGCTTCAAACGGATACTTTTATTAATAATATTTACATTATTTTTAACAGGCTGCAGTTCCCAAAAAAATGCGGCAGATTATACCTTAGCCAGCGGCAGTACAGCGAGCAGTCCTCAAAAAGCAGAGGACGATATGCAGTATGATACCAATGCAACTGGAATAAATTCAAGTACGGGCGAAGCGAAAATACCGGCAGCAGAAAATGGAAACAGCAGTTCCGTAAGTACGAACCGGAAATTAATCAGGCGCATTTCCATGGAACTTGAAACCCTGGAATTTGATTCAGCCCTGGAACTTATAAGGAAAGAAGTCAATACTTCCGGAGGATATATTGAAACCTCAGAGATACAGGGTGACCGATACAATGAAACCGGAAACAGGTATGCCAAACTGGTCGTTCGCATTCCCAGTACGGAAGTGGATTCTTTTATAAACCTGGTGGATGAAAATACCAATGTGGTCAATAAGCAAGAATCCACGGAAGATATTACCCTTGATTATGTGGATACCGAAAGCCATATAAAGACAATGGAAATCGAACAGGAAAGGCTTCAGGCCCTGCTGAAAAAGTCGGAAAAGCTTGAGGATATCATTGCTTTGGAAGAACGTTTAAGCAGTGTACGGTATGAATTGGAGAATTATGCATCTACCCTTCGTACCTATGACAATCTGGTGGAGTATTCCACGGTGACCTTAGCACTAAATGAAGTTCAGCGGATTGCTCCGGCAGAAGGAAAAAGCGCCTGGGACAGGATGGGAAGCGGCCTTAAAAATACACTTTATAATATCCGCAACGGTTTTGTAGATTTTATTATATGGCTGGTAGTAAACGCACCTTATATTGTAATATGGGGATGTCTCCTGGCAATTTGTGCACTGATTGGGGTAAAGATCAACAAAAAATACAAGAAGAAATTCCCTGCTCCCGTCCCTGCAAAAATAATGACAGAGGACCGTGATACGGTAAAAGAACAGGATAAATAAGTAAGAATTCAAGGGTCAAAAAACTTAGTACCTTTAATCCAATGATATAAATTATTTTCTCATTCCTGACACTTTTTCCTGTTTCAATCATATAGATTAATAAGAACACAAAGCAGGTACTTTTATAAATGACTGAGGCAGAAAGATACCAGATTACAAGCAATGATTATGCTGATTTATTAATAGAATATAATGGCGATATGGATGTATTCAATAATTACCCCAGCGGTTCCGTCAATTTCATTGACCAGGATTTTGCCGTCCTGCATATTCCCGAATATAACATGACACAGGACAGTATCAGTAAATTCGGCTATTTTTCCATACCCACCTGTTTTGGTTTATTATTCGTCTCACAGAATCCTTCCGCTAAGGTAAGCAGGCAAACTGTTGCCCCGGAGAGTGAGCTGACCGGACAGGGGGTATTGGTTGGCTTTATCGATACCGGCATTGATTACCTTAATCCGGCTTTTATTCATACCGACAATACGTCACGGATTGTTTCCATTTGGGACCAGACCATAGAAAGCGGCACCTATCCGGAAGGTTTTTACTATGGAACGGAATATGGCCGGGACCGGATTAATGAGGCACTTGTAAGCCCGGATCCCTTATCCGTTGTCCCCAGTATGGACGAACTGGGCCACGGAACGGCACTGGCAGGTGTAGCCGCCGGTTCCGTCTCTTTCGAATATGGATTCTCCGGAGTTGCCCCCAATGCTGATTTTGTCATAGTCAAACTGAAGCAGGCCAAACTTTATCTGAAGCAGTTCTTTCTTATACCCGAAGACGCCGTCTGTTATCAGGAAAATGATGTCATTATGGGAGTAAAATATTTAACCCAGGTTGCAGAACAGCTGAACAAACCCCTCGTTATCTGCCTGGGCATCGGCACCGGCCAAAGTGACCATACCGGCAACCGCATAGTAAGCAGATATCTGGCTGCAGCCGGTCTAAATATGGGTAATTCGGTCATTGTATCCGCAGGTAATGAAGGAAACCGAAGACATCATTATTATGGGAACGTTATCCCGCCCGCCTCCTCCGATACCGTATTCTTAAATGTAAGTGAAGATGAGCCGGGTTTTTCCATGCAGTTTCGAAGTACTTCCCCAAATCAGTTTTGGATTGACCTTTATGCCCCCACCGGAGATTTCATAGCGACCATACCGCCGCCCCCGCACAATACCCTGGTACTTACTTACCAAGATACTTCCATTATTGTAGACAGCCATCACCAGGAGCCTCAAACCGGTACACAGTTTATAGTTTTTCGGATCCGGAATCCCATGGCAGGAACGTGGAGGCTGAATATTTATGGCAACACGGGCGATTTAGCCATGCAGTTTCATCTCTGGCTGCCGATACACAATTTTATTAAAGAGGATACATTCTTTTTTAACTCAAGTAATAATACGACCATTACCGCACCCGGCAACCAGACCGATTTAGTCTGTGCTACCGCCTATGATCCCGCCAACCAGACTTTATACTTTTTTGCAAGCAGGGGGTTTACCATAACGAATTATCCAAAACCCGACCTGACGGCACCGGGTGTTAATATATTAAGTCCATCTCTGAATAATCAATATGTCAGTAGTACCGGTACCAGCATTTCCGCTGCTTATACCGCCGGAGCTGCCGCCCTGATTATGGAATGGAGCATTGTCAGAGGCTATTATCCCCGGATGAACAATGTAATCATAAGAAGAATATTACAACAGGGGGCCAGTCGGGATCCATCATTAACTTATCCTAATCCGGACTGGGGGTATGGCATCCTGGATTTAGAGAAAATTGATGAAATATTAAATTTACTGCTGATAAATGCCGAATTCTGCCGTTATACCAGTTTTTTATAAAATATCGGGGATAATATTCTTATTTTTATGACACATTTTATATTTTATTTCATATAAAATATTAAAAGACGATATAGGATTATCAAGATTATGAGTGGCGAGGAAAAATTTAAGATAACAAGTAATGCTTATGCCGATTTATTAGTTGAATACAATGGAAATTCCAGCGTATTCGACCGTTTTCCCAACAGCTCAGTTAATATTATAAATCATAGATTTGCAGTTGTCCACATGCCGGTCAGCAATATAACACCGGATAGTATCAATAAGTACGGCTATTCTGCCTTTCCGACCTGTTACGGCTTATTGTCTGCCCCGGGCTATAATTCAACGGGAATATCCAGAATAAGGAATATTCCCGATCTGGAATTAAGAGGCAGGGGAATTTTGGTCGGTTTTGTAGATACGGGAATTGATTATACCCATCCCGCATTTAAAAATCCGGACAATACTACCCGGATTGTCTCTATATGGGATCAGACCGCAGACAGTGACAATAACTATCCGGACGGCTTTTTTTATGGAACGGAATATAACAGAAACCGTATTAACTATGCATTAAAAAGCGAACATCCTCTGGCCATTGTCCCAAGCACTGATGAAAATGGCCATGGTACCATGCTTGCGGGTATTGCGGCAGGATCACCGGTAAGGGAATTCGGCTTTATGGGAGTTGTCCCAAGTTCAGATTTTGTAATTGTAAAATTAAAAGAAGCTAAACCCTATCTGAAAAAATTTTTGTCCATTCCCGAAGCTGCCGTATGTTATCAGGAAAATGATATCCTTCTGGGCGTCAAATATCTGATCCAGGTAGCAGCACGGTTAAACAGGCCTATAGCAATCTGTATCGGACTGGGTTCCTCCCAGGGTGATCATGGCGGACACAGCATGTTAAGCCAGTACTTATCCTTAATCAGTGAAAATCCCAATACGGCAGTAATAGTATCCGCAGGAAATGAAGGAAATACGGGACATCATTATTATGGTGAGAGAAAACCTAACTTAAGTCCCGATAATGTGGAATTGTTCGTGGCCAACAGCGATGAGGGGTTTGCCATGGAATTCTGGGGGCTGTCGCCTACCAGCTTCTGGATGGATATTTTTGCACCGACCGGGGAATTTGTATCCCGGATTGCCCCAACTCTAGACCATACCTTATTTCTTACTCTGGATGATACAAGTATTACGGTAGATACGAATTCGAAGGAGCCCCAGCTAAGCAAGCAGTTCATTTTATTCCGTTTCCAAAAACCAATGCCCGGTATATGGAGATTTTTAATTTATGAAGAAAACGGGGATTTGCCTTTAAAATACCATATCTGGCTGCCAATGAGCGGCTTTCTGTCACCAGGTACTTTCTTTTTAAAGTCCAATAATGAAACGACGATAACCACACCCGGCAATTCAAACAGTCCCATCTGTGTCACTGCCTATAATTACATTAACCAGAGCCTTTATTATAATGCAAGCAGAGGATTTACGGTACTTAACTATCCGAAACCGGACCTGGCGGCACCGGGTGTCAATATACTATGTCCTGCAATAAACAACCGGTTTGCCAATGCTACCGGTTCCAGTGTTGCCGCCGCACATGCTGCCGGAGTTGCCGCCATGTTACTGGAATGGGGTATTATAAGAGGTAATTTTACCACAATGAATAATGCCCTGATTAAAAAGCTGTTGATTCAAGGGGCCAGAAGAAGCCGCAACTTAGAATATCCCGATCCGGACTGGGGATACGGTATATTGGATATTTACCAGACTTATCGGATGCTGGTAAACGATCGTACAAGGATTTCAGAAATACACCGCTATAATATTAATCTGTAACTTTTCCGGCACTGAGGTTCCGGCGAACGGCATTTAACGTCTTTTCCATGCTTCGAACCCCTGTTATGAAATTACCTGCACGGAATATAATACATTCTGGGGCAGTTTCTGTCATCACAGGGGTTTTTTTAACTTGTATATAACTAGATGTAAACGTATTTCTCTTAAGAACAAAGTTTAAGTATTATTCGTTGGAGTTAAATTAAATATGCCTTTAATAATTTCAGGGTATTTTTCAGGGAATTCTTATGGGTCCTCTCCATTCCATGGGAGGCATGGATACCCTGTCCGATTAAGGCACCTTTTATGTTATGTCCGCCTCGGATGGCGGCCGATACGTCGGAGCCGTAGTGGGGAAATACATCCACAACATAGTCAATCCGGTTCTCTTTCGCAAGGTTTATCAGAGTGGTTGTCAGCTCATAATCATAGGGTCCGGAGGAATCCTTGGCGCAGATAGATACAGCATATTCCGTACCGTTTAAGTCATCTCCGACGGCTCCCATATCCACCGCGATGAATTCCGTTATGTCTTCCGGAATCCAGCTGGCTCCATAGCCTACCTCTTCGTAATTACTGATCAGAAGTTTCAGGTTCCTTTTCGGCCGGAGACCTCCCTCCGACATATCCTTGAGGAGTCCAAGAATTACTGCAACGGAAGCTTTGTCATCCAAATGTCTGGATTTAATAAACCCTTTTTCCGTATATTCAAAATTGGCGGCAAAACTGACATAATCACCGCTGTTTATGCCAAGTTTTAATACATCCTCCCTGCTTTTCACAATTTCATCGATCCGGATTTCCATATTTCTCTCATTACGTTCCAAGTTCCTTGCATCGTCATAGCTATGGACAGAAGGGCTCTTTGATAATATGGTGCCTGTATAAACACGTCCGTCCCTGGTATGTATTTTACAGTAGCTGCCTTCAATACTCTGCATGGTATATCCGCCCACCATGGTAAACTTAAGCATTCCCGCGGCTGATACGGAACGGACCATGGCTCCCAGGGTATCCACATGGGCAGATAATCCCAAGGTATCACCGCTTAAACCTTTCACGGATATTACCAGTCCGCCTTTATTACTGTCCTCACAGATATATCCAAAACCCTCCGCCTGTTTTCTTACAAATTCCATGACCTCTTTCGTATAGCCGGAGGGGCTTGGTATGTTGACTAAAGTTTCTAATGTTTTAATAATATAATCCATCGTATCCATATTTACCTTTCATTCCACCACCCACGGCGGCACAAAATTTAATGCCAGAAGCCGCATCGCGGATTCCGTCAGAGTAAAAGTGTTTTTCTTTTACTCTTGTGAAAATACCTTTCTTTTACTCTTACCTCATTCTGTACATCCGAATTCCGTATAACTGAGTTCTCTGATTTTGGGTCCGCTGGCATAAATGTTTATAATTCAATCAGTACCGCCCTGCAGGGAGCGCCGTCGCTTCCGCCTAATTTAATTGGTGCCGCGGACAATAAATAATTGCCTTCCGGCACTTCCTGAAGCCTTACACCTTCCAGTACCACCACTTCTTTACCTAACAGCTCAAGATGGACCTCTCTCGGTGCTTCCACCGGTCCTACGCTTTGGCTTTCGATTCCGATCAGTTCCAGGTTATATTCATTCATCAGCTTTGCCAGTTCAATGGTCACGACCACATCGCCTTTTATCAGAAGTCTCTTTTCACTTCTTTCCAGCACCTTTTTCATCGTTTCTGTATCCGGCTGCCGCTTAAATTCCGTAACCGTGCAATTGCCGATACATTTTGTTAAATCCAGCTGTTCTATACTCCTGCCGTCTTCATAGAAATGATAAGGCGCATCCAGGTGGGTTCCGTTATGGGCACACATATTTAAAACCGTAACGTTACATGGGGCACCTTCCTTCATGCTCAGCTTGCGTATATAGGTTGGAGGTACATCCCCCGGATATACCTCACTTGTAAATAACTCCTGGGTAATATCATAAATTTTCATGTTTAAGTCTCCTCGTATTAATTCATAAATTGCCTTTCTTAAGGATAGGAGTCCGTTTATGCAGTTCCTGATAAAGTCTGGTCTTCATTTCGGTTAATTCCTCTTCGGCAGGTTTTACCTTTTCGGAGAACATTATGTTTTTGTCCACCCACCAGACCGGGCCCTTTTGCGGGGTGTCGTTTTGTCTGCGGGGGAAGATATGCCAATGTATATGTGAATCACCGTTACCAAGAAGCTCGTAATTTATTTTATCCGGCAGAAAAGCTGCATATACTGCTTCCGCTACCTTGCTCATTTCATAAAGGTATTTTATTTTAAATTCTTCTTCTAAAAAATGCAGTTCTGTTTTATGCTGCTTACAGAGGAATAAGGTATAACCTTTAAAGTACTGATGATCTCCGATTACGACATAGCCTGTTTCCAATTCGGCTACAAAATAAGGGTTGGTTCCTTCCTTAATCCAGTCTATTCTTTCACATATAAAGCAATCCTGCTCCATTTAATCCTCCAATGATAAATCCAGTTCTACCGGGCAATGATCGCTGCCCAGGGTTTCTTTATGAATGATACTGTCCCGGATCCCGGATTTGATTTTTTCAGATACGATAAAATAATCGATACGCCATCCGACATTCTTTTCCCTTGCGTGGAACATGTAGGACCACCAGGTATAGGCATCCTTTACATCGGGATACAGATAACGGAAGGAGTCCACAAAACCGCTGTTTAGAAGTTCGGTCATTTTGGCGCGTTCTTCATTGGAAAAACCAGCATTTCCCACGTTGGATTTCGCATTCTTCAAGTCTATTTCGTTATGGGCTACGTTTAAATCCCCGCATAGGATAACCGGTTTGACCTGATCCAGTTTAAGAAGATAATTACGGAAATCGTCCTCCCATTCCATGCGGTAACTAAGCCTTGCCAGTTCCCTCTGTGCATTTGGCGTATAGGCAGTTACCAGATAGAATTGTTCAAATTCCAGGGTAATTGCCCTGCCTTCATCATTATGCTTATCCAGGCCCAGGTCGTAGGCTACGGATAAAGGTTCTATTCTGGTGAATACCGCCGTACCGGAATATCCTTTTTTGTTCGCACTGTTCCAATACTGGGTATATCCGGGAAAATTGATATCCGCCTGTTCCGGCTGCATCTTCGTCTCCTGTATACAGAATACATCTGCGTCTGCCTGGCGGAAGAAGTCTTCAAAACCCTTGACCAGGCATGCCCTTAATCCATTCACATTCCATGATATTAATTTCATATTCGGCTCCTATCTGCCCTTACGATCGGGCGTGCTTTACTTTATATCCTTGGTCTTTTTATTGTTTTACTTATCCAATAATATGTTTTCCAGGTCCTTTACCGTCTCAGCTATGTACCCGGCCCCTGCCCGGGTCAATTCTTCCCTGCTGCCAAATCCGTATAAAACCCCGATGGAATCAATCTTATTTTGCTTTGCCCCTTCTATGTCATGAAGACGGTCACCTACCATTATGACCTCCTCTAAGTTGGTTATATGGTTCTTTTCAAGGGCATAGCGGATCACATCTCCTTTTTTGGAACGTTTGCTGTCCATGCTTGCACCGCAGATATCCTGAAAATACGGTTCCAGATGAAAATGTTCCATAATCAGCTTTGCAAACTTCTCCGGTTTGGAGGTGGCCATAATTAACTTTCTACCGGCACCTGTCAGCGCTTCCAATAACTCTTTGATGCCTTCATACTCATAGTTTTGATAAATACCGGTAACAGCAAAATATTCCCGGTACAATTCTATACCACGTTCCGCTTCTTCTTCCGTAAAGTTCCAAAACTCCATAAGCCCATACTTTAAGGGCGGCCCGATATGCTTACACAGGGAGTCCAGGTCCTCCACCTCAATCCCCATATGATGCAAAGCATATTGAATGGACTTTGTAATTCCCTCTTTCGGATTGGTTATGGTTCCGTCTAAGTCAAATAGTATATATTGTTTCATTTGCCCTTTATCCTTTCCATGCTGTCACCCGTAAGCTGCCTTCTCTATGTTAATCATATAAACTGCTGTAATCATTAAGCCTTTTTGTAAGCAGGGTAAATATATCCTCTAAAGACATATCCTTTGCCTTATCCACCCGGATGGTAAAGGGGGGATTCTGGTTCCCTATGTTACTTTTGGCAATTCGCTGTTTCATCGGAGATAATTTATCCATAAAAAACTGCTCATCTTTTGGTACAACTCCGATTACTTTCTGTCCCATATTATTAATAATACAAAAACGCTCTATGTCCTGAAACGGTATATATCCCACGGAACTGCCAGACGAACTGTCTATTATTCCGTCAAAGGTTATAGTCAGCAAAGGTTTCCTTTGGAGGGCTCTGCCTAAATAAATTAAAAAAGCGATGCCTGATACCAGCATGGATAATAACCCCAGCATCAATTGCAGAACTTTCTTTTCCCTCATACCCAGAACCCATGCTATAACCGATATAATTAATACCAATAATCCAAATAACATTAGTTTTATCGTTTTCGATTGCTTCGCTTCGATTACGATTTTTTCCACAAGAAAACCTCCCTAAATTAAAGAAACCCTACTATTATAAACCATTGTATATTATTTTAAAGGTTAATATGAAAAAAAGCAAGCAAACAAGGGATTATTTTCATGACAAACCTATGAATGAACATTTTGTTAACATTATATGAATTTCCGGTATCTCCTCATTACCTCCTTCCATTTGCAAAGATCTTTATAAACCAGCCGGAAAATTCAGCTTTCTCCTCAAACTGGGGATAAAACTTTTATGGGAGATTCTGTGGATGCCTGTTTCATTTTCATTGACGATAAGAAAACTGTTTAGTATACTGAAATAATAGTATAAGAGAAAGGTTCGCTTTAAATGAGAACTTTATATGTATCCGATTTAGATGGAACTTTATTAAATAAAGATGCGGAATTATCCCCATATACCATAGAAACCTTAAACCGTTTAATTCAAAAAGGCATGGAATTTACCGTCGCAACAGCCAGGAGTTCCGGTACGGCAGACCGTATTTTAAAGGAACTGTCCCTACCCCTGCCCGTAATCCTAATGAATGGGGTTTTAATCTATGATACCTTATCCAGGCACTATAGTAAGGTGGAGTATTTATCGGAGGACAATCTGGCTTTTATCCATAAAGTATTAAAAGACTCCGGGTTAGCCGGTTTTATGTATGAGGTAAAGGACCATGTTCTGACAACCTATTATGAAAGGCTTGCCAATGAGGCCCAGAAGGATTTTTATGAGGAACGTGCAACGAAGTATCACAAGATCTTTACCCAGGTACCTGATTTTACTCTGGTCAACAGGGAACACATCATTTACTTCGCCCTTCTTGATACCAGGGAACATTTGGAACCCGCATACCAAATACTGAAAAACCGCAGGGATATTGCCCTGGCTTATTATAAAGATATCTATTGTGAGGAAGATATATGGTATCTTGAGATTTTCAGTGCCGATGCTACCAAATACAACGCCGTACAATACCTTAGGCAGAAATATGGCTTTGATAAAATCGTCGGTTTCGGAGATAATTTAAATGATCTGCCGCTATTTAAGGCCTGTGAAATAACCTGCGCCGTAAATAATGCAAAAGACGAATTGAAGGCCGCCGCCACCCATATTATCGGAAGTAATACGGAAGATGGGGTCGCCAGATGGTTAAGGAGGAATTTTTCATGACAAATACTTATTTTTATGAAACCAGCATCGGAAAAATAGGCATTACGGAAAACGGCACCGGAATCACACAGCTTACTTTTTCGGAAAATAGCATTCCGACGGGAACGGAAATGAAAGAAACGCCCCTTTTAGCTGAAGCCGCAAAACAGTTAAGGGAATATTTATCCGGAACAAGAACCGATTTCCGGCTGCCCCTTATACCGGAAGGTACCGAATTTCAGAAGAAAGTCTGGAATGTGCTAAAGACCATCCCTTACGGGGAGACATTAAGTTATAAGCAGGTTGCCGAAGCCGCAGGCAATCCGAAAGCGTGCCGCGCCGTAGGCATGGCAAATAACAGGAATCCCATTGCCATATTCATTCCCTGCCACCGTGTAATTGGAGCAAATGGAAAACTGGTGGGATATGGAGGCGGAATGGACCGGAAAGAACATTTACTGGAAATTGAAAAAAGTAAGAAATAATATAAAATCGAAATAACTTGCCAAATTCTTCGAAAGCGGTTAAACTGTATTTCGAGTTTGATTTTAATACTTTTATGGGTAATTCCTGACCTTTATAGCCGGCCTGCCCATTACAGGAGATATTATGGAGAATTTAGCAAAGCAATTAACAATAAAATATGCTTTATTGCAAAGCACCTATTGGATCAGCCAGTGTGCCATCTACAGTTTTGCAGCTGTTTACCTGCACTCCAAAAATTTTAATAATATACAGGTTGGCACCGTCCTTGCCCTGGCTGCCATCCTATCCATCGTGCTGCAGCCTGTCATAGCAGCCTTTGCCGATAAAACCAATAAAATATCCCTGCGGTATATTGTTATTGCACTTATGGTTATTGTTTTTTTACTGGCTTTTTTATTATACATATTACCGGATTCTTTCCTTATTATTGCAGTATTGTATGTTTTAATCAATGCGTTTTCCTTTACCCTGAATCCACTGTTCAATTCCCTGGCACTGGAATATATGAACCGGGGAATTCCCATGAACTATGGACTTGCAAGAGGTACCGGTTCCATTGCTTTTGCAGTTATGTCATATTTACTGGGTCTTTTTGTTAACCGTTTTGGTGCAGGAATTTTATTATCCGTATTTTTGACAACTTATTGCCTCGCCATATTGTCCGCTGTGAATTTTAAAATTGAACTGCCCAAGTCAATCCTTTCGGCGGACTTAAATCCCGGTTCCCTGGTTTCCATAACCAGAGAGGATTCCGGTGTACAGGAAAATGTTCCGGCAGGTATACTGGCCTTTTTTTCCAAGTACAGGAAATTCACCTTCTTTTTAATCGGAACCGCAATGATTTATTATTCCCACAGCCTTATTAACACCTATCTGATCAACATTATGGAGAATGTAGGGGGCGGCAGTACGGATATGGGAATCTCCCTGTCCATTGCGGCAGCCCTGGAATTGCCGGTCATGGCCGGTTTTATATACATCATAAAAAAGATAAAGTGCAGTAAACTGGTTACTGTGGCTGCATTTTTTTTCCTGATAAAAACAATGATTACCTGGCTTGCCCCAAATGTCATTACGGTACACTTATCCCAGTTCTGCCAGCTGCTGTCCTATGCCGTCTTTACCCCCGCATCCGTCTACTATGTCAATTCCATCGTAGATGACCGTGACAAGGTAAAAGGCCAGGCCATGCTTGGAGTAGCAACCATAGGGGTTGCCGGATCCATTGCCAATATAACCGGCGGAAAAATTCTGGATACCCTGGGTGTCTCCCATATGCTCCTGCTTGGAACCCTTGTTTCCGCCGCCGGGTTTCTGACCGTATTCTTTTCAACAGAACGAAATATGGAAAAAGCAGCAGATTGATTTCAACAAAAATTCCCTTATAACGCAGCATTTTCCATATACGCCGCGTTATAAGGGAACTTTTTAGCCATCTGCCTTTAGTTAACGGATTTGTGAATGCCTGCGTACTCTTTTGACGCTGGCCGGTATGGAAACGATACTTTGCAGCGGATTCCACACAAGCAATGCAATGGTATAATCAATCATGCTGTGAATAACAGTGCCTAATCCGACAAGTCCGACTACGGTAAATAAATATCCTTTTTCATAATATATGCTGGTCATTCCGCTTCCCAAATAGAAGAAGGTAACAACCCCTACTTCGAATACAGCATGAATTAATGATACAAATAAACCGAAGACAGCCGTACTTTTCGTGGAATTAAGAAGGCTTCCGTTTTTCTTCAGGATAAACGCGCCCACGGTTGCAAATACAATATGGCTTAAAGCCCGAAGTACGATAACAATCGGAAAGCCGGATATTAAAAAGCCAATGCCGCTGATCAGCGCCACCGCTATTGCAACATAAGGAGAAATAAACATGGCAATAAAAACAGGTACATGACTCGCCAAAGTAAAAGACGCGGGTCCTATTATAATTTTGGGTGCAAACATGGGAATCAGTATTCCGATTGCACTGAGCAATGCGGCTGTTGTCATTAATTGTATCTTATTTCTTTGTTTCATATAAATCCTCCCAACTTTCTGATTTTTCAATATGGTCTTCCGGCTTAAGACGCCCGGCATCAGTCAATATACCTGTCTTGTCACCTGTAATGTCAAACGTATTGTAGCGTATATAAACACAAATGTCAAGGGTAATTATTATGAAATAAATCCGAATGACAGCCGGGAATCTTCAGTTTGATAATATTACAGTTAAATTTTATAAAAATTTCATATAATTAGTAATTTAATTATTGAAAATAGAATCAATTAGCTTTATAATAAATAGGTAAGAAATTTTTAGCTCATTTATTAATTTTTAACTTATTACCCGCGGATATAGTTTAATGGTAAAATGCTAGCTTCCCAAGCTTGTGTTGCGGGTTCGATTCCCGTTATCCGCTGTCCTATCCTAGACCTATAAAACACGCTACGTGCTGATAAATTAAGGCATGAAGCGTGTTTTTATTTTTCTTAAAAAGTCATGGCTTTTCTTGCCGTGTTGCATATTTTCTTAACTATGCAACACGAAATGCAACACGAATTCGGGTAATTCTTTATTGACAAAATAGGAATATATCCCATACTATAGGTGAAATATTACATGGGAGGGTTATGACGTTTATTTAGATTAAGCCAAGCATATGTATTTTATCTATAATTGCTAATTGAGCAAATAAAAAAGCCGCCCTATAGCAATAAGGACGGCTTAGTATGTATAAATAAAAATCATATAGGGGAGGCAATATAATAATTAAAACTCAGTAACTTTTAACTATTTATGTTAAAGTTGATAAATATATATTATTGCAGTGGATTATAAATCAAAAGATGGAGGAAGCAAAAAACCTTCTTAAGAACTCCACCTATTCCACATCAGAGATTTCAGAAATGCTTGGATTCAATAGTCTTTCATACTTTGCAAAATTATTCAGAAAAAAATATGGCTGTACTCCCAGAGAATTCAGGGAACAATATACCACGGATGTATGACTGATAACTTCAAGACTTAATACAACCATTAGTTTTCCTCTTCGATTTGATCTTAAGCAGCAAACATTTCAGATTTTACTTACGAAACCATTTTTTAAATTTACTAATTCGCTCTTATCCACTTTTATTTTCACATCATTCTTTCATATATGATAAAGAAAACAAAAAAAAGCACATCCAGAAACTGGTTGCACTATACTATCTAAATTCCTCCTCTACATCGTACGATTATAGCCAGTTGGGAAAAAGCCACAGCTTTGATTTCCCCAACCGGCTACCGTACCGCTATATATAGAAGCAGCCGAATGCTCCATCAATGGCAAAGTCTGAACCTGTTATAAAATCACTGCCGTTGGCAGCTCAGCGTGAATCGGCCAAATGCATTGTCGCCTGCCGGATAAAACAGCATTTGCCGGAAGCTCATTCGTACGAGCCTAATCTGACCAGAGGTGCCATAGAACTCCTAAAAATAAATATTGTCACCTCGTCATAGTGAATTTCCTATTCCGTCAGATCAGATAGGTCAGCACATTGGTGCATGTCATAGTGGTTATAATAAGCGAAAAGGCAATACTTGAGATATAAGGGTTACGTGTTTTCTTATAAATGATACGGTTTATTACGGTGGCAACCGGAAGGACGGCTGCCATGGGGTAGATCATGAATATCATAGTGCCAAGGCCCCACCCAATACGATCGGTGGGCAAAAGCCCGGTAATTAGGAAGCCGGCATAAAAGACAACAAGCAAAATAACTGTGCCAAGGATATTGAAGATGCACATCAACAGGGTGTTGACCCACCCTTTTTTGCCAATTTTAACATAATTGAAGACATTCATGGCAATGGAATTCATCACGTAGAAGAACACAAAGAACGGTATAAATTTCAGTATCTCAGTGAACTTAACCGCATCAAATGCTCTGAATCGAAAGATAATCCAGAAGCGAAAATCCGTCGTAAAGAAATAATTGGTAACGAATACGATGGAGTATGTACAGATAGCCGCCAACACTCCAAGCAGTATGGTCTTCCATATTTTATCCCTGCTAAGAAAAACGCCTTGATCCCATAGATTAAGTCCGTTTGCTTTCGCATATCTGCGGTAGGTCAGGAACAGCAAAAGCAGGGTAAACAGGCCGGTGGCTAATGACCATAAACCTAACACCCACGGCTGCGACTGATTGAAAAATGCCGGCTGAGTCAGGAGACCAACGATCCAAATAATCGGATAGGAGAGCGCAGAAAAAAGCGCACTTGCAGTAAGCCCCCACCACAACCAGGCCTTGCCCTTTCGGTTAATCTCTGCCGGCAGCACCGGTTCCCGGGCCTTTAGTACGCCGAAAAATCTGGTTTCCAGCATCACTGTTATAAAATACACAAGAAACATGAAAAAGCCGATGACACCGAGCGTTTCAAAGAAAACCTTCCACTGCCAGATCTGATTGTCAGCCGCTATGGGGTTTGGTGCAGGAATAGCTTTTTGGAAAAAGTCAATGATGTCGTAAGTCACTTGTGAGGATATTAAGGCCCAAGTGTGGTTTATGTTCGGATTGTAAATGACTCTTACGGAATCCTTGCCATTGATATTTTCCGTATACATTGTATCGCTATTTCGCTTCTCAAGCCCAATGGGGTCCTTACCGAAGTTCAGGAAAGACTGGGCAGGCACCGTATTGATAAAATCCCGCGGCGCCGTGAGTGTCCCGTCCGGATACTGAATCCGGTGGAAGGCCTCGTCGTACTTTGCAGCTACGACTCCAACATTGCGGTCTCCGTACACATTAGTAAAATTCGTGTCGGATCCGTCATAATACTGCGCATAATATATCGTGTCGGTGAAGAACGGATCGTTACATTCAAGCAGCACAGAGGAGATCAGCGGCTTGGCCGCTTTGTTGTCCAGCGACACAGCCCTATTGCAGGCGTTGGCTCCGTTTGAATGTCCTTCGACACCGATTTTGGAGGCGTCGACATAAGGCAGGGTGGTCATTAGCCTGACGCCGTCGTAAACGCCGTTGGCGGCATTCTCCTCCTTCCACCAGTCCTCGTTTGGAACGTCGTCCGAGTCTCCGTGACCATACATATCAATGGCAAGTACAACATAGCCTCTGCGTGATAACTCCACATAATTCGGTGCCTGTATGTCAGAGTTGTCGTACCAGCCGTGGGTGACCACAACCGCTGGCGCTGGGGTTTCTTTCGTTGCGGTCCTGGGAATAAAAAGCTGGGCGTTCTGCATATGGCCCGATGGTGTCTCCATTTTCAGTTTCTTTACGGTGACTGAGCCCCCATTTGATTTGAACAGGCTCCCTCCCAATGCGCTGATAAGGCAGATAAGCAACGCGACGGCCAGCATAAAAACAGGATTCTTCCCCGGGATAATCTTGCTTTTTTCAGATGTTTGACCAACCTCCGCCGGCGTTCCGCTTTTTTTATATAACATAATATTTTCTCCTTTGTTCATGAAGATTTGAAAAAATAGTGGGTCATTTTTTCAAGGCTGCTGTCACCGGTAATGAATTCAAACATTATAATCTCCAGGATTACGGTTCGATTATGATTTTACCGCTTTTTCTGTAAGAATCATCCATAAACACCTTTGCAATATCGGTTAAAGGAACTCTGTCGGTGATTAAGTCCTTCACATTAATTTTTTTCGCCTTTAACAGATCAACTGCTCTTTGATGTGTATAAGGATTGATAAAGGAGGCTTTGATCGTAATTTCCCTTTTGAAAACATCAAACGGAGCCAGAGGAATCGTACAAGCAGGATCTGTCAAGCCAAACAGCATGGCAGTACCTCCTTTTCCGGTATATTGTATCGCGTTCATCATGGTGTTTTTTAAGCCGACACACTCTATGGTCACATCTACGTTTTTTATAGAATTTTCGTTTAAAATGTCCGTTATATTTTCATTCAGAGGATCTATTGCTATATCTGCTCCGAGTTTAAGCGCCAAGTCTCTCTTTTCTTTAATCGGTTCTGCTAAAATGACCGTTGAAGCACCGCTGCCTCTCGCAAGCTGAAGCATAATCTGTCCGATTGTCCCGCCCCCGATGATCATTACGGTATCTCCCGGTTTTATCCCTGTCATGTCAATGCCGTGCAGACAGCAGGCAATGGGTTCTGCCATAGCCCCTTCTTCAAAGGATAGCTCTTCACCGATCTTATAAACCTGTTTTTGGTTCACCGTACAATATTCTGCGAATCCACCATCGGTTGTTGTTCCGATGCCAATCATGTTTTCACAGAAATGAGCTTTTCCTGTCCTGCAAAAATAACATCTGCCGCACATGTCATTTGGATCCACACAAACCCTGTCACCGATTTTAAACTCTTTTACATCCGAACCAGCTGCCACAATAACTCCGGAAAATTCATGCCCTAATATTGTCGGCGGCGTACACTGTGCCGCCCCTTCCGCGCCGGAATAGATGTGTAAATCCGTGCCGCACACGCCGCAGGCCCTGACCCTGATCTGAACTTCATCCCGGCCCGGTTCGCGCACTTGAATCTCATCAACCCGAATATTTTTTGTTCCATAAAAAACTGCTGCTTTCATTTCAAATTTTCCTTTCACATCACAATGTTATGCAATACTCTTTTGCAAATATCGTTTTTATAAGTATATTATTTATATTATAAAAATATCAATATAAAGTCAAGGCCATTTATGGATAAATTAACGTTTATTTTTTATAATTATGGAAAAGTGGATTTCTTTAAATATGTATTTTCATTATTCCTGGTTTGAGATATAATAACATTGTTATCATAAGACAAGTTATCAGAATTAGAAGGATTTAATATGAAAAAAGTAACTACAGCAGAACTTAAGAAAATAAACCGCAGCAATATCTTTAAACTCATTTATAAAGAGAAGAAGATTTCAAAACAGGATATAGCAGCCCGGCTGCAGCTTAGTATGCCGCCTGTCACACAGTGTTTGAAAGAATTGGAACAGTTTCAGCTCATTGAAAAGAACGGGCACTTTGAATCATCGGGCGGAAGAAAACCACAAGTAATAAGCTGTATCCCAAAAAGCCGGATAAGCATTGGACTGGAGATCCTCAAAAATCAGATCAGAATTGTATCTATTGACATCTACGGCACCGTGCTGAAGGAAAACCGACTTAATCTGGCCTACGCAAATACGGCATGTTATTACAGTAAATTGGGCGAATTTGTCAGCTCTTTTATAACGTCACTGCACGTCGCCTCCAAACGGATACTGGGAGTCGGGATAGCGGTACAGGGCCTTGTCTCACCTGACGGCAATTCAATCACTTATAGCACGATACTGGAATGTACCGGTGCCCGTTTGGAAAGCTTATACAAATATATTAATTACCCGTGCAGATTAATTCATGATTCGGAGGCTGCCGCATATGCGGAGTTATGGTTTTCTAAAGACATAAAGGATGCAATTTATTTCTCTTTAAGCAAAAATCTGGGCGGAGCGGTCATTATTGATTCAAATCTTCATAAAGGTCCGGGGATTGGCAGCGGTCTTATTGAGCATATGATCATTGAACCCGGCGGCCGCCCATGCTATTGCGGTAAAAGAGGGTGTCTGGAGGCTTATTGTTCGGCAGATGCGCTGATCGGTAATGACAGTGATTTAGATACCTTTTTCACAGAGCTGTGGGCAGGAAATCCGAAACAGAAAACGCAGTGGAGCCAATATCTTGATTACTTATCAACCGCCATTAACAATGTCCATTTGTTAATTGATTGCGATGTGATATTGGGCGGGCACATTGCTCCTTACCTTACCAAAGAGGATTTACGCGAATTGAATTCACTGGTCCGCAGCAAATGTTTTTTTCCAGATCACCGAAACTTCATTCATTGCGGAAAATGCTCGCACACAGTGGTGGCAACCGGTGCAGCATTGGTATTTGTCACTGACTTTATTGATTCAATTTAGTAGAAATCTTAAATTTTGTGAATTTTTATTTTATTAATACTGCTAAAAAATGATTTATATCGGTTATTACCGTCGCCCGGCCGCAGCAGGATAGGTTTTCACATAAATAT
Source organism: Bacillota bacterium (assembly GCA_023391695.1). Lineage (GTDB taxonomy): Bacteria > Bacillota > Clostridia > Lachnospirales > Lachnospiraceae > Anaerocolumna. Next base: position 232,880 of record JAEWAK010000031.1, read on the forward strand.
TTTTTGATTAATTGATCGGAAGGAAACAGGATGAACAGAAAATACAAACAAACACTTTATGCAAGCTATATCGGTTATATTACTCAGGCAATCGTTAATAATCTGGCTCCTTTATTATTTGTTACGTTCCAGAAAGAGTTTTCTATTTCTTTGGAAGAGATCGGTTTTTTAATCACCTTCAATTTCGGTATCCAGATGCTGGTGGATTTTATATCGGCAAAGTATGTGGAACGGATCGGATACCGGGTTTGTATCGTGGCAGCACATATTTTCGCATTTCTGGGATTGGTTGGCCTTGGAATGTTTCCCTATTGGTTTGACCGGCCTTATCTGGGCCTGATTCTTGCTATAGCCCTGTATGCCGTGGGCGGAGGTTTAATAGAAGTTTTAATCAGCCCCATAGTAGAAGCACTCCCTACGGATGAGAAGTCTTCCGCCATGAGTTTACTGCACTCTTTCTACTGCTGGGGACAGGTGCTGGTCGTTTTATTATCAACCCTATATTTTGTTACCGCAGGATTGAAACACTGGAATTACCTCCCCCTCCTTTGGGCATTGGTTCCGTTGTTTAATGCAATCTTTTTTACAAAGGTACCAATTAACACTTTAGGCGAAAAAGGGGAAACCTTACCCGCACGCAGTCTGTTCTCAATGAAGTTATTCTGGATATTCGTTCTAATGATGGTATGTTCCGGTGCCTCCGAACAGTCTATGAGCCAGTGGGCTTCCTTCTTTGCGGAATCCGGTTTGAATGTATCAAAAACCCTGGGAGATCTGTTAGGTCCCTGCATGTTCGCTATTTTCATGGGGATTTCAAGAACCTTTTACGGAAAATACGGAGAAACCATAGAACTCAGAAAATTTATAACCATCAGCAGTATCCTGTGTGTCCTCAGCTATCTTATGGCAGTTTTTTCACCCTTACCAATTCTGTCGCTGATTGGATGCGGCATATGCGGACTTTCTGTAGGTATTATGTGGCCCGGTGTATTCAGCCTGGCAAGTTCCCACTGTCCAAAGGGCGGAACCGCCATGTTTGCATATCTGGCTTTGGCCGGCGATATCGGCTGTGCCGCCGGCCCTGCCGTTGTCGGTACTCTCTCACAAGTCTCCGGCGGTAATTTAAAGACAGGTTTACTTGCTGCTATTATTTTTCCGGTTGTATTGTTAAGCCAAATCCGTGTGTTAAGGAGAATAAAATAGGGCTTATGGCGGAGAAATATTAATGGAATGGGATTTCAGAAAAACTGTGTTTTTACGGTTTTACGTTCTTTTGGTATTAATTAATAAATTATATTTAAGAATTGAATATATATATGAATATAAAAATTACATAGAATGATAAATAAAAAAATAAATTTAATTGATAAATTTTTATTGATAATTATTTGATTTTGTTTTATAATGGCTTGGTAACTATCTAAGCAATTTATTAATCAGGAATTATTAATTTTACTTTTTATTGATAAATTGCTGCTTGTTAAAAAGAAATTGGGGCATTAGCGCAGTTGGGAGCGCACCACACTGGCAGTGTGGGGGTCAGGGGTTCAAGTCCCCTATGCTCCACTTAAGGAAAATGCAGTAAGATCAATGAATACAGCGTTTTTTTAAAATTTATCCACTCAGAAATGGGTGGATTTTTGATG
>JAEWAK010000013.1 GCA_023391695.1 Bacillota bacterium
CTGCTAATGTGATGTGTATGATATTTCGTTTTCTGCTATTACATGTGGATAAATATTATTCCAATTGTTTTTGATAGGACAAACGGTAAGATAGCTAAAAGTCTATAATTTTACCTTTCACCGCTGCGTATAGCCACATTTTATTGACAAATATGTAATTAATCCTTATAATAAATTACTAGCGATTCCCTTCGCAAAGGTAAGGGAATTAACGAAAATGATAATTATGCGCAGGAGGCAAATAGAGTGAAGGCATATGGAGTAAATGAACTAAGGAAAATGTACTTAGATTTCTTTGAAAGCAAAGAGCATCTTAAATTGAACAGTTTTTCTCTTGTTCCCCAAAATGACAAGAGTTTATTATTAATTAATTCAGGCATGGCACCACTGAAACCTTATTTTACCGGACAGGAAATCCCGCCCCGTAAAAGGATTACAACCTGTCAGAAATGTATCCGTACCGGGGATATAGAAAACGTAGGTAAAACGGCCAGACATGGTACTTTCTTTGAAATGCTCGGTAACTTCTCCTTTGGCGATTATTTCAAAACAGAAGCAATCCACTGGTCCTGGGAGTTCTTAACCGAGGTGGTAGGACTTGAAGCAGACCGTTTGTATCCTTCCGTTTATCTGGACGATGATGAAGCCTTTGCCATATGGAATAAGGAGATCGGCATTCCTGCACAGAATATCTTCCGTTTCGGGAAAGAGGACAATTTCTGGGAACATGGTGCCGGACCCTGTGGTCCCTGTTCGGAAATCTACTATGACAGGGGTGAAAAATACGGCTGCGGGAAACCGGACTGTACGGTAGGCTGTGACTGTGACCGCTATATTGAAGTATGGAATAATGTATTTACCCAGTATGAAAGCGACGGCAACGGCAATTATACGGAATTGAGTAACAAAAATATAGATACTGGCATGGGACTGGAAAGACTGGCAACGGTGGTACAGGACGTGGATTCCATTTTTGATGTGGATACCATTAAGGCACTTCGTGACAAGGTATGTGAAGTTGCAGGTGTTACTTATAAAAAGGATGCGTTGACTGACGTATCCATCCGCCTGATTACGGACCATATCCGTTCCGTAACCTTTATGATATCCGACGGTATCATTCCGTCCAATGAAGGCAGAGGATATGTACTGCGCAGACTGTTAAGGCGTGCGGCCAGACACGGAAGATTATTAGGCATTAAGGACCGCTTCTTAGCCACCTTAAGTACTACGGTAATTGAGGAATCCAGGGACGGGTATCCTGAACTGGAAGAGAAAAAGGATTATATTTTAAAATTATTAACCATAGAAGAAGATAACTTTAATAAAACCATTGACCAGGGCTTAAGCATATTGTCGGAATTAGAAGATACTCTGGTTAAGGACGGGGTTAAAACCTTATCCGGTGAGGATGCTTTTAAATTATACGACACCTATGGTTTCCCGTTAGACCTTACGAAAGAAATATTAGAGGAAAAAGGCTTTTTAATCGACGAGGAAGGTTTCCAGAAGGCAATGAAAGTCCAGAGAGAAACTGCCAGAAGCGCCCGTGCGGTAACAAATTACATGGGTGCGGATGAAACCGTTTACCAGCAGTTGGATCCGAGCCTTACCTCCTCCTTTGTCGGTTATGAGAAAGTTACCAATACCTCAAAAATAACCGCATTGACTACCGATTCCGAAGTAGTGGAAGAGTTAATCGCCGGACAGACCGGTACTATCTTTGCAGAAGAGACCTGTTTTTATGCCACCAGCGGCGGGCAGGCAGCGGATACCGGGATTATTTCCACCGGATCTGCGGAATTTGAAGTGGAAGACACCATTAAATTACAGGGCGGTAAGATCGGCCATGTCGGTAAAGTGACCAAGGGAATGTTTAAAGTAACGGAACCGGTCAATTTAGCCATTGATACGGAAAAGAGACTGGCAACCGGTAAAAACCACAGTGCTACCCATCTTTTACAGAAAGCACTCCGCCTGGTTTTAGGCTCCCACGTAGAACAGGCCGGATCCCTGGTTACAAATGACAGGCTGCGCTTTGACTTTACTCATTTTTCCGCTTTGACGAAAGAGGAAATCAGCCAGGTAGAAGTTATCGTGAATGCGGAAATTGCCAAATCCCTGCCGGTCCATACGGATATCATGACCATAGAAGAAGCGAAGAAAACCGGTGCTATGGCTCTGTTTGGTGAAAAATACGGTGACAGTGTAAGGGTTGTTTCCATTGGTGATTTCAGCAGGGAACTCTGCGGCGGTACCCATGTTGGCAATACCGGAACCATTCTGGTATTTAAGATCGTATCCGAAACAGGCGTTGCTGCCGGTGTAAGAAGAATTGAGGCGCTTACTGCGAACGGTGTATTTTCCTATTATAATGAAATTGAAAAGGAATTAAATCATGCGGCAAAAGCAGCTAAGACAGAACCGGTTAATTTAGCAAAGAGAATTGAAGCCCTGCAGGATGAAATAAAAGTACTGCAATCTGAAAATGAAAAGCTTAAGAATAAACTTGCCAAAGATGCCCTGGGTGATGTCATGAATCAGGTTACGGAAGTGAAAGGCGTTAAATTATTAGCGGCTAAAGTACCGGATGTTGACATGAACGGCCTGCGTAATCTGGGGGACCAGTTAAAGGATAAATTAGGCGACGGCGTGGTTATTCTCGCCTCTGCAATGGGAGATAAGGTAAATCTCATCGCCATGGCAACCGAGAATGCAATGGCTAAGGGTGCCCATGCGGGAAACCTGATTAAAGAGCTTGCTGCTTTAGTAGGCGGCGGTGGCGGCGGACGTCCTAATATGGCACAGGCCGGTGGCAAAAATCCTGCCGGAATTGACAATGTCGTAGGAAAAGCTCCAAAAGCCCTGGAAGGTCAGATAAAATAATCATTCCAAAAGATATTGCATTCCTTAAACATTATTTATTAAGGCAAATTTAAGACATACCCATATAGTGCAAAAGTTTCATAAATTTTTTTTTCATGCATAAAAAATAGTTGACGAAACAAAAATTTATGCTATAATCATAATAGTGCTATTCAAAAAATACCCAAACAGTTGTATAGGCACAATACACAACTGGAGGGAGGTTAGGTGTGAGACTATGTCAAATGTTATTGTAAAAGATAATGAGACTTTAGATAGTGCTCTACGTCGATTCAAGAGAAACTGTGCGAAGGCAGGTATTCAGCAAGAAATCCGTAAGAGAGAGCATTATGAAAAGCCGAGTGTAAGACGTAAGAAAAAGTCTGAAGCAGCTCGTAAGCGTAAGTTCAAATAGTGGATAATATCTACAAAGGTAAGCCCTTGAGCCCATTGGTTCAGGGGTTTTTATTTTTGGTGAGGGGAACACCTTACTAAGCTGTGTACCGGCTTAAATCAGACATTATGAGGAGAGAATTATCAGGGGGTAATTGGCACTGATTGTGCATAAGACGGGATTTATTCCCATATATTCTATAATAGTACTTGAATAGTATGGAGTGGTATGGATGAATAAAAAAGTTAAATCCAATCATAAGAAATTTAAACAAAAATCCAATAAAGATTTATATAATCATATTGATAAAAAGAAAAAAAAAGAAGAAACGGAACGGGCAACCTATCTTGAAGTACTTTCCAGCCAGTTAAAACTCCCGTCCGATATGCTTGCAGGAGCGCCTATTGTTACCGCAATAGGCAGGAATGAAGTTTGTATAGAAAATTATAAAGGAATTCTGGAATATAACAGTGCATTGATTAAAATTCTGACTAAGATCGGCAGTATCCATATTGAAGGCAAAAATCTTAATATTTCCTATTTTACCAACGAAGAAATGAAAATAACCGGCATGATACATACCATTAATTACGTAAACAATAAGTAAATCCATATATAAATAAGCAGTAAAAAATTTTTAAACTGGAGGTTTAGGCATGCTGATAAAGCTATTTCGCTGGTTTCGCGGTTACCTGCTGGTAAAAATGCAGGGTCAATCTCCGGAACGCTTTATTAATCTGTGCAGCAATCGATATATCTATCTTTGGGATTTAAAGCATGTTGACGGTAATTATGAATTCCGCATCATGCTGAAGGATTATTATAAGCTGAAACCCATTGTCAGGAAGACGGGAACGATTCCTTATATCCGGAAGAGACAGGGGATGCCTTTTTTAGTACATAAATACAGAAAGCGGAAAGGCTATCTGGCCGGAATTCTTCTTTTCTGTGTTATCCTATACATACTTTCTCTTTTTATATGGGATATTAGTGTATTAGGCGGACATTCCTATACTCCGGAAGCTATGTTAAAATTCTTAAATTCCAAACAGATCTATGTCGGTCTGCAAAAAAAATATATTGACTGCCAGGAGATAGAAGAATTAATCCGCGGTACTTACAAGGATATCGGATGGGTATCAGCCGAGATAAAGGGTACAAGATTAATCATTAAAATTACCGAAACCAATATGCCGGCTCCGGCCGTTACAGCCACAGAAAACTGCCATATTATTGCCTCCAAGGACTGTATCATTACCCACATGGTCACGAGGACGGGAACACCCAAAGTGGAAGTAGGCTCTGTGGTGAAAAAAGGGGATATCCTGGTATCCGGAGTCGTAGATATCATAGGTGATAATGATACCCTGGTAGCCAGAAAACCGGTCATAGCGGATGCGGATATAACCGGTAAGACCTATTATAACTATAAAGATAAAATCTCCTTAAACTACAAACAGAAGCAATATACAGGCAAAAGCAAAACCGGTTACAACTTTTCTGTTCTGTTAAAAAAATTTAATTTATATAAGCCTAGAATTCCTTATGCAAAGTATGATATAATTGTGGATGAATTTATGCTACATTTGAGTGACAATTTTTACCTTCCTATCAGTTATTCGGTAACACGGTATCCGGAATATATGGAATTAAAGAAGAAATATACGAAAGAGGAAGTAACGGCTTTAGCAGAAGAAAGATTAAAACGTTTTTTAGATGATTTAATTGAAAAAGATGTTTTAATTATTGAAAATAATGTTAAAATAGCAGTAGATAATAATACCTGTACCGCATCAGGTAAAATTGTGGTGCAGGAATCCGTTAAGGATTTTAAATCTATTGACGACAGCGAGTGGAGGATTATAGATACAGATGAGTCTAATGGAAACGATAATTGATGTACCGGCCGAACATGAGAAAAATATATTTGGCCAGTTCGATGCCTACGTGAAGATGATTGAAAAAACATTAAATGTGACAATAATTGTCAGAAACGGTGAAATTAAGCTGATTGGGGAAAATGATAATGTTACCAAGGCAAAAAGCGTATTTGTTCAGCTGATTGAATTATCCAGAAGGGGTAATACCATAACAGAGCAAAATGTCAGCTATGCCCTGTCCTTATGTTTTGACAACAGGGAATCGGCAATTGTTGAAATAGACCAGGACCTGATCTGCCATACCATATCAGGAAAACCCATCAAGCCAAAAACCTTAGGACAAAAGTCATATGTAGATTTGATACGCAAAAAGATGATAACTTTTGGAATCGGTCCTGCAGGAACCGGAAAAACCTACCTGGCCATGGCCATGGCGGTTACCGCATTTAAAAATGATGAAGTAAGCAAGATTATTTTAACCAGGCCGGCCATTGAAGCCGGTGAAAAGCTGGGATTCCTGCCCGGTGACTTGCAAAGCAAGGTAGATCCGTATTTAAGGCCCTTATACGATGCCCTCTATCAGATCATGGGAGCGGAAGGTTATTTAAAGAATACGGAAAAAGGGTTAATTGAAGTGGCACCTTTGGCTTATATGAGAGGAAGGACCCTTGATAATGCATTCATAATCCTGGATGAGGCCCAAAATACGACACCGGCTCAAATGAAAATGTTTTTAACCCGTATCGGCTTTGGTTCCAAAGTAATCGTTACCGGAGACTTATCCCAGAAAGACCTGCCGGTTGGTGCACAGTCAGGACTGGATACCGCAATCAGGGTTTTGAATAAGATTGATGATATCGGCTTTTCTTATTTAACCGGTCAGGACGTTGTAAGGCATCCTCTGGTGCAAAAGATCGTTATGGCTTATGATGCTTATGAAAGTAAGCTGAGTAAAACCGAAGTGAAAGCAGGCCACCCCAAGTTTCAGAGAAAACATTTAAATGGGTCCCAGGTTCATAACTATCAGCGGAACGGGGAAAAATCTGCCAGAAGAAAAAGATAAATTAAAGGTGACTGTTCAGTCGCAATTTAAAATACTAAAGTGTCTGTAAAAAACAGGCAGATGGGGGTTTTTGTGAAACATCTGAGCACTGCCAGGATAGGTATGCCAATTTCTTTTCTAAGCGGAATATTGGGAATTATGTCCGTTTTAATTGTAATGTTCTTTGGTTATAAGAATGGGGCAGGCTTATCCACTGTTTTAAAATTATGTATACTTTCCATAGTTTTATTATCGATCGTTATTTTTTACTTATCGTCCCAGCTTGAAAAAATTAATGAACTGCCACATTTTTATACTATTTTTATATTAACCTATATCGGGTCCCTGCTTCTTATAATGGTTACAAAAGAAAGGCCTGAATTAACCATATGGATGGCCGGCGGCCTGTTAATTGCCATGGTGTTTAACATGTACCTGGGCTATATCCTTACGTATAATTTTATTTTTTTTGCCAGTTTTGCCGGCGGCCTGGAATTGGAGTTTATTGTATACCTGCTGATACTGGGTACCTTTATGTGCCTGTTGTCCGGTTATATGAAAAATATTACAGCAATAGGGTACACAGCGGTAATCATTTTGTCCATGCAGCTTGTTTTAATCTTTATCATCAATAATTTCATGATAAAGAGTTCCCTTACTATTACGGCGGTTTATTCCCTGGTTTCCAGCCTTCTGGCAATCGGAATTTCTTGCGGTGCATATACCTTATATAGGAATAAAGTTAAAACCGGCTGGAATAATATCGAAACCAAAACACCGGATCAGGATGCCAGACAGGCTGATATGGCAGTTTCTATTTCAGCCGATGAATCCATAATGCCTGCTAATACAGCCGATGAATCCATAATATCTGCTGACCTGTCCGATGAATCCATAATACCTGCTGATCCGGCCGGAACCCGCAGTATGGACGAAATACTTGATACGGAGTTTCCCTTGCTGCAAAATTTAAAACAATATTCTCTGAAAGTGTACAACCATTCTCTCTTAATAAGTGAACTCTCCCAGAATGCAGCGAAAGCAGTGGGGGCAGATGAATATAAGGCGAAAGCAGGCGGGCTTTATCATGAAATAGGGAGAATCGCTAATAAAGAATATGTGGAAGAAGGGGTTAAATTAGCACAAGACTATGGGCTGCCCGGAATTGTTACGGATATTATCCGCCAGCACAATATAAAATACGAGAAGCCGAAATCGCCGGAGGCAGCGATTGTGATGATTGCAATCAGTGTGACGGCTACCAAGGAATACCTGGAGAAAGTTGAAAGAAGTTCCAATGAGGACCTGCAAAATATGGTATCCGTCCCGATTGAAAAAATTGTTGACAATGTATTTCAAATGCGTCTGGCTAAGGGCAGCCTGGATGAGTCCGGGTTAACCTTAAAACAATTTAATAAATTAAAAGAATTTTTTCTACATACACAGATTTAGAGAGGTATTGTTATGACGTTAAACCTAGAATACGAGACAGAGATCGAACTGGCACTTGACTATAAAAGCATTATCACCAGAGTTGTTGAAAAATCTCTGGATATGGAGCAGTGTCCCTATGAAGTGGAATTAAATGTAATATTGACCGATAACCAGGAAATACAGGAGATTAATCATAATTACAGAAATATGGATACACCCACGGATGTATTGTCTTTTCCTATGATAGATTATGATATCCCGGCAGATTTTACGGGACTGGAAGAAGAGGAAGAGAATTATTTTAATCCGGAAACAGGCGAACTTTTATTGGGCGACATTATTATATCGGTTGAAAAAGTTATGGAACAGGCAGCGGAATACGGTCATTCTGCCGGGAGGGAACTGGCATTTCTCACAGCCCACAGCATGATGCATTTATTTGGTTACGACCATATGGAAGAACAAGAAAGAATTATAATGGAAGAAAAACAGAGGAATGTTCTGGACGAGCTTCAAATTTTCAGATAAACTTATTCTAATAAGTCATATTACAGGAACATAATACGTGTTCCTGTAATCGGATGCACGGCGGTAAAAAGCACCGCCTTTTATCAGAAGTTTGGAAAGCAACTTCTGATAAGTTATATTATAAGAACAAAATCAGTTCCTATAGTCGGATGTACGGCGGTAATAAGCACCGCTTTTAGCTGAAGTTTGAAAAGCAACTTCTGATAAGTTATATGCACGGCGCAATAGGTACGCCTTTTATCGGAAATTTGAAAGCAATCAATTTCTGATAAGTTATATGCACGGTGCAATAGCAGCGCCTTTTATCGGAAGATAAAAAGAATTCCGGTCAGTTATTTACAATAGAGAGAAGAATAACAGGAGATAACCCAGATGAAAAAACATACTATTATACTATTGATTTTATTAATGATACTCTCACTTATGGGGTGTAAAAAGAAAGACGGGACGGAGAATATTCCGAGCGTGACCCCGACTCCGACCCCTACCGCCACTCCGACTCCCACAGCGGCTCCGACGGTTGAACCGGAGAATCATGACGGCGAAGCAAAGAGTTTATTAACCGGTCTCTGGGTTCCGGAAGAAACCAGCAAAAAAAGGCCTTATGCCATAATGTTAAACAATATTAAACTGGCTTCGCCCCAGAGTGGGACATCGGAAGCTGCTATTCTTTATGAAGCTATCGTAGAAGGCGGCATTACCAGGTTAATGGGAATATTTGAAGACCTCAATGAGACCCGAATCGGGTCTGCCCGCAGTGCCAGACATTATTTTGTCAGCTTTGCGGATGAATACGATGCAATCTATGTGCATTACGGTGAAACCGTATATGCCACCAGGAAAATAAGTGAATTGGGCATTGATAACCTAAGCGGACTGACCAATTTAGGGGAAACGGTTTTTTACCGGGATAAATCCATAAAAAAACCCCATAATGCATTTGCAACGAAGGAAGGAATACTAAAGGGAACTAAAATTAAAGGTTACGATACGGAATATCCGAAGGATTACGAAGGGCATTTTAAGTTTTATGATGAGGATACGGATTTAACTTCGGACCAGAAGGCAGAAAAGGTTACCTTGAAATTTTCCAATTATGCCAGCCCGTATTTTACTTATGACAGTAAGGAGAAGTTATATAACCGTTTTCAATTTGATACGGAGCACATAGATTACAATACGGGTAAGCAGTTAACCTTTAAAAATATTATCGTTCAATTTGTTAAGGAATGGAATATAGATAAAAACGGTTACCAGACCATGGATATCGAAAATGCACAGGGTAAGGGATATTATGTCACAAACGGCAAGAAGGTCGACATAACCTGGACCAAAAACGAAAGCAGCCGGAAGATGCGCTATTATGATGCACAGGGTAAGGAACTGACCATCAATCCCGGTAAAACGTATATTGCCGTATTTCCGGATAACCGGACAGGTGATGTCGTGCTTTCGGATAAAGCAGAATAGGACAGGGTTGGTGTTACTTACAAAAGATTTATCAATATATGACGGCTGCCAAAGAGCAGACGGCGTATGTTTATTTGCAGGAGGATTTTATGGGATCAGGTAAGAAAAGTAGTAATTTTTTGGTGCAGGGAAGTATATTGGCAGCAGCTTCAATCATTGTCCGTTTAATCGGGCTGCTGTACCGTATTCCCTTAACCAATATTATTGGAGATGAAGGAATCGGTTATTATTCCAATGCATTTGCAATATATAATATCGCTTTAATTTTATCCTCCTACAGTTTACCCCTTGCCGTATCAAAACTGGTGGCAGCCAGGGCAGTTAAGAAACAGTACCGCAATTCCTACCGTATATTTTTATGCGCCATGTGTTTTGCGATCGTTGTAGGAACCATAGCATCGTTGTTTATTTATTTCGGCGCAGACTTTTTAGCAGCCGCAATTTATAAATCCCCACGCAGTGCAATACCTCTGCGGATTTTAGCTCCGACCATATTTGTATTTGCGGTGATGGGCGTGTTAAGAGGGTATTTTCAGGGAAAAAATACAATGCTGCCGACTTCTGTATCCCAGATATTGGAACAGGTCATAAATGCGGCCGTCAGTATAGTTGCCGCCTACTTTTTAATGAAATACCACAGTGCCTCCCAGGATATCGCGGCTTTTGGAGCGGCAGGAGGCACCCTCGGAACCTTTGTCGGTGCATGTGTGGCACTTATCTTTTTAGCTTTTATATTTGCATTATATAAGCCGATTATTGACAAGCAGTTAAGAAAAGATACGGTAAATATACGGGAGTCCTATCCCGACGTATTTAAGGCTTTACTGGTTACCATAGTACCTGTTATTCTAAGCCAGACCGTTTACCAGATCAGCGGGGTATTGGACGGTTCCCTGTTCGGACATATAATGGCAGGGAAAGGGCTGGATGAAGATACCAGGAATGCATTTTGGGGGATCTATTCCAATAAATATAATTTGTTGATCAACGTACCGGTTTCCATAGCCTCCGCCATGGGAGTTGCCATAATTCCAAGTCTTGTGGCATCAAAAGCCGGCGGTACCAACTATGAAGTGAAAAATAAAGTACATCTGGCAGTTAAGTTCAACATGATAATTGCAATCCCGGCAGCGGTGGGAATGGGTGTGCTGGCCTCTCCGATTCTCCGGTTATTATTTGGCGATGCAAGGGAACTGCCGGCTTATCTGATCCGTTTCGGTTCTGTTGCCATAGTCCTGTTCGCCTTATCAACAATTACCAATGCGGTCCTGCAGGGAATCAATAAAATGAAGCTTCCGGTTATCCATTCGGCCATATCCTTAGGCATACACATTGTACTTTTATACATATTATTGAAATACTTTAATTTAAGCACCTATGGTTTGGTTATCGGCAATGTGACCTTTTCCCTGGTCGTATGTATACTAAACTGGATTTCGGTGGGGAAGAATTTAAATTATAAGCAGGAAGTGAAAAAGACTTTTCTGATTCCAACGGCTTGTTCAGCAATTATGGGAGTTATGGCTTACTTAACTTACTACGGGCTTCATAGACTGACCGGCATGAATTCCATCAGTACCTTGGCTGCAGTTATGGTTGCGGTAGTGGTTTACTGCTGTTTACTGTTACTTTTTAAAGGTGTTACGGAAGAAGAATTGCATGAAATGCCAATGGGCAGGACTCTGGCAAGGATTGCCGGCAGGCTGCATCTGATTTAGGATTACATCCGGGAAATCGTTTCCTTAGAACCGCAGTAACTGAATAGTCTCAAAATATTTTGTATAAAATGGGAAAAACTAGTGAATACTTAATGCAAAAGGAGTGATTTTGGTGAAATTCAAGAAAGCATTAGTATATTTCATTAGTTTTTTTTCATTGTCTGTAATGTTTTCCGCCTGTTATTATTTAAGTTATAAAAACGCCTTAAGGGATTTTAACGAAAGTGCGGTAGAACGCAATAATGAACTTATTGCATCCTTGGAAAATAACGGTTTATTACAATTAAACGGTGAACAGGGAACGGGTAATGCAGAAACAGAAAATTCAGACAGCGGACCGGTCCAGAATGCGGGAACTGAATCTGAAAATACGACAGATACCAGTATTGCCGCTGATTTTGTTGAGGATACTATATTACCAACAACTGAATATACATTACAAACCTATGATTTGAAAAACAGTGAAATAACGGAAGAGGTACTGCCCACCCCAAGTTATTTAATAGGGCTTACACGTGAGGAAGTAATCCAGTACCTGAGTGATTATATGCAGGATTTACCTTTGAATGAATTTGAAAAAGGCCTGACTTCCTTTGAAGTTACACTTTTTTCAAAAGACAGGATTGTTCTGAGAAAAACATATAATCCGGATAAAGTAGAATATAAATATTTCCTGAAAGCTCAGAATGGTTATATTGTTGCATATTATGGCGACCAAAAAACCGTTTTTGATTATACGGGAGTTGCCATAGAAAATCTTTCGGACTACGAAAAGGATCGGCTGGTAGAGGGAATTTTCGTCAAGGATCTGGACGAGCTGTATGCATTGTTAGAAAATTATTCAAGTTAAAATCTTATGGTACCGGTTTCATTTGCATCAGAAAGGGATTTTAATTTTATTATTCTGTTTGACCTATCAAGGGAGTCTTCCGCCTCTGCGGGCGGAAGACTCCCTTGTTTTTGCGGAAGGCGGAGCCTTCGGTCTCCGCAAAAAAAGAAGCATTACAGTCCGAAACAGTAAAATGATGCAGAATACTTAATTCATTTTCAACATCCGGAAATTGTTTTGTTTCTTGAATTATATCTCTTATATGTTTATTAAGATATTCATCTATATTCATATTGACTTTGTAGGAAATACTTTGTATAATATCGGATAATATATCACAGGAATTCCTTGAAGGATTAAGTACGATCCTTTCAAATGGGACTGCCCGCTGTATAAGGAGGTTTATAATTCATGACATTAAAGGAAATAGCGAAACGGGCCAATGTGTCGGTTTCTACCGTTTCACGTATTATCAATTCTCCCGACGGTAATTTTGCACGTAAAGAAATACGGGATAAAGTTTGGGAAATAATCAGGGAAACGGAATATGTTCCGAACCAGTCCGCCATAGAATTAAAGCTGAATAAAACGAAAAAAGATTTCAGGAAGCCCATTACTTTCGCCTGTATTCTGGGAAGAACGAAAAACCTGGATGATAATCCTTTCTTTGCGCAGGTGGCACGGGCAGTTGAACAAAAGGCTCTAAGTTTAGGCTATGTAGTATCCCTTTCTTATTCGGTTTTAGATCTTGCCAATCTGGAGTTACTGAAAAAAATTGAATCCGTTAAAACTGACGGTGCTGTTGTCATAGGACGTTTTGATATGAGTACCATTCAATTTCTGAAAAATCACTATAAAAATATCGTTTACGTTGGCCGGAATGTGATTGATACCGAACTGGACCAGATAATATGCGATGGGTATGAAGCAACCAGGGAAGCCTTAAATTATTTGATCCGGTTCGGGCACAGGCGAATCGGGTATATCGGGGAAACGGTAAATGAGATCCGCTATAAAGCTTATCTCAATGTCGTTAATGAGGAAAAACTGGACAGTGACGGCAATTTGGTCTGTTCCTGTTCCCAAAACGGTGCAGGCGGTTATCAGGGGGCGGATGCGCTGCTTCGGAAAACCAAGCCTTTACCGACGGCTGTTTTTTGTGCAACGGATGTGGCTGCTATTGCGGCGATCAGACGTTTTACCGAAGCAGGTATTAAAATACCTGAGGATATCTCCGTAGTAGGAATGGATGATATCGAACTGGCGGGATATGTTTCACCCATGCTGACAACAGTCGGGATGCCCAAATCAGAGCTGGGGAATATTGCGGTACAGACATTGGTCAGCCGAATAAATAAGAATCATAAACTGCCGATGAAAATATTCCTTCCCTTTAAGCTGGCAATACGGGAGAGTGTTGCAAAGCGTTTATAGGTTAGAGTCGCGGCATAGTAAAATACGAATATCCTCCTAGACCAGAAAAGGTATTGGAATTAAGTGAAACTAATACAATACAGTATAAACTGCCTTTTCTAATTTTACATATCAAATTTAAGAATTGCCGGATTTGCAGGCCATAAGCGAACAAATTTGTCCGCTTATGGCACAAATCCGGCAATATTTTTATTATGCGGTGCATGAAAGGAAAGGCAGGATTCGTTCAACATTTGCTTTTTTCATAATAAGAAGATATAGATGTTACGCAAACGTTATACCTTTTTCTTGTTGCATAACTATTACTTCTAAAGTATAATCATAAATCATACTAATCATATATGATTAGAAACATATAAAATGAGGGAAGAGGCAATTGGCAGAACCGTATGGTAAGTACCTGCTTCTAACATCGAAGAAAGGAGATTTTATGAAAATCAAAAAGCTGTTTACATTCGGATTGGCAATAACATTAATTACAGGGGTATTAACAGGCTGCGGCAGCAATAAAGACGATGTTTCCGCTCCCAATGCAGCATCAGTGGAAATTACAAATGTATCCTATGACCCTACCAGGGAATTATACGAAGCTTATAATCAGGAATTCGCAAAATACTGGAAGGAGAAAACCGGTCAGGAGGTTACCGTAATTCCTTCCCATGGCGGTTCCGGAAAACAGGCCCGTTCCGTCATTGAAGGGAATGAGGCGGATGTTGTTACCCTGGCCTTAGGATATGATATTACAGCAATAGAAGAAGCCGGACTCATTGAAGCAGGCTGGCAGAGTGAATTTGAAAATAACAGTTCTCCGTATACTTCCACCATAGTTTTTCTGGTGCGTAAAGACAATCCGAAGCAGATAGAGGACTGGGATGATCTGATAAGAGACGATGTTAAGATTATTACTCCCAATCCCAAAACTTCAGGCGGAGCAAGATGGAATTACCTTGCAGCCTGGGGCTACGCCGATAAGCTTTATAATCACGAGGAAAACCAGATTAAGGATTTTATCGGGAAACTTTTTCAGAACGTATTGGTATTGGATTCCGGAGCCAGAGGTGCTACTACCACCTTTGTGGAAAATGGTCAGGGAGACGTACTTTTAGCCTGGGAAAATGAAGCATACCTTTCCATTAAGGAAAATCCCGAAGAATTCGAAATCGTTACGCCAAGTATCAGCATCCTTGCCGAACCTCCCGTTGCCATAGTGGATGAGGTAGTGGATGACAGAGGAACCAGAGAGGTTTCTAACGCATATTTGGAATATCTCTATTCCGATGTGGGGCAAAGGCTGGCCGGTGAAAATTATTACAGACCCACCAATCCAGACATATTAAAGGAATTCGGTGACGTATTTAATCTGGATTTAGAGCTGTTAACCATTGATGACCCGCTATTCGGCGGCTGGGATAAGGCACAGGAGAAACATTTTAATGACGGCGGTGTATTTGACCAGATATATACCGGCCAACAATAAATTAAGATAAGCGGAGGCATTGATGACTATGAAACGTCACAAAAGAAAACAGGTTGTACCGGGTTTTGGTATTTCCATGGGAGTAACCTTAACCTTACTCAGCTTAATCGTTCTGATTCCGATGGCTTCACTGGTCCTGAATGCCTCTGCCATGGGATTACATACCTTTTGGTCTACGGTTACGGACAAACGGATCCTATCCGGATATCTTGTAAGTTTTTCCTGTGCCCTGATTGCGGCAATCATCAACGGAGTCTTCGGAGTTATTTTGGCCTGGGTGCTGGTACGGTACGAATTTCCTTTCAAAAGATTTGTTGACGGACTGATTGAATTACCCTTTGCCCTGCCTACGGCAGTTGCGGGTATCGCCTTAACCACCCTGTATTCGGATAAAGGAATGCTTGGAAAATTACTTGGAGTATGGGGGATCAAGGTATCTTATACGAGACTCGGTATCATTGTTGCCATGGTTTTTATCGGTATCCCTTTTGTGGTAAGAACCATCCAGCCGGTACTTGAGGATCTGGACCCTCAGTATGAGGAGGCCGCAGGAGTACTTGGTGCCAGTAGAACTAAGATATTTTTTAGGGTGGTATTCCCGGAAATACGGCCGGCTCTGCTGACGGGCTTCGGACTCGCCTTTGCGAGAGCCGTGGGGGAATACGGAAGTGTTGTGTTTATTGCCGGAAATATTCCCTTTAAGACAGAAATCGCGCCCCTCTTAATTATGAGCAAGCTGGAGCAGTTTAACTATGACGGTGCAAATGCCATTGCGCTGGTAATGTTGGCAGTCTCCTTTATTATTCTGTTTGCGATCAACTCAGTTCAGGTATATGCCAATAAATTTACCAGGGAATAGAAAGGGGAATCGTGCTATGACAAAACCACATCAGAAGGAATCGAAAGCGGTACCGGTTTTCTTGATTACTATCAGTATTTTATTTCTATTTATTATGCTCATCATGCCGCTTATCGTAGTAATAACGGAAGCCTTCCGAAGCGGCATTGCAGTCTATAAGAAAGCGGTATTTGACTCCTATACGGTCAAGGCGCTGCTGCTTACTCTGGAAGCAACTGCGGCGGCGGTTGCGGTCAATACGTTATTCGGCCTGTTTGCTGCCTGGACCGTTACAAAATATCATTTTAAAAAGAAAAAGCTCTTAACTACCTTAATTGACATTCCCTTTGCCATATCCCCGGTCATAGCGGGTCTGATCTTTATCCTTACCTTCGGACGTATCGGCTGGACCCATGGTATCCTTACCGCTTTGGATATTAAGATTGTATTTGCGGTTCCGGGGGTTATCCTCGGTACGGTATTTGTAACTTTTCCCTTTATATCAAGGGAAATCATACCGGTCCTTAACGCCCAGGGAGTTGACCAGGAAGAAGCGGCTGCTATTATGGGAGCGGGTGCTTTTCGGATCTTCCGCAAAATTACTTTCCCCCAGATTAAATGGGCCTTCCTGTACGGTATTGTTTTATGTACCGCCAGGGCCATGGGGGAATTCGGAGCGGTATCCGTACTGTCCGGACACTTAAGAGGGAAGACCATTACTTTACCCCTTCAGGTAGAAATCTTCTTCAGCGAATTTAATTTTACCGCAGCTTTTGGGGTGTCCTCCATACTGGTAATCCTGGCGGTCATTATACTGATTGTAAGAAATGTACTGGAATATAAAATGAAAAAGGCGGGTGTCTGAAATGCACGTAGAATTAAAAGATATAAACAAATCCTTCGGTGATTTTAAAGCCTCCGACCACATCAGTTTCGGAATTGAAAAGGGGAAGCTGATCGGCTTGCTCGGCCCCAGCGGGAGTGGAAAAACCACAATACTGCGAATGCTTGCAGGACTTGAATATCCCGACTCCGGCGATATCTTTATAAACGGCAGCCGTGTGAATGATTTGCCAGCAAGTAAAAGAGGCATCGGCTTTGTATTTCAAAATTATGCTCTGTTCCGGTATATGAATGTTTTTGACAACATCGCTTTTGGTCTGGAGATCCAGAAAAAGAATAAAAAAGAATGCAGGGAAAGGGTGGAAGAACTCTTACAGCTTATTGGACTGGAGGGGTTAGGCAACCGGTACCCGCATCAGCTCTCCGGCGGACAAAAGCAACGAGTGGCATTTGCCAGGGCACTGGCACCGAGTCCTCAGTTATTATTGCTGGATGAACCCTTTGCTGCCATTGATGCCAAGGTAAGGCAGGAGCTTAGAAGCTGGTTAAAGGATACGATTAACAAGGTGGGCATCACCAGCATTTTTGTGACCCATGACCAGGATGAGGCCATTGAAGTTGCGGATGAGATCATCATTACCAATAAGGGAAGGATAGAGCAGAAAGGTTCTCCCTCAGAGATATACCGCAATCCCGAGACACTTTTTGTGGCACAGTTCGTCGGACAGTCCTCCCTGTTAAAGGATTACGGCAGGCTCATTGGATTTGAAACCGCAAAGACAGGGTCAACAGCCATTATCCGCCCGGAATTTATAAAAGTTACCAGAAAAGACGAACCTCTTCTCTATCCCAACTCCGCGGAAGAAGGGACGGTTGAGAAGATTGCCTTTCGGGGCAGCTATTCTGAGGTGAAAATCAGGGTAAAGGGCTATTTATTGACTGCAACCAGGTCCTTGGAGGAAAATCCTTTAACGGTGGGAGAAAAGGTAAATGTCCTGATCTACCGTCTGTTTACCTTTGGAGAGGACGGCGGTCTGGTGCTGGAAAATAAGGCGATTGAAGATAGAAACCCTATATATATTTAGAAGCGGCTAATTAATCATCACAGGTTTTGCGAAACTGATGCATACGTGGTATTAAGTCAGGAGTGTTTATAGCCGGAGTTAATTATGCTTCTATGTAAACGAAATATATAAATCAGGGATATATTGGCTGGCTGATTGGGATTCTGTCGGATTTCTTAAAGCTGCCGTTTCGTTAATAAACAAGGTTCTTTTAATAAGCAAGGTTCTTTTATTACGGAGGATTACATGAAAAAGCAATTAGCAGTGAAACAGCTTAGTACGGATATATTGATCATCGGCGGCGGCACAGCGGGGTGTTATGCGGCGCTAACTATAAGGGAGCATTCCGGTGCTTCGGTCATTATTGCCGAAAAAGCCAACATTAAAAGAAGCGGCTGCCTGGCTGCGGGTGTCAATGCAATCAATGCCTACATTGTAAAGGGCAGAACCCCGGAGGATTACGTGGACTATGCCAAAAAAGATGCGGATAATATCGTCCGCGAAGACCTTCTTCTTACCATGTCCCAGGGGCTTAACCGGGTCACAAAAAAGCTGGAAGACCTGGGGCTGGTTATTTTAAAGGATGAGAACGGAGAATATGCAGCCAGAGGTAACCGCAATATCAAAATAAACGGTGAGAATATAAAGCCCATTCTGGCGGAAGCGGTAGAAAGTCTGCCTGGTGTGGATATTTTAAACAGAGTGAACGTCACCGACTATATTGTAAAGGATAACCGTATAACAGGTGCTTTTGCCTTTGACATAGAGGAAGAAATCTTATATGTAATCAGAGCTGGGAAGGTGATCTGCGCTACCGGCGGTGCTGCCGGCTTATACCGTCCCAACAATCCCGGGTTTTCAAGGCATAAGATGTGGTACCCGCCTTTTAATACCGGAGCCGGTTATGCCATGGGAATCCTGGCAGGAGCGGAAATGACTACCTTTGAGATGAGATTTATTGCATTAAGATGTAAGGATACCATCGCTCCCACCGGCACCATCGCACAGGGAGTCGGGGCCAGACAGGTTAATTCCAAAGGAGAGGTCTATGAATCCAAATACGGCCTTACAACCTCTGAGCGTGTATACGGAACCGTAAAGGAAACCCTGGAAGGCAGGGGTCCCTGTTACCTCAGGACGGAAGGCATCACTCCCTTACAGGATGAAGAACTGAAAAAAGCATATCTAAACATGGCACCGAGCCAGACCCTGAAATGGATTGAGTCAGGCAAAAATCCCAGTGAGCAGAATGTGGAAATAGAAGGTACGGAGCCGTATATCGTAGGCGGACATACCGCCAGCGGCTATTGGGTGGATACGAAAAGGCGCACTACCATCAAAGGCCTTTACGCAGCCGGTGACGTAGCCGGCGGATGTCCTCAGAAATATGTGACGGGGGCATTGGTAGAAGGTGAGCTTGCAGCCTTAACTGCTTTGGAGGATTTAAAGCAAGACCTTGGGTTATATGTAAATAACAAAACCTGGGAGAAAGAACAGGAAGAACTGATAAAAGCGAAACAGGAAGAATTAGAAAATATCCTGAATTACCAGGCCCCTGTTTTTACGGTCGGACAGCTGGAAGAAGCCATGCAAAAGGTAATGGATACCTATGCCGGCGGAATTTCGAACAGCTATCAGTTCAATGAAAAGCAGCTTGCTATTGCTGACGGGAAGATTGATCAAATTATTAATTTAAGTAAAATGCTCCATGGGTCGGATATGCACGAATTGATGTTTATCTGTGAGCTGAAGGAACGTCTGGTACTGGCTAAGTCCGTTATTGCACATTTACGGGCAAGAAAAGAAACCAGGTGGCATAGTTTTGCCGAGAATCTGGATTATCCGGACAAAAAGGATGAATGGTTAAAATATGTGAATTCCAGGCTGGCAGACGGCAAACTTGAAATTATTTACAGAGAGTTAGTGGGACGGGATGAGAATTTTGAGTTTTGCTAAAAACAAAATATTCAAGGACAGGGTGAGAAATCCGCGCATTACCGGAAACAAAATATTGGCAGGAGGGGGTGAAGAGTATGAGCATAGCCATTAATCATGATAAATGTACCAGCTGCAGAAAGTGCCTTCAGGTATGTCCAGGCAGCCTGATTAAGCTGACAGAGAGTAAAAAGGCTTTTATCAAATACCCGGAGGATTGCTGGGGATGTTCTTCGTGTCTGAAGGAATGCAGGTTCGGTGCCATATCCTTCTATCTGGGTGCAGATATCGGAGGTATGGGCAGTAAGCTGCTTACAAACATCGAAGGGGATATTGTACATTGGCAGATAGAGAAAACGAACGGTGAGTTCTTCGTAATTGATGTCAACCGCAAAGATTCCAATCAGTATTAGTGTAAGCTCACCAGTACAGCAATGCTGAATAGATAAGCAGAATAAAAGGAGGATATACAGTGAGTGAATTAACGCATCTTGATGAATTAGAAGCCGAAGCAATCTATGTGATACGGGAAGTTGCGGCAGAATGTGAGAAACCGGTTATGCTATATTCTATCGGGAAAGACAGCTCGGTAATGCTGCATCTTGCCCTGAAAGCATTTTACCCGGAAAAGCCCCCGTTTCCTTTCATGCATATCGATACAACATGGAAATTCAAAGAAATGACCGAATTCCGTGACCGTAAGGCAAGAGAGCTGGGAATCGATATGATCGTACACAGCAATCAGGAGGGAATCGACCAGGGGATCAATCCCTTTGACCACGGTTCTGCTTACACGGATATTATGAAAACCCAGGCTTTAAAAGAAGGGTTAAAAAAATACGGCTTTACGGCAGCCTTTGGCGGAGGACGCCGGGATGAAGAGAAGTCCAGGGCAAAGGAGAGAATCTTCTCCTTCCGTAATGAAGCACAGGCCTGGGATCCCAAGAACCAGCGGCCGGAGATGTGGAAACTTTACAATACGAAAATCAATAAAGGGGAAAGCATGCGAGTATTCCCTATCTCCAACTGGACGGAAAAGGATATCTGGCAATATATCAAACGTGAGAACATCGATATCGTATCCCTTTATTATGCCAAAGAACGTCCGGTGGTTTACCGTGACGGCAACATTATTATGGTGGACGATGACCGGTTAAAGCTCTTACCCGGTGAGCAGATTGAATATAAGATGGTACGTTTCCGTACCCTGGGCTGTTATCCGCTTACCGGAGGCTGCGAATCTGGTGCGGTTACCCTGGAGGAAATTATAGGGGAGACCTTAAGTGCCGTTTCCTCGGAAAGAACCAGCAGGGTGATTGATAACGAGGCTGCCGGCAGTATGGAGAGAAGAAAAAGGGAGGGATATTTCTAAATGAAAGGCTTATTAAAGTTTATTACCTGCGGAAGCGTGGATGACGGAAAATCTACTCTTATCGGACATATTTTATACGACTCCAAGCTCCTATATGCCGATCAGGAAAAGGCGCTGGAACTGGATTCCAGGGTGGGCAGCAGAGAAGGTGCCATTGATTATTCCTTATTATTAGACGGCCTTATGGCCGAGCGGGAACAGGGTATTACCATCGATGTGGCTTACCGTTACTTTACTACGGATAACCGCAGTTTTATCGTAGCGGATACCCCGGGGCATGAAGAATATACCAGAAATATGGCGGTAGGGGCTTCCTTTGCAGATCTTGCCATTATTTTGGTGGATGGGTCGCAGGGGGTTCTGGTTCAGACCAGAAGGCATGCCAGAATCTGTTCCCTAATGGGAATCCGGCATTTTGTATTTGCCGTAAATAAAATGGATTTAGTTGGTTACAGTAAAGAAAGGTTTGAGGAAATAGCTGGCGAAATCAGGAATCTGACCGCTGAACTGTCTCTTGAAAATGTAAAGATCATTCCTATTTCCGCAACGGAAGGGGATAACCTTACCAGGAATTCCGAGAATATCACCTGGTACAAAGAAGAACCACTCTTAACCTATCTGGAAAATGTAGATACCATAAATTCCAACGAGGAAGAGGGCTTCTATATGCCGGTGCAGAGAGTGTGCCGTCCAAATCATACCTTCCGGGGTTTTCAGGGACAGATTGAGGCCGGTTCCATTACTGCAGGTGAGGAACTGACTGCACTGCCCAGCAATGAAAAAGCAGTAGTAAAGAGCATTTACATTACCGACAGGGAAGCGGAAACCGCCATAAAAGGCCAGCCCGTAACTATTCAGTTAAATAAGGAAGTGGATGTCTCAAGGGGCTGTGTCCTGACAAAAAATGCGGCACTTACCACTGCCAAGGAACTTACGGCAACGATTCTCTGGATGGATGAGGCCTGGCTGACACCGGATAAGAACTATTTTGTGAAAATCGGTACAAAACTTATACCGGGCGTGGTAACCGACATCCGTTACAAGATAAATGTTAACTCCGGTGAACATCAACCCACCGGCCGTTTACAGAAGAATGAAATTGCCGTTTGCGATATCGTACTGGCTGAGAAAATAGCGGCGGATAAATTTCATACCCATAGGACCCTGGGTGAACTGATCTTAATAGACCGGATCACCAATATGACCTCCGCCTGTGGTGTTGTGGAAGAGCTGAATAGCGAAAGTCATGATGCAAAAAGAAGTGCTGCTTTTGTTTATGGGGACATACAGGCCAGCGGTGATATTTTCGAGGAGTTTTACTACAATCTGGAAAGTCTTACCATTCATAAACAAAAGCCGGAGAGTAAAGCCTATACGGTTGGAGATGAGATACCGGTTAAAGGAGAAAGCTATCATTATCCGGAAAGTTTTGATATACTGGCTCTGAATGACTGGACAGCCGTTAAAATCAGAGATTCCAGAATTGAAGCCATCCAGTCAATGGATGACTACCGTTATTCCGGCCTCCCCCTAATTAACGGAAGAGGCTTCTCCATAAAGGCGGTAACGGAAGAAGAAGTTGTACAGTTTTTAAAGGAATATAAAAGCAGTTCAGGTAAAAATGAATTGGAATTCACCAGGAAGTGGATCGTATTCGAAACCTACCGCAGCATTGTATTTAACAGTAATTTTTGGGTTATATAAGAGAAATTTTAATTTGTGATTTGTAAGCTTCCCGCTATGCTCATAATCCTCAATATAAAGCCTTACTTCAATTCCACCATAATATCCTCATGGGTCTTTTTGTGGAACACCATGCGCCACTCCACATCATCAACCGGATTAAAATGTAGTGCTGAGCAAGCTGTATGAAGCTTACACGCATTGCTGCCGGCAAAGAATATGGCTGTCGGGCCGACTGCACGGCCGATGATACCAATGGAAACACTGTTTAACGCCTGCGGCCCATTGGAATCGGTATATTTCTGCCGGGGCGAATCAGATCGAACGCAATCGGTGACGGTGAATGCGTCACCAGGCAGATCCGGTGAGAGCGTATAGCTCATCATAGTATAGTACGGTGGGAACTCCTGATTTTGGTTGTCAAAATGCTCATGGGGCATTTCCTGACGCTCATATTCCTGTACGGTCAGTGTATGTTGTGCTCCGGTGGTCGGGTGTGTAAACTTGATACGTTCACCGGGTGCTGATACATGGAAGTGCGGTCCCGGAATAGCAACAGGATACTGTATCAGTGTTATGCTAAGCTTCGTAATCTGTGGTTTGCGTTTCTTCTTCCAAGGAAAAGCAGCGCGCCAGATTGCCCAGCCATAGGCAGGATCGAGGCCATAATGCTGGGTCACGCACCTGGCCTCATGGCTGCTACTTTCTGGGAAGCAGGGATTCCATGACACGCTGCAGCCACGAGAGGCTGACAGGATAGTTCCGTTCAACCCAATTTTCGGATTTATATTAATAGACAGCGGATTTTCTGCGTCGATCTGCATCTGCTGTTCATCGGTAAAGTCAGTTCCATCGTTCTCAATAGAGAGATTCCACTTGTCCATAAAGGAACAGATGCGTTCAGATGAAACCTGTACGCAAAAGTCCATGACCAAGCCTTTACTGCAGATGTAAATTGCTGGAATATGCCAGACTTCATCGTCCCAGACGAACTGCTTATCGAGAGAAATTTCCTTGCCGGCTTTTTCACGACCATGATGCCCCCAAAAGTTACCGTCAAAGTAAACCTTCCATTCGGGTATCTTAGGCTCGGCAGGAACCCACTCATAGTAATCTTCCGTATATTTGATGCGACTGTAATCAAACTCGGCCTGAAGCTCCTTGATATAGACGAAGGGCTGTTCCATAGGAGTAAGCGACAGCTCATCCCTGATCGTATCCAGCATGGCCTGCTTTTCATTCGTCAGAGGATTGTCCTGCAGGAAGGCATCAAACTCGGCCTGAGTCCAATTGTATGCCTGCTCCATTGCCGCATTGCTGCCACAGACCAGCAGGAGCCGCAAGAAGTCCGCAAAATTTCTTGCCACCGGATGCACATAGTTTCCAGGTGTGCTCATAGGGCTGACCGCAAACACCATCTCGCCAAAACCGCGCACGAAGCAGTAGTGGATACCATCCGCACCGTTCCAGCCGATTATTTTCGCCCCTTTGGGCGTACAGAAATAGTTGTTTTTGCTTTCGCCACGCTCCAAACCAACGCGTGAGCCGTCAATATTCAGTTTCAGATATCTTTCATAAGTGGTTGCCATCATTACCTCGCATTCTATGTATTCCCTGACTAATTAATAAAGAACTTTTCGCTTTCTCCTGTTCGCAATATTTTCAACTTACTTTTTGTTTGTCCATTCCCATTTTTATTATCTCCTTTTTTCATGTTATAAAAATAATTTGCAGTTCAAAAATACCGTGTAATCCTATTTGAAGAATATTATAACATATTTTAATGTTTTTTCCAATATTTTGCGTGGCACAGTGACTGTTCTATGCTTGTGGGAAGAACTAGCCGCAGCGGACCGCCAGAATTACATTGTACCGATTTTGGATGATTTAAGCTTGAATACACGAGGGGTATCATGAATGGACAGAACAGAGCCGATATTAAAGTAAGGTAGTGAAGTGAAAATTATACTCAAGTGTAAGGAATTCAGGAAGGGATGCATATAATGGAAATAGTCATATGTATAGTCTATGGAAATGGGGGAGTAGAAAATGACTTTGGTTACTAAACCAAAAAAGATCAAACTGATATTTAAAATTACTTTTGTACTTATAGTAGCTTTGGTAGCATTTTGGGCAAAAACATATCCACATAGAAACGAGCTCATCATGACACCTTCTTCTCATGAAAAAATCGAATATTTGCAAGTTGAAAATAACCGGCTTGGAAACAGCAAAATAGAATTTGTATTGTACGATGAAGAATGTGATTATTATGAAATATGCTTCTCTGGTGCAGAGGATCTTTTCTCAGAACGAGAAAAATTAAATATATATGCAGACGGGAAAAAGATTGTGGAGCACTCCTTTATAAGGCACTCATCTTTTTGGAAAGACAATACAATTATTTTACTTTATAATATACAAAAATTTCATAAATTAACAATTGATTATGCCGAACAAACAGCAACACTTTCGTGGAAGAATTAATATTTGGTTCTCATGGTATTATCAACAGGTATAAAAAGAGTGTCTGAAACTGTCCAGACACTCTTTTTTATAAACAAAACTAAAAAATAGTGAATAGTTCTGCGAAAGACATACGGCAAAAGATGTGGAATTCTCCAACCAGTGGTTTTCCAAAGGATGTATGAGTATATAAATACAATGAGAATTCTGTCAATACCACTGAATAAAACATATAAGAGAACAATTTATTTTAGAATTGTAAATTAAACAAAAAATATGTAGATTAAACCAAAAATTTGTAGAATATGTAAAAAGTATTGAAAAAAATTGGTAAATATAATACCGTATGACTAATATCACACATTATATAATACGGACTTGGATCATAAGTGAATGAAACGATTTTACTTCCTCCTCCTTTATAGCATCCAAGAAATTTATAGGGAATATTAGCATATAACTAGGATTTTTTAACAAAATCATAAAATAATGTCAGATCTATGCCATAATAGAAACATACAGATTTTTATCTATCTAAGGGGTGATAGATATATCTGTATTATCTATAAATTTATTTTGAAAGGAGAGTATAACAATGAAGAAAAGAAAGGCATTTCAAAGAAACTTATGTGGTCTATTAAGTTTTATCCTCTTTCTTGGTGTCATGGCTTCCGGTGGGGTTTTCGGAAATGGAATCACTGCAAAGGCAGCTGCCGGACTTACAGCCGCCGATTTTCTAAAGACGAATGGAACCTCCATACGTAAGGCTAACGGCAGCGGTGATGCCGTATATTTAAGAGGAACGAATGCCGGCGGGTGGCTCGTACAGGAATCCTGGATGAATCCGACCAATGCGAAGGACCAGAAAACCATGATGAACACCTTCAAAAGCAGGTTTACCGAATCTGTAAGGGATCAGCTGATTGCTGTTTATGAAGACAGTTACTGGACGTTACAGGATTTTGATAACTGCGCGGAAATGGGCATGAGCGTAATCCGGCTGCCATTTACTTATATGAACCTGGTGGATGACAACGGAAATTTAAAAGCCGATGCCTTTGAACGGCTGGACTGGTTTGTGGACAATTGCAGTAAACGGGGAATTTATGTGATCCTTGATATGCACGGAACTTTCGGTTCCCAAAACGGTATGGACCATTCCGGTGAAGTCAATGACGGCTATCAATTATACTGGAATACCTACAACCGGGAGAAAACACTCTGGCTGTGGGAACAGCTCGCGGGACATTTTAATGGAAATCCTGCGGTTGCAGCCTATGATATCTTAAATGAGCCAGGTATTAAAGCAGGACTTACAGGCAGCGTACAATGGGATTTTTATAATGAGATTTATAACCGTATCCGCGCCGTGGATCCGGATCATATCATTATGATGGAATCCTGCTGGGATGCAGCAAATCTGCCTCGTCCAAGTACCTACGGGTGGACCAATGTGGTATACGAATATCACTATTACCCATGGGATCATGTTAACAGCGTATCCGTCCAGGCTTCTTATATCGCTGGCAAAGTAACGGATATTAACAGCCATAATTACGGTGTACCGACTTTTATCGGCGAATTTACCTGTTTTGATTTGGAAGACGCCTGGAAGAATACCTTATCCACCTTTAACCGGGAGGGATGGCACTGGACAAGCTGGTCCTATAAGGTGACCGGAACCAGTTCCTGGGGTATTTACAACCACAACCCCCAGAAAGTGGATATTTATAACGATTCCCAGGATACGATCCGCCAGAAGTGGTCTGGAGTCGGTACCCAGAACGGATGGGTCAATTCAAAAATCTATAATGTAATAAAAACTTATCTGACGGAGACGGATACCCCGGATCAATTAAGTGACGGACAGTATTACCTTACTTCTATTGCAAACGGAAAAGTAATTTGTGCGGAGAATGGGGGAGCGGAGCCTCTGATTGCCAACCGTGATTCCTGCGGCGGGGCCTGGGAAGCCTTTGAATTAAGGAATAACAGTGACGGTACCGTATCTTTCCTGTCTGTTGCAAACAATAAATATGTGTGTGCCGTTATTGATGAAGAAAACCAGCTTTTAGCCAGAAGTGCCGTCATTGATACATGGGAAAAATACCAGTTAGTCAGCCTGGGAAACGGAGAATATGGCATAAAAGCCCTTGCCAATGGAAAATACGTAAAAGCTAATTTAAATAACGGAGGCAGGCTTGAGGCTGCCAATGATACCGTAGCCGGTGCCTGGGAAGCCTTCCGTTTTACACGGATTAATTAAGAGATAGAAGGGAGAATATATAATGAAAAAGAGATTTGCCATAATAATGCTTGCAGTTTTGATACTCACCGGTGCCATTCCTTGCACCTATGCCAGTGCAAGCCTGGCTGCTCCGCCTGCAACCTGGCAGGAACACTGGTTTGAACATAACCAGATTGTAAAACTTGTTTATTATAATGATGATGTAGCGGTTTATTTTGATGATGATATTAATAAGACAAAGGCCAGTTGGATTTATTCCTTTGTCACAAAAGTGTGGCAGTATACCAAGCAGGTATATGGATCAATGGGAGATGACGAAAGACTGTATGTTATCGTCCACAACAAATATCCCGGCGGACATCCGTCGTATTATTATGAATCCGACCATGATTACCGTAATGTAATTGATGTGGGAGGAAGTGATTTCAGCAGTCAGTCGGGCTGGAATATCGGTGTGCTTGTTCATGAGATCGGACATATCGTAGAAAGCGCTACGAACGGGGCAAAAGGGTCACCTGCTTTCGGAATCTGGAAGGACAGCAAGTGGTGCGAAATATACCTGTATGATGTTTATAACGGCATTGGCATGACGAGTGAGGCCGATAAGGCTTATAATGATTATATGAACATTACGGACAGTTTCCCGAAAGCCGGCACTGCCTGGTTCAAAAACTGGTTTTATCCGGTTTACGCTGGTCACGGCAAATCCCAGGTGCTTTCGGAATATTTCCGGCTTTTATCCCGGTATTATCCGAAAAACTCTGACGGTTACTACACCAAGAGTATGAATATGGGTGAGTTTGTTCACTTTATGAGCGGTGCTGCAAAAGCGGATTTAAGGGCAGTAGCAGAAAATGCATTTGGCTGGACAACCGAATACGAGAATCAATACCAAGCGGCACTGAAGGCTTATCCTTTTAGCTATGGTTCCGGTGACGGCGTTACCTTTTACGAAAATGTCAATTACGGCGGATGGTCGGTTACCCTTGGGGCCGGCAGTTACAATTACAGTGAAATGCTGGCCGCAGGAATTCCAAATGATAAGCTTACTTCATTAAAAGTACCGGCCGGATTTAAAGTAACCTTATATGAACATCAAAATTTCGGAGGTTTACAAAAAGTTGTAACGGAAGATACTCCACTTTTAAGTGATTTTAACGATATGACTTCTTCTCTAAAAGTAGAAACGGTAGCTTTGCCGGAGTTCTATACGGATATCAATTACCAGGGTGCCTCGGTTAAATTAAGTGTTGGAAGCTACAATCATACTGATTTAGCTGCAATGGGACTGAAAAATGATTCCCTTACTTCTGTCAAAGTACCAAACGGATACAAAATAACCTTATATCAGGATGCGGATTATAAAGGTACTGCAATCGTTTTACTGCAGGATACATCTTACCTGGGAGACTTTAATGACAAGACTTCATCCATAAAAGTAGAAAAGATATCTTAAAGTAATTTTACGGGGAACCTTAAGGGGAGCCTGAAAGGCTTCCGTATTGCCTAAGAATCCGTTTGTTCTCAGAAAGGGATATCTTGACACAGTACATACAATAATTTAAAGAAAAGGAGTATGGGGTTATGAAAAAATTTACAGAAAAATTTTTAAGAATTTTTCTGATTTTTGCATTGGCATTATCCTCCATGGTGACAACACCGGTTAATGCGAATGCGGAAACAGTATCTGCAAATAACCAATCGAAAAATATTATTGCATATTTTCCAAACTGGGGCATTTACAATGCCGCACATAAGAACATGACGGTAGGAATGCTGCCCTGGAATAAGATCACGGTAGTAAATCATGCCTTTTTTGAGGTGAATTCAAGTTTCCAACTCGCCTCACTTGATACTTTTGCAGATTTCGATAAGTCAATGGAACACTCAGAGGGGTGGGAAACAGGCCAGCTCAGAGGACATTTCGGTGAATATAAATACTATAAGAACTTATATCCGAATGTAAAGATTTTAATTTCCATCGGAGGATGGACAAGAGGAAACAACTTCCATGCTATGGCTAAAACTGCAGCCGGAAGGGCTGTTTTTATCAACAGTCTTATTCAATTTCTGGATAAGTACCCCTTTATCGACGGATTTGACATCGATTGGGAGTATCCGGGAATCGACAGGAAACCGGATCCAAATGATGAGTATGACAAAGGTTGCCCGGGAGGTCCTGAAGATAAAGAAAACTTTACTCTTCTTTTAAAGGAAATCCGTGAAGCCTATAACAACAGGGGGCATGCTGATAAAATCCTTACAATCGCAGCTGCCGGCGGATATGATAAACTTCAACTGGTTGAACCGGATAAATTTGGGCAGTATCTGGATTGGATCAATGTTATGACCTATGACTTCCATGGTGCATGGGAAACAACAACGGGCCATCATGCCGGAATTTATGCCAATCCTCAGGATACGGCGCCTTCCACACCCGTTGATATCAAAGGAAGATACAATACGGATGCCGCTGTCCGGAATTTTACGGAGATTTATGGCGTCCCGGCAAGCAAGTTAAATGTGGGAACGCCCTATTATTCCAGAGGCTGGAAGGGTGTTACCGGCGGTACTAACGGAATGTATGGTACAGCTACCGGTGCGGCTACGGGAACCTGGGATAATCCCAATTCTCCGGGCGGTCAATATCCTTACTTTACACTAAAACAGATGGAGAATACCGGAGGCTACACAAAATACCGTGACGATACTTATGCAAAAACACCGTGGCTGTACAATAAAAGTGCAGGCATACTGTTATCCTATGAAGACATGACCTCACTTTCCGCCAGATGTGATTTTATTAACAGCAACGGTTATGGCGGCCTGATTATCTGGGAAATAACCGGTGATACCGATAACTTTGAAATGACCGGCCTGGCACATGATAAGCTGATCAGTAATAATCCATCAGTTGTAGCACCTGTGTTCAGCCCCGCAGGGGGAAGATACACGGCTGCCCAGAGCGTAACGATTACATCCGCCACACAAGGCGCGGTTATCCGTTATACCACGGACGGTACGGAGCCTGTTTCCTCATCAAAGACGTACAGCACTCCGATTACTGTTGACAAGACTACAACGTTAAAAGCTAAGGCATTTAAAAGCGGACTGACTGATTCGGCAACATCAACTGCCGTTTACACCATAGTTTCGGAAAATACGGCAGCGGAACCTGTGTTCAGTCCGGCCGGCGGAACCTATACTGCAGCTCAGAATGTAACACTTACCAGTGCAACGGAAAATGCGGTTATCCGCTATACAACGGATGGCAGTGAGCCAACCGCTTCTTCCCAGGTATACACCAGTTCCATCAAGGTGAATTCCACTACTACCATTAAGGCAAAAACATTTAAGGAAGGTTTGACGGCTTCGGCAACCGTAACTGCCGTTTATACTATCAAAGATGAACCGGAACAGCCGGGAGCCACACCATGGGCACCGAATACCGCTTACCGCCAGGGAGATTTAGTATCCTACGGCGGAAAGAATTATGAGTGTGTCCAGTCCCACACGTCACTGACCGGCTGGGAACCGCCCTATGTTCCAGCACTTTGGAAGGAAACTACGGGTTCCTCCCAGCCGGCAGACAGGGCAGCCACCCCGGAGTTTAAGCCGACAGAGGGGGCATACGCCAAGGAAGTTAATGTAACGATTCAGTGTGCAACCGACGGGGCAGCCATACGCTACACAACAGACGGTACGGAACCGACGGAAGCTTCTTCCGTATACGGACAGCCAATCGGTGTGGATTCCACTACCACAATTAAAACGAAAGCATATAAGAATGGTTTGACAGCATCGGCAACGGCAACCGCTGTCTATACCATTGAAGCAGAAGCAGAACAACCGGCGGTTACTCCCTGGGCACCCAATACTGCCTACCGTAAGGGAGATCTGGTATCCTACGGCGGAAAAAATTATGAGTGCATCCAGGCCCATACTTCACTGACCGGCTGGGAACCGCCCTATGTTCCCGCACTGTGGGGGGAGTATACCGGTCCCGTCACACCGATTAATAAAGTTACCACACCAAAATTTCAACCGGCCGGTGGTGTGTATAGCGGGGCAGTTGAAGTAACCATTTCTTGTGAAACACAAGGAGCAGACATCCGCTATACTACGGACGGTACAGAACCGACAGCATCATCCAGGGCTTATACCGGACCGATCGGGGTCGACACTGTTACTACAGTAAAAGCAAAAGCCTTCAAGGGAGATATGACAGCTTCCGATACGGCATCTGCGACCTATACATTCCGTCAGGGACCGGTTGCGGAGCTACCGGCGCATATTCTTACGGGATACTGGCAGAATTTTGATAACGGTGCTACCTGCCTGAAAATCAGTGATGTTCCCGCCACCTATAATCTGATAGCCGTTGCATTTGCAGATGCGGCTTCACAGCCGGGTGCGGTAAGCTTTACCCTTGATTCCACCCTGTCCTCCAGGCTGGGCGGATATACGAAAGCGCAGTTTATTGCAGATATCGCTGCAGCGGAACAAAAGGGACAGAAGGTTATTATATCCGTAGGCGGTGAACTCGGCTCCGTCCAGGTAAACAGTGCGGAGGCAGCTAAGAATTTTGCCGACAGCGTATTTGGACTTATGCAGGAATACGGCTTTGCCGGTGTTGATATCGATCTGGAAAACGGAATTAATCCGACCTATATGGCTTCTGCCCTGAGACAGCTTTCTGACAAGGCAGGATCCGGTTTGATTATTACCATGGCGCCCCAGACGCTGGATATGCAGAATGTGAATTCCAGTTATTTCAAGCTGGCACTGGACATTAAGGATATCCTGACTCTGGTGAATACCCAGTTTTATAACTCCGGCTCCATGCTGGGTCAGGACGGTAAGGTATATTCCCAGGGAACGGTAGATTTTATTACGGCTCTTGCCGCCATTCAGCTGGAAAACGGGCTGGAACCGGATCAGGTCGGTCTTGGCCTGCCGGCTTCGCCAAGAGGAGCAGGAAGCGGTTATGTGGCACCTTCCGTAGTGAACAGTGCTCTCAATATTCTTGCAAAGGGAGCTTCCGGCGGCAGCTATGTTCCGCCAAGAACTTATCCGTCACTGCGGGGAGCCATGAACTGGTCCATCAACTGGGATGCATTGAATAATTATAATTTTGCCAATTCCGTAGCACCAACACTTGCGGCTCTTCCCCAATAATTAAATTGGGGATAGTGTGAAATAAAAGACATTTCACACCCTGATTTGAGGCAGTAAATCATCTGTAAACAGATGATTTATGCCATGGGAGCTAGTGTGAACAGTCTCGCGAAAGGCATGCGAGCCATTAGAAGAATAGCAAAAAAACAGCTATTCTTCGCGGTTTATTCCCAAAAAGCATGACGTTAGTGTGAAAATAAAAAGCAATTATCACACCCTGATTAAACAACGACATTCAAAGAACGAATGTCTTGTGTTAGGCAGTAAATCATCTGCCCGCAGATGATTTCTGCAATGGGAGCTAGTGTGAATAGTCTCGCGAAAGACATGCGAGCCATTGGAAGAATAGCAAAAGCGGCTGTTCTTCGCGATTTATGCCAGGAGGGCATGGGCGTTAGTGTGAATTATATGGCATAAAAATAATTAGAAAAAAGATACAGTAACAGGCTCTGTGGTCAATCGGGATCCGAATGATCACAGAGCCTTCCATTAAAAAAATAAGCTGGGAGGATATCAAAATGTTAAAAAATAAATTCTTAGCTATACTTTTAATACTTGCCATGACGGCAGGCGTTATTATGACCAAGCCGCCTGTCATGGCTGCCGCAGGGGATACGGTAAGGATAGAGGCGGAAGATTATTCCGCTATGAACGGAATAGAAACGGAAGTCTGCCAGGAAGGCGGTCTGAATGTGGGTTATGTGGATGCCGGTGATTGGATGGACTACCAGGTAAATATTCCGGACGGGGGATTCTACACAGCACGGTTCCGTGTTTCAAGCCCCTATGACAATACCCGGTTCCAGCTTCTGGACGGGAATACCGTATTGGCTACCCTGACGGTACCCAATACGGGAGGGTGGCAGAACTGGGAGAACATAACAGCTGCCGTGACTTTAGGCGCCGGCAGCCGGACCCTTCGTGTAAATGCCGTTACCAACGGATGGAATCTCAATTGGTTCGAGCTTGAAACTTTAGAGGAGCTACCGGTAACAGAGATTAATATTCCGGTTACGGGCCCTTATGCCCAGTACCTGGAAATCGGCTTAAATCCGGAGGATTTAAACGGCCAGTCATCCATAAGGACGCAGAATACGGAAGTGAATCATGTACTCAAATATCATACAGGTGATACGGTTACCCTCCGGGTGAACTATATCGTAGAACAGAAACAGGTCCAATTTAGTACAAGGGATCAAAATGGCAATATCATCCGGGGGAATCCCCTGACCTTTACGGTACTTCCGGATTCGGCTGTGAGTGTAGAAATCACGGACCAGGCCGCAACAGCGGCGCCGGTATTCACACCGGGTGCAGGAACCTATGGCACGGCACAGGAGGTCACGATTACCAGTGCAACACAAGGAGCGGTCATCCGCTATACCGCGGACGGTTCAACACCCGGGGCTGCGTCGGCTGTCTACACCGGTCCTATACAGGTAAAGGAAACCACCACTCTGAAAGCCTATGCGGCATCGGATGGACTGGCAGATTCAGCTGTTGTTTCGGCAACCTATACCATTGGCAGCGGACAGGCAAACCTTGCCCTTGGGAAAACAGCAGAAGCTTATTCCTATCTTGGCGGAAACGTAGCTGCAGCGGCTTTTGACGGTAACGGCGGGACCCGGTGGGAGTCGGAATTTTCTGATCCCCAGTGGATTTATGTGGACCTTGGCACAAGTTACTGGGTAAACGGTGTTAAACTTGACTGGGAAGCGGCAAGCGGAAAAGACTATAAGATACAGGTATCCGGCGATGCCTCCGACTGGCAGGATGTCTTCACCCGGACAAGCGGTTTCGGGGGTGAAGAAAACATTACGTTTGACCCGGCGGAGGCCAGGTATGTAAGGCTGTATGGAACCGCCCGGAATACAGATTACGGTTATTCCTTGTGGGAATTTGAAGTTTACGGTCAGAGCACACCGCCCCTTCCGCGGACAGCGGCACCTACTTTTTCAGTGTCTCCGGGTACTTACACGTCTGCCATAGAGGTTGCCCTTGCCAGTGAGACAAAAGGAGCGGTCATCCGGTATACCACGGACGGTTCAACGCCTACGGCTGCTTCCCCGATTTATACCGGCCCCATCCCCATTGGTATGACTACTACAATCCGTGCCATCGCAACCGGAACAGGAATGGCTGACTCCGTGGTTGCGGAGGCTGTGTATACCATTGTGGGTTTCCGGGTGCTGTCCCCGGCCGGCGGGCAGATGGTTACGGACACCAGGACACCGGTCCTGACCTGGGAGGCCAGGGCAGGTGCGGTGAAGTACGAAGTATGGGTCAATTTATCGAGAACCGATTATGACTGGACGGCTTCAGGCAATCTCCTGGACCGCTACACCAAGGTTGCCGAAGTTACGGGTACCAGTTGTACGGCACCGTCCCTGGTCGACCGGTGGACATATAAGTGGTATGTCGTAGCCATAGATGGAACGGGCAGCCGGATCCAGTCGGATATCGGCCGGTTCAGTGTTTACCTTCCCTATTTAGAGCAAATCTCAGATGGCATCGATATTGTCAACGGTTCCCGTGACCTGAACAAAAACGGTACGATTGAACCCTATGAAGACTGGCATAATCCCATCGAAACCCGGCTTGATGACCTGATGGACAGGATGAGCAGCGAAGAGAAGCTGAACCAGCTGTTTTACTCGCCGGAATCCTTAAGTTCGTTAAATACACTGGCCGGTTTTGTGTTCTCCTACGGAACTACGGATTTTATCAAGGATGCCCAAATAAAAGTAGCCTCCGAACAGAGGCTGGGAATTCCCATTGCCTTTGCCGGTGATAAAATACAGGGCTGGAAAACGGTATTCCCAACGGAACTCGGGTTAGCGGCAACCGGCAACCTGGAATTGGCCTGGGAGTGCGGCGATCTCCAGCGCAGGGAACAGAAGGCCTGGGGTTTTACGGGCACCCTTTCCCCTCTGGCAGAAGTGAATACAAAGGTTTTGTATCCCCGTTTTCAGGAGGGGACCGGTGAAAATGCCGATTACTCCGCCGCTTTGGTACGTGCCATGATCTGCGGCATGCAGGGAGGACCCGAAGTCAATCCCAAATCCATCATGATTACCGTAAAACACTGGCCGAGCCAGGGTGCAGGCGGAGAGCAGTCAATCGTCTATGACAGTGATACTATCAAATGGCATATGAAACCGTGGTATGCGGCACTGGAAGCCAACTGCGGCACTATCATGCCGGGTTACGGCGGAGCGCCTTATTTGGATCCGAGCGGTTCCGGAGCAGGGACAAGCAAGCCTACCATTGATTATCTCCGTGATGTCCTTGGGTTCGATGGTGTAGTTGTAACCGACTGGCTGGCATCGGCAACGGATACCTCCGTAAAGAGCTTAAGTGCCGGCTGTGATGTTATGGGAGGAGCCGTGGCTTCCGGTACGGATTTTAATACCCTGATCAACGCCGTGGGATGGGACCGCCTGAATGAATCGGCACGGAGAGTACTGGATCTAAAATTGCGGCTGGGCCTTTTTGAAAATCCCTATGGTGATCCCGATTATCCCACAACCCTGTGGCATAGCCAGGAAAGCCAGAATATCGTCAATGAATCCGCCCGCCAGTCCCTGACGCTGTTAAAAAACAACGGTGTCCTGCCCCTTAAGGTAAACAGCGGCGATACACTGGTTGTAGCAGGGCCCAGGGCTACCAGCGACGATATGGCAAACGATAATATCGCCAATGTTATCTGGCAATCCATCTACCATGACAATCCCCAGGCCAAGACCTATTACCAGGGTATTAAGGACCGGGCAGGGACCGGGGTAAATGTTGTACTGAATGATTCTGATACGGCGAAGGCAGCCGTTGTAGTCATTGGTGAAAAAAGCTATACCCACGGAACGGAATGGCCGGAGAAACAGATTACCCTTCCGGCCGACCAGATTGCACAGATCGATAAATTCTACAGCCGTGGAATACCCGTAATAGCCGTGGTGGTTATGCCAAGACCCTATGTACTGACAGATATCCTGGACAAATGTGCGGCGGTAGTAGTGGTTTACCGGCCCGGTAACGGCGGCGGACTAACGACTTCCCAGCTGCTGTTCGGCGATTTCCAGCCAAGTGGAAAGCTCCCTTTCCAGCTTCCGCGGTCGGTGGAGCAGGTAGGTACCGATATCAGTACCAACCAGCTTGAAAAATGGGATCTGCCCTATGACTTGGGAGCAACGGATGCAGAACGTGCCGAAATCCGGGAATATATCCGGAACGGTTTGCCGGTTCCTACCGGTTACGGAAATCCGCTCTTTCCTTATGGTTATGGACTGCAGGACTTTACGCCGTCAGAGTAAATGATACTTATACGCTTTGAGGTTTATCTCTGATTAATATCTGATATATATGGTTTATTCGGAAAATTATGTCGGATAAATACCACAGAGAGTGATATAGGGAAGATGATTGCAAACAGGGATTAATTCCGTAAATTGCAATCATCTTCCTCTTTTTACCCCGTTCTGCCGCAAGTTCATACCTGGGGTCTTTCTTAATATATATTTTTACTCAGGTAGCGGTCTCCCCGGTCGGGAAGGATGACCACCAGATTGCTGGTCTTATCCGCAGAAAATGAAGTTTTTCTGACACCGGATAATGCCGCACAGGAAGAGATTCCAGCATTACCGGCAGTGGCCTCTACTGTTGTAGAACCCGGTTTCAGGAGGCCTCTCTTTTCC
Source organism: Bacillota bacterium (assembly GCA_023391695.1). GTDB lineage: Bacteria > Bacillota > Clostridia > Lachnospirales > Lachnospiraceae > Anaerocolumna. The sequence goes on from JAEWAK010000013.1 coordinate 37,390, forward strand.
GCATCCCGTATCAATGCCATACCCATGTGGTCTTTTACGCTGCCGCAGAAGTTCCACAATTTCAATTTTGCAAATCCCTGCTTTGACTAGAACAAGAGGCGTATTACCGATTAATTCACGGTAACCATTATAATATTTCATTCTTGATTTGAAGGATATTATCTGATAACATAAAGGCAAAAGTGAATATATATGGGGGGAATCTGGTTGTATATTTTGATTCGTAAAATGGAACCTACGGAAGCGAAAGAGGTGAAAAAGCTGGGAATAAAATCTTTCAGGAGTTTTGAGAGCCTGTTTGTCCCGGTGCCGAAGGAAGCACTTGTTGCAGTAATGGATTCAAAAATCGTTGCGGCGGTTATTGTTAAATATGTCCATTCTAAAAACTCACAGAAAACGGGTTATATCGATTTTGCCTTTGTTGACCGTGCATATCATAATCAGGGGATCGGACGCCAAATATATAAAGCGGCCATCGATTATCTCTGGGACCAAGGCTGCAGCCATATTACCGCATTGGTGAAAGATGACAATGTCGGTTCCTGGAGTTTATTCTTAAAAAACGGATTTGAAAGAGTCAGTTTATATACCTTAATAAAAAATATTGGAACAAATGGATTTTGGAATCATCTTATACACACAGCCATAGGATGGGCAGCCGGAATGGACCTTTACCTGGCTGAATCCGGTGGGAAAGCGGTACAAAAGGAAGGCGGAAGTTTTTATCAGGGTTTTAAATATATACTCGTTAATTTTTTAATTTCACTGATCGTTATCATTCGCTTGGGACTGTCACAGACAATGGTTTTTGCAGGGGCGCTGCTTTTGGTATTGTCACTTAGCATTCTTACGGGATACCTGGGTACTGTTTTCAGTAAACGGAAATGGAAATTCCGATTGGTAAATTGCGGTTTTCTTATTTCTGTTTTTATGTTCCTGTTAGGCATGATATATCCAATGGTTGGAAACTGGTATCCGGATCATTATGAAAATACCGGAAAATTTCGAAAAGATTTGGGTATCCAGGCATGGGTAAACTGGGTGGGAATCTTTCTTTTCGCTTTCGTATCCCATATCCTTAGCCCCTATTACCTCTTTTTTAATTATGTATATGCAATATGCTATATGTTACTTATTTTTCGGATACTGGCCGTATATCCTTTTTCAGGGTTTGGCGGAAGCAGGGTACTTGCCTGGAATAAAGCGGTGTATCTCGTTACAGGACTGCTTACACTGGGAGTTTTGTGGCTGTGAACGATACGGCAGAGAAAATACACAGGAAGATAATGGAGGTTCAAAATGATAGAGAGTGTTGTATTTGATATGGATGGTGTTATTTTTGATACGGAAAGGATGTGTTCGGATGTCTGGCACCAAGTTGGAAAAGAAATGGGCCTAGCAGATATCGGTTTGGCCGTAACAGCATGTGTAGGATTAAATTCCGGGGATACCGGGCAATTTTTCCTGAAACTGTATGGTGAGGAATTTCCTTATGAGGATTTTAAGGAACGCTCCTCCCTGTTGTTTCGTAAAATTATGGAGCGGGAAGGCTTGCCTGTAAAACCGGGGGTTTTTGAAATACTTAATTTTCTGCAGGAGCATAATTATAAGATAGCTCTGGCAACTTCAACCAATAAAGCCAATGTAATGAAATATCTGGAAGAAGCCGGGATAACCCACTACTTCCAGGCAATTGTTACCGGTGATATGGTAACCCATGGGAAACCGGATCCGGAGATCTATTTAAAGGCATGTAAGGAGCTTTATTCCCTGCCGGAAGTATCCCTTGCCGTTGAAGATTCCCCAAACGGACTAAAAGCCGCATATCATGCCGGAATGAAGCCGGTTATGGTGCCGGATCTAATTCAGCCGGATGAAGAATTGAAGAAATTATTGTTTGGTAAATTTGATTCCCTGCATGAAGTAAAAAATTATTTATTAAGATGTCGGGAAAAATTATAACAGCATCATAATATCTGTAAAGGGGCATAGTTTAATTTCCTGTATTTAGCCGGAGTTATGCCCTTATATTTTTTAAAGGCCTTGATGAAATAACTCATATCGTTAAAACCGACCTGATAGGTGATATCGGTAATGGACATATCCGAATTGAGTAATTGGTAGCAGGCACGTTCCACCCGGTAGTAATTTAAATAGTCAATGGGGCTTTTGTGGGTCATTTCCTGGAAGAAACGGCAGAAGTATTTGGGTGACATACCGGCAGCTTTGGATAACTCGTCCAGGGTAATTACGGAAGAGTAGGAATTCTCAATCACTTCCAATACCTGTTTTAACTGCAGGATGCGCCTGTGATTCTGCGGCGTCTGTAGGGAATCCGTTACAAAATCGCCGTTTTCCAATATCATCCCGATGAGCTGATAAAGGCAGCCCTGTATAATTAACTGGTAACCGTAATTTTTCTTAACCAGAACATCAAATAACTGCCATACCGTCTTGTGGATTTCCGAACTTTCCCCGGTAAAAAATTCATTGATATTTATAACATGATTCATAATGTCCTGGATGAATTTCTGGCAGGCGTTATCCTTTTTCATTAACATATTCATATCAAAAACAATACATTCGTAGATACAGTTTTCCGGTGTCCCACCATGAAGGGTCCCACTGTTGATAAACAGGATATCACCCTGGCTGGCATGGAATTCTTTTTCATCCAGAAAAATTGTGAATTCACCTTCCAAAATACGAATAATTTCATATTCTACATGCCAGTGATAGGGCATGGCATATTGGGGGTGCTGGCTGTCTATATGATGGAATTCCATAGGAAAATCAAAGGTTCCGCGTATTTTCCTTTCATTGTAGTCGATATATTGCATAGGATACCTCCAAGGTGAATATTTTTATGTTTTTTGCTATTATAACACAAGTATTAAATTCACAGCAATAGTATATTATAAGGGAACAGAAGAATTAGTTACAATTCATAAGGCGAACTGTAACAATAATTATAATATTTATGGAGGTATAAACATGGCTAAGAGCAGATTAATTGGTGATTATCCGGTAATCGGAATCAGACCTACTATTGATGGACGCAGGGGTGTACTTAAGGTAAGGGAATCGCTGGAAGAACAGACCATGAATATGGCAAAGGCAGCGGCAGAACTATTTACAAAGAATTTAAGATATTCAAGCGGTGAACCCGTAAAAGTTATTATAGCAGATACAACCATCGGACGTGTTGCGGAAGCCGCAGCCTGTGCGGACAAGTTCAGAAAAGCAGGCGTGGATATTACGCTTACGGTAACTCCCTGCTGGTGTTACGGTTCCGAAACCATGGATATGGACACTAAAACAATTAAAGGTGTCTGGGGATTCAACGGAACTGAAAGACCCGGTGCGGTATACTTGGCAGCCGTTTTGGCAGGACATGCCCAAAAGGGACTCCCGGCCTTCGGAATTTACGGACATGATGTACAGAATGCGGATGATACGGATATTCCCGCCGACGTACAGGAGAAGTTATTACGTTTCGGACGTGCAGCCGTAGCAGCAGCTACCATGCGCGGAAAATCCTATTTACAGATCGGTTCCATCTGTATGGGTATTGCAGGTTCCATCATCAGCCCCGAATTCTTTGAAGAATACTTAGGCATGAGAGTGGAATCCGTAGATGAAGTTGAAATTATCCGTAGAATGACAGAGGATATCTATGATAAAGCAGAATTTGAAAAAGCATTGGCCTGGACTAAGGCAAACTGTAAGTCAGGTTTTGATAAGAATCCTGCCGAAATCCAGAAATCACCGGAACAAAAGGAAAAAGACTGGGAATTTGTTGTTAAGATGATGTGCATCATCAAGGATTTATATAACGGCAATCCCAACCTTCCGGAAGATGCCAGGGAAGAAAGCGTCGGACATAATGCCATTGCCGGCGGATTCCAGGGGCAAAGACAGTGGACGGACTTTTATCCCAACTGTGACTTCCCGGAAGCTATGCTTAATTCTTCCTTTGACTGGGAAGGTGCGAGAGAACCCTATATCCTTGCAACGGAAAATGACACGTTAAACGGTGTCGGTATGCTGTTTGGCAAGTTACTTACCAATACGGCACAGATCTTTGCGGATGTAAGAACTTACTGGAGTCCTGAGGCCGTTAAGAAAGCCACCGGTTATGATCTGGAAGGCGTTGCAAAGGAATCCGAAGGTTTCATTCACCTGATCAATTCCGGCGCTGCCTGCATTGATGCCTGCGGCGAAGTAAAAGATGCAAAGGGAAACGGTATCATCAAGCCTTTCTGGGAGATGACGGAAGCAGACCAGAAAGCCTGCCTTGACGCAACTACCTGGAATGCGGCCGATAACGGTTACTTCAGAGGAGGCGGTTATTCCTCCAGATTCTTAACCAGAAGTGAAATGCCGGTTACTATGATGCGTTTAAATCTGGTAAAAGGTTTGGGCCCCGTAATGCAGCTGGTAGAAGGCTATACCGTTAACCTTCCGGAAGAAGTATCCGACAAATTGTGGAAGAGAACCGATTATACCTGGCCTTGTACCTGGTTTGCTCCAAGACTTACCGGTGAAGGTGCATTTAAATCCGCTTATGACGTCATGAACAACTGGGGTGCTAATCACGGCGCCATCAGCTACGGTCATATCGGAGCAGATATCATCACTTTATGTTCCATCTTAAGAATTCCGGTATGTATGCATAATGTTTCCGAAGAAAAGATTTTTAGACCGGCATCCTGGAATGCGTTCGGTATGGATAAAGAGGGTCAGGATTACAGGGCTTGTGAGGCTTATGGTCCCCTTTATAAATAAGGAGGATTAAACCGTGAAAAAAGTATTGGCGTTTGATTTTGGTGCTTCCGGCGGAAGAGCTATGCTTGGTATTTATGACGGAAATTCCATACAGCTGAAAGAAATTCACCGGTTTTCCAATGATCCGGTTATTGTAAACGGCACCATGTACTGGGATATTCTCCGGTTATTTCATGAGATCAAACAGGGTCTTATCAAAGCAAAACATGAATCGGAATTTGACAGCATCGGCATTGACACCTGGGGCGTAGATATCGGCCTCCTTGATAAGAAGGGGTATCTTTTGGAAAATCCGGTGCATTACAGGGATAACCGGACACAGGGAATGCTTAAGAAAAGTTTTGAAAAGCTTCCGAAGCAGGAGTTCTACAGTATTACCGGCAATCAGTTTATGGAAATAAATACGGCTTTCCAATTGCTGTCCTTGAAACGAAACAGGCCGGAATTACTGGAGCGGACGGATAAACTGTTATTGACACCGGATCTGCTTAACTATATGCTAACCGGTGAGAAAGCGGCGGAGTATTCCATTGCGTCCACCACCCAGCTTATGGATGCTAAAAAAGGTATCTGGTCTGAAAAGGTTATAAATGCACTTGGCCTGCCGGAGAGAATATTCGCTCCCATCGTTGCCAGCGGTACGAAAATCGGTGTCCTTTCCGATGAAATCTGCGAGGAGCTGGGGATTAAAAAATGTGATGTCATTGCGGTAGCCGGCCATGATACCCAAAGTGCTTTGGCAGCGGTACCGGCAGAAGAAGAGAAGTTCATATTTATCAGCTGCGGCACCTGGTCCTTGATCGGAACAGAGCTGGATACACCTCTTATCAATGAAAAATCGGATTTCTATAATATTACCAATGAAGGCGGTTATGGGGGAAAAGCTTCCTTCCTTAAGAATATAACCGGCTTATGGCTCATTCAGGAAAGCAGACGGCAGTGGATAAGGGAAGGGCGGGAGTACGGCTTCGGCCAGTTGGAAGACTTGGCAGGAGAAGCAAAAGCTTTTGCTTCTTTCATTGATCCGGACGCGCCGGAATTCTCACCGGCTGGGGATATGCCTTCACGCATTCAGGATTATTGCAGGCGTACCGGGCAGAAGATACCTGAAACTGCAGGTGAGATCGTACGCTGCATTAATGAAAGCCTGGCTCTTAAATACCGCTATGCCCTGGAACAAATCAGTGAATGCACAGGCCTGAAATATCACAAGATCCATATGGTTGGCGGAGGTATTCAAAGTAAACTGTTATGCCGGTTTACGGCGGATGCAAGCGGCTGTACGGTGGTTGCAGGCCCGGTTGAAGCTACGGTACTTGGCAATGTTGCCTTGCAGTTAATGGCTTCCGGTCAGATAAAAGATTTGCAGGAAGCCAGAAAAATTATCGGGCAGTCACCTGATATTACCAGGTATGAACCGGGGGATACGAAAGCCTGGGAGGAAGCTTTTATACGTTATAAAGAAATAATCCAAAGTTAAGATTTCATAGTTGAACTATAAAGCGGCAGGGAAATAAAAAGGGGCTTTTCAGACCTGATTTCCTGCAGCTGCCGTATTAAATAAATATGTGGAGGTTTATTATGTTAAAAGGTATACCCTCAATTTTGTCACCGGAATTGTTAAAGGTTCTGTGTGAAATGGGACACAGCGACCGCCTGGTGATTTCTGACGGTAATTTTCCGGCAGAATCCATGGGAAAAAATGCAATTGTGATCCGCTGTGACGGACATGGTGTTCCTGAAGTGTTAGATGCTATTTTAAAGGTATTCCCGCTGGATACGTATACGGAAAAACCGGTTAATCTCATGGAGGTTATGCCTGGCGATAAGGTTGAAACTCCTATCTGGGATACTTACAAAGATATCATAAAAAAACACGATGCCCGCGGTGAAAAAACCGTTGGCTGCATTGAAAGATTTGCGTTTTATGAAGAAGCAAAAACAGCCTATGCAATTATCGCGACCAGTGAAAAAGCCCTTTATGCCAATATTATGCTCCAAAAAGGTGTTGTAGTTGAAGGTTGATCCGCCCTGGGCCGATTCAGCAGATCATAGAATTCATATAAAGTTATGAAGCACGTTTTATCGGTAAATATAAAGTATATCTGTAAGAAAACGGACCTGATATTTTAAGGATGGTGTAATCCTGTTGATGTAAAATATCCGGTCTGTTTTTCCGTTACATCGAAAGGCAAACCTGCTCTCAGAGGCAGGTAATCGGGCCTTGGCTATTCAGTAATTAATATAAGGAATTTGCTATTTCATATACATGTTTACAAACTTTGTGATATAATAAAAGCGGAATGAGGAGTGGCAGGCTTGCTTGCAGACTCGGATTGGAGCAACAAGATCAGGAACATGAATTTTGTCGTGCTATAATGTCGGTAGACATTATAGCAGCACCGAAGGTCATGAGTGCACATCAACAGTACGAAGTACCGCATATCATGGAAGCTTGCGTACATGATTAATGAAAGCGGAATTAGAAATTGCAAGCCAGCTTGCGAATATGGCAGAAAGGTATATAGGCAGAAAGAGGAATACAAATGAATATTTATAATATAAGTATCAGTCATAAAACGGCTCCGGTAGAAATAAGAGAATTACTGGCATTTGGCAGGGAAGAGAAAACAGCGTTTATCAAAACAGCGGTACGGTTTGAAAATATAAGGGAATGTGTGTTAATTACTACCTGCAACCGCACGGAAGTATATGTAACGGGGGAAGAAAGTGCCCCGGAACAAATTATGCGGCTGCTGGCAGGCAGGAAAAACTTAAGCTATGATAAAATGATGAAATATTTCCTCAGATACGGTGAGGAAAAAGCGGTAAAGCATTTATTTCAGGTTACCAGCGGATTGGATTCCATGGTAATCGGTGAAGATGAAATATTAGGGCAGGTAAAGGAGGATTATCAGCTGGCCCTGGATTCCGGCACCACGGATTTTCTGTTAAATACGCTGTTTCGGGATGCTATTACCTGTGCGAAAAAGGTGAAGACGGATACAAGGTTATCAAAAACTTCGGTTTCTATCGGTACCCTGGCTGCCAATGAAGTATTTCACTTTTCAAAAAAGGATGATCTGAAAAAAGTCATTATAATAGGGCTGTCCGGTAAATTCGGTACGATTGTCATGAAAAATCTTTATCATAATAAAAATGTGGAAATTACCGGCACTACCAGAAACCATAATCTGTCGGAAGAACTGGTACTTCTGTATCCGGATGTTAAAATGATTGATTATCAAAGCAGATATGATAAAATGAATGATGCGGATATAATTATCAGTGCTACTTCAAGTCCTCACTATACCATAACCTATGATGAATTGAAAAAATATTTAACGGTTAAAAAGCAACGTCTGTTTATTGATCTTGCGGTGCCTACGGATATAGATAAAGGAATTGAAAAACTGGAGGACCTCCGGTTAATTGACATCGATTACTTTAAACAGTTATCGGAAGAAAACAACAATTTGAAAATCCAGGAAATAGAAGCGGCGAAAGCAATTATTGAAACACAGGTGGATGATTTTTATAAAGAGATAAACTTCAGGGATTTTGTGCCTTACATGAAGGATATAAAGAAATTATTCGAAAAACAGTCTTTTGAAAGCATTATGTATCAGATCAGGAATAATGTGTCCAATGATGACCTGAAAGTAATATTACACAGTTTAAAAATGCTGACAAAAGTCTGAATCGGCAAGGGATTAAAATTTATACTTAAAGGAGAAATTATTGTGGCTTATTTTCCCATGTTTATGGATTTGAAGAATGAACTATGTATCGTAATCGGCGGAGGCATGGTAGCTTACCGGAAAATAAAAGCCTTATTGGAATTTGAAGCAGAAGTCACCGTTATAGCTCCGGGATTTTGCGAGGCTGTACTGGCTTTGGAGAATAAGGTAACGACGAAATACAAAACCTATGAAACCCCGGATATTAAAGACGCCTTTCTGGTCATTGCGGCAACCAATGATTTCGGTTTAAATGCCAGGGTATCCAGGGAATGCAGGGAATTAAAAATCCCGGTTAATGTTGTGGATATAAAAGAAGAATGCAGTTTTATCTTTCCGGCCTATGTTAAAAAAGGGGCAATTACGGTCGGCGTGACCAGTTCCGGAAAAAGCCCGATTATTTCAAGGAAAATTAAGCAAAAGATCAATGAAATAATTCCGGATTATATGGATGAACTGGTGGATTACCTTGGAAGTATCCGGGAAGAAGTACAATTATCCTTTGACCAGGAGGAAAAAAGAAAAAAAGTATTTAAACAGCTGGTGGAATTAGGTTGTTTAAAGCATGGGAAACTGACGGACACGGATGTTTTGGAAATAATTCAGAAGGAAAAAAACAGGGTGGATTAAAGCATTACAGTCCAGTCTTACGGATAAACTGTAACGTTTAAAAGCTTATTCCCAGGGAGGTATCAGTGAAACAGATTATTAAAATCGGAACAAGAAAAAGCCAGCTGGCTATGATTCAGACAGAGTTTGTTGCAAAGGCAATAAAAGAAAAACAACCGGATGTGGAAATAGAACTGGTTCCCATGACTACCATAGGCGACAAGGTGCTTGATAAGCCATTGGACAGCTTCGGAGGAAAAGGTGCTTTTATTTCGGAGTTTGAAGATGCAATGCTTGCAGGCAGAATTGATATGGCGGTACATAGTGCAAAAGATATGCCGATCGACCTTCCAAAAGGACTTTCCATACTGGCAGTATCCTTAAGGGAGGACCCGAGGGACATCCTGGTGACCAGAAAAGACAGTTCCCTTAAGGAAAACGGTATCGTAGGGACCAGCAGCTTAAGAAGGCAGCTCCAGATAGAAGAGTTATATCAGGTTCAGGTTAAAAATTTAAGGGGTAATGTAGGGACCAGGCTTACAAAATTAAAAAATAAGGAATATGATGCCATTATATTAGCTGCAGCGGGCTTAAAAAGGCTGAACTTTCCAGATGGCGGGGATTTCAGTATACAGTATCTGGACGAAGATACTTTTATTCCCGCGGCAGGACAGGGAATTATCGCGGTAGAAGGAAGAGAAGAGAAGGCGTTGAAAGAATTATTTAAGTCCTGGAATCATCCGGAATCCATGCACTGCCTGGAAACGGAACGAGAAGTGTTAAAGCTTTTAAATGCCGGCTGCAGTGAACCCATCGGCGTTTATTCCAAGATTGAAACAGGAGAAATAACACTCCGTATCTTGTACGGCTGTAATGGCAGGGTTATAAGGGTTAAAGGGAGTGCACCATTAGCAGACAGATTTTTACTGGCACAGGATTTAGCCGATAAAGTTCAAAAATCGTAAAGTTTTTAACCGATCAAGGGAGTAAATTACACAGAAGGAAGGATTTTAGGATCTTTATGGATAAGAAAGGAATGGTCTATTTAGTCGGAGCCGGGCCAGGTGATCCGGAATTACTGACCCTTAAGGGAGAAGCCAGGTTAAAACAATGTGAAGTTGTAATCTATGACAGATTGGCATCCGACCATCTGCTTGATATAGTACCTGGGGAATGTGAAAAAATATATGTGGGGAAAGAAGTTGGAAACCACAGTATGAATCAGGAAGCAATCAATGAAATTATTGTAAAAAAAGCCCTGGAAGGAAAAAGGGTCGTCCGGTTAAAAGGAGGAGATCCTTTTGTATTCGGAAGAGGCGGGGAGGAAGTGCTGGCTTTGCAGAAGGAAGGCATACCCTATCAGATTATACCGGGAATTACTTCCGCCATTGCCGCAGCATCCTATGCCGGCATACCGGTAACCCACAGAGGGGTCAGCAGAAGTTTTCACGTAATTACAGGGCATACGGAGGATTCGGATAACCAGCTTACGGATAATTATGAAACCCTGGCGAGCCTGGAAGGAACTCTGATATTTTTGATGGGAATGGGTAACTTATCCTTGATTGTAAAGGAGTTGTGCCGAAATGGTAAAGATATGAATACACCGGTTGCAATTGTTTCCAATGCAACAACTGCCAGGCAGAAAACGGTAAAAGGTACTTTAGACACTATCTGTGAAGTTGCATGTACGAATAATATAAAAGCACCGGCAGTAATTATAGTCGGAGAAGCCGCAGAACTTGAAATGGAAAGTACCATAAAAGGCAGGTTGACCGGTAAACGGATCGGGGTAACCGGTACAAAAAAATTAACGGATAAGTTATCTCTCCGGTTAAGGGAACATGGGGCCTATGTGGAGGACCTGAGCTTTTTATATGTAAAGAAAGCGGATAACAGGGCAGAATTAGAAGATGCCATAGCAAACCTGAAAGAATATACCTGGGTTGTATTTACCAGTACCAACGGAGTCGAAATCTTCTTCCAATATTTAAAAGAAAATCATATTGATTACCGGAAGCTTTCCGGGCTTTCTTTTGCCGTGGTGGGCAGCGGAACGGGGGATGCCCTGTTACAGTATGGGTTTATTGCGGATTATATGCCTGATACCTATACGACGGCGGCGTTGGCAGACGGACTGGCAAACAGATTAAAAACCGGGGATAAAGTATTGATCCCGAGGGCTTTAAAAGGTTCCAGGGATCTGACGGATATTTTAAATACCAATTCCATACCTTTTACCGAGATTAAAATTTATTCCGTTGAAATTGATACCGAAAAATATGACAGGGTAATTGATGGGTTAACGGATTACGATTATATCACTTTTGCAAGTGCCTCCGGGGTTGAAGGGTTTTATGAGAATCTGGGGAAAGCTGCAGGAACAGCCCTTAACCAAACCAGGATCGTCTGTATCGGTGATATAACGGCCAAAAAACTGGAGGATTACGGTGTTACGGATTACATTACTGCTGTAGAGTGCAATGTGGCCGGACTGGTTGATAGTATTTTATGTGATTCAGGAAAATAACTGAGAGTTAAAGTGGATATTCCGGGTCCGCTACGCTGTGACTGTATCCTTATACCTTCTGCGCAGGCAGGTTAAATGGTTAGATTGAGATGTAGCAGAAGCCATGGACAGGAAAGGAAAAAGTATTAAAGAAATTCACTTTCAACCTTATGTGCAGGAAGAGTGCGCAGGAATGGAGGAATTATGATTAGAAGAAGACGGCTCAGGTCAAACGAGGCGATAAGGGCTTTGGTAAGAGAAACAGGTGTACAGATCTCGGATCTTATTTATCCCATCTTTGTGATAGCAGGAGAAAACCAGAAAAATCCCGTGGAATCCATGCCGGGGATATACCAGTATTCCCTTGACCGGATAGGGGAAGAATTAGACCGCGTTAAGGAAAGCGGAGTAAAAAGTATCCTGATTTTTGGAATTCCGGAACATAAGGATGAAACAGGCAGTGAAGCTTATAATAAAGACGGGATTGTTCAAAAGGCAATCCGCCTGATCAAGTCAGACTATCCGGAATTTCTTATAGTCGCGGATATCTGCCTGTGCGAATATACCTCCCATGGCCATTGCGGTTTGATAAAAGATGGTATCATATTAAATGACGAAACTTTGCCCTTGCTTGCCAAAGCGGCAGTTACCTGTGCCGAGGCAGGGGCTGATCTCATTGCCCCCTCCGACATGATGGACGGCCATATTAAGGCAATCAGGGCGGCTCTGGATGAAAGCGGATTTTTGCATACGCCCATCATGGCTTACAGTGCGAAGTATTCTTCCGGTTATTATTCTCCTTTCCGGAATGCGGCCCACTCGGCCCCCAGTTTTGGTGACCGTAAAACCTACCAGATGGATTACGGCAATGCAGCAGAAGCAGTTCGGGAGGTATTCGACGATATAGAAGAAGGAGCCGATATTGTCATGGTAAAGCCAGCCCTGGCTTACCTGGATGTCATTAAAACCGTTGCCCTTAGTACGGATTATCCCATTGCGGCTTATAATGTAAGCGGGGAATATGCCATGGTAAAGGCAGCTGCTTTAAATGGCTGGATCGATGAGAAAAAAATAGTAATGGAAAACATAACCGCTATGAAACGGGCCGGTGCCAAAATCATTATTACTTACCATGCTTTGGAAGTGGCAGCATGGTTAAAGGAGCAGGATGTATGAAAAGTCAAAGATCAAAGGAATTGTATCAAAAAGCAGTCCGGTTAATGCCAGGAGGTGTTAACAGCCCGGTAAGGGCATTTGGTTCCGTTGGCAGGACACCGGTTTTTATTGAAAAGGCCAAAGGCAGCAAAGTATATGATGTGGACGGCAATGAATATATCGATTATGTCTGTTCCTGGGGTCCTGCTATTTTAGGACATGCCAGAGAGGAAGTAATCGAAGCGGTCACGAAAGCAGTCAGGGATGGATTGACCTTTGGTGCTCCTACGGAAAAAGAGGGGATCCTTGCGGAATTAATATCCGGTATCATGCCCTCCATGGAAATGGTAAGACTGGTCAGTTCCGGTACGGAAGCCGTTATGAGTGCAATCCGAACCGCCAGAGGATATACTAAAAAAGATATGATTATCAAATTCAGGGGCTGCTACCATGGGCATTCTGACGGATTACTGGTAAAAGCCGGTTCCGCGGCCCTTACCCAGTCCATACCGGACAGCGCCGGAGTGCCAAAATCTTATACCGAAAATACCTTGATTGCGGATTACAATGATAAATCCTCCGTCCGGAAGTTATTTGAACAGTTTAAAGGGAAAATTGCCGCCGTCATTGTGGAACCAGTTGCCGCTAATATGGGTGTGGTTCTGCCGGAAGAAGGCTTTCTTCCGTTTCTGAGGGATATAACCCTGGAAAATGAGGCGCTGCTTATCTTCGATGAGGTGATAACCGGTTTCCGATTAGGAATCGGCGGTGCCCAGGAATATTATAATATAAAACCCGACCTTACTACCCTTGGTAAAATAGTAGGAGGCGGAATGCCCATAGGTGCTTACGGCGGAAGAAAAGAGATTATGCAGATGGTATCTCCGTCCGGTCCGGTTTACCAGGCAGGAACCTTATCCGGCAATCCCATTGCTACCACTGCCGGTATCAAAACCCTGGAAATATTAAAAGAAAATCCGGAGTTTTATACAGAAATGGAATCCAAAGCAAAGCTTCTTGCAAAAGCCTTAAGGGACAGGGGTAAATTAACAGGGGAAGATATTTACGTAAACCAGATCGGCTCCATATTAAGCGGGTTTTTTACCGGGAAAAAAGTTACTGACTTTGAAACAGCCAGTTCTTCCGATACAAAAAAATATGCCGGGTATTTTAACGTTTTGCTGGAACAGGGAATTTATACCGCCCCGTCACAGTTTGAGGCCATGTTCGTATCGGCTGCCCATACGGCGGAAGATATAGATAAGACCTGCAGGATTTTAAGAAGTGTAAAATAATTTTAAGAGTTAAGCGGATATATTAAGTCTAAGGGGCTGATGCAAAACAATTAATTTACTGAACTTGTGTCGAAAGGAAGTATATTTGAATTTTGCAACAGCTCCATTTTTATGCTGGGTTAGCGACTTATAATTGGCTATTTTGGCAAAAATATAGCATGATATTTAAAATTTATACCACACATTAGCATATAAAAATAAAAAGATAGTAAAAACTTATAGCAGATTTTACTATCTTTTTTCCGCGAAATATGATAAGATTTTTATGTGAAATTGTGGAAAACAAAATAAATTAGTATAGGATTTTTTCGTGTGTGTTAAACTCGGGTTTTCCGGGTGCTCCATGCACTGAAAACGCCTCGTGGTATAAAGGGCTGATCTGTAACACATAAAATCAATGAGAATGGAAGAAAATATTAAAGTTTCCAGGTATTTTTAAATATCTATAAATCATACATACTAAGCATTATTAAGGCTTTATTAAGCTATATGCAGCTGCCGGAAACAGGGATATGCGCCGTTTTGTAAGAAACACTGCGCAGCGGAACAGACTGTAAGACAAATCTTAAAGGAAAGGAGGTTTAGCATGAAAACAATAGTTATATACTATTCCCTGGGAGGGTATACAAAATATATTTCCGAAATCCTCGCAGCGGAATTAAAAGCGGATCTATTGGAGCTAAAAACCAAAAGCGAGTACCCGCCGTCCGGATTCAGAAAATATATTTGGGGAGGGAAGACCGTATTATTTCGGAAAAAGCCGGAATTAATCAACGAAGATATTGATTTAAGTTCCTACGAAAATGTTCTGATCGGAACTCCTGTCTGGGCAAGGAATTATGCCACTCCCATAGGTTCATTTTTAAAGCAGTATAAAATCCAGGGGAAAAATGTTGCGGTATTTGCCTGTCATGTAGGGGGCGGAGCGAAAAAGTGTTTTAAAAAGATCCGGACAGAATTAAAGGATAATCATATTATTGATCAAACGGATTTTGTCAATCCTTTAATGAAAAATAAAGAAAAAAGTTCTAAAAAAGCTGTCAGTTGGGCCAGAAGCCTGACCTTTTAACCTTACAAGTAAGTCCCAAGCTTCTTGGCGGAGTGTAAGCGGTGGGTTGGGGACTTAACTTTTCAGTCGGATTTCATGCTCCGACTGAAACACCTCGTAGCAGGTATAAGGTTATGAGCAAGTAGCGTAGCGGACCCGGAATATCCGCTTTGACTGAATGAATTTCAATGCCGGAAATAAGCAGTGAACATAATTGTCCGCTGCTTATTTTTATACTGATATTACTGCCAATCTGCCTATGACAATTATTAATTCAAACTGACTTTCATTGCATAAATCATCTGCCTAGCGCTGAATTAATGCCATCAATCAGGTGGGAATTATATTTTTAATAATTCACACCGGCTCCATTGGCATATCACACCTTAATACAGGTACGGCACTATTTACAATATCAATAAAATACCGGTGTATCGCAAGGTTTTCTGTAAGTTCCGGATGGAAGGCAACACCTAACTGGTTCTGATACCTTACTGCCACAATACGGTTGTCGACAACGGAAAGTATCCGGGTATTGCCATATACTTTCTCAATATAGGGTGCACGGATAAATTTCATAGGAACCGTACCAAGACCTTCAACATAATTTTCGGTAAAGAAACTTCCCAACTGCCTGCCGTAAGCATTTCTCCTGACGGTTACAGGAAGTGTTCCCAAGTGAACCGTATCCGAACCGGCAATATGGGAAGCAAGCAGGATTAAACCGGCGCAGGTGCCCATAACAGGAAGACCCGACAGTATCCTCTCTCTTAAGGGATCAAAAAGTCCCAGCTCCCTTAGAAGCTTACCTATTACGGTGCTTTCCCCGCCAGGAATAATAAGGCCGTCAAAGGTTCTTTCCAAATCGGTTCTTTTACGGATTTCGAAAGAATCCACCTTCAATTTTCTTAGGGTATTTTCCTGTTCCTTAAAAGCTCCCTGCAATGCCAGAACACCGATTAACATTTATTTTCCCCTTTCTGCCATCAGAAGATCGATTTCATCTTCGTTAATTCCAACCATGGCTTCTCCTAAATCCTCGGACAGATCGGCTAACATCCCCGAGTCGGTATAATTGGTTACGGCTTTTACAATTGCCGCGGCTCTTTTTGCCGGATTACCGGATTTAAAGATTCCGGATCCCACAAAAACCCCATCCGCTCCAAGCTGCATCATAAGGGCCGCATCGGCGGGAGTTGCCACACCGCCTGCCGCAAAATTAACGACCGGAAGTTTTCCGCTGTTATGTACGGACAGGACTAAATCATAAGGCACCTGTAACTCTTTGGCCGCCTGATAAAGTTCATCTTCCCTTAAGGCGGTTAACCGGGCAATTTCACTGTTCATCTTTCTCATATGGCGTACGGCCTGGACAATATCCCCGGTTCCCGGTTCTCCTTTGGTACGTATCATGGAAGCTCCTTCCTTAATACGCCGCAGCGCTTCCCCTAAATCCTTCGCACCGCATACGAAAGGGACCTTAAATTTGGTTTTGTCAATGTGATATATATCATCGGCAGGAGATAGGACTTCACTTTCATCGATATAGTCAATTTCAATGGCTTCCAAAATCTGTGCTTCTGCAAAATGGCCGATCCTGCACTTGGCCATAACCGGGATAGTAACGGCTTTTTGTATCCCTCTTATCATTTTCGGGTCACTCATTCTGGAAACCCCGCCTGCCGCCCGAATATCAGCAGGTATTCTCTCCAGAGCCATAACGGCACAGGCACCGGCAGCTTCCGCGATTTGAGCCTGCTCTGGGGTGGTAACATCCATAATAACACCGCCCTTGAGCATCTGAGCCAGTTCCTTGTTTAACTCATATCTGTTTTCCTTCATTGTGAACCTCCATTTTTATGAATTTAACTGATATCCGGATATCATAACTGCACTACAGTTATTGTTATGAGAATTATTATACCGCATTCTGCCCCTGTTAAAACAGCCAAAAGTCAATAATTTAAAAGTGCCAGATGAGAGCAGGTAATATAAAATAAGTTACTGTTTACATTCCTGCCAAAAGCAGCAGTGTTATGAACAGTAACTAAAATAATACAAATTATCAATAATTTGACTGTCATTTTATACCTATTTCAGATAAAATGTGATAAAATCAGTATACCAACATAAATTTTAATTTTTGTTTTATAAGCGGATTTGGCAGGCCTGAAAAAGAGATTGTAAATTTAGTGTAACTATTTAAATACACCCAGGAAAAAAACGTAAAAACAAGTCAGACAGGATTGCGGGATATGACAGGCCGGTTTATCCGGCCATATTATAAAAGATATGACGGGAGGAAATTATGCCATATAAATTAAACGATAAATTAGTGGTTGCGGTCTCATCCAGGGCTTTGTTTGATTTGGAGTATGAGAACAGCATATACATGGAAAAAGGGTTAAGTGAATATTCCAAATATGAAATCGAGCATGAAAATGATATTTTAAAGGAAGGGACGGCATTTTCCCTGATAAAAGCCCTGCTGGAATTTAACCATAAGTTTAAAGATCCAATGGTAGAAGTAATCGTAATTTCAAGAAACAATCCGGAAACGGGCCTCCGTGTGTTTAATTCCATAGAAAATAAGGGACTTGAGATCATACGGGCAGCATTTACCGGAGGGGAAAAAATCGCAAAATACCTTTCTGCCTTTGAGGTGGATTTGTTCCTGTCAAAAAATGAGGAAGATGTACAGGAAGCAATTGATGCGGGTTTCGCTGCGGCCTTGATTTATGATGTCCCTAAAAATTATACACCGGATGACCATGAGATACGTATTGCCTTTGACGGGGATGCTGTGGTTTTTTCGGAGGAATCGGAGGCGATTTATAAAAAAGAGGGTCTGGAGGCATTTTTAGAACATGAAAAAATTAATGCGGAAAAAACCTTGCCGGACGGTCCCTTTGCCAAACTGCTGAGGACTTTGTCAGCAATTAAGGAAAAATATCCCAATATGCTTCGGATTGCGATTATAACAGCCAGAAATAATCCGGCCCATAAGAGAGTGATTTTAACATTAAGACAATGGGGCGTCAATGTGGATGAAGCCTTTTTCCTCGGCGGAGTTGAAAAAAAGGAGGTTTTAAAGGCATTCAATGCCCATATCTTTTTTGATGACCAGGACGTACACGTAAAAACAGCTGCAGCTGAGATCCCTTCCGGCCGGGTACCTTACAAAACGGGGACGGAGATTTCTAATCCTTAATTCTTTACCTGTGCAAAAGACATACTCCGGAGTGGAGAAAATAAAAATTTAAAGTAAATAATCATGAACTTAAAACCCTGCTATAATAATACTTGAAATAATCATAGGAATATGGTTAAAATATAGATACTGTATTATAACATAATTCATATATAGGATTTATTAACCTGTCAGGAAAGAGACTTAACGTTTCAGCGAAAGCCCCGCCTTCACTGAAGCAGCAAGCTCAGCTGTGTAACAGGTTAGAACCGCAGCAGAGCGGAAGGCTAATATCCGCTTTGACTTCATACTATAGGGAGGACTCCCTCTATGGGCAATGTTATTATTGTAGGAGGCGGTGCCTCGGGACTGGTGGCTGCTGTCTTTGCCGCCAGGCAGAAAAATAATGTCACGGTACTGGAGCATAAGGATAAAATCGGCAAAAAAATTCTGGCTACCGGCAATGGCAAGTGTAATTATACAAATTTGTACCAGCATCCCGAATGTTACCGGGGTGACGACAGCTCCTTTGCCATGCAGGTACTGCCTTTGTTTGACGTAAGCCGGACTGTCGATTTTTTTAAGGAACTTGGAATTTATCCGAAAGAAAGAAACGGCTATGTTTATCCGAATTCCGAACAGGCTTCTTCCGTTGTGGAAGTACTGCGCCTGGAACTTATGCAGTTAAAGGTTAAGAGCTGCTGTGAGGTTCATGTTGAACGGATCGTCAAAGAAAAGGGCAGGTTCCGTATTACTGCAGACAAAGGTGATTTTACGGCCGATCAGGTAATACTGGCAGCCGGTGGATGCGCTTCCCCGAATCTTGGCTCCGACGGAAGCGGTTACGGTCTTGCGAAAGATCTGGGGCACAGGATAATTAAGCC
The DNA here is from genome assembly GCA_023391695.1 of Bacillota bacterium. Lineage (GTDB taxonomy): Bacteria > Bacillota > Clostridia > Lachnospirales > Lachnospiraceae > Anaerocolumna. The sequence continues at coordinate 56,608 of JAEWAK010000013.1, forward strand.
TTTGCCTGCACTGGTTCAGTTAAAAGCCTCTGCCAAATATTTTAAAACACTGGCAGGTGTCAGAACCGGGGCACTGATTCAATTGTTTATAGACGGCAAATACAGGGCAAAGGAGCAGGGGGAACTTTTACTGGCAGCCTATGGGGTTTCAGGAATTCCCATTATGCAGCTTAGCAGATATGCTTCCAGAGCTTTAAGCGAGAAGAAAAAAGTACACCTTATAATAGATTATCTGCCTTCCATCGATAAAGAGGAAGTAGTTCAATTATTATGGGAGCGGACCAGGCGAAATCCCTCAAGAACTATGGAAGAAGCGCTGATAGGGTTACTCAATCATAAGCTGGCATATGCAGGACTGAAAGAAGCGGGAATGGATCCTTTGTGTTTGTGCGGTACGGTCGGCAAAGATAAACTCCAGGGCCTGGCCCGGCAGTTGAAAGAATGGAAAGTCGATATAACGGAGCCCAATTCTTTTGATCAGGCCCAGGTAAGTGCCGGAGGTGTTGACACCGCAGAAATTAATCCGGATACCATGGAATCCAAATTAGTAAAAGGGCTGTATTTTGCCGGTGAATTAATCGATATAGACGGTACCTGCGGGGGGTATAACCTCCAGTGGGCCTGGACTACCGGAGCTGTGGCAGGCATGAACTGCGGGAAGGGTTCCGATAGAAATGCCTGAAGAAAATTCAATTTGTGAAAGGACTGCCATACGGTGAAAACCGGAATTCTTTATGGCAGTACCGCAGACAAGCCTGCGGTATGCATTGTGCATAGGTTAAAGAAATCTTCTTTCAACCTGAAAAGATTGTGCCGGCGTATCCTCGGTGCGAAATTCAAATATGCAGAAAATCTGCACAGGAATGGTGTAAAAAATGATTCAAATAACACAACTTAAATTAAATATAAACCATACCCGGGAAGATTTAAAAAAACGAATAGCAAAACAGTTAAAGGTTTCCGAGCAGGAAATCTTAAATTTTTCTGTCACAAAGAAATCCATTGATGCAAGAAAAAAGGACGAGCTCTTTTATGTCTATAATGTTGAAGTAAAGCTTTCGGATGAAAAACGGGTGTTAAAGCGGGTTCACAGCCCGGGTATTACCTTGGGTGAACGTCCCGGGTACCAATTTAAGCCAAGCGGCGAAGAAAAGCTGAATTTCCGTCCTGTCATTGCAGGCTCCGGTCCGGCAGGTTTATTCTGCGGCCTTATGCTGGCCCGTAACGGATATCAGCCGGTTATAATCGAACGGGGGGAGGAAGTTAACAATCGGGTAAAAGCTGTTGAACATTTCTGGAATCATAATGAACTGGATGTTAACTCCAATGTGCAATTCGGGGAAGGCGGTGCAGGAACCTTTTCCGACGGCAAACTGAACACTTTGGTTAAGGATGAACTGGGAAGAAACCATAAGGTCCTGGAAATTTTGGCAGAACACGGAGCCCCGGAGGAAATACGGTATCTGAATAAACCCCATATCGGAACGGACCGGTTAAGGGCAGTGGTGCAGGGTATACGCGAAGAAATCATATCTTTGGGCGGGGAAGTGAGATTTAATACCTGCCTGACCGATATAGTGATTGAAAACGGAAAATTACAGGGAATTAAAGTCAATGGAAAAGAATTCATCCAGTGCGGCGTACTGGTAATGGCAATCGGCCATAGTGCCAGGGATACTTTTGAATTAATTTACCGGAAAGGATTTAAGTTGTCCCCCAAATCCTTTGCCATAGGGGTAAGGATAGAACATCCCCAGATTCTTATTAGCCGTAACCAGTATGGGGAGGCTTATGACAAACTACCGGCTGCGGATTACAAACTAACCTACAATGCCGGTACCGGCAGGAGTGTTTATTCCTTCTGCATGTGTCCGGGGGGATTTGTTGTAAATTCTTCTTCCGAACCGGGCGGTATTGCGGTAAACGGCATGAGTAACCATGCCAGAAACGAAGTTAATGCCAACAGTGCTTTAATTGTAACGGTGACGCCAAAGGATTTCCCAAAGTCTTATGAGGTACCGGAAGTATTGTCGGGAGTTGAATTTCAGCGTACCTGGGAGAAAAAAGCTTATAAGGCAGGGAAGGGATTCATACCGGTCCAGTTATTTGGAGACTTGTGCAGGAACCGGGAGAGTGTTACAATAGGTCATATTAAACCAAATATAAAAGGAAATTACCGGCTGTCAGATTTAAGGCAATGCCTTCCTGATTATGTCACAGATTCTTTAATAGAAGGAATCCATGCCTTTGACAGAATGATCCCCGGTTATGCCGATGAAGAAGCTATCCTTTCCGGTGTGGAGACCAGGACTTCCTCCCCTCTTAGAATAGAACGGGATGACAAATTCGAATCCAATATATCCGGAGTCTATCCCTGCGGGGAAGGGGCGGGATATGCAGGCGGCATTACCTCTGCTGCAATAGACGGAATTAAGGTATTTGAAGCAATTGCGAAACGTTATAAAAGATAATACGTTACAAGATAAGTTAAGTGACTATTCGGTCACTGCGGTTCTAACGAAAGCTGCATATATGTTTATGCACGGAACAGAGAGTATGGAATCGATATTAAATATAATGCATTATGCAATTTTCTACTAAGGATTTGAAAGGAGCAGTATATGGCTTTAAATAGAGAAGACATAAAAGGCAAGAACCGGATTGTCGTAAAAATCGGTTCTTCTTCCTTAACCCATGAAAGCACCGGCAGTTTAAACCTGTCCAAAATGGAAAAACTGGTGCGGGTTCTAACCGACCTCAGGAATCAGGGAAAGGATGTTATATTGGTATCCTCCGGTGCCATTGCGGTAGGCCGGGAAACCCTGGGGCTAAAAGAAAAACCAAAGGTAACGGCAGTGAAGCAGGCCTGTGCGGCAGTAGGACAGGCCAGGCTTATGATGGTATACCAGAAATTATTTGCGGAATATAATCAGGTGCCTGCACAAATATTAATGACAAAATATACAATGATTAATGACATAAGCAGAAAAAATGCCAGAAATACCTTTGAAGAATTATTAAACATGGGCGTTATACCCATTGTAAATGAAAATGATACCGTGTCCACCGATGAGTTGGAATTCGGTGATTTTGGCGATAACGATACCTTATCTGCAATTGTTGCGGCACTGGTCAATGCGGATTTACTGATCCTGTTATCCGATATTGACGGATTATACACGGATGACCCCCACAGAAATGCGGATGCCGTTTTTATTGATTATGTAGAAGTCATTGACGATAATTTATGTGAAATGGGCAAGGATTCGTCCTCTTCCGTGGGAACCGGAGGCATGGCAACAAAAATTTCCGCTGCCAAGATTGCGACCGATTCAGGTGCCGACATGATCATTGCAAATGGGGAAGAAATATACATAATTAATGAAATTATGGACGGCAGAAATGTGGGAACCTTATTTAAAGCCCATAAGGATGAGAATTTTATTTTAATGGATTATATCCGTACCAGGCAATACCCATAAGGACGGCATATATTTAGAAAGGTATGTTAAAATGGATGATAATAAGTTAGCAAGGATCAATGAACTCTATAAAAAATCCCAGAATGAGGGACTGACAGCGAAAGAAAAGCAGGAACAGGCTGATTTAAGAAGTGAATATATTCAGGCAATCCGTAAAAATCTTCGCGGGACATTAAACCAGATATCTTTATTAAACCCGGACGGAACCGTTACAGAGCTGCAGAAAAAGGAAAAACACTGATGCAAAAACAGGAAATCCGTAAAACCATGAAAGAATTAAAAAGCCGGTTAACCAAAGAGGAGCAAAAGGTTTATAGCAGTATAATTGCGGATCGGCTGTTAAAGCTTCCGGAATACAGGCAGTGCGGACAGATATTTTGTTATGTTTCCTTCAACCAGGAAGTCATTACGACAACCTTAATCGAGAAAGCGCTGTTTCAGCAGCAGAAAGTGGCGGTGCCCAAAATAACCGGCAAAGGGATGCAATTTTTTTATATCCGTTCCCTTAAGGATTTAGAACCCGGCATCCTGGGCATTCCGGAACCGGTTACAGAGGAAGAAGCCCTTCCGGATATTACCAAAGATAACCTTATCCTGGTACCGGGACTGGCCTTCGATCCTCATGGTATCCGCATTGGTTATGGAAAGGGATATTATGATAATTTTTTCCGGAAATACGGTAACCTTTCCCTGGTCAAAATTGCTTTGGCCTATGATTTTCAGGTTTTGCCGGAACTTCCGGAAGAGGAACATGATATAAGGGTGGATCAGATTATTACACAAAGAGGTATTATAAAAAGTAATATATAAATTTAAAGAAATTCAGAAAGGATGGTTGATTCATATGAAATATTTGGAAGAAGTCGGCATGAAATCAAAAAAAGCAGCCGCTGACTTAAATATTTTAGGTGTAGCACGTAAAAACGAAGGCCTTAAAGCAGCAGCCTCTTCATTGCTCGACAATGAAGAGGAAATACTAAAGGAAAATGAGCTGGATATTGCAAGAGCAAAGGAAAACGGCATGTTGGAATCATTAATTGACCGGCTGCGGTTAAATCATGACCGTATAGAGGGAATGTCCAGGGGACTTTTGGACATTGTTGATTTGAATGACCCGGTCGGTGAAGTAATATCCATGAATACCCGTCCCAATGGCCTGGTCATTGGGCAAAAACGGGTTCCGATCGGCGTGATCGGCATTATCTATGAATCCCGTCCCAACGTAACGGCGGATGCATTCGGGCTTTGTTTCAAGACCGGAAATGCTGTTATATTAAGAGGCGGAAGTGATGCGATCCATTCCAATCTGGCTATTGTAAAGGCAATAAAAAAAGCACTGAGCCAGGTTGGCCTGAATGAAGACGCCATACAGTTAATTGAAGATACCAGCCGGGAAACCGCAAAAGAACTGATGCGCCTGAATCAGTATATTGATCTGCTGATTCCCCGTGGCGGAGCCGGCTTGATCCGTACTGTAATTGAGAACAGCACCATACCGGTGATCGAGACCGGAACGGGCAACTGCCATGTTTATGTAGACGAAGCTGCGGATTTTGATATGGCCCTTAATATTATTGATAATGCCAAGACCCAGCGCCTGGGAGTATGCAATGCCTGTGAATCCTTAGTGATACACAGTAAAGTGGCGGAGCAATTTATCCCTCTTATCTATGAAAGATTAACAGCGAAACAAATTATATTTCGTGCGGATGAAAGGGCCAGGGCAATCTGTGATAAAATGGAACCGGCTGCGGAAGAAGATTATGGAAAAGAATATCTGGATCGGTTCATTTCCTTAAAGATAGTTGATTCAATTGAGGAAGCGATTGCACATATTAATTACTATAATACAAAACATTCCGAAACCATAATAACAAAGGACTATGATCATGCAATGAAATTCCTGAACGAAATAGATGCTGCTGCAGTTTATGTAAATGCTTCAACTCGATTTACGGATGGAGGAGAATTTGGTTTTGGAGCTGAAATCGGTATAAGTACGCAAAAGCTTCATGCCAGGGGTCCTATGGGTCTGGCAGCGTTGACTTCCACAAAATATATTATATTCGGCAATGGGCAGATACGTTAAGGAAGTAATGTTAACAATCCTGAGATTCATTTAATTCTTTGGGATATGTGCATACGGATGAAACATGATTGTTTTTTCCGGTTGTACATATCCCAATTTTTTTCCGGCATAAGATAGAACGCTTAATGGGGAAAGCGTTTCACACAAAAGAGTAAGGTATAAAGAAAAATCAAATAAAATTTAATAATGGAGTTATAAACAACAGCAAAGGAATTAATGGATACATTGGTTCGAACTATTTTTTTCTTAACTACACAGGAGATGAATATATGACTAAATTACAAAGGTTGATAAAAAAATGCATGGAACAAAATAATCTTAATTCTGGAACAGCAGAATCATTTAACAGTGCTTTAAAGGATTTAGGACGTTGGGTATTAACTCTGTATAGTAATGGGAAACTGACATTTGACAATACCGCAAAAGATAATATGAAGCTGCATGAAAATTTAAGCATTAAGGAATTTGTAAAGGATGTAGGTGAAAATGCATTAAGACATGGTTATTTTAAAAGCGGGGATAAAACCTTTTACGAACTGATTGCACTCTGCCACAAGGAATTATCCGGAGCCCTGGATGAATTCTATAAAGGCTATCACCCATGTTATACTTATTACCGGGTGGACAGCGAACCAAAAGGTATTCCAGCGGAACTGGCGGATGTTATTCTCAGAATATTTATCATGTGTTATCAGTACGATATTGATATTGAAACCGTTTTGATCGAAAAAAATGAATATAATAAATTAAAAATTTAGTGATTCTTTTTTTTCAATTTCTGCGGTTTATTTGTTTTAATGGGAGGACCCGCTATTCTGACATATGCTTTCTTTATAGGATTTGTCCTGATTATTTTTGGTTTAATAAATCATCCTGGTGATAAAAGCAATTAATTAGTTCTTCTTAAATTACATCATATTTTTTTAGAGGCCGTCCAAAGAGGAATGGCCTCTTATCTTTTTTTGTGTTATGCAGCCGCAGGGTTAAATAAATGGCTACAAAAACTCAGATGAATAATGTCCACCAAGTTTAAATAATTAGACTTACAAAACCCCGTACCCTTTTTTATAATTAAAGCATCAGACAGCGACAGGTTAAATTCATAACCTGGCTTATGATGGAAAGGAAAGGGTATATGAAAAAGAAATTTTTAAGAGTTATCTTATGTGTGGCTATGGTTTCATCCATACTGGCCGGCTGCGGGAGCAAGCCCGGCAGTATATCAAGTGAAGCCCAGACTGCCGCAGACAGTGGGGAAGTAAAGACAGAAGGGAAAAAAGAAGTAGTAATATGGGATTACTTTGAAACAGATGCACAAAAGGAGATGATGCAAACACTGATCGACGGCTATAATGCATCCCAGGACCAGTATACGGCAAGCCATGTATATGTTCCGTTTGCCGATTATGAGAAGCAGCTGACACTTGGAATTGCTTCCGGCGAATTGCCGGACCTGGTTATCCTGGACGGCTGTACGATGGCATCTTTCATCTCACTGGGACTTTTCGGCGATATCTCTGATGCGGATATAGCATGGGATGAATATCTGAAAGGGCCCATGGAATCCACAATGATGGATGGAAAACACTATGGTATACCATTTGCCACAAACTGTACCGCTTTATTCTTTAACAAAGATATGTTTGACGCTGCAGACATTGCATACCCGGATGAAAATACCACCTGGGACCAGTTCCGTGAAATGGCGAAAAAATTGACGAAAGAGGGCGTATACGGATTTGGCAACGCAGCAACCAATACGGATGAGGGTACGTTCCAGTGCCTCCAATGGCTTTATACCGCAGGCGGAAATTATAAAGATATCCCGGGCGGTATTGACGCTTACCAATTGATGCAGGATATGATAAACGAAGGTTCCTGGGCTAAAGATTCCGTTAACTGGACCCAGTCCGACGTAAACAATAACTTTATGGCAGACAACCTGGCAATGCAGCAAAACGGACCGTGGCAGATACCCGGTATAGAAAAAGATGCACCGGATTTAAACTATGGCGTAACCGTTTTACCAAAGCGGGATGAAAATTCCGGACAGGCAACTTCAATCCTTGGCGGAGAAAATATGGGTGTTGTTAAGAAAGCGGATACTTCGGGTGCAGTTGCCTTTTTGCAGTACTATAACCAGACTGAAGTTATGGTAAATGCCATGAAACAATACGGTTCCTTCCCTCCGAAAACGGAGGCGGCCAAAGATTCCTACTGGACGGAGGATCCCATTCAGGCAGCATTTATCAAGCAATTGGAAACTTCCATACCAAGAGGCCCGTCTGCAGCATGGCCCTCCTATTCGGCAGCAATCCAGGGCGGTTTTCAGGTGGTAATGACTTCCACCGCTGCACCGGATCAGGCGGCCAAGGATACCCAGGCGGCAGTGGATGCGGTAAAATAATATAAGTTACCGGAACATAGGTTCCGTATTTTGATATAAAGCGGTGTTTTTCTGCCGTACATGAATGGGAACAGAGTTCGTTCTTATACATGATTTTTAAGAAGAGCCTGTTTCAAAACAGGGGCTGTATTATTCCATGGGAAAGTTCTTCCTATGAGATAAAACGCTTTGCGGGCTGCGCATGAATACGCAAAAGGATTATCCTTTTGGAAAATTGCCACTGAGGTAACAGCATGTCAGCGTCAGAGTCCGGCAAGCCGGACTCTTTTCCAAACAGCCCTCCTTAATTGGAAAGGACATAAAGAATGAAGAAAGAGAAAGCAATAAAATCGGAAGCTTTATTCGGTTTTGCATTTGCACTTCCGGCTGCAATTTATATGCTTGTTTTCATTGGATATCCGATGATTCAGAATTTAATCTTAAGTATCAAAAATGTGGATGTATATACCTTTGGTGACAGCAGTAAACAGGCATTTGTAGGACTTAAGAATTATACCGAACTGCTTGGGGGAAGTACTTCGATTCTGCCCCGCGCCATTATGAATACTTTGATTTTTACGGCAGCCTCCATTTTTTTTCAATTTATCATTGGGTTTGGACTGGCACTTTTGTTTAACAAAAGATTTCCCGGCTGTTCCTTTTTCCGTGGAGTTACCATGATATCCTGGCTGCTGCCGGTTACGGTTGCGGGCTTACTGTTTAAATTCATGTTTACCAGCAGCGGCGGTATCATTAATCAGTTCCTGATGCAGTTAAATCTGATCGGCCATCCGTTAGAATGGCTTCTCAACCCGAAACTGGCCATGGCGGCAATTGTCGTCGCCAATATCTGGATTGGAATTCCCTTTAACATGATGCTGTTAATTACCGGACTTACTACGATACCGGAAGAAGTTTATGAAAGTGCCAATCTGGACGGTGCGAATAAGCTTCAGACTTTATTCCGTATTACGGTTCCCATGATAAAACCTGCAATCATGTCCGTACTTACCCTGGGATTTGTTTATACCTTTAAAGTATTCGATCTGGTTTGGGTTATGACAAAAGGGGGACCGGTTAATTCTACGGAACTTGTGTCAACTTATTCCTACCGGCTCTCGTTTGAAGAGTTTCAATTCAGTAAAGGAGCCGCCGTATCCAACGTCCTGTTTGTTATCCTGTTAATTGTGGGCTTTTTCTATATAAAACTGATCGATGATGACGAGGTGATGTAGGTTGAAAAAATTAAAAGCAGTTTTTTCAACATCCTGATTTATACGTGCGCCAGAGCGCACAGATGGGAGTTTAGGTTGAAAAAAATAAAAACAGTTTTTTCAACATCCTGATTTATATGTGCGTCAGAACGCACAGATGGGAGTTTAATATGAAATTTAGCAGAGTAGGAAAAAATAAAATCGGATTGGTTATAACCGGAGGAGTCATTTTCATAGTTTTTATATTTCCGCTATATTGGATGCTGGTTACGGCACTTAAAACACAAGTAGAGATTTTTCAGATTCCGACACCCTTATGGCCAAAAAGCCTTACCTTTGAAGCCTTCCAAAAGCAGTTGTCCGCTTCGGGTGAGACCTTAAGAGGATTTAAAAACAGTTCCATTATTGCAGCCGGTTCAACACTGATTGCCACCCTCTTATCGATACCTGCCGCTTACGGCCTGGCGAGGTTCCGCTTTAAGTGGAAGAAACCGCTGATCCTGTTTTTCCTGATTACCCAGATGCTTCCCTCCACCCTGGTACTGACGCCCCTGTATATTATGTTTTCCAAAGCAGGGATTTTAAACACTTATCTGGCACCCATGCTGGCGGATGCGACTTTAGGCATCCCTTTCAGTATTATTATCCTCAGGACTTATTTCATCTCCATACCCAAGGAACTGGATGAGGCGGCAAAAATTGACGGATGCGGCCATAGGGCAGCATTTATCAAAGTTATATTTCCCATTGCAAGACCGGGGGTCGTGGTTGAGGCAGTATTTTCCTTTGTATATGCCTGGGGTGATCTGATTTACGGACTGACCTTTATTACCAATCCCAACATGCGCCCGATCACTTCCAATATCTATAATTACGTCCAGCAGTACCAGACTTTGTGGAATTCCACCATGGCTTTCGGTATTGTGGCAATCTCACCGGTCATACTGATTTTCATATTCATGCAGAAATATATTGTAAGCGGATTGACAAACGGTGCGGTGAAAGCATAAGAGGGTCAGGCAGAAGTAAATTTAAATGGATATGAAATGACGGTTTCAATTGAGAACAATCTATCAATGAAAATTCATATAAAGTCAGTGAAATAATATTCAGGAAAACAAAAGCGCTTCCATATATTCCATATGGCTGTTGGAACAACAACCGGATCCGCGAAATAATGGTCCGGATGGAAGCAGGAATGCAACGGATCAAGGGCGGCATAAACAAATTTGCCGCTCTTTTCTGTGAATTTCACAAAAAATGTTGGATTGCACCGGGTTCTTTTGGTACAATAGTTGAATAAGTAAGTTAAATCCCGCCTATTTTCGGGGAAACTTCCCTGATAGGTTAAAAACCAAAAAACAGATAATTTTATTATACGGGAAAATAGGATGGTTATATGAAAAGAATATACAAGTGGTCAGCCCTGGCATGGTTTAATAACAGAAAGATCGGACAAAAAATATTATTTGCCTTTGTGCTTTCTTCCATAGTGCCCATGCTGGTAATTCAATCCATTAGTCTGTTTGTCAGTACGGAAGCACTGAAAGAAAAGGTCGACCAATTAATGGTGAATCAATTAACCCAGATAGCCCAGCGGGTGGATTTAACCCTGGAGGTTTACACCAATCTGGTTTATCAGATCTATGTTGACAATCAGATCATTGATAATGTGAATAAACTGCAAAACCCAGAGTATACCAAAAAAGAAGTGGCTTTCCACGAAATCTATAACCGTCTCCAGCAGTATAACAGCTCCGTCGGGGGGTTACGCTGCATCAGCATTATTTGTACCGACGGCAGCCAGGTGACCTATGACCTGGGAACGGCCTCTTCCATTGAAAATATATGGGAGAATTACAGTGATATGAGACAGATCAAGCCTTATTTGGAAGCACAGGAAAAAGGCGGCATGGTGATTACGCCTACGATGCGGTTTCATAACAAGGGGGAAGAACTGCGCCTGTTCCATATATCCAAATCCATGTATGATTTAAATGACCTGGGCAGGGGATCCATTGCGACGATTGTGATGACAATCCAGGAGAGCGTACTGAGCCATATCTGCAGCAGTACGGGGGAACCGTCGGAAGAGTACAGCATTAATTTTATTACCGATGATGAACGTAATGTAATCGCCTACCCGGACGATTTTTATTCCGGCATTAAGATCAATCCGGAATTAAACATAAAAGAGTTTGTTTCGGTAACAGGCAAACTGAAGAATAAGGACATTGCCGTAAATACCTATCAGGACAGTAACAGCGGCCTGATATTTTATAATGTATATGATAAATCCTATATGCTGCGGGATATTACAAGAAACCAGAAGTTTTCTGTTATAATCGGGCTGACGGCCGTAGGTTTTTCAATTTTGATGATCAGTTATACGGTTAAAACCATAGGGAATTCCATTAAAAAAATTATTACAGGTATTAAAAAGGTACAAAAGGGAAATTTAGAGGCAGCGGTGGAAGTGGACAGCAGTGATGAGATCGGGCAGATCGCGGAAAATTTTAATACCATGGCCGGTAAGGTAAAACTGCTGATCGAAGAAGTAACAGAGGCAAATAACAGGCAGAAAAATGCGGAGATCAAAGCCCTTGAAGCCCAGATTAATCCCCATTTTCTGTACAATACCCTGGATTCCATTAACTGGATGGCCATAGACCATGAAGAATATGAAATAAGCAAAATGCTGCGAAACCTTGGTGTTATCCTCCGTTACAGTATCAGTAAGAGCAATCATTTAGTCACAATAGACGAATTGGCCGACTGGCTCGATAAGTATATCAGCCTGCAGAAAATGCGTTTTCATAATGCATTCGTCTACGAAATACATGTGGATACCAGAGTACGGCACTGCCGGATATATAAATTACTGCTTCAGCCATTTGTAGAAAATGCCGTAATACACGGATTTAAGGGAATTGAATCGGGAGGGATCATTCGAATTGATATTTCCCTGGCGGAAGATAAAAAGACACTTAATATTATTATTGAGGATAATGGAAAAGGAATGTCCCAGGAAAGCGTTTCCCGCTATAACAACAGAGAGGAAGCGGTTAAGGATGACGGACAAAGTATCGGGCTTCACAATGCATTTACCAGGATGCAGATGTATTACGGGGAGGCTGCAACGTGGAATATAGCCGGTATCCCTGAAGTCGGCACCATCATCACCTTAAAGCTGCCGTTTCAAAAAGAGGGTGAGGAAAATGAGGATAGTAATTGTTGAAGATGAGATTAACATCAGGGAAGGTATGGCCAGACTTATTAAAACCCACACGGAGCACAAGGTCGTAGGGGAAGGGCAAAACGGTAAGGAAGGCTTGGAACTGATTCTCCGCTTCAAGCCGGATCTGGTAATTACAGATATCCAAATGCCGGTTATGAACGGCCTTGATATGATAAAAGAAATCTATGATATGCAGCTGTGCATACACGCGGTAATTTTAAGCGGGTATTCCGAATTTGAATATGCGAAACGGGCAATTCAGTTTGGGGTAGATGATTATCTGCTGAAACCTCTTGCGGCAGAAGACGTACAGGATATCTTAAACCGCATCAATGAACGTATCCGGAAAGAAAAGCAGAAGGAGCAGGGAACAAGGGAGGGGTGCATCAGGGATATCCTGTTCGGTTATATGGAAGAAAAAAATGAAGGGTATCTGAAATTAGCAAAATTGTGTGAATTTCAGCCGGATATGAAATACCTGTTAATCATGGGATATCTGGGAGCTGCTCCGGCCATCTACAAAAACGAAGTGGAAAAAGAGCTGTCGGTAATAGGGGGAAAATACCCGGAAGCCCTTATCTATACTTTTTATCAGGAAAACACACGGATGTTTTATTGTCTGGCGGCGGGATATATGGACCTGGAAGAATTTAAGCGGTGTCTTTATAAAAAACTCATAAATCCCTGCCGGGGCAAAAGGGAACAGCCCGTATGGACGGAAGAAGCTTTTTGCGGGTGCCAGGAATTAAAACGTACCGGGGATAATCTGAATGAATATCTGTCCCGTGCGATTGCCTTAGACAGGGAAGGCTGGATTAATAAAAAAGCCGTAGACGGTTTCAAACCGGAAGCCTATGTTTACCCTTTGGAGATAACGAATGCTTTAAAAACCGGAATTTGCAGTAATAATAGTGAAGAGATATTGAAAGCTTCACAAAATTTTATCGAATATTTTAAAAAGCATGCTTTTGATACCTATAATATCCGTCAGGCCTTTATAAAAACCTACTATATGATATCCGATTTGCTGGTTGATTTTGATAAGGGGCTTTTTGAACAGTTAAAAAATACGAATATTCTTCGGTTAATGGGAGAAGCAGTCACCCGGACCGAACTGGAAACCGCCTATATGGATATAATCCTTCTGCTGACGGGCCAAAGGGCAAAAAGGGAAGATATCAGTAATTATACCATAAAAAAGGCGATTAACTATATCCGCGAACACTACCAGGAAAGTATTACCCTGGAAGAAGTGTCAAGGAAACTGGAAATTACCCCGGAATACTTAAGCACCTTATTCAACCGGGTAATGGAAGTTAATTTTTCCACTTTTTTAAAGCAGTTCCGGATCAGCCATGCAAAACGCCTTTTAAAGGGGACGGATTTAAAGATTTATGAAATTTCGGAAAAAGTAGGTTACAGTGATCCCAAATATTTTATGCGGGTGTTTAAGGAAGTGCAGGGAATATCACCCGGAGAATACCGCCAATCAAATTAGGAGAAGGATTCGGATGAAAAAAATCATATTTGTAATGTTTATTATCGTGGTTTTTCTGCCGGGCTGCAGCTTAAAAGGCAGTGACACCGGAAATGCGGCAAAAAGCAGCACCCCCGGAGCCAAAAAAGAAAAAATCGTGCTATGGTCCTATTATGAGACGGAAGAACAGCAGTCGGGTCTGGATATGCTGGTATTAGAATTTAACCTCTCCCAGGATACTTATGAAGCCAGCTGGGAGTATCACGGACCTGTTACGGAATTTAACAAGCAACTGGCGATTGCCATCAATGAGAAACAGTTACCGGATATGGTAATCATAGATAATCCGGATATGCGTAATTACGTTGAGATCGGGTTATTTGAAGATATTACCGCTCAGATGATAAAGCGGAAAGATATGAATGAGTATTTTCCGTCTGTAATTGGTTCCGTGATTTATGATAATAAATATTATGGAGTCCCTTTCTGCTGCAATAATACTGCTCTTATTTACAATAAAGATATGTTTGACGCCGCCGGAATAAATCCGCCGAAAGACTGGGAGGAGTTTAAAGCCGCCGCCGGGAAGCTTACGGCGGAAGGAAGATATGGGTTTGCCATGTCCGCCATCTCCGGGGAACAGTCCGCCTTCCAGATTCTGCCTTGGATCTTGTCAGCGGGGGAAAATATGGATAGTCTAGGCGGATATGCTACAACCAGGGCCTATGAATTAATAGCCGGGCTGGTGGAATCCGGTGCTCTTTCAAGAGACAGTATTAACTGGTCCCAAAATGATGTGGCAAGAAAATTTATTGCCGAAGAATGTGCCATGATGGAAAACGGGCCCTGGGTCCTTTCCGCCCTGATGGAAGCGGACATCAATTATGGAATGGTAAGATTACCGGTTGATAATAAAAGTGTAAGTGTTGCAGGAGGTGAAAATATAGGCGTGTTAAAGGGTAAAAACAAGGCAGGAGCCCTGGCATTTATAAATTTCTACTATCAGGACGAGGTTATGTTAAGAATCTGCAGGCAGTCGAACGCCCTTCCGCCCAAACAGGCTTTAGCCGCAAAACTGGCTGAAACCAATACGGAGTATAAAGTTTTTGCAGAACAGATGGCCACCAGTATCAGCAGAAGCTCCTATGAATTCTGGCCGGAAGTAACAAAAGACCTATCAGATGGACTTTTTCAGGTTATAACGGGAGAAAGAACACCTGAAGAAGTAAGCCGGAATATCCGGGGAATGGAATGAAAGATTTAGGTTAATTGCGATGTTAACTGCAGGTATGTTGTATTTTGGTAAGATTATATGGCGTCCCTGATCGGGAAGTGCTTTAGGTCGCATTGGATATATCAAACGTTATTTCAGGCAGAAAAGGAAACTGTAACATTGGATGTTGAATTTTGTCTATAATTCATATATAATCATAATGTTATGATTTTAAAAGAAAGTTGAGTTTAAATATGAATTATATGGACATTGATTTCGATAGAATAGATTTAACCAAAGAACCGGTAAAGGAACCGGAACGCCAGTATTATTTTATAGCAAAATGCAGGGAATGGGTAAAGGCCAGAACAATAGAAGCAGGCAGGCCGCTTACCTTTATTACCCAGACTTTCGGCTGCCAGATGAATGCCAAGGACTCGGAAAAGCTGGCAGGTATTCTGGAGAAAATCGGTTTTGTGGAGACGGATACGGAAGAAGCGGATTTTGTTGTTTATAACACCTGTACCGTCAGGGAGAACGCCAATACCAGAGTATACGGAAGGCTTGGTTACCTGAACAGCTTAAAGAAAAAGAATCCGGGCATGATGGTTGCTTTATGCGGCTGTATGATGCAGGAAGACGCCGTAGTGGAAAAAATCCGGAGAAGCTACCGCTTTGTGGACATTATATTTGGCACCCATAATATCTTTAAACTGGCAGAATTAATTTATTCCAGGTTGACCTCTAAAGGGATGATAATCGATATATGGAAGGATACGGACCAGATCGTGGAGGACCTCCCCAGCGAAAGAAAATACAAATTCAAGGCCGGTGTTAATATTATGTACGGTTGTAATAATTATTGCAGTTATTGCATTGTTCCTTATGTAAGAGGAAGGGAACGCAGCCGGAATCCGGAAGATATCATCCGGGAAGTGAAAGATTTAGTTGCTGACGGTGTAGTGGAAATCATGCTGTTGGGTCAGAATGTCAATTCCTATGGAAAAACTTTGGAAAATCCCCTTTCCTTTGCCGATCTGTTAAAGGAAATAGAAATGATTGAAGGCCTTAAACGAATCCGTTTTATGACCTCTCATCCTAAGGATTTATCGGATTCCTTAATCGAAGTAATGAAAAATTCAAAGAAAATATGCAGTCATCTTCACCTGCCGGTCCAGTCAGGCAGCAGTAAGGTTTTAAGGATCATGAACCGGAAATATTCCAAGGAAGATTACTTATCCCTGGTAGATCGGATTAAAACCGCCATGCCGGATATCTCTCTGACTACGGATATCATAGTGGGCTTTCCGGGGGAAACGGAAGAGGATTTTCTGGAAACCCTGGAGGTGGTGAAAAAAGTACGGTATGACAGTGCGTATACTTTCCTGTATTCCAAACGTTCCGGAACACCTGCCGCCAATATGGATAACCAGGTAGAAGAAGGGGTGGCTAAAGAAAGGTTTGACCGTTTGCTTAAAGTAATCCAGGGGATCTCATCTGATCTTACCGGTAAACATGAAGGCGAAATCCAGGAAATACTGGTGGAAGAAGTGAATGAACAAAACAATTCCCTTCTGACCGGCAGATTAAGTAATAATATTTTGGTACATTTTACGGGTACACCGGACATGGTGGGATCCCTTATTAAAGTACGGCTGAAAGAATGTAAGGGATTCTACTATATTGGTGAGATGATATAGTATTTTCTAAATATTTACAAGAAAATGAATCATAAAATTTCTGCATACTATCGTTGGCAGAATTGTGGATAAACAGTGCGTTTAGTATAATAATTCAAAATATTATCGATTATTTTCGTTATATTGTGACATAATGCATAAAAATTTAGTAAGTATACTTGACATACTGGGCAAAACAGTATAAAATTTAAGTGTTGTATCTTTGTACAATGAAAATTTAATAAGGAGGTGCTCCTGTGCAAGACATACTGAAAATAGTAATTGCTATTTTAGGTACCTTGGTAATAGTTGCTCCTCTTGTTTGGAAAATTGCGATATCCTATCGTATTAAAGTCGTAGAGGCAAAGATAGGTTCTGCAGAAGAAAAAGCAAGAGAAATCATAGATGAAGCTTTAAAAACAGCTGAAACTAAGAAGAGAGAAGCCTTACTCGAAGCAAAAGAAGAGTCTTTAAAGA
>JAEWAK010000033.1 GCA_023391695.1 Bacillota bacterium
AATATTTTGTCACTCCGTAAGGCGGAGGAATGAGGCGTAGTGGTTCCTACGCCGATTGACGACAACGCGGCGGATGGCAAAATAGGCAGTGCAGTTTGGCTAATTATGAACAGGACAGTGCACTAGTTTACTGAAGTCTAGAGCGTGTTTAAAAATTGTTGCACCGTTCTGAACGCTCTATTTTGCGGCATGCTGCGTCACAATTTATTTTCTATGACGTCCGGTTTTTATGCTGTTTAAACCTTGAAAATAAAAAGCATATGAGGTACAATAGTTCATAATTATATCTGATAAATAAAGGGTAAAGAATAAACAGCAATTCCGCCTGGTTTTTAGTATATATGAAAAATGCACAGGGCCGGGCATTAACAGAAATTAATATAAAGGAAGAATAACAAGGGAGCCGCCATGATCAGCAGTTCATCAAATCCACAGATAAAGAATTTGGTACAATTACAGAAGAAACCTAAGGCAAGAGAGGAGCAGGGCGCTTTTGTAACGGAAGGCATTAAGATGTTTGAAGAATCAAAAGACGGCGGCTATCTGATAAAAGCCTATGTTTCGGAAAGTTTTTATGAAGAAAAGCGTACGGAAAAACCGGATTATTTTACCGGATTTCCATATGAGACGGTAACGGATGGGGTTTTAAAAGAAGCCTCGGATACTTTAACGCCCCAGGGGATCATGGCTGTTGTCAAAAAACCGGTCTATGACTTTAATCAAATCATAACGGCACCGGAAGCCAATCTGGTATTGCTGGAAGACATCCGTGACCCCGGCAATCTGGGTACGATTCTCAGGACCGCAGAAGGCGCAGGGATTACCGGTATTATATTAAGTAAATCCTCCGTGGACATGTATAATCCAAAGGTAATACGGTCAACCATGGGAGCCATCTACCGCATGCCTTTTATTTATGTCGGGGATTTTAAAGCTGCTCTGGATCAGATCAAGAAGAATCGCATCTTTGTCTATGCAGCCCATTTGGAAGCCTCCAGAGCATACGATGAAATTGATTACCCGGGAAAATGTGCGGTTCTTATTGGTAACGAAGCCAATGGATTAAGTGATGAAATCGCAGGCATGTCAGACCAATATATTAAAATTCCAATGGCAGGCAATGTGGAATCCTTAAATGCGGCCATAGCAGCAGCAATCCTGATGTATGAGGTAAACCGCCAGAGAAGAAGGAAGACACATATCTAAAGGGAACAATCTGTATAAAGCTGTTCTGTGATAATTACTTAAACAGGAATAAAAATAATATGTTTGGAAATTATTATGATTAACAACATTTATGGTACAATCTGTAATATTTCGCAAAGAAGTAGAAGCATACCGCAGCAATGTGCTATTTCAGCTTAAGGCCCCGATCTTGATGATCTTATTAAAACTGGATGAGAACAGGGTTAAAATTTGGAAAATTGAGCAATTGTCCTTGTAAAATCACGGGATATGAAGTAAAATTAAAGTATAAGTGAATGAAACGGAAGGGGGGTTATGGTATGAATTCAAGTTATTGGCTGATTGCACTTGCCGTATTTTTAGTGATTGAGATCATAACACTGGGACTTACGACTATCTGGTTTGCCGGCGGTGCATTAATAGCATTTTTATTATCCTTAATAACGGATAACTTTATCTTGGAATTAGTCGTATTCTTAGTAGTTTCATTTGTACTTTTATATTTCACAAGACCGATTGCTCAGAAATTTTTCAATACCGGGCGGGTTAAGACAAATTATGAAAGCCTGGTCGGCCGGGACGGAAAAGTCATAGAAAAAATCGATAATTTCAATAATACCGGGCAGGTGATGGTAGGCGGCCAGGAATGGACAGCCAGGGCACTTAATGATTCGGAGATTATCGAACCGGGGAAAAAAGTAGTAATAAGGGAAGTATCAGGAGTTAAATTAATTGTGGAAGTAGAAATGGAGGGAATGTAATGACGCAGACAGTTTTGATCGTATTTGCGGTACTTGTATTGGTGATACTGGCATCCTGTGTTAAAATCGTGCCGCAGGCACATGCTTATGTATTGGAAAGACTTGGCGGTTATCAGGCAACCTGGAATGTTGGAATACATTTAAAGGTTCCTTTTATAGATAAAGTAGCCAGAAAGGTCTTGCTGAAGGAACAGGTTGTGGATTTTGCGCCGCAGCCGGTTATAACAAAAGATAATGTAACAATGAAAATCGATACGGTAGTATTTTTCCAGATAACGGATCCCAAGTTATTTGCATATGGTGTGGAACGTCCGATTTTAGCCATTGAAAACCTGACTGCCACAACTTTAAGAAATATCATCGGTGATCTGGAACTTGACCAGACCTTAACTTCCAGGGAGATAATCAATACCAAGATGAGGGTATCCCTGGATGTGGCGACCGACCCATGGGGCATTAAAGTAAACCGTGTAGAGTTAAAGAATATCATTCCTCCTGCAGCAATACAGGATGCGATGGAAAAGCAGATGAAAGCGGAACGTGAGAGAAGGGAAGCCATTCTCCGTGCGGAAGGTGAAAAGACCTCAGCCATTCTTGTAGCGGAAGGTAAAAAACAATCCGCAATTTTAGAGGCTGAAGCCGATAAAGAAGCAGCCATTCTTCGTGCGGAAGCGAAAAAGGAAGCTACCATACGGGAAGCGGAAGGCCAGGCAGAAGCGATTCTTGCGGTACAAAAGGCGAATGCGGAGGGTATCCGTTTCTTAAATGAATCCAATCCGGGCAATGCGGTTCTTCAATTAAAAAGCCTGGAGGCCTTTGCAAAAGCTGCGGACGGTAAGGCTACGAAGATCATAATTCCTTCTGAAATTCAGGGCATTGCAGGTTTGGTAAAGTCTTTAACGGAAGTTGGCAATGACAAAAATATAATTGAATCTTAAGAGTTTTTATAAAGACTTAAAACAGCATGTATTCATAAAATTTGAATGCATGCTGTTTTTTATGTTACCGAAAATTGCGTTCAATGATAAATACCCTCCGGGAGGAAATGCATGGTGCGCGAAAGAAAGATTGTCAGTGACAGCGCGTCAGCAATGGCGTCTGGAGAACCGGGCGTTTTCTTTTTAATAGGAAATCGCCTATTATAAAAAGCCCTTCGCGCAGAAGGAATACTGTGAAGATTCACTCTTTACAGGCTGGCATCCAAAGAATTACGACTTTATTAGACAAAAAATATGAAATATTGACAAAATATGATAGATGAGGTAATATTTAGATACTAAATTACTAATTCGATAAATTTAGTAAGTTTAGTGAAAATAGTCTCGCAAAGAACATGCGAGATATTGGAAGAATAGCAAAAGCAGCTATTCTTTGCGATTTATGCCCAAAAAGCCTGGGCGTTAGTGAGAAGTTACTCTACACACCAAAGTAATAAAAAAATCTGTTAACGGAGGAAATTAGGCAGTCGGAAGTAAGATTGGGAGTAAGGGACATTTTAGGGGGAATATTAGCATGGAAATAATCGCGAAATAAAAACATTAAAGGCGGTGGATAAAATTTCAGAACAATATACCAATGAACCATTACTTGATATGTTTCTGTTTGAAACCTCCCAGCTGATGGAGCAGCTGGAACAGATAATATTAAATTGTGAAAGAGAACAGTATTATACATTAGATGCCATCAATGAAATATTCCGGATTATGCATACGATAAAAGGCTCTTCCGCCATGATGATGTTTCATGGGATATCTACTCTTGCACATTCTATTGAAGATCTTTTCCATTTTCTAAGGGAAGAAAAACCACAAAATATTAACTTTCCGGTTTTGTCCGATATTATTTTGGAAAGTATCGATTTTATCAAAGGCGAGACGGAAAAAATAACACATGGATTACCTGCGGACGGAAATTCGAACGAATTAATTAAAAAGCTGGAACATTTTTTAGCTGTACTGAAGCAGGACAATCAGGTAGTAAACATCCAGTCGGGGATGAAAGAAGAAAAAGAGCCGGAGCACAGTGGAGATCCGGGTTCTTATGCCAATGAATACAGGGTGGTCATTAAATTTGAAGATGGCTGTGAAATGGAGAATATACGCGGCTATGCAGTAATCCGTAACTTAAAGGATAAAGCTTTCGTAGTAAGCTACATACCGGAGGACATCATGGATAGTGATGACAGCGCACAGATAATACGCCGGGACGGGTTTATTATAAATTTTAAATCGAACTATAACTATGACACCCTTCATGAATTTTTTTCTAATATTATTTTTCTTGAAAGTCTGGTTTTAATTCAGGCAGGCGGAACGGATGAAAAGTCTGGTACAGGAATTAAAACAGATAAACACGCCAGGGAGACGGTACCCATCCAGCAGAGCATTATCAGCGTCAGCGTACCAAAGCTGGATAAGCTTATGGATCTGGTCGGAGAAATGGTAATTGCTGAGGCAATGGTAATTCAAAATCCGGATTTATACGGCCTGCAGCTGGATAATTTTCAGAAAGCCTCCCAGCATCTTAGTAAAATTACCAGCGAAATTCAGGATATGGTAATGTCAGTCCGGATGGTTTCTTTGTCAACCACCTTTCAGAAAATGCACCGCATCGTAAGGGATATGTGTAAAAAACTGAATAAGGAAGTTAATCTGGAAATACTGGGAGAGGAAACGGAAGTTGATAAAAATATTATAGAACATATTTCCGATCCTTTAATGCATCTGGTAAGAAATGCACTGGATCATGGAATTGAGCTTCCGGATGAGAGGATTTCAAAGGGCAAACCGAAAGCGGGAACCATTACCCTTGAGGCGAAAAACTCCGGAAGCGATGTTCTGATTATTATAAAAGATGACGGAAAAGGATTAAACAAAGAAAAAATCCGAAAGAAGGCAGCAGAGGAAGGAATACTTCCGGAAGGATCGGAACTGGTGACGGATAAGGAAATATTTAATCTCATTTTTCTGCCCGGTTTTTCCACAAAGGATAATATTTCCGAATATTCCGGCCGCGGAGTGGGAATGGATGTTGCCGTAAAGAATATTGAAACCATTAACGGCTCCATATCCGTTGAAAGTGTGCCGGATAAGGGAACTGCAATTACGTTAAAGATACCCCTTACTCTGGCCATTATTGACGGCATGAATATAAAGGTAGGGAATACCCGTTATACCATACCTACCATGTCCATACGGGAAGCCTTCCGGCCCCGGGAAAAGGATATTATTATCGATCCGGACGGAAATGAAACGATAATGATAAGGGGCCTGTGTTATCCGATCATAAGGCTGCACAGGGTATTTTCAGCTAAAACGGATATATTGGATTTTACCCAGGGAATCATAGTAATGCTGGAACATGACGGGGAGGCTTTCTGTATTTTTGCCGATGAATTAATCGGTCAGCAGCAGATTGTTGTGAAATCGCTGCCGGAATATATACAGAAATTAAAAAAGATACAGGGACTTTCAGGCTGTACACTGCTGGGAGACGGCAGTATCAGTTTAATTCTGGATATAGGAGGGATTATCAGATTAGCTAAATTATTATAAAAATACGGAAATATCATAAAGGAAAGGAGCTGCAATATGGCTGAAAGCGGATATGATTTGGAAGAAGATACCCAAAAAGGAAAATATCTGACCTTTACTGTGGGCAGTGAGGATTATGGCTTGGAAATCCAGTACATAACGGAGATCATCGGGATTCAGAAGATAACCCAGATTCCTGAATTACCGGAATATATGAAAGGGATAATTAATTTAAGAGGAAAAATCATACCGGTTATGGATATCCGGCTTCGTTTTAAAAAAGAGCCCAGGGAATATAATGACCGTACCTGCGTAATCGTAGTGGAAATAAACGGCCTGTCCGTGGGTTTGATTATAGACAGTGTTTCCGAAGTAATTTCCATCCCGGAACAAAATATCGTGAAACCGCCCCAGATTAACAACCAATACAATAACCGGTACATAAAAGGAATCGGCAAAACAGAAAATGATGTCAAATTGTTAATTGACTGCGAAAAGCTGTTTACCGATCGTGAACGGAATGATTTAAATGTATTTTCCAGCTAAGCAGCTGCACAATGAAAGGAGATTAAACTATGAAATGGTTTTATAATTTAAAAATATCTTCCAAACTGATAATGGGATTTGTTATAGTTGCCGTAATTGCTGGCATAATTGGGATATTTGGTACGGTCAACATACAGAAGATAAATAAAATGGATACGGATATGTATATACGTAATGCCGCACCAATGCCGGAGCTGGCCAAAATATCTAATTCTTATTTTAGACAGCGGGTTGTCCTGCGTAATTTGTATTTAGTTAAAGATGCAAGCCAAAGACAGGAATCTATCGATGAGTTTAATTCGCTGAATAGTGCCATAGAGGAAGGAATGACTGCTTTTGAAGCCAGCATTAAGGATACCTCTATCCGTGAAAATTTTGATAAATTATCGAAACAACTGGAGGAATTTGATGCCTTCAGTGCGGATATTATAAACCAGATACAAAACGGTAATATGGACAAAGCCTATGAACTGATTATGGGTGATAAGGGAAAGCAGATAGCAGATGAGATACAGCTGGCTATCGATACGCTTTTCCAGTTAAAATCGGATCAGGCGAAACAGACCTCGGATGCAAATAACAGTGCTGCGCAGAATTCCATCGTTACTATGATCGTAATAGCAGTCGCCGGGGTAATACTTGCAATTTTGCTTGGACTATTCTTGTCCGGCATCATAAGCAGGCCTATTAATAAAATGGTGGAGGCTGCCAATAAGCTTTCATTGGGTGACGTTAATGTGAACGTGGAGGCGGATACAGAAGATGAAACCGGAAGACTGGCGGAAGCATTTTCCGGAATGGTAGCCAATATCCGGGAGCAGGCCTTTACGGCTGAACGAATTGCGGCGGGAGATTTAGCCATTGAGGTCAATGTCCGTTCCGAGAATGACCTGTTGGGAAAGAAATTATATGAAATGGTGGAAAATAACAATCAGATAATGGCCAATATAGCAGTGGCATCGGACCAGGTAGCCGTCAGCTCCAAACAGATGTCGGATTCCAGTATTGCCCTGTCCCAGGGGGCAACGGAGCAGGCAAGTTCCATTGAAGAATTAACAGCTTCACTGGAGGAAATATCCTCCCAGACCAGGTTAAATGCCCAGAATGCCGTACAGGCAAATGAACTGGCTGAAACAGCAAAAGTCAATGCCGTACAGGGTAATGAGCAGATGAAGGATATGTTAAATGCCATGGAGGAAATTAATGAATCCTCCTCCAATATATCAAAAATTATTAAAGTCATAGATGAAATTGCCTTCCAGACCAATATCCTGGCTTTGAATGCCGCAGTGGAAGCCGCCCGGGCCGGTCAGCACGGCAAGGGCTTTGCGGTAGTTGCGGAGGAGGTCAGAAACCTGGCGGCCCGTTCTGCCAATGCCGCCAAAGAAACGACGGAAATGATAGAAGGCTCCATTAAAAAAGCCGAAAGCGGCACAAAAATTGCAAAGGATACGGCCCAGGCCCTTTACCAGATCGTGACGGGAATTGAAAAAGCGGCAGCCCTTGTCGGGGATATCGCCACGGCTTCCAATGAACAGGCCATGGGAATTGAACAGGTTAATCTGGGTATCCAGCAGGTATCGGAAGTGGTGCAGACCAACTCGGCCACTTCGGAAGAAAGTGCCGCAGCCGGTGAGGAACTGTCAGGACAGGCTCTTCTTTTAAAAGAAATGGTCGGAAAATTTAAATTAAAATATAATACCATGAATAATTCCTCTCATAGCGATATGAATCCGGAAATCATGGAAATGTTAAATAAAATGCCGGAAAAAAGAAAGTCCGGGCAGAATACGAATCCCATAAAGGAAAACTATCCGAAATCCGGTTCTGACACGGCTAAGATAAAACTCAGCGATGTGGAATTTGGAAAATATTAAAAAATATTTATTTTCATATCTATTTTAAGATAAACTTAAGAATTCTGGCCTTGATAATAAAATAACTATGAGCTATTATAGAGAAGAACCGGAATAGAGGAGAAAAACTTATAGTTTTTTGTTATAAAGGAGAGATTATAAAATGCACCGTCTGAAAAAAATTTTACAATCGCCATATATGATTCTTCTGCTCTTTGCTGTAAAACTTGCGATATATTATTACCTGATCGATGTTGAATTTAAAGACATTACCTTTATTATTCTAAGCGTCATAACCATGGGAATTATATTCATAGCTTTCAGCAGGAGCAGGTTAAAGAGAAAAAAAGGACTGTTCCTGACGGTTTACAGTCTCTTAAGCCTGCTGATGTTTGCAGATTCCATGTATTATAATTATTATAACCAGACAGTTTCCATAAAACAGCTCTGGCAGGCTGCCAATGTTGCTGCGGTTCCGGACAGTTTTGTGGCGACCTTAATACCGGCCAGCTTTTTGCTGTACTTAGATATTCCTTTTGTTTATTACTACTTCAAAAAACATATCCAGGATGACCAGAACAGAAACGGATGGAGTTTTAAAAAGGAAATAAAATATATTGTTGCGGGGTTATGTACTATTTTTGCTTTAATGGTTGTAAATCCCCTGGACAGTGTTGCGATTGATAAGGTAAACAGCGTGGAATTTTTTACGAACCATGTTAATGATGTTTACAATGCCCTTACGGAAAATATAGTGACGGAAGAAGTTCCTGCCCAGGAAGTATTGGATGCGGTGGAGGATGTGGCCGTCCAAAACCAGGGCAGCCGGCTCAAAGGCATTGGTGCCGGTAAGAATTTAGTTGTGATACAGGTAGAGGCTCTGCAGAATTTTGTAATTAATGCGGAATATAACGGTCAGGTAATCACACCCAACCTGAACGCTTTCATAAATAACGATACCATTTATTTTGACCGTTATTACAGTAATATCGGTAAAGGAAATACTGCAGATGCGGAATTTTCAACCTTGAACGGTTTATATCCGGTGATAGACAGGGAATGCTATACCTTATATACCGATAATACCTATGACGGGCTTCCCTGGCTTTTAAGGGACGAAGGCTACCGCAGCTTTGCAATACACGGCTATAAGGGAGAATTCTGGAACCGGGAAGCCGCATATCCCGCACAGGGTTTTGAGGACTTTTACAGCATGGAAGATCTGGACACAAGCGATATCATAGGGCTTGGGATTTCGGATAAGTCCATGTTTAAACAGGCAGTGGATATATTTAAAGGTGAAAAAGAGCCTTTCTTCAGTTTTATCATAACCCTTTCCAGCCATCATCCGTTTTTAATAGACCAGGAGATAGCAACCTTAAAATTAAAGGAAGAGGATGCGGAAACGAAATTCGGAGCCTATTTGCAGACCATCCGTTACATGGATGAAGCTTTCGGACAGTTTATCCGGGATTTAAAAGCAGCCGGTTTGTATGATAATACCGTTATTGCACTATACGGTGACCATCACGGTTTGAATGTGGGTATGGACGATAATGCGGAGCTTATGACGGGGTATCTTGGCAGGCCATATGATTACGATGAAATGTTAAGAGTGCCCATGTTAATCCATGTTCCGGGAAGCGGAGTTACCAGGACGGTATCCACGACCGGAGGCCAGATCGATTTTCTGCCTACCGTTGCCAACATTATGGGTATTGATATCAAACAGCCTTATGTGCTGGGCCAGGATCTGGTAAATGCCACCGATGGCTTCGTAGCCTTTACGGCATATTTATTCGAAGGCTCTTTTGTCCATAACAATGCGATGTTTGAAATCTCCAGGGAAGGTGTATTTGAAGGAAGCCGTGCCTGGGATATCAATACCAGCGAGCCTTTAGATGCTTCTGTGTATGAGGAAGATTATAACCGGGCCATAACTTTAAAGGAAACATCAAAAGAAATTTTAGACCAGAATTTAATTGCTGATTATGTTCACCGGGATACTTCCGTTTCGGAACATCAGCCTGAAGATGAATAGTAACTAAAAGGGACTGCCGCAAAACAATTTCCAGACGTAAGTTTATGAAATTCAATTCTTTGCTGCGGTCCCCTTTTCTATAACAGGAGCAGTAAATGGAGAGTACAATTGATTTTAATAAGGAATACGGAGTAGTCTTAGAAGGCGGCGGTGCCAAAGGAGCCTACCAGATCGGCGTCTGGAAGGCTTTCCTGGAACACGGCCTTAAGATAAAAGGAGTTTCTGGAGTATCCGTGGGAGCATTAAACGGGGCACTCATTTGTATGGATAATTATGAAGAGGCGGAAAAATTATGGAAGAGCCTTACCTATTCCTCCATAATGAATGTCAATGATGAGCAGATGGATCAGCTGATGAAACGGGACCTGAAGAATCTGGATATTAAAGAATTAACGAAAAATACAACCCGTATCCTTAACGACCGGGGAATCGACGTAAGCCCATTAAAACAGCTGATTGAAAACTGGGTGGATGAAGATAAAATCCGGAATTCCCCCATTGAATTCGTATTCGGTACTTTTTTGGTATCGAAATTAAAAGAAGTTGAGATAACGGCCAGGGAAGCGGAGAACAGCTATTTAAAAGACTATTTACTGGCCAGTGCCTCCCTGCCTGCTTTTCGGAACGAAAAACTCCGCGGCTTGAAGTATCTGGATGGGGGAATGTTTAATAATGTACCGGTAGATATGTTAATAAACCGGGGATACAAGGATATTATTATAGTCCGCATCTACGGGCTTGGCCTGGAAAAACCGGTAAAAATACCGAAGGATGTGAATATTATTGAGATAGCGCCCCGCATTAATCTTGGCGGTATCCTGGAATTCGATCCGGATAAAATAAAACGTAATATCGATGTGGGTTATTATGACGGAATGCGCTGCCTGCGCTCCCTGAGAGGCCGGATCTATTATATGGATGCAAAATACACGGAGGAGGACTGTATCAACCGTTTTATTCGCATTAATGAAGCTGCTAAGATGGCTTTGCTGGAATATTATAAAGCGGATTACAGTGACACTTCTGTGAATACCAGAAGATTTCTGGAATCTGTCTGTCCGGGACTGGCCGTTACCCTAAAGCTGAATAAAGACTGGACCTATACGGAGCTTTATATTGCCCTGCTGGAGCTTTGCGCCAAAAGCTTAAGGATTCCGAAATACAGGATATATACGGAAGAGGAACTTATAAGCCTGATTAAGGAGAAGTACCAGCTTATGACAAAAAAAGGATACCAGTTTCCTATCTTCCACATGCTCATTATAAAAATGATAATATTATAATTATACTTTCCAGTGTACCGACGCATTAACACTTGGGCTGATGACGCAGAAGAAACTTACAGTCTGCATTATCAGCCCAAGTGTCATTGCGCCATTACACTAGGTACGAAATGTTTGCTTCCGGTGGGCGCCGCTTTTCCAATAGATAAAGAGAAGAGGACAATCAGGAACGATAACGCCTGTGCAATGGTAATGCGGACCGTCTGTAGTTCATCCGCCCCGAAGAAATATTTTTGTTCACATCTTGACAAATGCATAAAAATTAAGTATAGTGTATAAATAAACATAAAGTCGGGGAGGTACACTACATGAATTTAAAAGGACGCAGTTTATTAACATTAAAAGACTTTACGCCGGAAGAAATTGAATATTTAATCGATTTGGCGGAAGATTTAAAAGCAAAGAAGAAGCAGGGAATCACCGGAAACAGTTTAAAGGGCAAGAATATTGCATTAATATTCGAAAAACCCTCCACCAGAACCAGGTGTGCCTTTACCGTAGGCTGCATTGATGAAGGCGGACATCCGGAATATTTAGGCAAGGATGACATCCAGTTGGGGCATAAAGAAAGTGTGGAAGATACGGCAAGGGTGCTTGGCAGAATGTTTGACGGAATCGAGTTCCGCGGATTTAAGCAGGAAACGGTCGAAAAATTAGCAAAGTACAGCGGAGTTCCGGTTTGGAACGGTTTAACGGACATTGACCACCCGACCCAGATACTGGCGGATTTTTTAACTTTAAAAGAGCAGTTCGGGCATTTAAAGGGTTTACATCTGGTATATACCGGCGACGGAAGAAATAATATGGCCAACAGCCTGATGATCGGTTCCGCTAAACTGGGGCTTCATTTTACCATTCTGGCACCGAAATCCCTGTGGCCCGGAGAGGAGCTGGCAGCAGTCTGCAAGACTTATGCCAAGGTTTCCCAAGGCACCATTACCATTACGGACCAGTTGGAAGCAGTTAAGGGAGCGGATGCCATTTATACGGATGTATGGTGCTCCATGGGGGAAGAAGCAATGGCGGCGGAACGGATCGCCCTGTTAAAACCATACCAGGTAAATCAGAAACTAATGGACATGACGGGAAAGGAAAATACGGTTTTCTTACACTGTCTGCCGGCTGTTAAAGGGAATGAGGTAACGGAAGAGGTATTTGAGAAAAATGCCGGAGTGGTATTTGATGAAGCCGAAAACCGGATGCATACCATTAAAGCGGTAATGGTGGCTACCTTAGGAAAGATGGAATAAAAACCGAAAAGAGAAATAAAATTTTCAGGCTGTTATAAATAAAATTTTCAGGCTGTTACAGATTAGTCTTGACTCTGTAGCGGCCTTTCTCTATTATTAATTTTGTACGCAGCAGAAATATTATGGATGGAAGGAACAAAATATTTGCAAAGGGAGGATGAGTTTATGAATGGAGAAGTAACGGAATACAGGCAGTTTAATTCTTCTTATATTGAAAATAAAATGACAACAAAATATATTGGTAAAAAAGTGGTATATTATGATGAAATTGATTCCACCAATATTGCCGCCAAGCAGCTTGGAAAACAGCCGGGAAATCACGGAGTACTGGTGCTGGCAAGGCAGCAGCATGCCGGGCGGGGACGTCTTGGGCGAATTTGGAGTTCGCCCAAAGGAACCGGTGTCTGGATGACCCTGGTATTACAGCCGGGAATACGTCCGGAACATGCCTCCATGCTGACTCTGGTTGCAGCTCTGGCTGTAAATCAGGGAATCCGGAAAGTTACAGGGCTTGAAAGCTTTATAAAATGGCCGAATGATATTGTTGTCAACGGGAAAAAAGTCTGCGGTATCCTGACGGAAATGAATACTGCAGGCGGAAAGCTGGAATGCGTTGTGATTGGAATGGGCATAAATACGAACCAGGAATCTTTTTCCGACGACCTGAAAATTTCAGCGACTTCATTACGGCTGGAAAGCAGGAGCGAGATAGATAAGACAGAACTTATTGTGTATATCATGGAATATTTTGAACACTATTTTGAAAGATTTGAGAAAACGGAGTCCTTAAAAGAACTGATAAAGGAGTATAACGAAGTCTTGATTAACCGGAACCGCCAGGTTAAAATCCTGGGAGCGGATACGGATTATATCGGACTTGCCCTTGGCATCAATGAGACAGGGGCCTTACTGGTGCAGACAGAGGAAATCATACAGGGAGTATCCACTGCCACGGTAAAGGCAGTTATGTCCGGCGAGGTATCCGTAAGAGGTGTGTATGGTTATGTATAGAGACACAGGATTGCCCATACTTCCTATCCGCAGAATTTTCCCTTGAATTATTAAGGTTTTCCATATATGATAGTAAGGTAAACATAACAGGCAAAGCGTGGCGGACCTGGAATATCCGCTTTGACGAGATTTGTATAAATCTGTTTTAGATTAAATAATAAGGGAGTGGTAATCGATGAAAGATACTATGTCAAAAGCTTTATGGGGTGTTTTCTTTGTCCTGCTTGGGATATCCATGGCAGGAAAGGCAATTGGGGTATTTGATTTTAATATTTTTTTCCCGGGATGGTGGACCTTATTTATTATAGTACCAAGTGCAATTGGCCTGTTTAACAGTGAGAACCGCACTGCTTCCGTATTTGGGCTGGGAGTAGGTATTCTGCTCCTGGCCGGAGCCCAGGGTATTGTTGGCTGGTATACTTTTCCCAGACTTATCATTTCCCTTATCTTTGTCGTAATCGGCTGTTCCTTTCTGTTCCGTAAGAATAGAAGATCCTGGCAGGAGGATTATCGTAACGATAACACTTCTTATGGCCGGACAGAAAACCAGTATGACAGCTACAATAATAGTCAAAATAATTATAATAGCCAGGGCGGTAACGGCGGCCAGGATAATGGCAATGAATGGAACACCGGCCCAAATTATAATGACCCAAATTATAACGGCAGTAATAATTACAGTTCGGATTCAAGCTATGGTAGCCAAAACAGCGGCAATGCCTATCATGGAACCAATCACGGAGGGTATAATCACTATACCGGTTTTTTAAGCGGCCGCAACATCCAGTTTGTGGAGGAAGAATTTAAAGGTGCGGAAGTAACCTCTATTTTAGGCAACGTACAGTTGGATCTTAGAAATGCCATATTAAATGATGACGTAGTAATAGAAACGACCTGTATATTAGGCGGGGTTGATGTCTATGTTCCGGGCAACGTTAAAGTAGTTTTAAACTGCACTCCCATTTTGGGCGGTGTGGAAAATAAAGTAATAGCACCCTATAATGCGACCGGTAACATATACACCATATTTATCAGAGGTACCTGCATATTAGGCGGAATAGAAGTCAGATAACGTACGGGAGGTAATGCGATGTATTTGGATAAGGTGGTTCTGTGCGCCAGCAGCTCATATGAACAGAAATATTATTTAAACGAAGACTTTAATGCTCTTCCGGAGAGTATCAAGGAAGAACTCAAAATAATGTGTGTACTTTTTACGGAGGATGTGGGCGGTATACTGACCCTGGAATTCGAGGAAGACGGAAACCTGATGCTTCAGGTCACCAGCGACGAAGGCGATTTGTTATTTGATGAAATCGGAAGTGTCTTAAAAGTAAAAGAAATACAGCAAAAAAAAGCCGAACTGCTGGAAGCCCTTGAACTGTTTTACCGGGTATTTTTTCTGGGGGAAGACCTGGTGTAGCATAAAAATTCAAGGAAGTACCAGATGCTGCACGGGTTTACCCTACAAGTAAGCAGCGTAGCAATTGATAATATCAGGTTGACTTTATAAAATTAAGTTTAAGCCATGAAAGCCAGTTTGAAAGAAAATACGATAAAAGAAAGGAAGGCCGCAGAGGGATTCTTTCAGCCTGTGAAACTTGTTTCACATTTTATATTGCGGCAGTAACACACCTGCTTTTTGGTGTGCTATTTACGGGTGTAATTATGTTATTAGTAATAGATGCAGGAAATACCAATATTACCTTGGGTATATTTAAGGAGGAGGAATTAATTGCAAACTTCCGAATGACAACGAAAACCCCCAGAACTTCGGATGAATACGGGATCACCATCTGCAATTTGTTAAATAACAGAAAGGTTGATGCCGAGGATATAGAAGCGGTCATTATCGCCAGTGTCGTACCGGGGATCATGCATTCCCTTAAAAACAGTATAATCAAATATTTAAAGCGCACACCCATTGAAGTCGGTGCCGGAACGAAAACCGGAATAAAAATTGTAACCGCAAATCCGAAGGAAATCGGAGCCGACCGTGTGGTGGATGCGGTTGCCGCTTATGATATCTACGGAGGGCCGTTAATTGTTATTGACTTTGGAACAGCAACCACCTATGACCTGATTTCGGAAGACGGGTCCTTCCTGGCCGGCATTACAAGCCCCGGTATCCGTATTTCGGCAGATGCTCTGTGGAATCAAACTGCAAAGCTGCCGGAAATTGAAATCAAAAAACCTGCTTCCATTTTAGCAAAGGAAACCATATCCAGCATGCAGGCTGGTCTGGTATACGGCTATATCGGGCAGACTGAATATATTGTAAAAAAGATAATTGAAGAATCCGGAATCCGGGACATAAAAGTCATTGCAACGGGCGGATTGGGAAAAATCATTGCGGAATCCACGGAGGTTATACAGATCTTTGACCCGAATCTGACCTTAAAAGGACTGCGTATTATCTATAATAAATGCAAAGGTAAATAAGTAAATTAAAAGCAGACAGGTATAAGGGAGTACTATGAATGAGTTTAAACATTGGTAATGTTAAAATAAAAGGCAGCTTAATACTGGGGCCCATGGCAGGTGTAACAGACCTGCCATTTCGTATCTTGTGCAAGGAACAGGGCGCCGATCTGATCTATACGGAGATGGTGAGTGCAAAAGGGATACAGTATAACAATAAAAATACGGAAAACCTTCTTATGGTAGCGGAAGAAGAGCGTCCGGTTACCCTTCAGCTTTTCGGGGCGGATCCTTATATTATGAGTGAAACGGCAAAACGGATTGAACACCTTAATTTTGATATCTTGGATATTAATATGGGCTGTCCGGTCCCCAAGGTAGTCAATAACTGTGAAGGATCCGCTCTCATGAAGGATCCGCGTTTAGTCGGTGAAATTGTACATGCCGTAGCTTCGGCAATAAAAAAACCCCTGACCGTTAAAATCCGAAAAGGTTTTTCAGAAACAACTATCAATGCGGTGGAAATAGCTAAAATAGCGGAAGCGGGCGGTGCGGCCGCCATAGCGGTCCATGGCCGGACCAGGGAACAGTACTACAGCGGGAAGGCAGACTGGAATGTAATACAGGCGGTAAAGGAGGCGGTATCGGTGCCGGTTATCGGCAATGGGGATGTTTTTACACCGGAAGATGCAAAACGCCTTATACAGGAAACGGGCTGTGACGGTATCATGGTTGCCAGGGGAGCCAGGGGCAATCCATGGCTCTTTGCCCAGATTAAGGAATATCTTAAAACAGGCAGGAAAACAGATAAGCCTCCGGTAAGGGAAGCAGTGGATATGATGCTTCGCCATGCCAGATTATCAATCGAATACAAAGGGGAATATATTGGTATAAGGGAAATGCGAAAACACGTAGCCTGGTATACCACAGGCTATCCCCTGGCAGCCAGATTAAGGCAGCATGTAAATGAAATAGAAAATTACTGTGGATTGGAAGAACTGTTATTGCGTTATCTGGATACCGTGAAAGAGCTTCATCCGGATGAACTCCACTTAAACGGATAATTCCGGGAAGGCAGTAGAAATACAATAGGTGGAATTATATACCGTTACTGTTCACACCCCTGCCAAAAGCGGCAGTGTTGTGAACAATAACACGCTTCGCGATGCACACAAAACGCAAAAACAGCGTTTTGGCGCTGTAATTCTCCGGTTTTCTGTGACTTTCGCTTTGCTGCACTCACAAAAAACACGTCGCGTATACAGAGTGTGAACAGTAACTATATACCGCCCCCTCCTGCCCGGAAGACAGGTCGTTTGATTGACTATTTCAGCAAATAAGATATAATAGAATCTAGGTAAACGTAGTGTGTGTTTTTATCGAAGGAGGCAAACCTATGAGAGAATCCCAGAAAATTATTGCAGCCAAGCTGAACGGTAATGGAAAAATCGGTGACGCAAAGGTGTGTGTGCGATGCAAAAGGATGTTTACCTACTTGGGTTACGGGCATTTTTATTGTCCTATGTGCAAGAAAGCCGATGAAGAAGACTTCAGGAAAGTAAAGGACTATATCTTTGAACATGGTACTGCACCGGCTATGGAAGTATCGGAAAATACAGGAATCAGCCTGGAAAGGATTAACCAGTATTTAAAGGAGGGAAGGCTTGAAATTCCGGAGAATTCCCCTATATTCATAAAATGTGAGATGTGCAGCGTAGATATACGATCCGGCAGGTTGTGTCCGGAATGTGCGTCAAAGTTAAGCCATGCTATGAGAGAAAAAATGGATTTTGACGACGAACAGATAGGGCCTGTACCGAAAAAACTTATCGGTAAAATGCGGTTTTTAACAAATGAAAAATAACCAATTAATAATGATATAAAAGTTATTGATTCAACATTATTAACAAAAAATGAATATTTAAAAGAAAATAGTTGATTTTTATAAATAAAGATAGTAATATATTCACTACGAAGACAAATGTACGCCATACAAAAACAATAAATGAAAAATGTCGTATCATTGAATAAAGGAATGATTATCGGGAGGTTAGGTTGGAAAAACAAAAGCAGTTTTTCAACATCCTGATTTGTACGTGCGTCAGAGCGCACAGATGGGAGTTAATATGAGCAAATTAAGAGTTGGTATCTTAGGCGGTACCGGAATGGTAGGGCAGCGTTTTATTGCACTATTAGAAAATCATCCCTGGTTTGAGGTTGTAGTGATAGCTGCCAGTCCAAGAAGTGCGGGAAAGACTTATGAAGAAGCAGTCGGAGACAGATGGAAGATGAATGCCCCTATGCCGGAAGCTGTGAAACATATGATAGTCAAAAACGTGAATGAAGTGGAAGCAGTAAGCAGGGAAGTAGATTTCGTATTCAGCGCTGTTGATATGACTAAAGATGAAATCAAAGCAATCGAAGAAGCTTATGCCAAAGCGGAAACCCCTGTTGTATCCAACAATAGTGCTCATAGATGGACACCGGATGTCCCTATGGTTGTGCCGGAATTAAATCCGGAACACCTGGAAGTAATTCCGGACCAGAAGAAACGTCTGGGAACCAAAGGAGGATTTATCGTAGTTAAGCCAAACTGTTCCATACAGAGTTATACACCGGCATTACATGCTTTAAGGGAGTTTGGCCCCAAGGTAGTGGTAGCTACCACTTATCAGGCTATTTCAGGTGCCGGCAAGAACTTTAAAGACTGGCCTGAAATGATTGATAATGTGATTCCGTTTATCGGCGGAGAAGAAGAAAAGAGCGAACAGGAACCGTTAAGAATCTGGGGTAAAGTAGAGAACGGCCAGATTGTAAAAGCCTCCTCACCTCTTATTACCACACAATGTATCCGGGTTCCGGTTACGGACGGTCATACGGCGGCCGTATTTGTAAGTTTTGAAAAGAAACCGTCAAAGGAAGATATATTAAAAGCCTGGAAGGAATTTAAAGGACTGCCCCAGGAATTAAGTTTACCAAGTGCTCCCAAACAGTTCATTCAGTACCTGGAAGAAGATAACCGTCCTCAGGTGAAGCTTGACAGGGACTATGAAAACGGAATGGGCGTATCTTTCGGCAGATTGCGTGAAGATACGGTTTATGATTATAAATTTGTGGGCCTGTCCCATAATACGGTTCGCGGTGCCGCAGGCGGTGCTGTTTTAATCGCAGAATTACTGAAAGCAAAAGGTTATATCGAAGCAAAATAACCAGTACATCTTTGTGTAAATAATGCTGTACTAGTAAAACGGATATTCCCATTCTGCATAGCTTCCTGCGCATAGCCTGTTATGCGGTTATGCCTCATAGATTAAAATCCCCGGTAAGTATAAAATAAAATACTTACCGGGGATTGTTATGTTCCGTTTTTATAAACTTAATCCAAATCAAAAAGGTACTTAATGAATTCAATTCCGTTTGGTTTAAACTTGGAGTTTGCAACAATGCCTATTACAGGCCTGTCAATCTGCTCTCCATACTTATCATAGATCTTTGCCCCGTCTAAATAGATCCCGTAAGCACCGGCCGTGGGATTTTCTTCCGTTTCGGAATAGTAGAAAGAATCTGCCAGGGCAGTACATAAATCCGTTGGCATTTCATTCGTTAATTTGACAAAGTTACCAAGGTGAGCATAATTGGAAAATACGGATTCCGGTGCGATGATAACATCGATTTGTCCGGCATAAAAATACGTGACCAGCTTCTGTTCGGAGGAGAGGCTGTATTCGGACACATTACCGTCCGTTCCTAACATGTAGGAGGTATCTATCATAATTTCCTGGGTCTCAGGATCAATGTCCAGTTTCCGGCCAAAATCACTCTGCAGGGCCTGGGCCGATTCTTCGTCCAGGGGGCTGTTTATTAATGCAGCATATAATATGGTTTCCGGTTTTGGGGATAAAATACTATAGACAAGGTATGTCAGGCTTAAGACCACTCCGATAATTACTATGGTAGTCACCCGGTAATAATTATTAAAGTAAGTTACTTTTTCCTTGAAGGTCATTTCATTCAGTTTTTGCTTTTCTGTTTTTTTGTCTCTTGCCTTATAGATTTCCGCAGAATCATCAAGAACAGTATCTTTTAATTGACTTTTCTCAATCACAGGAATTCCCTCTTTTCAGTAATTGTAATGGATTATATGGTTTGGAACAGCCACATGAATCTTCTGACTGATATCAGATTAAGTTTATCATAATCCTGGAACAAAAAAAAGAAATTTATTCTTAAATATTCATAAAAAAAAGGAAACGGCACAGGCCCATTTTTATCACTCCAATGCTGTATGCCTCAAACATGCAGCATGGCTTACAATGGGTCATGCCATTTCCTTTTGTACACCCGTATATTTAAGCTGCGTCAACGCCAGGGAAAATTGTCACTAAAGTGACAGCGCGTCGGCACCGGAGACTGGCCAGCCTATTTATTAATACAGAGAATTTAATATGTTCTCTAAATCAAGTCCGGTAACTTCCTCGACACGGGCAAGCAGACCTTCGAAATCTGCCGTTGCCATATAGGAATAAATATCGTTTACTCCGTCATATACTTCTTCGGAGTCGGAAGGGAATTCAAAATCCTCATAAGTGCCTTCTTTGCTGGTAATATCCAGTGTGGCAGCATCGATACCGCCATATATTAACTGGAATTTAATATTCTGCTGCTGTTCATCCGCCTTACAGTCAAATAATAATTCCGCACCCATAAAAAGACTGGAGCTAATGGTGTATTTACCATTAATATATCCTTTGTTATTTACAATATTGGCTTTTTCGGCGTCAATATTAAAGGAATAGGTGGTATAATCATCATAGTCTGCACTGTATTCGGAATAGCTGAAAACGGTGG
Source organism: Bacillota bacterium (assembly GCA_023391695.1). Lineage (GTDB taxonomy): Bacteria > Bacillota > Clostridia > Lachnospirales > Lachnospiraceae > Anaerocolumna. Next base: position 20,736 of record JAEWAK010000033.1, read on the forward strand.
AACCGGTAAAACCATCGGAAGAATTATTGCCGTCACCGGTAAATTCAAAGATATTTACACCATCTTCCTTCACCCAGGCTGTAAATCCGATTTTGGAATCTTTAGTAACAAGATAATATCCGGTACCGGATGCGTTCTCGCCTTCACCGCTTATAAATTCGCGGCCCCTTATTTTGCCGGTTTTATCTACATAAACCTTCATTAACAAGGTATCGCCGGAAGAGGTCAAAGACTCTTTGCTGTCGTTTAAATCCGTGATTGCGTCTTCGATTAACTGTGAATATTCATCTTCCGTGCAAATTTGTAAAGTAACAAACAGGTTTTTTAAATCATTGTCATCTTTAGCTTCATTTAGGATGGCTGCCGTTATGTTGTAATCATCTTCCCCGTTCAGTTCAGAAGTCAGGACATTGTAAGTACCTTTTAAATCGGATGCTGAAATACTCACATTTTTCTCTAACTTCATATCATCAATATTATCAATAATTAAAGAAGAGTATTTCTTTAATAATGCATTCAGGGTTTTAGGAGAAAGAGAATCGTTATTCAAAAGCGTTTCGATTTCTTTCATATAATCGGCATAATTATATCCGATGTCACCGGAATAGGACATAAGTTCATCCAGGGAAAACATTAAGTAAGCACTGCTGAGTTCCGGTATATTTGTAAATAATTCACCGGTTTCGGAATTCAGGAAAGTGTTGAATGTAACCAGTGACTGATCGTTATAGGATAAACCTATGGCTGCTTTTCCGCTGTTATTTTTGGAAAGGGAAGAGATTTTCGCTTGAATTGACTGGAAATCAGTCAGACCCAGCAGGCTGGTAAACTGGGAATTAACCGTCAGTTTGACATCCATATCCTGGGCATTGCCGGAAGCCTTTTTCTCTTTGTAAAGGGTAAGTGACTTGTCATAGTATTCGGTTAAGGTATCGATTCCCTTGTTGACACTTTGTTTCTCGATGGTGGAATAATATTCCACAGGGCTTTTGGTCATTAATGCAAAGGTATTTAATAAGGTACCCCGGTTGACAAATGCGAATACGGAACCCGCCAAAAGGACTGCGATAATTATAAATGCTGCAATAACTTTAGGCTTTGGTTTCCTGCCGGAGTCATCCGGTTCGGTTTCATAACTTTGCGTATAGGGTGAGTCTTCGAACGTAAATCGTTCGGTCTCGTTTTCAATACTTTGATTGATAGAATCGGCAGAATTAAAATCCATGTTATCCTGGCTGTCCGGCGTAATCTGGCTGGTATCTAATTCATTGCCATCATTTTGGTTATTGTTCGTATCTCCCATTTTGAACCTCTCTTTGCTTTTTTTGTATGAATAGCCTTTTATCAAAACCTGGATAAAAAACAAGCACAACGTTTTGCAATACTTAAGAAAAATCATCCTCAGAACTATACACAGGTATTTAGCGAACGTTGTACTTTCTTAAACAAGCTGTCGTTTTTTGAAAAAAGCCGTCACATTAAGTATTCACATAAAAATGGTATCAGAAGTGTATAATAAAGTCAATTAGAATATGATTAGAATTCCTTACCAATATTAAGATTAAAATTCATTATAATCACGATAACGGCTGCCTGTTTAATAGAAAAATGTCGGTTATTGAATTAATAGCTAATTTTATATACCATGAATTTTGGGAATGTTGGGGAAAATGTAAAAATTAGCTGATATATTGTAAAAAAATCAGGTGTACGATGGAGAGATACCGGTGTCCGGTTATGGGGCTATGGAAAAATGGCATGAAAATATATTAAGCGAAAGTTTTCGCTGATAAAATAAGGGGTAATTGATATTATAGCGAAAGGTTTCGTAAAAGTTACCGTATATTTTACAATAAAAAGTGTAAATTTTTGTTTATAATACTAGTTGAATTAAAAAGGGATTTAGTATATAATTATGCCGTGGTATGTACTGAATTTATACTAAAATATCCATACATAGGCTTTATATCATACTATCAAAAACATGGGTCCGGAACAGTCCGGATTACATGAAACTGAAATTTTTATATTAAATAAATTTAACGAAAATTTTAGTAAAGCGACAGATATGGCCATTAATATAAAGATATCTGTAGAAAAGGAGACTAAGAATGAAATACGGTTTTTTTGACGACGCAAAAAAGGAATATGTTATTACAACTCCTACGACTCCTTATCCCTGGATTAATTACTTAGGTTCACAGGAGTTTTTCTCTTTGGTTTCCAACACGGCCGGAGGGTACAGTTTTTATAAGGATGCAAAATTAAGAAGAATTACACGTTTTCGTTACAACAATGTACCACTTGATTTAGGGGGCGGACGTTATTATTACTTATATGATAACGGCGATTTCTGGTCACCGGGCTGGGCACCTGCCAAAGCGGAACTGGACAGTTATGAATGCCGTCACGGTATGGGTTATACTGAAATTACCGGCAAAAGAAATGATATAGAAACCGAAGTTACCTTTTTTGTTCCCTTAGACTACAATGGGGAAGTTCATAAAGTAGTTGTCAGAAATACCGGTAAAGTAAAAAAAGAAGTTAAATTATTCTCCTTTCTTGAGTGGTGTTTATGGAATGCGCAGGATGACCAGACCAACTTCCAGCGAAACTTTAATACGGGGGAAGTGGAAATCAACGGTTCCGTAATCTACCATAAAACAGAATACAAAGAACGCAGGGATCATTATGCCTTCTTTTCCGTAAACGCACCCATTGACGGTTTTGATTCCGACAGGGAAAGTTTTCTTGGCACCTATAACGGATTTGGAAACCCCCAGGCAGTGGCGGCGGGCAAATCAAATAATTCTGTTGCGGACGGCTGGTCACCCATAGCTTCCCACAGCATTTCCATATCCTTAGAACCCGGTGAAGCAAAAGAGTACGTATTTATCCTGGGATATGTGGAAAATCCTCTGGAAGAAAAGTGGGAATCAAAAAATGTAATCAATAAGAAAAAAGCGGAGGAAATGATTGCGAGATTTGCTGACAGTGAATCCGTAAATAAGGCGCTTAAGGACCTGGCCGCTTACTGGGACGGTTTATTGTCCAAATATACCATAGTCTCCAAAGATGATAAATTAAACAGGATGGTTAATATCTGGAACCAGTACCAGTGTATGGTTACCTTTAATTTGTCCAGAAGTGCATCCTATTTTGAATCCGGCATCGGAAGAGGCATGGGCTTCCGTGATTCGAACCAGGATTTATTAGGTTTCCTGCATCAGATTCCGGACCGTGCAAGGGAGAGGCTCATTGACCTGGCATCAACCCAGCTGGAGGACGGCGGTGCTTATCACCAGTACCAGCCCCTGACCAAGAGAGGCAATGATGAAATCGGCGGCAATTTTAATGACGATCCCTTATGGCTCATCCTTGCTGTGGTGGCTTATATTAAGGAAACCGGAGATTACGGCATTCTGGATGTCATGACGCCTTTTGATAACGATGAAACTAAAGCAACTCCCCTTTCGGATCATATTAAGAGAGCTTTTGACCATGTTATTAACAATGTTGGACCTCACGGCCTGCCTTTGATCGGAAGGGCGGACTGGAATGACTGTTTAAACTTAAACTGCTTCTCCATGGAACCGGGCGAATCTTTCCAGACCACCACCAGCAAAGACGGCAGGGTTGCCGAATCCGTCATGATTGCAGGCATGTTCGTATACATCGGCAGGGAATATGCCGTACTTATGGATAAAATCGGCAATCGGGCTGAAGCTGCCAGAGCGGACGCAGAAGTAAATAAGATGAAGAATATCATTATGGAACACGGCTTTGACGGCGAATGGTTCTTAAGAGCTTATGATGACTTTGGAAAGAAAATCGGCAGCAGCGAATGTGAAGAAGGAAAGATATTTATCGAATCCCAGGGCTTCTGCATCATGGGCGGCTGCGGCATGGAAGACGGCAGGGCAGTTAAGGCCCTGGATGCGGTGGAAGAAAGGCTGGGGACCAAATACGGTTTAGTTCTTAATAATCCGGCATTTACAAAATATTATGTGGAATATGGCGAAATCTCCACCTACCCTTCCGGCTATAAAGAAAATGCGGGTATTTTCTGCCACAACAATGCCTGGATCATGTGTGCGGAAGCAGTTGTGGGCCGCGGAGACAAGGCTTTTGATTATTATACAAGAATTGCACCTGCCTATACGGAAGAATACAGCGAAATCCACAGGATGGAACCTTATGTATATTCCCAGATGGTAGCAGGCAAGGATGCTAAAAGGTTTGGTGAAGCAAAAAATTCCTGGCTGACAGGCACCGCTTCCTGGAACTTTGTTGCAATCACCCAGTTTATTTTAGGTATCAAACCGGAATATGACGGGCTTATGGTTGACCCTGCAATCCCGGCTTCCTGGGACGGTTATCAGATCACCAGGCAGTTCAGGGGGGATATCTTGAAGATAACGATTAAAAATCCTGACCATGTATCCAAAGGTGTTGCCAAAATGACCGTAGACGGCAAAGAAGTGGCAGGCAATATAGTTCCGGTATCTGGAGACGGTAAGGAACACGAGGTTGAAGTAATACTAGGTTAATAAAAACCGGATAAAATTTTTGTTTTCAATTAAACTAGGCGTCAGAGGCTGAAATAAACTTCCGGCGCTTTTTTAGGTTTATAGAGGAAATGATATCCGCTTAACAACCAAAGGGCTGGCAGATGTAAAAAAACAGGGAATTGTAAGAACACGGTTTTAAGATAGCAGTTACAATTTTTCTTGCATTTTTATAAAAAATAGGATAATATACAATTACAATTGAATAAATTAAAAAATCATTTATAAACAGGTTACGGTTTTACGAAACAGAACGGTTTAGTCCCGGTTTATTTCTATTGCACTTAACGGATGTTAAGGCGGGAAGAAAGATGACGGGCAGAGCCAGACCTTTATAGATGAATTTCATATTCCATATGAATAGTCTTGACCCATATTAAGTAGTCGCGGCAGGAACTGGACAATGGTTATATTCAGCAAAAAAGGCTATATAGCTTAATATTGAATATACTGTAAATAGTGCGCCGCATGCAAAGCCGGGATGACTCCCGGGTTTTCTGCAGGTGCTTTTTATTTGTTCTAAATACCGGCACCGAACGTAGTGAGTGTATATCAACGGTACGAAGTACCGCATAACATGGAAGCTTGCGGATATGGTATACAAATACTCCGGTCGGGGAATATATTTGATCAGGATGTTATTCAATTGCAAAATTAACCAATACTATTGACAGATTGGATCAATTTAAAGGAGGAACTTAAATTATGAATACGAACAAAAATCAACATACCTTAAAAATGGTGCAGCTTGGACTTTTTACAGCAATTATATTGCTGATGGCATTTACACCCCTGGGGTATATCAAAACCCCCGGACTTGAGATTACATTACTGGTCGTTCCGGTTACAGTCGGTGCCATCCTGTTTGGGCCGGCAGGAGGTGCCATTCTTGGCGGCATATTTGGTCTTACCAGCTTCATACAGTGTTTTGGAATGAGTGCCTTTGGAGCAGTACTTCTAAACATCAATCCCGTCGGGACTTTTATTGTAACCGTTGTTTCACGTATACTTATGGGATGGCTGACCGGCCTCGCCTTTGCAGCCTTACGAAAATGGAATGCAACCAGGGGAATATCCTATGCCGCAGCGAGTTTAGCCGGCCCTTTGTTAAACACCTTACTGTTTATGACTACAATGATGCTGTTCTTTTATAATACGGAATACATCCAGGGAATAGCAAAAACCCTTGGCACCGGAAACGTATTTGCTTTTGTGATTGCTTTTGTTGGTATTAATGGTCTGATTGAAGCGGTGGTATGCTTTATCTTAGGAACCGCTGTTTCCAAGGCAGTTGATGTATTTTCCAAACGGTCAGGAATCCAGACCAGATAGTTTTACCCCGGTGGAATTAGCCAGATACCACTGCTCGCAAAGATTTGAAAATGCAGTTTCAAAACGTTCGTCATCTTCTTTGGAACGTTTTTTCATAGAGCCGGTGCGGCCGCCGGCTCTTCTTTGTTTTTTGGAAAGATGCCGCTCAAACATGAGCAGGTCAATATTTTCTTCCGTATAGTACTTGCCGTTCTGATTTATGGCATATGCTTTTTTACCCAGGGCCATGGAAGCAACCCCATAATCCTGCGTCACTACAATGTCTCCGGAATCTGTGCGGTTTATCAATGCGATATCAACTGCGTCCGGTGCTTTGCTGACCTGAATAATCTTACTGTATTCCGATTCCAGGATATGGCTTGTATCAATGACCATTATTACGGGAATATAATATTTTTTCGCTATTCTTTCAATAATATGTTTTACAGGACAAGCATCTGCATCTACTAATACTTTCATTTCTGCCTCCCATCTGCGCATAATGCGGTTACGTTATCAAGCCTCTGATTTCTATAAGCGGGAATTATAATTAATACAACTAAAAGTTGTAGAGCCTAAACAGATAAAATTATTATTAATTATAATACTTTCTTCATTATACCAGGAAGCAGCGTTTATTATGACTGTTTTTAATAAAATTGGTTTGTGTGAACTGCCGGTACCAAAACCGGCCATAAAATATAGTAACTATGCAATCACTGGACAGTTACAAAATATATTACTGTTAACAGGTGTAAAACAATACTAGAGGTCAACGATAACAGGTTCATGCTTCAAAAAGGGAAGTAACTTATTCAATATGTCCGCTGTCCGTATCTTGAGGCTGGACGTATTGATACAGGGATGGCAGCCAATGGCATCCTGCTTTAAGACATCCCGGTCAATTAATAACTGCACCCGGTTGTCTGAATCGTTCATAAGCCCTAATACGCTGACCGAACCTGGCGTAATATCAAGGAGCTCCTCCAGGTATTGGGGAGCGGCAAAGGAAAGCCTTGAGGTTTGAATCTGCTTGCCTAAATCGGCCGTTTTAAATTTTTTATTCCCCGGCATCATCAGCAGGTAAAAATGAGTTTTCTGTGCATTGCATAAAAACAGGTTTTTACAAATTTCTATTTCTAACATTATCTCAACTTCCAGACAAGAATCGACCGTAGCGGTTACTTCGTGATCTACCCGGATAAATGGGATATCCAATTGTTCCAGCAAATCATAAACGCGCATCTCTTTTTCCAGCCTGCCGGAAGAATCCGGCCTTGTGGTATATAAATTCGGATCAATAATTAAAGCAGCCATGACAGCCTCCTTTGTAAATAAGGGTACTCAATAAAATATTCAGTAAAACGGAAGGCGGATATCCGCTTTGGCCTTTGGCTCTAAGTTTATCATATTTTATTAAAAAAGTAACTAAACTTTCAAAACATGATAAATAATAATATTCATATCTACAATTCACTTTACAAAGCGGCCTTTCGGTTTATTATCGGTTTTATTTCTCATTTACAATTCAGCCTCAATTTAAGGTCTCAATTGTAAAAGAGGTGAGATATGGAAATATGGAAAATAACCCGGCAAAACTGGTGAAACCGGCGAAAAATCAAGGCAGAAATAAAGGAGTTATTGTAAAACGATAAATTATTATCGACAGATCCATTGGCATATAGTATAATTTATAAAAGTAAAATTGACGAAGTAAAATGATAAGAATGTTTAAATCCTTGAAATATAATAAGTGAATCGCCAAAGGGGGAAATCAGAATGAAACAATGGGAAATGGCCAGGTGGCTTAAGTTGATTACCATTATAGCAGGAGGTATCGGAACTTTTTTCTGCTTTATTATTATACCGTCCTGGTCCCATGATCTAATGCCGGGATATTCGGGGACACAGCTATTATGGAAGTTTTTCGTGGCTTTTATATGGATTACCACGATACCCTGTTACCTTGCCCTGTGGAAATTCTGGGGGATCTGTACGCGTATCGGAAAGGACTGTTCTTTTTGCCAGGAAAATGCAATGGCTCTTAAAGCCATCAGCAGATATTTCATTACCGACTGCCTGCTTTATATTATTGCAACCATAGCCGCGTTTCTATCTGGATTATTGTTTCCTGAAATTCTGTTAATTGTAATGGTAATTCTGTTTATTGGCTTTGCATTGGCAATTTTAACGGCGGCGTTGTCCCATCTTGTGTTAAAGGCCAGTGACTTAAAACAAGAGAATGATTTAACAATCTGAGGTGAGAGAATGGCAATTATAATAAATATAGATGTAATGCTTGCAAAGCGTAAAATGAGTGTAACGGAACTATCGGAAAAGGTCGGCATCACCATGGCAAATACCTCAATTTTAAAAAATGGAAAAGCAAAAGCCATAAAGTTCTCCACTTTGGAGAAAATATGTGAAGCCTTAAACTGCCAGCCCGGAGATATTATGGAATATGTAAAGGATGATACCAAAGCGTAAATGCGTGCCAAGATGCGCCGACACTTTTTCTGACAGAATGAGAGGTAATTATGAAAATAAAGTTTATTCCGCCAGCCCTGCGGGGGGCAAAGAGCCCTTACTGAAGGCCTATTAAGTATTCCTTTTTCTGCTCCTGGGGCTGGCGGCCCCGGTTATCTTTTGCCGTTTGCAGGATGAAATTAAAACATTTTACCTATGCCGGGGTATGGAAGTCTATACGGTTGGACTTCCTTCTAAGATTAACTGCTATCCAATTATCGGACGGGGATAGCAGTTTTTATTTTACTTTTTAATAAAAAAAAGAACAAATGTTTGCATAAGTTGAAGCGGTATGATATAGTAAATTATAGTTTTGGATATTGAAAAATTCCAAAAAATGATAGATAATATATAGACATCTTATAAATTGGAGTAACTGAAAAAAATGGAAGCGGGAGCTGTAAATGAAAGAAAAAAATATTTTATTTAAATATCTGAATAAGTATAAGTTAAAATATTTCTTTGGAATATTGACTTTGTTTATCGTGGATTTCATGGGTTTATACATACCACAGTTCACCGGAGAAATAACGGACGGTTTAGCAGGACGCACCATGAACTTTAGTGATGTGTTCCGGGGAATTATAAAAATTGTACTGGTGGGATTAGTGCTTGCCGCGGGAAGATTCGGCTGGCGTTACTTTATCTTTGGTTCGGCCAGGGCGATTGAAAAAGATCTGCGCAATGATATGTTTGCCCACCTGGAGAAACTGTCCATGGGTTATTACAACAAGAACAAGACAGGGGATTTAATGGCGCATTTCACCAATGATTTAAATGCGGTCCGGATGTCGGCAGGTCCTGCTGTCATTACCTCCTTTGATGCCTGCATTATGACCTTAATGGTGCTGACGAAGATGATCCTGTATGTTGATGTAAGGTTGACCCTCCTTGCCGTTATACCTTTGATTTTTATTGCATTTGGCGGAGTTTATTACGGACGTCAGGCGGAACAGAGATTTGCCAGGAAACAAAAGGCCTTTTCGGATTTAACGGACCAGGTTCAGGAAAGCATCTCCGGTATCCGGGTAGTAAAGGCATTTGTACAGGAAAGGCAGGAATTAAAAGCCTTTGCGAAAGCCAACCAGGATAACAAAGATAAAAATATGGAGGTTGTAAAATTACAGGCTGTTATTATGCCGTTACTGGACGTGGTGATCGGACTGTCGGGCCTGATCACCCTGTTATACGGCGGTTACCTTACCATTACGGGAACCATTACCCTGGGCAGGTTCATAGCATTTAACCAATATATCAATATGCTGGTATGGCCCATGATTGCGGCAGGTGACAGCGTTACTTTATTCTCTCAGGGATATGCATCCATGAAACGGATCTTAAATATATTTAAGGAAAAACCGGAAGTTTGTGATGTAAAAGGGGAAACGGATTACCGGATTAAAAGCCTGGACGGTGAAATAGAGTTTCATGATCTGAGTTTCCGGTTTACCATAGAAACCCCGGAAGTTCTGAAAAATATCTCTCTCAAGATCGAAAAGGGAAGTACTCTGGCAATCCTTGGGCGGACCGGCAGCGGAAAAACAGCCCTGGCAAACCTTCTGCTCCGTATGTATAATGTTGAGCCGGGAATGATAACCATAGACGGAGAGGATATCCGTAAAATCCCTTTGAAAATTTTAAGGGAAAATATCGCTTATGTACCCCAGGATAACTTCCTGTTCTCCGATACCATTAAAAATAATATAGCATTTGGTGCAGCGGTTAAAGATACCCAGGCAGTACATACAGCGGCGACAGAGGCATGTATCCATGATAACATCATGGATTTCCCGGAAAATTATGAGACCCTGGTCGGGGAAAGGGGAGTAACCATATCCGGAGGGCAGAAACAGAGAAGTTCCATAGCAAGGGCTTTTATGAAAGATGCCCCTGTCCTTATTTTAGATGATGCCCTGTCCGCCGTGGATACCAATACGGAAGAACAGATCCTGAAAAACCTGAAAGTGAACCGGGAAGGCAGAACTACCATTATTATAGCCCACCGTATTTCCACCATACAGAATGCGGATAAGATACTTGTGCTGGAAGAAGGTATCATGGCGGAATACGGTACTCATGAAGAATTACTGGAGAAACAGGGAATATATGCAAAAATGCATGAAAAACAGCAGCTGGAGAAACAGCTGGAGGCAGTAGTGTGAAATAAAAGACATTCCACACTTCTTATTTGGACAGTATCGTAAGCCAGCTTGCGATATGCATAGGTGTTAGTGTGAACAGTCTCGCGAAAGGCATGTGAGCCATTCAAAGAACGAATGTCTTATGTTAGGCAGTATCCGAAACTCCAGTTTCGGATACTGCAATGGGAGTCAGGCTGAAAAATCCGAAATTTAAGCCGGAGGTTTTTGTGTCTGTGAATCGGAAGCACAAATTTCATATACGCAAAGATAAGCGCCAGGATTAGAGGTTTAACGGGCTGCCGGAACTGGCATACAGATTGGAAAGGTATAATGAGTATGGAGAAGAAAAATGTATATGACTATGAAAACTCTTTTCATGGCAGTGTATTAAAGCGTTTGCTGGCTTATGTGAAGCCCTACCGGCAATGGATGGCCTTTTCCTTTATCCTGGTACTTTGCATAACCGGGTTTGAACTTTACCGTCCGGTTTTAGTAGGAAATGCCATAGATGTATTTATGGAAAACGGCAATTTCGACGAGGTAAAAAAGATCGCTTTCACCTATTTACTGGTATTATTGGTAAGTTTCATCTGTAATTTTTTGCAGACCTGGATACTTCAGCTCACCGGCCAGAGTATTATTTATAATATCCGGCAGGAAGTCTTTGAACATGTCCATAATTTATCCTTGCGGTTTTTTGATATTACACCGGTAGGGCGGATTGTTACCCGGATAACCAATGATGTGGAAGCACTCAATGAGATGTATTCCAATATTTTGGTGAAACTGTTTAAAAATTCCATAAAAATCATCGGCCTTGCAGTAGTGATGCTCCGGATCGATGTGAAATTATCCCTTTATGGATTTCTGCTGCTGCCTCTCATCATTGGGCTTACCCTTCTTTTTAAATCCTTATCAAGGGCGACATACCGGCAGGTAAGGACCAAGCTTACCGCCATTAATACTTATTTATCCGAGCATATATCCGGTATGAAACTAATCCAGATTTTTGCCAGGGAAAATGAGAAGTATGAGGAATTCAAGCAGAAGAATATGGAGCTCTATAAGGCAAATTTCAGGGAATTGATGGTATTTGCCATATTCCGGCCCTTAATCTATCTGCTTTCCATCCTGTCCCTGGTTATCATCATAGGAGTGGGCGGTGATTCCGTACTGAAAGGTACCATAACCATTGGTACTTTGTACATATTTATCCAGTATATCGGAGCTTTTTTTGAGCCCATCCAGGAATTGGCGGAGCAGCTTGGAACCCTCCAGTCGGCCATGGCCTCGGCAGAAAAAATATTTACCATTATGGATGAAAAGCCTCTGATTGTCAACAGGGAGGATCCGAGGGCTCTGCCGGAAGTAAAGGGACGTATTGAATTTGACCATGTCTGGTTTGCCTACGAAGGGGAAAACTGGATTCTAAGGGATGTCAGTTTTGTCATTGAACCAGGCCAGCGCGCTGCTTTTGTAGGGGCCACCGGTGCAGGCAAATCCTCCATACTGAATTTAATCGGAAGGTATTATGAAATCCAGCGGGGCAGAATAACCATTGACGGTGTTGACATTAAGGAATTAAGCACGGACCGGTTAAGGGGAGCCATCGGCCAGGTCCAGCAGGATGTATTTATATTCACGGGTGACATTAAGAGCAATATAAGGCTGAAAAATGAGGACATAACCGATGAGGCTGTAAAACAGGCTGCAGGTTATGTCAATGCAGCCGGTTTTATCGAAAACTTAAATAATACCTATGAAGAAGCGGTAACCGAACGGGGGACAACGTTATCGGCAGGCCAGAGACAGCTATTGTCCTTTGCAAGGACCCTGGCATACGATCCGGCCATACTGGTTATGGATGAAGCCACAGCCAATATTGATACCGAAACGGAACAGATCATACAGGATGCTTTGGACAAATTAATGGAGGGAAGAACCACCATTATGGTAGCCCACCGGTTATCCACCATACAGCATGCGGATAAGATACTGGTCATGCATAAAGGGGAAGTGCGTGAAACCGGCACCCATCAGGAATTACTGAATTTCGGCGGTATCTATAAGAAACTTTATGAACTGCAGCTTCAGTAAAACACAGGGTTTTGCAAGCGTTAAGAGAATAAAATGCTGTGTGTGGCCATTGCAGATATGTATTAAAACCGGAATAACGTACAAACTGAGCAGGTAATGAATAATCTATTCCTGGGGCAGCACATGAATTCAGGAGGAGCCGAATGACTCAATTATTAGTAAAATTATTTGTAAAAGATTATACCAATACGGAAAAGGCCAGGGTCCGGACTGCTTATGGCATATTGGCAAGTGTGGTGGGGATTATCAGTAATATGATGCTGTTTGGGATCAAGGTAACGATTGGACTGGTTATTAATAGTATATCCGTTATGGCCGATGCCTTTAATAACTTATCGGATGCAGCTTCCTCCATTATCGGGCTGGTGGGGGTAAAGCTTGCCGAACGGCCTGCGGATAAGGAGCATCCCTTCGGGCACGGAAGATTTGAATATATTGCGGCATTTGCAGTGTCCTTTATCATCCTTCAGGTCGGCATATCCTGCTTTAAAAGTGCCTTTACAAAAATACTCCACCCGGAGGAGGTGGGGTTTAACTGGATATTGATCGGAATCCTCTGTATCTCCGTACTGTTAAAGCTCTGGCTCTCCCTGTTTAACCGGACCCTTGGAAAGCGTATTCATTCCAATGTGATGAAAGCGACGGCAACAGATGCCCTGGGGGATGTTATGATTACGTCGACTACCATAGCCTCCGTAATTATCGGAAAGTTGACCGGATTTACGGTGGATGGCTGGATGGGTGCTATCGTATCGGTCTTTGTACTGCTGGCGGGTATTAACATAGCAAGGGAGACCCTGGAACCGTTGTTAGGCGAAGCAGTTGACAGGGAAGTATACGAAGCCGTTACACAAAAAGTGGAGGGATATGTAGGAATTATTGGAAGCCATGACCTTATTGTCCATAACTATGGGCCATCCCATACAATGGCGACCATCCATGCGGAGGTCCCGAGTGATGTGAATCTGGAGGAAGCCCATGAGACCATTGACCGGATAGAGCGGGACGTATTAAGGGAAATGGGGATATTTCTGGTAATCCACATGGACCCTATAGAAATTAATGACCAGAGGATTGTGGAAAAGAAAAAAGCTGTAATAGAGGTTGTAAAGGAACTGGAACCGAAAGCAGCCATACATGATTTCCGTATTGTTAACGGAGAGCAGCATATTAACCTTATTTTTGACCTGGTGGTTCCCTTTTCTTATAATGAGAAGCGGGAACAGGAGTTATTATTAAAGATTGAAGAAGCATTAAAGAAAATAGATGAAAGATACCAGGTCGTAATTACAATTGAAAATAGTTATATAGCCGAGTAACAAAAAATACAGCCTTTGAATATAGTGATACTATATTAATTATTCTCTTTGCACTGCAAAAACGCAATTAAAGCGTATATCTACAGTACAAACTGATCAGGCCGATATCCGGAGCCGGGCTGTAAAAACAGCAGCGGGTTGTGAAAGCACCTGCGGGACAGTAGTTTACTACATGTGTCCTGCAGGTGCTTTTTGTTTGGCATCCAAAGGGCGGGCAGTGTTATGAAAGGTAAAGAGAGTCCGAATGGAGGATTATGCTTGAACAAGGTTAATAAGGAAGGTTTAACGACAGCTGATGTCATTGAATTACAGAGAAAATTCGGTAAAAATGAAATTATGGCAAAGGGTAAAAAGACTCTGTTAAAAAGAATATTCCATGAGGTGTCGGAAACTATATTTTTACTTCTTGCCGCGGCAGCCATCATTTATTTCCTGTTAGGGGAGGCGAAAGACGGAATTATTATGCTCTTTTTTGTTTTTGGGATTGTCGGTATGGATGTGCTGCAGGAATGGAAGACGGATAGGGCTTTAAGTACTTTAAAAAAGCTGTCCCAGCCAAGAATACAGGCCGTCCGTAACGGGGAGGTCACCTGTATTGAAAGTGGGGATTTAGTACCCGGAGATGTGATTCTGGCAGAAGAGGGGTGCAGGATGCCTGCTGACGGATATGTATTATCCGTCCATGACTTTTGCCTGGATGAAAGTCTGTTAACCGGTGAATCGGGCGAAGTTTTTAAGGTACCTGCCGACACGCCGGATTATGAAAAGAGCAGGGAACTAGCCTTGGCTTCCCTGGAGGTTACGAGACCGGATTATTGTTATGCGGGGACAATGGTGACCCAGGGAAGTGCCGCTATATTAGTGGATAAAACCGGCAGTGAAACGGTATACGGTAAAATCGGGCTGAGTATTACCGGCTCGGAAGATAAACTTACCCTACTGCAAAAACAAATGAAAAGCCTGACCGGAGCCTGTACCGGGATTGCAGTTTGTCTATTTCTGCTGGTCAGTTTTATCACCTATTTTAACTTATCGGACTATGCTTTTTCGGAACGTATCATAGAAAGTTTTTTATCCGGGATCGTGTTGTCCTTATCCATGATACCGGCCGAATTTCCGGTAATTCTAACGTTTTTTTTGTCCATGGGTGCCCTGCGGCTTACGAAAAAACATGCCCTTATCCGCAGATTATCGGCAGTTGAGACATTAGGGGCAGTTTCCGTGATCTGCGTGGATAAAACCGGTACCATAACCAAAAATCATATGGCGGTAACGGAAATGTATAATTATAAATGTACGAAAGCCTGCCTTGCCGGGACTGCCGGTCTGGCTTGTGACAGAAAGCCCCATGATCCCATGGAAGCAGCGGTTTTTGACTGCTGTAATACTTTGGGACTGGATAAAGATGTAATATTCCAGGGCGAATTCATAAAAGGATATCCCTTTAACCAGGTATGTAAAACTATGACCCATGTGTGGAAGCTTAAGGGGGAAATCATTGCGGCGGCCAAGGGCTCACCGGAATGGCTGACAGGCCACAGCCGGTTAACCGGGAGCGAGCGCCTGGAGATTGAGGAAAAGACACAGGAACTGTTTAAAAAGGGGCTTCGCGTGATTGCAGTAGGAATTATGGAAATCCCGGATGAAACCAGGATTCCCGCCGTGCTCAATGAGTGCAGTTTTACTTTCCTGGGGCTTTTGGGTTTTGAAGATCCTCCTAAAGATTCCATAACGGAAGATATCAGAAGATGCACGGAAGCAGGAATACGGGTAGTGATGATTACGGGAGACAATGGGGACACGGCAGCGGCAATTGCGGAACAGGTTCAGTTTCCCGGTGACAGAAACCCGATGACGGGAAACCAGTTAAATGAAATTTCTGATAAGGACCTGCTATCCATCGTTCAGAAAGTTAATATATTTTCCAGGGTAGTACCGGAACAGAAACTGCGCATTATAAAAACTTTAATGGCAGGCGGCGGGACAGCGGCCATGACGGGGGACGGAGTTAATGATGTCCCGGCCTTAAAACATGCGGATATCGGAATAGCAATGGGACTCAGGGGTTCGGAGGTGACCAGGGAAGCAGCGGATTTAATCCTGCTGGATGACAACTTCTCAACCATCCTGGACACCATCGAGGATGGAAGACGAATTTATGGTAATATCCAGAAAGCGATCGGGTATGTATTTACCATTCATATACCCATAGCACTTATCTGCTTATTCGGGCCTTTGCTCCATATTCTGCCTGCAGACCTGATGCTGCTGCCGCTGCATGTGGTGCTGCTGGAACTGATCATGAATCCAACCTGTGCGGCGGCAATTGAACGCCAGCCGGCCGAAGAAAACATCATGAAACAGGGCCCCAGAAATCCGAAGGAAAGATTATTGACCAAAGGGATCTTAATAAAAAGCGGGATACAGGGCATTGCAATTTTCTTAAGTTCTTTCGGAAGTTACTACGGGTATCTGCTATTTCACCCTGAGAATGCGGATACTGCAAGGACCATAGGGCTTAGTGTATTGATATTATCCAACCTGTTTTTAATCCTTGTCAATTCCTCTGAAAAAGATACGGTAATCCGCTCCTTTGGAAGGATAAGGAAGGAAAATGGAATTGTGCTTGTCCTGTCAGCGACGGTGATCCTGCTGCTGCTGATCATTTACGGTCCGTTACAGGCGGCTTTGCTGCTAAAATATTTGAGTTTGCCCCATTTCTTATATACGGTGATAATTTCATTCCTGTCCGTATTCTGGTATGAAATTGTAAAACAGTTAAAAATTGGATCTATTTATGGGAAAAAGTAGAGATTCTCATATTCAGATTTAATTTCATAGGGGCTGACCTATAGGAATTTGCAGGAAGAAAAGGGTTTGACGGGGAAATTTAGCCGGGGACTTTCGTATATTATGCATACTTTAGGGGGCGTTTATCTGGATATACCTGTGATAATTACCAATAACTAGGGGTTGAATCTGCTTGTTTGTTATGTTAACCTAATTGCGTAACTTAGTTGTAGATAGCAGATAGGAGGACATATCCAATGAAAAAATTCATAGTAACTTCAGCGTTAGCAGTAGTGTTAGTATCAACAACATTATTTGGAGGAAATCTGAAAGCTTTCGGTGTTAACAACACAGCAGTAGCAGCTGCGGCCACCGCCTGCAAAAACGGCAGCAATGCAACTGTGAAAGTAATTACTGGCGGAACTAATTGCGCAGATATTAATGAGCTTATTAAAAATACCAACAGCACAGATATTAATGAGCTTGTTAATAATATTTTAAAAGAACAGAAATCTTCGACGGCGACCCCAACCAAGGCTTCAACCAAGGCTCCATCCAAGACCTCGGCCCAAACCCCTGCACCGACGAAAACCCCGAGCAAGACAACAACCTCGGATTCTTCCGGTAATTATGACAGCAGTTTTGCCAGCCAGGTTCTTAAACTTGTTAACGCAGAACGTGCAAAGGGCGGTCTATCTGCATTGACCATGTCGCAAAATCTGGTTGCACCGGCTAATAAACGTGCACAGGAAATTGTACAGAAATTTTCCCATACCAGACCAAACGGAACCCAATGGTCAACGGTTTTAGAGGAATACAATGTAAGTGTAACAGCCGCAGGCGAAAACCTTGCTTATGGCTATAACACACCGGAAGCAGTGGTAGAAGGCTGGATGAACTCTCCGGGACACAGAGCGAATATCATGAATGCTAATTTCCACAAAATTGGTATCGGTGTTTATAAAGACAGCAAGGGAACCGTATATTGTACTCAATTATTCTCCAACTAAGTCAGACAGGAATTAAAGTCTAATAAAAAAAGAAAGATCCAATCCGGTTTATTCAGCGTGCAGCAGGATTTATATGGTTAAACGGGATGGGGTCTTTCTTTTTGCTATCATTTGCTTTACAGCCAATCCAGATGCTCTTTACATATCAACGATGGAGCCGTCCGTTGAGACGGTAACTACCTGCCAGGGGATCATTTTACCGCTGCCTGCCAGGGCAGTCTTTACTGCATTTACAATTCCGCCGCAGCAGGGAACAATCATACGGACTACGGTAATGCTCTTAATATCGTTGCGGATCAAGATTTCGGTGAGTTTTTCGGAATAATCTTCTTCATCCAGTTTCGGACATCCGATTAAGGCAATCCTGTTTTTAATAAAATCGTTATGGAAATTACCATAGGCATAAGCAGTACAATCGGCTGCAATTAAAAGATTGGCATCATCAAAATAAGGTGCATTAACCGGTACCAGCTTAATCTGAATGGGCCATTGGTTTAACATGGACTGGGGTGCTGTGGAGGGCGCAGCGGCAGGTACTGCCGTATCCCGTTTAATAACGCTTGACCTGGAACCGGGACAGCCGGAGAAATGAGGAACCGCATTCTTTCTCTCCATGTTTTTCTTAACTTCGGCTTCGTTATAATCCAGGGCTTCCCTTTCCTCAAAAGTAATGGCATTAACGGGACAGACCGGAAGGCAGTTGCCAAGGCCGTCACAGTAATCATCCCTCAGAAGCTCTGCTTTGCCGTTGACCAGTCCGATAGCACCTTCATGACAGGCATCCACACATAAGCCACAGCCGTTGCAGGCTTCTTTATCGATTTTTATAATTTGTCTTTTCATATATTTGCTCCTTAATTTATTTATCTGTTTTAAGTTAATTTCTTTCATGTATTGATTTTACAATAGAATTCTATTTATATCGGTTGCATTTGCAACAAATTTAGATTAAAATATATAAAATAGTAATCAGCATGAAATTCAGGCAAGCAATTGGTAGGGATATCAGCTTGCGGTACACCAGTTTCAACGGCAGCAGGGGTACGGAATAGAAGTCAGGAGGAGGACGAATGAATCGGGATTTTGAGATTTTAAAAAAGGTCGCTTTGTTTCAGGGAATTGAAGCAGCAGGAATTGAAGAGATTTTAGGATGTTTAGGCAGTAATGTAAAGCACTATATGAAAAACCAGACTATTATTTTATCCGGAAGTGAAATTACTTCCCTGGGTATTGTCCTAAAAGGCGGTGTCCAGGTGATCCGGGAAGATATCCTGGGTAACCGGATGCTGGTTGCAGGCCTTGGGGAAGGGGAAATCTTCGGGGAAACCTTTGCCTGTGCCGGGATTACGGAAAGTCCCGTCAGTGTTGTAGCCACAGAAACCTGCCAGGTACTTTGGCTGCCCATAAAGCGGATAGTATCTCCTTGTTCCAGTGTCTGCAGTTTCCATAGTAATTTAATCAATAACCTTCTTAAATTATTGGCCGGGAAGAATTTATATTTAAATAATAAAATGGAGCTGCTTTCCAAACGTACCATCCGGGATAAAATCATGGCTTATCTTTCTTACGAAGCGGAAAAAAACCATTCCAACTCCTTTGAAACAGCTTTAAACCGCAATGAACTGGCAGATTATTTATGTGTTGACCGGAGTGCCATGTCCAGGGAAATCAGCCGGCTGAAAGAAGAAGGAGTGATCGAATATCACAAAAACTATTTTAAAATATTATAATTTAAAAATTTGGGCTGCAAAAATAATAGTCTTAAGAGCAGGAATATTTTAATTCCTCACTGTACTATATTTTAAAACAGCCCAGCAGTATAAACTATACCATTTACCTGGAGATTACTCCAAAGTAATCCTGTAACTTAACCGGGCCTTCTAATATTACTCTGTCTACATATAAAGATCTGTCTTTTCGTGTCCTTACGGTCCATTTGACAAGTACAATTGAGCCATTTTCTATTTCGATGGCGGTGATACAGCGGGGATGGACACAACACCCGTCATTAAAATAAAATGGTTCGTCCGGCTGAGGAAATACAGGCCTGTGTGTATGTCCTGCAATTAAAATGTGTTTCTGGCTTTTTGCCCAGTCAGACAATTTCTTTTCAATCTTTTCTTTTCTGGAATGATTTTCGGCTGCGCTGGTGGGGTCACGCACACCGGTTAATTCCAGTGGACGCCATAGATAACGAACCATAAACCTGGATAATTTCCATAAATCATAGTTTAAGAAATCAGCCTGGTGTCCGTGGGTTAATAAAATTGTATTGCTGCTGTCTTTATATTGTAAAACCAAGCCTTCGTGTATTTTTAAACCCGGAAATAAAGCTACACGTTTTTTAATACTATCGACATAGTACGTTTTTAGATGATCTTTGGTATAATTTTTATTCTTTTTAACCTGGTCATGGTTTCCATACAACATATAGAATCTGTCTTCTTTATAGAATTTTGACATAAGCCAGAAGGCATCGCTGTGTATGGTAATAATGCGTTCGATTTTACGGTTTTCCCATAATTCATCGCCGTCGCCCAGTTCAATATAAGTAAAATCTTTTCTGTAATAAAAGTCTAAGGCTGCAAAGAACAAATTTTGGTTATTTAAAAAATTATCCCCCCAGGTGCCGTCGCCTCTATGGCAATCGCTCATTAAAACAATTTTAGAGGAATCATCAATGGAAATTTGTTCTGCAGAATCAAACACTTTATTCAAACGTGTTATGATTGACATTCTTGTAATCCTCCCTGTTTATACTTTATTAACCTCATCCTGTAACTCAGAACTTTCCAATGTACTGTTTTCTGTTTTATCGGCCGTTTCAAGAGGCTCCAATTCCGGATAGACGGTTTGGGTTTCTTCCTCCGGCTGTTCATTAAAAAAGATTCCATTTATTTTATCGATATTTCTGACCTTTTCCTGTAGTCCTAAAAATTTCCTGATAAATTCATAGCTTTTAAATAATTCCTTGGTGCTTCCTATATTAATAATTTTATGATACAGCTTGGGAGCTGCATTTCTTACATAATTTAGTTTTTCGATGGTATTTTTATAAGCGCTTGTCGCAAAATTGTAAGCGGAAGTGTTCCTTAAGTTATTCATCTGCATCCAGTATTCAATTTCAGGAGTCCTGGTCATAGGCTGGTCGGCATAAGGAACACCATAAATAAAGGAAACGGTATTCCCGCGGATGGTAAGCTGGTCATCGGTATAACCGGCCTTTCGCATGCCGCCTAAAAAAGCTTCCAACATTTCTTTGTTCTTCAGCGTGATCTCAATTGCTACCGACAATTCGGATGGATGGGCGTATTCACCCAGTTTGAAACCGGTCAGCCACCAATGCACTTCCCTTCTGTTAAATATCTCTTTCCCATTTTTATATAAGGTAAAGGCTAACGGGAGATGGTCTTCTTCTTTGGCACAAAAATAAAAAGTACCGTTGAATACACCCGGTATATTTAGGTTAGGACCTGTAGTGGTGTAGATGCCGATTTCACAGCCGCTGGTCATTCCGTATTGGCCTTTCCAAAATTCGATCAGCCATTTTTTACCGTCGTAATTAAAATAAATGGGTTCGCAGTCGATGATCATACTTAAGCCCGCTGACCCTTCATCGTATAATTCGCAATAGCCGCATTCACTTTGCCAGCCATACATAATCGAATAAAAATAATCCTGGGGAGGATAGTAGGCAAATCCAAAAGGTTTTAAGTCATTGTTTAGATCATCCAAGGTATA
The DNA here is from genome assembly GCA_023391695.1 of Bacillota bacterium. Classification (GTDB taxonomy): domain Bacteria; phylum Bacillota; class Clostridia; order Lachnospirales; family Lachnospiraceae; genus Anaerocolumna. Next base: position 42,239 of record JAEWAK010000033.1, read on the forward strand.
TAAAGGCTTTCTGGGGGCTTTATTTTTTTTGAAAAAATTAAATTTTAAACCGGTGGCTTTTAATTTAATTTCGTTTTTTTTCTTGCGTCTTGAGAAAAATACCCAGAATCCTGCGCCGCAAATTATTGCAATTATACTCAGGATAAAAACCGGGATAACAAAATTCGTATTTATGATAAGACCCAAGGGTTGGAAAATTATTTTTATCGTGTCATAATTTAACATAAAATAGCTCCTTTCATATTAGCTTATAATATAATATTCGAAACAGCCTCTCTATGTTAAAAGAACTGCAAAACTACTTTAAAAAATTAGCAGATTTAATTTGAAATTTGGAAGAGAAAGGACTTCGGAAAAAGGATATGGGCGTATTGCCATAACAGAGTAAAAAGAAATATAAAAAAATTACGGGGCTGCCGCATATTATATTCATTACTTGAATTCATTCAAGTAATGAATATAATATGCGGCAGCCCCGTAGGATTCATTTAAACAATATAATTAAAATATATTACCTGACCTTATTATTCCTTCTTTGAAGAATTATCAGATAGCATTTTTTCGAACCACTGAATGAATATTACCAGGAATGTAATAACTAAGATAACTGCAAATATACCGAACATTCCCTTCCACATAATATCCAGGGATAATAAAACTGTTTCAATATCACCTAACATAAGATAACTCCTTTCCAGGCAAATTGCACTAATAAAAGTTATGAATAATTATTAATTGATGTATTCGTAAGTAAAATAATGTTACAGAAGTCTGCTGACTAGGCCTATGATAATACCGCCGGCTACAACGGAAGCAATCTGGCCGGAAACGTTGGCTCCAATTGCATGCATCAATATGTGGTTGGTAGGATCTTCTTTAATGGCCATCTTCTGAACAACACGGGCAGACATAGGGAATGCAGAGATTCCGGCTGCACCGATCATAGGATTTAATTTATTTTTGCGGAAAAGATTAATAATCTTAGCAAACATTACGCCGCCGATGGTATCGAATATAAATGCCACCAGACCAAGGCCCATGATTAAGAGGGTCTGCCAGGTAACGAAAGCTTCTGCCTTCATACTGAAGGAAATGGTGATACCGAGCAGTAAGGTAATAAGGTTGGCAAGGGAATCCTGTGCCGTTTCGGACAGGCTGTTCAGTACGCCGCATTCACGGAGTAAGTTACCAAACATTAAGAAACCAACCAGGGCAACGGACATAGGTGCTACCAGACCGGCAATAACAGTAACTAAGATGGGAAATATAATTTTAATTCTCTTGGATACGGATACCGGATTATAAGGCATACGGATTAAACGTTCTTTCCTGGTGGTAACTAATTTTATGGCGACAGGCTGAACCAAGGGAACCAGAGCCATATAGGAATAGGCCGCCACCGCTATGGCGCCGATGTATTTTGATTTTAATAACTGAGATACTAATATAGAAGTCGGACCGTCTGCCGCACCGATAATACCGATGGAAGCAGCATCTGCCAAATCAAAACCTAAAAGTGTTGCAATGGTTAAAGTGAAGAAGATACCAAACTGGGCAGCTGCTCCAAATAATAACATGATAGGATTGGAAAGCAGAGGGCCAAAATCAATCATGGCACCGATACCGATAAATAATAAGATGGGCAGTGCTTCTGAAGTCTCAATTCCCACATGGAAAAGCCACTCGATAATACCTTCCGTTTCTCCGATACCGCTTAATGACTGATTCAGAACGCCAGACTGCGGTAAGTTGACCAGAATAGCACCAAATCCCATAGGCAATAATAAGGATGGTTCATATCCTTTCACAATTGCCAGATAAATTAATAAAATACCTACGGCATACATGATTAATTGTGGGACTGTAATTGATGTAATTCCTGATAATAAAAAGTCCATAACAAGTTCTCCCTTCGTGCTTGTACAAGATTAAAGTTTATAGGGTAAGCATGAAAAAAACCTGTATCCTATAAAGGATACAGGTCTTGTCATTTAAAATTAAACCAGAACGTCTCGTCCATAATGTTGATTTAACTGCAAAAATAACGGGATATGAATAATTATAAATTATTTCTGCTGACTACTCCCCTATACCTAATTACAAATAAAGTACCATAAATAATAGAGGAAGTCAATATAATTGAAAGAAAACTACACATTTATTACAAATAATTTCGATTTATGTTATAATATTAATATTGATTAAAGGAGACAGAAAAATGTGTAAAGTATATGAATTTGATGCTGGAATTAAAAAAGTTCCGGATATAGACGGCGCTTATGTTGAAATACCTTTTGACGTTAAAAAAGAATTTGGTAAAGGCCGGGTACTGCTTAAGGTGTCAAAACCCGTAATGACGTTGGTTCGTTATCACCGCAGCGCGGAACAGTCACAGGATTTGATAAATAACTGGCATAAAGGAGTTTCATGATAAGAGATATATTTGAAAATATTAAAAGCAAAAATGACATCAGGCAGAATTTAATAAAACTGCGGGCCGAATTAAAGGAAGGCCATAATAAATCGGCTCTTTTGTATCAAATCGGCGGGGATTACACAATCTTTGACCGGCTGCTGTCAAGTGAAGATGCAAAGGTTAGAAAGAATACGGCATTGATTATGGGAGAACTGGCAGTCCCATCTTTCCTTGGAAAACTTATGGAAGCTTACAAAAGGGAAACACAGCTCTTTGTAAGGAGTTCTTATTTAACGGCAATAAAAGGCCTGGATTACAAAAGCCTCCTTCCGGAATTAAAAGAAAGGCTGGCGGCTTTGGGTAACCTGGAAACAGATGAAGCCGATAAAAAGCATATCAACGAGGAGATCCGTGTGCTGTCCGACCTTATTATATCGGCGGAAGGAATAAAAAGGCATGTATTTACCGGTTATAACGTGCCGTCTAAGTTAGTGCTGTTAACAAACCGCAATTTCGTGCCGGTAACACTGGGGCAGATAAAAGACGCGAAAGCCAGGGAATTCAATGCCGGTATCATAGTAAAAACGGCTGATTTAAAGCCGGTATTATCCATAAGGACCTACAGTGAACTGCTGTTTATGCTGGAGGATATAAAAACCTGCGGTATGGATGCCTCTATGGCGGCAAAAAGCCTGGCAGGCAGCAGCCTGTTAGATTTTCTGAAGGATAGGCACGAAAAAGGTGCCCCTTTTTATTTCCGGATTGAGCTGAAAAGTAAAGCTGCCCTGGATAAGAAAAGTGCATTTACAAAAAAGCTGGGACTTGAACTGGAACGCTTAACCGGCAGGGAACTGATTAACAGTACCTCAAATTATGAATTTGAAATAAGGCTGATTGAAAATAAAGAAGGAAGTTACAACCTGTTAATAAAGTTATTCACCATAATGGATGACAGGTTTTCCTACCGTAAGAATGCAATAGCAACCAGCATACAGCCGGTGAATGCGGCCCTTGCTGCTGCTCTTGCCAAGGAGTATCTGAAGGAGGGGGCTCAGAGTCTGGATCCCTTCTGCGGCGTTGGGACGATGCTGATTGAACGGCATAAACTGGTGGAGGCCGGCACCATGTACGGCTTGGACATCTACGGTGATGCAATAGAGAAAGCAAAAGAGAATTCCAAAGCGGCCCGTATCATAATACACTACATCAACCGGGATTTTTTTGATTTTAAACATGAATATCTCTTTGATGAAATCATTACGGATATGCCAAGGGTCATGGGACATAAAGAAGAGGCGGAAATTTATGAACTGCACCGAAGATTTTTCTTAAAAGCAAAAGAACACCTGAAAAAGGACGGTATCCTGATCCTGTATTCCCATAACCGGGATTTTATAAAGAAACTGATAAACGGGAAGTTTTACCGTTTAGAACGGGAGTATGAGATTTCTAAAAAAGAAGGGGCATATTTATTCATAATCCGTTCCATATAAAATATAAGGAAAGGCAGGAAGCAGAGTGGCAAAAATTGTTGAACTAAACATGGAAAATAAAGAAGAATTATGTGAAGTCGCAAAAGCCTTATCGTCACCGGTTCGTATTGAAATCTTAAAATTGCTGTATCATGAAGGCTTAATTATAAATGAAATTGCAAAAAAACTTAACATTCCACCGTCCAGTGCCGCCCTTCATGTTAAGGTCCTCGAAAAAGCGAACCTGATACGGTTAGAGGAACAGCCCGGAACCAGAGGTTCCATGAAGCTCTGCAACCGGAAAAAAGATTATGTGAATATCAGTTTAATTGCTACCAATTATCATATAAACGAAGTAGCCAGTGTGGAAATGCCCATCGGTGCCTTTTCGGAATGCAGCGTAGTCCCTACCTGCGGTCTTGCCGATATGGAGCATATCATCGGAATGGAGGATACAGAGTATTGTTTTTATCTTCCGGAACGGATACATGCGCAGATTATATGGAGTTCAGGCGGTTACCTGGAATACCGTTTTCCAAATCTAGTTCCAAAAGGAAGGGAGCCAAAGAAGGTCAGTTTATCCATGGAAATCTGTTCCGAGGCGCCCAGTTACCGGGAAGACTGGAAGTCTGACATAACCGTATGGATCAACGGGCAGGAGTGCGGTTCCTTTACAAGTCCGGGAGATTTTGGCGCCAGGAGGGGACGCCTGAATCCGGTCACCTGGGAATCGGGCAACACCCAGCATGGTTTATTAATGACCTGGGAAATCAACCATGAAGGTGCCTTTATCAATGAAATGAAAGTAAATGATTGCAGCATGGATGAACTTAATATTATGGACCAATCCTCCATTACGGTCCGAATCGGGAACAAGCCGGATGCAAAATATGCGGGAGGGTTTAATTTATTTGGTAAAAATTTCGGGGACTACGCCCAGGATATAATTCTGAATGTAGAATATTGTTAAGTATTACATAATGCTGCTTGTGGAGGCAGCGATAAAAAACGTACTTATGAAAGACGACAGCAAGAGAGAAGCTTGTATCGTCTTTTTTTATCTTTTAGGGTTGGGGAGTCAAAAAGTCCGCTTAGATACCTCAATCCTAAAATGAACAAAACTTCTGTTGAAATAATTATGCATCAAAACAAAACAACAGAAATATTGTTTAAATGATAATTATAGCTATATATTATACTTAAAATTTTAATTGTAAAATATTGACAATATAGATAGAATCACTTAAAATAAAAATTAAGGAACAATAAATATGTTAGAATTAAGTTTTGTTCCAAAAAAAGTCCTGGATTCAACAAGGTTTATGTTATAAAAAATAAAGTACGTTTGCCGGCATTTAACGTACCTATAAGGGGGATGTTTATAAACATAAATTTTGCCTGAACCAAAATCTAAAGGGAGGTTTTTTCATGAAGAAAAAATTATTATGCGTATTGGCAGCAGTAAGTCTCATAGCCTTTTCATTTACCGGCTGTTCCAGGAATACGGACAGTACCGCCAATACGGACAATGGCCCGGAACAGGCCGGCGCTGCGGATACGAAAGAGAAAGCGGCTGCCACGGATACGGTGGACGTTAACGAAGACGGTACCGTTAATAATCCGGAGAATGTGAAAACGGAGGAAGGCAAATTGGTATTCTGGTCCTTGTTCAGCGGCGGGGACGGCTCCTTTATGGATTCCATTATTTCAGATTATAATGCCACAAATCCGTCCATGGACGTCCAGTCCATTATGTTAGTCTGGGGGGATTATTATACGAAGCTCCAGACTGCCGTAGCAGCGAAAAAAGGACCGGATATCGGGATTTCCCATGTATCGAAGCTTCCGGAACTGGTGGAGCAGGGCGTTGTAATTTCCATAGATAATTATGCCGATGAAATCGGGGTTGATTGGAGCCAGTATACGGATACCACAAAAAACAGCATTACTTTTGACGGTTCTGCCTATGCCATGCCTTTGGATACCCATGCGGAAATATTGTATTTTAACAAAGATATATTGGAAAAAGCAGGTGTTGCATTAAATGGGGACGGCCAGCTGGATATCGGCAGTGTTGATGATTTCTATGCAATTCTGGATAAAATCAAGGCAGTTCTTCCGGAAGGTGCATCTCCCATTGCTATCACCAATTCAGGAGACGATCCTTACCGTTTATGGTGGGCGGTTTATTTCCAGATGGGCGGGACTGCCCTGCTAAAGGAAGACGGATCGGAAGTTACCATGGATAAGGACATTGCGGTGAAGGCCGCGGGTTTTGTAAAAGGTTTATATGACAAGGGTTATGTCAGCCAGGGCATTGATGACCACCAGGCATTTTTCCAGAGCGGCCAGGCAGGTCTTGGCATTGCCGGAACCTGGGCTACGGGAGCTTTTGAACAGACGGAAAATTTAAACTTCGGTGCGCAGTCCTTCCCCCAGTTATTTGGGAAGAATGCCTGCTGGGCAGATGCCCACACCCTGATTATTCCTTATAACAAAGACAGGACGGAAGAGGAAACAAAAGCAGCGGTTGAGTTCATATATTATGTATCCTCCAAAGGAGCGGCGGCCTGGGCGAAATCCGGCCAGATTCCATCCAATAAATCCGTACTGGAAAGTGAAGAGTACTTATCCATGAACTATAGAAGTGACTATAAAGGCGCTCTGGATACTGCCGTACTGCCGGCTAAGAATCCGAACTTCTACGCCATGAAGGATTCCATGATAACAAACCTGAATACCATCTGGACCGGTCAGACCGATTCCAAAACGGCAATCGACAGCCTTTATGACGAATTAAAAATGAATCTGAACTGACAGGAAATAATTACTAAAATATCAGGAGGGATAAGCATGGGCAGCAAAGCGAAGAAAATCAGGACAGCACTGGCTGCGGCCGGGTTTATACTGCCGTTTCTCATTTTTTATACGGTATTTACCATATGGCCGATGATCCAGGGAGTCTATGTAAGCCTGCATAAATGGGGGCTTATGGGTAAAATAAGATTTATCGGCCTGGGTAACTATTCGAAATTCCTACAGGACAAATATTTTTGGGGCGCTTTACGGAATACTGCAGTATTTGCAGTTATTACCGTACCGGCATTAATGATTTGTGCAATTGCATTAGCTTTGCTTGCCAACCGGGCCAGTAAATTACAGAAGCTGTTCCGGATCTGCTATTACCTGCCCAATGTATTATCGGTTTCGGTGGCTTCCTTTACGGCAATTTACATGTTCGCTCCTTACCGGGGATTTATCAATAATTTTCTGCACAGTCTGGGTATTCTGGCTCCGGGAGCGGAGATACAGTGGCTCCAGGACAATCACCTGGCCTGGGCTACCATATCATTAATGACTATCTGGTGGACGGTGGGCTTTAGCATGATGATTTACTTATCTGCCTTACAGGATATACCGGAACAGGTATACGAAGCGGCAGACATTGACGGCGCGTCCGGGAGGGCGCAGCTCTTTCTTATCGTACTGCCCTTGCTCAAGCCTACCACTTATCTGGTTTTACTGCTCCAGGTCATTGCATGTTTTAAAGTGTTCGGACAGATTTACATGATTACGGGGGGCGGGCCCGGCACTAGTACCAGACCGTTGATCCAGTACATATATGAAACGGCTTTTGAGAAAAATGATATGGGGTATTCATCGGCAATATCCTATGTACTGTTTTTGATTTTGGTTATACTGTCATTGATTCAGCTTAAGGTTCAAAGTAAGGGGGAAAAAGTATGAATAAGAAAATAAAGACAGGTAAATTACTTTTGACGGCACTTTCTGTTCTTATTGCCCTTATATTTGTTACTCCTCTTATCTGGTCCCTGGCGGTATCTTTTCAGCGGGAAGGAAAGCAGATCACAAATATCTGGGATTGGTTTGCGCCTCCCTTTACCATTGAAAATTATCCGGGGATAATTTTCCACAGTGACGTTCCTGCCTGGATGTTAAACAGTTTGTTTATCTCCGCCCTTTCCACCTTCCTGGTAGTATTTCTGTCTGCTCTGGCGGCATATGCCATAGCCAAGATAAACTTTAAGGGAAAAGGGCTGCTTTATTTTTATTTCCTGGTCGGTTTAATGGTTCCTGGGGAGGCAACCATTGTACCCCTGTTCATTACGGCAAATAAACTGAATCTGATTGATACCTATGCGGGACTTATATTTCCTACCATTGCTGGATCCATGAACCTTATTATCATGACTGCTTTTTTTAAAGGAATTCCAAATGAGCTGCTGGAGTCGGTTAGAATTGACGGAGGCGGGGAGATAACCATATTTACCCGGATTGTACTGCCTCTTTCCAAAGTAGTCCTTGTAACGGTAGCTATCTTTGCATTCGTGGGAAGCTGGAATAATTATCTATGGCCACTGCTTTGTGCCATGAGCAGTGAAAAATTCACGCTGCCCATCGGTATTCCCACCTTTGCGGGAACGTATACCGTAGACTATGTACGGCCCATGACCGCCAATATGGTGGCATCCTTGCCGGCCATCCTCCTGTTCATTTTGTTTGAAAAACAGATTGTAAAAGGAATCACCATGACAGGAGTAAAAGGGTAATAATACTAAATTAACTCAGTCGTTTTAAATCAGCCCTGGCAAAGAGGTATTGAATACAAGGGCCAGCCTATAAGGATTCCGTTTATTCGGTTATTGCTATACCCAGGTTACCGATATACGTCAGGAAATAAACGGATTAATGGATAGTAATAGGAAAATCAAAATTTATTCAATTCGAAAGGTATAAATTAAAAAGCAATAAAAATAACCATAGAAATGCTTCTTATGAGCTGTAGTTGGGGAACAATTATAACTCATAAGAGCATTATTTTTATACCCTGAGCATGTGATATGGTATTCACTTGTTCTTAGTAAATGTTTGTAACAGGGGGAAACATAGAGTATAATATGAGAAGGAGAAAGTATAGTGGGGGATTTATATGGAAAACTTAATAATAAAAGATTTGATAAGAATGATATTAGAATAGGAGTATTTAATGTTAAAATTAGGTTCCCACGTCGGGATGAGCGGTAAGGACATGCTGTTAGGTTCAGCCAGGGAAGCAGCAGGCTATGGTGCAAATACATTTATGATATACACCGGTGCACCCCAGAATACCAGGCGCAAGAAAATTGAGGATTTAAATATAGCAGCGGGCCATGAATATATGAAAGAACATGGTATTTCAGATATTATTGTACATGCACCTTATATTATAAATTTAGGTAATTCGGTTAAGGAGGATACTTTTGCAGCCGATTTTCTGGCTTCTGAATTATTGAGAACAGAAGCGTTAAACAGCCGGTATCTGGTACTTCATCCCGGAGCCCATGTAGGGGCCGGGGAAGAAACCGGAACTTCCCAGATTATTAAAGGGATTAACAAAGTTTTAGACAGGGATACCAAAGTCTGTATTGCCCTGGAAACGATGACCGGGAAGGGAAGTGAGATCGGTAAAAGCTTTGAAGAACTGGCCCGTATCTATGACGGTGTAAAGTATAATGGCAAGCTGAGGGTATGCTTTGATACCTGCCATACTTTTGATTCGGGTTATGATATTGTAAATGATTTTGACGGTGTCATTCAGGAATTTGATAAGCTGATTGGCAAAGATCAAATTGCAGTATTTCATATTAACGACAGTAAAAATATACTTGGCGCTAAAAAAGACCGGCATGAAAATATCGGCTTTGGGCAGATTGGTTTTGATGCCCTGAATTATATTGTTCACCACAAAGATTTTGAGGAGATACCTAAGATATTGGAAACCCCTTATGTACCGGTACCCGGTAATAGTAAAAAGTCACTTTCTCCATATAAGTATGAGATCGATATGTTTAAGAAGAAAGAATTCAACCCGCATCTGATTGAAGATATATTAGGAGAAAATAATTAATTGGGATTGAATTAATGATTATATTTATTCAAAAAGTTATTGACAAATTATGATTTAAATGTTATTCTATGGGTCCGTCCTTAAATAACAGGATGAAATATTCGGAAAATAAATAAAAATATTTGGTGTTGACAAACAATTTTATTTGTGTTATATTAGCAAAGTTGTTTTCAAGTATATGCGGATAAAAATTATGCAGTTTGGAAGCTAAAAAACAGCAAAAAGTTGTTGACAAAAGCATGAAAATATGATAATATTTACTTCCTTGCTGAAACAAAAGCAAAGAATATTCAGAAAACAAAGTAAATAATTTGCTGTTGACAAACAATTCTGAATATGTTATAGTAAATAAGCGCTCGAAAAACAGAGAAAAACTTAAAAAGAACTTTTTAAAGAAAGACCTCAAAAAGATTCTGATTAATTTGAAAAAATCTGGCTAAGAGCATACGAACCTTGATAACTGAACAGTGAAACAACCCTGAAAAT